>NZ_JBQAEO010000001.1:0-917538 GCF_051915365.1 Bacillus cereus group sp. MYBK79-1 | reverse complement strand
TTTGGATTAAATCCTTGAACGAGCGTTAACTTTGAATCCTTCGTAAATTTTGTCATAAAAAAACTGCACCCCCAATTGTTAGACTGTGTCTAACAATTGGGGTGCAGTTCACAATTATGAATTGTGGAATGACTTTTTTATATTTAAATGTTGAATGTAATATTTTGTTCATATTCCGTTCATAAACTTTGCGTGAAATGATTGTATCGTGGAGAATTGCGATGTATCGTTCATATGTTAAATTAGAAAATACAATAAAAAGAGCTGGAATTTCTAAATAGGAATTCCGGCTCTTTTTATGTTTTATACGATTGTTTGTTTAGCATTGATTTCATTTGCTTAATTTTAAACGTATTTGAGCATCTTGTAATGCGGCTGGTGTAACGTTAAGACCATGTTGATCAACAATTTTTGTGTTTAATAAAATGGAATCTAAGCTTCCACGAAATGTTTTTGTATAGTTTTGACGCAACATTTGTTGTTCTTGTTTTTCATCAACTGTTAATCCAGATGCTTTTTCTTTTTTTGATAATTCGTTAATACGGAATAAAATGTTTTTCATTGGATTCACCTCTAGTTAGATTTCGTTACATTAGTTACTTACTAATGTATAGTTATTGTAACGTATCTTTTAATTAGTGTCAATGCCTTGGTAAGGTATAAAAGGTGTTGTTGTTTTCCATTATGAGAGTAATGAGCAAAAAAGGTAAGTTCAAGTCACTTGAACTTACCTTTTTTATTTATATCCAATATAAAGATATATCATAAAATCCAACTAAAATGAGTAGTATCCCAGCTATAAGCTGAATGGTTTTTCCTATTTTTCTGCTCTTTTTAAGTAGTGCCCCATTTAATCCAAGGTAGGAGATGATGGACATTAATATAACGATAGGAAGAGCAGTTCCTATCGAAAAGAATGTCGGAAACAAGTAGCCATAATTATATGAGAAAGATAAAGGGATTAGCGTTCCGAAAAATAGAACGAACATAGTCGGACAGAAAGCTAAGGAAAAGAAGAATCCAAGTAAAAATGATCCAACTTCATTTTGTTTTCGTATAAATTTGATTGAGAAAAAACTTCTTCCTTTAATAATACCTGCCAACATTAGCCCCATTAAAATTAATAAAGGCCCAATTATTTTTCGTAACCAAGGGAAGTACAAAGTTAATATTTGTTGAATCTCTTTTCCTAAAAACCACACGAATAGTCCTAGAGTTGTAAAAGCTATTATTTTTCCTAAAATGAATAACAATATATGTTTCCATGCATGTCCTTTTTGTAAAGATTGATTGCCATAAAGTGTAATAGCACTAATGTTTCCTGTTAATTGGCAAGGAGCGAGGGTACCTACTACGCCTAATAAAAACGCAAATAAAAGAGGTACTGATTTCGTAGCATTCGCGACATTCATTAAAGGAGACATGAGTTGATAGCTCCATTCACTAATTGTTGAAAACAAGTTATATTCACCCTTCTAATTAAATTGGAATGTTCCCTCTTTCGTAATCTGCTTCCACGTTTTACCCTCATCTGTAGAAAGGAACACATTTGCTTTCATTGTAGCAAATACTATTTCAGCTGAATTTTGAGGGTTTTGTGATATGTACATAATTGTATCTTTAGAATCTAAAGATGGAGTTTGTATGTTTGTTTCTTCATTTGTAGCAATTGATTTCTTCGTTACGATTTGCTTATTGATAGGTGCGTAAATAACATCCTCATTACTTAATGTAACTGCTGTCGATTCAAGTGATGTAGAGAACAGTTCAAATGTATTTCCGTAATCTGTAGATAAGTAAACACCGTCTTTAGCACTTACCGCGACTACACTAGCTTGATCCGGATGTACGGAAAAGGAATGAATTGTACTTGAAAGACCTTTTAACTTACTCTCTTTCCAATCTTGTCCGTTGTTCGTACTGAAATAAAAACCTTGTTGTAATTTTGAATTTGGACGCTCATTGTATAAATAAATGGCTTCTGTATTATATCCGACAGCAAGGTTATGAAAATCAGATTCTCCATAAAATGCTAGCTTTTCAAGGGTATTACCGCCATCAGAACTTTTCATTAACCCTAAAGGATTTTTTAAATTTGCTCCTCGTTCAGGATGACCGCTGGCAAAGAATCCGTTCTTCGTTGCCTGAAATCCCATATAATCATGTAGCTCAGTCTTAGTTTCAAACCATTTTCCATTTTGGTAAACTTTTATCCCGTTATGAGTGGCGATAGAAACCCCAGGCATATTTCCTGCATAGCCAATTCCGTGAATGTGCTCGATTTTTCCAGATGTAGTTTCCGTATAGAAGTTTTGCGGACTCGTATTTACTGTTTCTGTATGATTTGGCTGAGATTGCACCGTGTCTTTCTTCACTGGTGCTGTTTCGGCGTTGCTAGAACATCCTGAAATTATGAATAAAGAGGTAATTGCTAACCCTGTTGCTATATAATGTTTCAAAGTTGTAGCTCCTTTCCTATATATGAGATTTTAAGTATATAGAATAAATGTCAAGAAATTGTGGAGTGGTATGCATAATCCTGAGTGAAACGTGTCTAGTGAAGAAAGTATTATTGTCTAAATGAATACTATTAATTGACGAAAAATTATAACAATAATAAAATGAATGGTGTTAGATAATTAGTTTTTTAATCATACATAGAACGCTAGGGGGATTATTATGGAATCAACATTTTTTGCTCAAAATAGAGAACGATTAGTAAACACATTACCAGATGAATCTATTACTATTTTATTTGCTGGACAAGCACCTCATATGTCAGCGGATGCACATTATAAATTTGTGCCGAATCGAAATTTTTACTATGTAACAGGAATCGATGAACCAAATGTTATTTTCATGTTGAAGAAGTTTGGAAATAGTGTGGAAGAAACACTTTTCATTGAAAAGTCAGATCCAGTAATGGAAAAATGGGTTGGTAAAACTGTTTCTAACGAGGAAGCAGAGAAAATTTCAGGTATAAAGAAAGTTGTATATTTAGATAGCTTTGAAAAGACAATGTCAAATATATTTTTTTCAGAAAATGTGAAGCATCTATATTTAGATTTAGAGCGTCGTGAGTGGAATGGAGCGGAGACAAAAACGCTTACGTTTGCTAAACATGTAAGAGAACAGTATCCACACGTTTTAATTGGTAATGTATATCCGCATATTTGTGAATTACGAGTGTTTAAAACAGAAGAAGAAATTGAAATTATTAAAGAAGCAATTGGGGTAACAAAAGAGGGTATTTACAACGTACTTAAGCATGCAAAAGCCGACATGATGGAGTATGAATTAGAAGCTCAGTTTGATTTCACACTGAAGTCATCTGGCATTAAGCATCATGCATTCAATACAATTTTGGCAAGTGGAAAAAATGCTACAGTTCTTCATTATGAAGATAATGATGCACAAATTCAAAATGGTGATTTAGTACTGCTAGATTTAGGCGCTCAAAAAGACTACTATAATGCTGATATTAGTTATACATTCCCGATAAATGGAACATTCTCTAGTCGCCAAAAACAAATGTATAATATTGTATTAAAAGCATTGAAAGAAACAACGAAACTCATTAAGCCAGGAGTAAAGTTTGCTGCATTAAATGAGCATACAAAAAAGGTACTGGCAGAAGAGTGTAAAGCAATTGGTTTAATTCAAGAAGACGAAGAGTTATCGAAATACTATTATCACGGTGTCAGCCATTTCCTTGGTTTAGATACGCATGATGTAGGAACATATAAAGAGAGAGTGTTAGAAGAAGGTATGGTTATAACAATTGAACCTGGTCTTTATATTGAAGAAGAATCAATTGGAATTCGTATTGAAGATGACATTCTTGTAACGAAAGACGGACATGAAAACTTGTCAAAAGATATCATTAGAGAAGTTGAAGAGATTGAAGCGTTTATGAGAGAGAATAATGTGAATGTAAAAGAAGATGAAGTTGTTACAAAATAATCATTAGTAGAGGCGCTCCATTTTGGGCGTCTTTTTATTTGATCCATTGCACATCTCCATATTTTCTTGAAAATCATTTTTTATAATGATTTTGAAAAAGAAAAAGGAGGGGTTTTCCATGAAGCGTTTTGTATTAACAGCAGTTACGGTCTCTGTCATATCTTTAATTGCTGCATGTTCCGCGACCACAAATACAACAAACGATTATAAAAATATGAATGATAAAAAAACACCACAGACTGAAACGGCTACAAAAACATTGAAAGTTGAAAAAGGGCCAGAAGTGACTTTAATAGCAAAAGAAGAAAAACAAAAGTTAAGTAATGGTGTTATTGTTCCGGTCTGGACATTTAATGGTTCATCTCCTGGTCCGGAAATTCGGGTGAAAAAAGGTGAAAAGGTGAAAGTAACATTAAAAAATGAATTATCTGCACCAGTATCTATTCATTGGCATGGGTATCCTGTCCCAAATAATATGGATGGAATTCCAGGTGTGACGCAAGATGCAGTGGAACCTGGAAAAAGTTTCATCTACGAATTTGAAGCGAACGTACCAGGAACGTATTGGTATCACTCGCATCAAGATTCTGTCAATCAATTAGACAGAGGTTTGTATGGAGCGCTTATTGTAGAAGATACAAATGAAAAGTATGATAAAGATTACATATTAATGTTAGATGAATGGATAACAGATAAAGAAGAAATTAATAATCAGTTAAAAGAAATGACAAAAGGGCAAGAAGGTAATAAATCTAAGGATAATGAAAATACGAAAAAGAATGATGATAAGAACGGCATGGATCATTCTAGTATGGACATGGGCAGTGATAAAAAAGCCTCTGGCAATATGACAGGAATGGACCATGGAAATATGAAGATGGAAGGTCATGATATGAGTATGTATGATGTATTCACAATCAATGGTAAAAGCGGGGATTTAGTAGAACCATTAAAAGTGAATAAGGGAGATAAAGTTCGTCTTCGGCTCGTTAATGCTGGTTATCTATCACATGATATACACGTTCACGGTCATGATATAAAAGTAATTACGACAGATGGTCAACCAATAAACGATCCAAAATTTATAAAGGATCAAGTCATTTCAATCGCACCGGGTGAACGTTATGATATTGAATTTACTGCTAATAATCTTGGGAAATGGTATGTTGAAGACCATTCAGAAAATAAAGGTGCAAAAGGCATGAAAGCTGTTATTGAATATGATGGCAGCAAAGAGATGGAAGATAAGGCAGATGAAAAAGAAAACTTACCGAAATTAGATATGACGAAATATGGTGGTAAGAAATTAGGTAGTTTCACGTTAAATCAACAGTATACTGCCGCATATAATATGGACTTAAATACGCAAATGAATGGAAATGAAATGGTATATACAATTAACGGAAAGATATTTCCGGATATTGACCCAATTCCAGTAAAAAGGGGTGATTTAGTAAAAGTAAAATTGGTAAATCGTTCTAAAATGGACGATCATCCAATGCATTTACATGGTCACTTCTTCCAAGTATTGAGTAAAGATGGAAAACCGATAGAAGGTTCTCCAATTGTGAAAGATACTTTGAACCTAAAACCAGGTGAAGAATATGAAGTAGCCTTTGTAGCAGACAATCCGGGTGATTGGATGTTCCACTGTCATGATTTACACCATGCTTCAGCGGGGATGGTAACAGAAGTGAAATATACAGATTATAAATCTGACTATGTTCCGAATCCAAACATTCCTAATAAGCCGGAATAAGGTGAAAATCATGTAGTTTATAATGATGAAAAGCAGTTATCTTTATAGATGACTGCTTTTATATGTAATATTGTGAATTATGAATATGATTTTTATAAAAGTTTAGACAATAAGAGGGAGCTACCCTATAGAAAAAGCTTACAAGATAAAAATGTTTTTTTGTTATTTATAGATAAAAAAACATAATCGTTTTCGATTAGGATAGAAGTGGATAAATGTAATGTATTGTAGTCCCAAAAAATACTTATATTTGACCTTTATTTTATTTTGTACTACAATTTGTAGTGTGAAAGGAGAACGGGTATTTTTAAGCAAAAGTATAAGTTAAATGAAGAAGACTTAAATTATAATTTTGTATTTTTGTAGTATTAATTATAGGTGATTATTTGTAGCTATTTTTTTTGGAAAGTTAAACTACATTGTGTAGTGTTAAGTTGAGAGAATGAGAGAATTTTCAGAGTGTTAAGGATTTAAGCTTCCATTATTACTAGATATAGATGGCAGAAAATAAATAAAAATTCAATATGGATAATAAAAGGGTAATTTTACTGAATAGTTAGAATGGAAATAAATAGAAATTAATATAAAGACATGATGATACTTGAATGTGTTTATTAGGAAGGTGTTTTGTACATATGAAAAAGATTTTAGCTAGTGTAGCAGTAGCTTCTGTTACAGGAAGTATATTTGTTAGTACTGCCCAAGCGAAAAATACTAAAATACAAAAAGAAACGAAGCATGAGCAACCTACTAATTTAGTGAAATATGGAAATCAAGTAACAGTAAATACGGATGCTCTACGTGTCCGCGCACAGCCGAATACGTCTAGTGCAATAATGGGACGCGTCTATGAAGGAGAAGTTTTACAAGTTATTGGAGAAGAAAACAGTTGGTTGAAAGTTAATCATAAAGGGAAAATTGCCTACGTAAGTGGTGAATTTGTTTCGGAAAATGTTGTATCAGCGAAGACGAATGTAAGCGTGAGTCGTAGTAAAACTGTAACTGCTAATGTATTACGTGTTCGCACACAGCCGAGTACATCTAGTGCAATAATGGGACGCGTCTATGAAGGGAAAGTTTTACAAGTTATTGGAGAAGAAAACGGCTGGTTGAAAATTAAACATAGTGGAAAAGTAGGTTATGTAAGCAGTCAATTTGTAATAGACAGTGGCTCAAATAGAAGCGGCAATAACAATGGAGAATTTCAAGTTGCGAGTGGGGATTACAAAGTTAACGTATCCTCTCTCCGCGTTCGTACAGGTCCAAGTACTTCCCATACGATTTTAGGCTCTATGTATAAAGGACAAGTTGTTCCAGTGACTGGTGAAGTACAAGATTGGTTCAAAATTAATTATAAAGGACAAGACGCTTATGTTAGTAAAGATTACATTTCAAAGAGTGGCTCAAATGCAAATGCAGACCAAACAAATGAACAACAAAATAATGTTACGGTTCAAGCTGACGGTACATACATTGTAGATGCAACTTCTTTACGTGTTCGTACAGGCCCTGCCATTTACCATAGTGTAATTGGTGGTGTATTAAACGGACAAGCATTGCAAGTAACTGGCGTTGAAAATGGCTGGTTGAAAATTAAGCATAATGGAAAAACAGGTTATGTAAGTAGTGAATATGTAAATTTCGTTAAAGGAGGTACACCCTCAATACCTGAAATCAGTAATCCATATACTGGAGCAACAGTTGGTGACTATTATGTTAACGTAAGCGTGTTAAATGTGAGGAGTGGTGCTGGTACAAATCACGGTATACTTGGTGCTTTATCAAAAGGGATAAAAGTACAAGTCCTATTTGAAAAAAATGGCTGGTTGAAAATTAATTACAACGGTAAAAACGGTTATGTATCAAGTAAATTTCTATTAAAAACAAGTGTGACTAGTGAAGAGGAGCAGCGACAATCCAAAGAGGGAAATACAATAAATGAAATTAAAACAAATGATTTTATTCAACCAGCTGTAGGAAGATACACTTCTAGATTTGAGAAACGTGGTGGGCGAATGCATCACGGATTAGATATTGCTGCTTCGGGAACAGTGCCGGTTGTTGCCGCCGCAGAAGGTGTAGTCACTCGCTCTTATTATTCTACAAGCTATGGTAATGTTGTTTTTATTTCTCACAATATTAACGGACAAACATATACGACTGTATATGCTCATTTAAAGAGTCGTTTTGTTTCTGCGGGTCAAAAAGTGAAGCAAGGACAACAACTTGGCATAATGGGGAATACAGGACAATCTGAAGGACAACACTTACATTTTGAAATCCATAAAGGTGAATGGAATGCGCAAAAGAGCAATGCTATGGATCCAAAAATATATATTGGTTAAGTGGAAATTCAATATTTCAACATGGCATTGTATAGCTTCTCAAGTAAAGGAATTGAATATCTATGAAATTAATATGTTGTTAAGTATATAGATTTAGAAGTTTTGGACTAACGATTCAAAGTGTTTTTTATCTTCATCTGTTCAGAAATAAAATTAATGAAATCGATTCCCTCTAATGTAATGAAATATTAGAGGAAATCGATTATAGATGCTAATGTTTATGTTGTTCTTCTGTGGAAGAGATTGGCGTATGCTCTGGGAACGTTACGAATACAGTCAGGATAATTACAGCGCCAATTGAGAGTAATAATAGAAAACAACGACGGGTATAAGTAGTAAATGTGTCTGATAAAAGCTGGATCATACATGACATAGTTATCGTTATAGTAAGTAAAAGGCTAATCAATAGTATACTATGAGCTTGTTGAGCGTTTAACATTTCTGTAATCATTGCTCCCATCATACTTGCCATTAATCCAGAGAACATTCCTTCTAAAGCAGTAAATAGGTGAAAACGTAGACCAATTAGAAAACCGATGCAACCACTAATCAAAATGGCAAGCAACGTAGAATACAGTAATTCTCCTTTAAAAAGAATACCTAAATAAAAACCAATACTTAAACCGAGACTCATACTAAAAGACATAATAAATACCATATACTCCATTAGGGTACCGTTACGTTTGGAAATATATGATGTGATAAGAATCGAGATACAACAAAGTGTTAAGGTGGTTAATGTGTAAGCAAACATTATGATACCTCCCTGTCCTATCGTTCATTTCATCATATGTTCAAATGGAGAGAACTTATGCTTATTTATATCTGCAAATTATCTGCACAATTTAATAAATGTAAACAAGTAGGCGCTAGATTCTTTGAGCGTCTTTTTTATTTGTAAGCATGTGAAAGAAATTGTTTTATAATGAGTTTCTATTGTGAAGGCATAAAGAATAAGCGTATAATATTATAGTTATCCCATTATGGGGAGTACCCCGCGAATGATAAATAAGATTGTTGTTTTATCATCGCCTCTAAACAGATAGACAATGAAAGTAACACTGGAATACAGATAGGGAGTTATAAAATGAAATTAATTATTGCCGAGAAACCAGATCAAGGTTTGGCTCTTGTTTCACAGTTTAAATATCGACGGAAAGATGGATATTTAGAAGTAGAAGCGAATGAGTTATTTCCAAATGGAGCGTACTGTACATGGGCAATTGGTCATTTGACGCAGTTATGTAATCCAGAGCATTATCACGCGGAGTGGAAAAAATGGTCACTTAATACGTTACCGATGATTCCAGAGCGTTTTCAATTTGAAGTAACAAAGTCAAAGTATAAGCAATTTAATGTTGTGAAACAGCTGTTACATAATCCTCAGGTAACTGAGATTATTCACGCGGGTGATGCTGGGCGTGAAGGGGAATTAATCGTACGAAACATTATTAATCTTTGTAACGTGCAAAAGCCGATGAAGCGTCTTTGGATTTCATCTTTAACGAAACAAGCTATTTATCAAGGGTTTAAAAACTTGCTTGATGAATCAGATACAATCAATACGTACTATGAGGCGTATACAAGGTCATGTGCGGATTGGGTCGTTGGTATGAATGCATCGCGTGTCTTTAGTATTTTGCTAAAGAAAAAAGGAATGAATGATGTATTTTCAGCTGGTCGTGTACAAACACCGACACTTGCATTAATCGTAAAGCGTGAAAAAGAAATAGAAAACTTTAAGTCTGAGCCGTTTTGGGAAGTGTTCGCAACCTTTAATATAGAAGGAAAGAAGTATGAGGGGAAATGGGAGAAGGATAGTGAATCCCGCTTAAAAGACCCTGATATGGCAAATAAAATTGCAGCATTTTGCCAAGGGAAACCGGCTGTAGTAAAAGAAATGAAAACGGAGCGTAAAGAGTTTCAGCCGCCGTTTTTATTTAATTTATCAGCACTGCAAGCGACAGCTAATAAAGCTTTTAAATTTTCACCGAAAAAGACGCTTGATATAACACAAGCACTATATCAAAAAGGGATAGTTTCTTATCCGCGTTCGGATTCTAACTATGTTACACAAGGAGAAGCAGCGACGTTCCCTGATATTTTACAGAAATTAAGTCAGTTTGATGAATATAAAGGGTTATTACCAGCTCCAATTGAATCGATTATGAACAATAAGCGTTATGTGAATGAAAAAAAAGTTACAGATCACTACGCTATTATTCCGACAGAGCAAGTTACAAATCCAAGCAAACTATCAGGTGATGAAAAGAAAATTTACGATATGATCGTAAGAAGATTGATTGCGGCGCATTATGAAGTAGCAATCTTTGACTACACAACGATTACAACTCTTGTAGACGAACGTGCTGAATTCATTTCAAAAGGAAAACAGCAGATTCAAGAAGGATGGCGTAAAGTAATTTTCCAAGATGATAAAGATGATGAAACAATTCTCCCAATTGTTGCTGAAGGTGAAGAAGGAAAAGTTGTAAAGGTGAAAGTGAAAGAAGGAAAAACACAGCCACCGAAGCGTTATACAGAAGGGCAACTTATTACGTTAATGAAAACGGCAGGTAAGTATTTAGAGAATGAAGAGCTTGAAAAAGTATTAAAGAAAACAGAAGGTTTAGGTACTGAGGCAACGCGTGCTGGAATTATTACGATGCTGAAAGACCGTAAATATATAGATGTACAGAAAAACCAAGTGTATGCAACCGATAAAGGGAAAGTATTAATTACCGCAATCGGTGACAAAATACTAGCTTCACCAGAAATGACTGCAAAATGGGAGCAGCGCCTTGCGGAAATCGGCGAAGGCACAGCATCACCAGCCACATTTATGGAACAAACGAAAAAGCTATCAGCTAAAATTATTGAAGATGCGGTGGAAATGTCAGAGAAATGGGATTTCACTGGATTACATGTTGAATCAATTGAGCGAAAAGGATCGAAATTTACAACAGGTAAAAAGGTTGGTAGTTGTAAAAAATGTGATGGCGATGTGATTGATAAATCAACGTTTTACGGTTGTTCAAACTACAATACAACGCAATGTGATTTTACCATCTCAAAGAAGATATTAAGTAAAACAATTTCGCAAAAGAATATGACAAAGCTCTTAAAAGGTGAAAAGACCGATTTAATTAAAGGCTTTAAAAAAGGCGAGAAAACGTTTGATGCGATGTTAGAGTGGAAAGATAATAAGATTAATTTTGTGTTTGAGAATTAAGTAGTTTCAACAAATAAAAAATATGATGATTAAACTGTATCCTATAGAATAGACACTTAAAAAAGTCTATTCTATAGGATATTTTTTTGAATAAGTAGTACTATTTATTTTTATTTGAAATAAAATATACAATAAATAAATCTTTATAATTGATAATTATTTATTGTAAAACAATAAATTTTGTATTAAAATCAATATCATGATAAATCAGTGAGGTGCTTTTTATAGAAAGGTAACAACGCTGTTTTTTATTAGAGGAGGTAAAACTATGAACAATCACAATTTGATTATTGAAAATATGGATAATCCTCATGAGTTGGAGAGAATGTATAGAAAAGACCCAAAAGCTTTTAAAAAGTCATTCTCACAAGCATGGGATGAAAATCCTGATTCGGAGGTTCTAGCTGCTTGGTATGAAAGATTACATTTCAAGGAGACGGCAAATAAAGAAAAAGTATCGTTGTTTCAAAAAGGTTTCTTATTCATGGGCATGTTAGCAATTCTAGCTGGCCTAAGCACTAGAATCATTTTCCACTTTGTCGAGCAGGAAGCAATTGCTCCAATTAACTTGGCTTTTGGTGTAATTCCCTTTATTGCTGCTTATTTTATTTACAATAATACTCCGAAAAAAAGTATTATTTATTTCCTTGCAGCGTTGTTCCTAATTGCCGGGTTGTATCTTAATATGTTGCCATTAAATTATAAAGACAGCAGTATCCTTGCGTATTTACATCTTCCTATATTGTTATGGGTCTTATTGGGACTTGCGTTTACGGGAAATGAATATTCAAAAGGCAGTACAAGATTAGCTTATATAAAATTTAATTTAGAATATTGTCTTCTCTACGCGAGCATGGCAGTGAGCGGAATGATACTAGCAGTATTCACGATGAAGTTATTTAGCTTTGTTGACTTGGATATAGGAGAATTCTATTTTAGTAATGTTGTATTATTTGGAGCTGCCGCTCTCGCTGTAGTGGCTGCATACTTAGTATCATTGAATCTTAAACTTGCTAAAAATATTACACCATATATAGCTAAAATTTTTAGTCCTCTCGTTCTGATCACATTGTTTATTTATCTTATAACGGTAATTTGGGTCGCGAAAAATCCATTCTTGGATCGTAATTTCCTTATGGCCTTCAACGTAATACTCCTTGGTGTATTGGCTGTTACTATATTTTCTATCGTTGAGAGTGAGTCAGACGAGAAAAAGAGCATTTCAGATTATATAAACTTTGCCTTAATTGTTTTGGCACTTATTATTGATACTGTAGCTTTGTCAGCTATCGTATTTAGACTTTCTTCTTACGGGATTACACCTAATAGACTTGCTGTTTTAGGCGTAAACATACTGATTTGGGCAAATCTCATTTGGATTATGTTCTCCTATATGCGTTTTCTACAAAACAAATCAGGACCGACAGCTATCCAAGATGCCGTTACGAAGTATTTGCCAATCTACGGAATTTGGGCAGCTTTCGTAATATTTACTTTTCCTATAATTTTTTAATTAGAAAGACATTGTAAATGTAACGACAAGCTAATTTTCTATCACGTATAAAATTCTTAGAGCCGATAATTATCGTTACTTCTATAAGTTCTCGAAAATAAAAAAACGTCCTACTTTGGGACGTTTTTTTATTATGTATATTGCTTTGTTTTCTTAATAAGCAACAACACTTGTGAAACGCAAGCAAGTACTGGTAGTTCAATTAACGGTCCAATAACGAGTGCAAGTGCAATAAGAGGTTCGTTTGGAAAAGCTGTTACAGCAATAGCAAGTGCAACAGGCGAGTTTCTTGCTAATGTTGTTAAGCTTAGACTTACTGTATCTTTATAAGATAAACGCATCATGCGTCCGATAAATTGTCCGAGTACAAAGTTAATGAGGAAGAACAATAGAACAGGAATGAGTAATAGTAAAACAACGTTCATATTCTGTAGTAAATATTTTCCTTGTGACGCAAACATCGCTACGATTGCTAAACTTAAAAATATAATTTGTGCAGAGCTGAAAAACGGAATGAGTTTATTCTCAAGTGTTTCAGTTTTTTTCAGTTTATTCATAATGAACTTTGTAACGTGTGCAAGTATAAATGGTAAAACAATTACGATAACAATACTTTCTACTAAAACAGAAACCGCTACAGTCTTCATGATACCAGCAAATAAAAATAAATAAATGGGAAGGAGTAGTACTTGTAATATTAAATTTACAGGCAAAATGGCAGTAGAAAGTGCTACATTTCCTTTCGCTATTTCAGTAAAGATTAAGTACCAATCTGTACATGGAGTAACCATTAACATAATAAATCCAACCCAAAGTGCTGGGTGATCTGAAAGAAATAGTGCTCCTAACCCCCAGGCGAGTAAAGGTGTCCATACAAAATTAATAGTAAGGCTCGTTCCAGCAAATTTTAAATTGCGGAACCCGCTTTTTATTTCTTTCAATGGGATGCTGAGGAATAATCCATACAGCATGAAAAATAAGAAGGGGACAATAAATTGCTCTGCATACATATGTATCAAATGAAATTGTCCGAGTACGATGCCGCATGTAACAGCAAAAAGAATAATAAAAGTTTGAATCTTTTCTATAGTGCTCATGAGTAAATCCTTTCTAAATATGAATTGCCCTCTCTACATCCATTATACAAACAATAAAGTTACAATGGGTGTATGAATTGTATTGTGGTCATTATTTTTAATTCGAGATATTGTTTTTTATTTAAAGTTACTTGACTAAAGTAAGTAACTGTATTACAATCACTTACATAAGGTAATTAAATAACAAAAAGTTTTTTGTTTTTATACTTAAGGTATCTATTGGAACTTATTATTAGAATAAGAATTTTTATGATGATGAATAATGAATATGACAAGAAAGCTTAGGTGAAGAAAATGGGGTTATTTAGCTCGTTATTTGGTAAAAAGGAAGAAAATACAAAAGTAGAGGAGAATAAAACAATGTCAAAAGTATTATTTGTAAAAGCGAACGATCGTCCAGCGGAGCAAGCAGTTAGTTCAAGAATGTATGAAACATTTGTAAGTGCTTATAGAGAAGCGAACCCAAATACAGAAATTACGGAGTTAGATTTATTCGCATTAGATCTTCCGTATTACGGAAATATCGCTATTTCAGGTGGATACAAACGTAGTCAAGGAATGGAGTTAACAGCAGAAGAAGAGAAGGCTGTAGCTACGGTAGATCAATATTTAAATCAGTTTTTAGAAGCTGATAAAGTTGTATTTGCCTTTCCACTATGGAACTTCACAGTACCAGCGCCATTAATCACATATATTTCATACTTATCTCAAGCTGGAAAAACATTTAAATATACAGCAAATGGCCCAGTAGGTTTAGCTGGTGATAAGAAAGTCGTTGTATTAGGTGCACGTGGTTCAGATTACTCTTCAGAACAAATGGCTCCTATGGAAATGGCCGTTAATTATGTAACGAATGTGCTTGGGTTCTGGGGAATTACAAATCCAGAGACTGTTGTAATTGAAGGGCACAATCAATATCCAGATCGTTCACAACAAATTGTTGAAGAAGGTTTAGAGAACGTTAAAAAAGTAGCGGCAAAATTTTAATTGATAGTAAATGTAAAAAACCAACATGGATGACCATGTTGGTTTTTTAGTCTATTTCTATGTTAAAAAATGTATATTTATAAAATAAAAGAAAAGTTTGAAAATAGTATTGCAAAATATTATATTTCAAACTATAATGAGGTCAAGAATAGTTGATACTTAAGTTAAATATTCAGAAAATTCAATTAGTTAAAAATGGAAATGAGATAAAAGGATTGGAATGGAGGTTATATTATGACGAACAAAGTACCGTTTTCGTTCATAGTAGTTATTGGATTGATGTTATTCGCACTATTTTTTGGAGCAGGAAATTTAATATTCCCGGCAATGCTTGGTCAATCGGCAGGAGAGAATGTATGGATTGCTAACGCTGGATTTTTAGTAACAGGTGTTGGTTTACCGTTACTAGGAGTATTAGCATTTGGTATTTCAGGTAAAGAGGATTTACAATCGTTAGCAAGCCGCGTGCATCCAGTATTCGGAATTGTATTTACGACAGTTTTATATTTAGCAATTGGTCCGTTATTCGCTATTCCAAGAACAGGTAGTGTTTCTTTTGAAATTGGAATTAAACCTTTTGTGCCAGAAGCTATGGGTTCTTCAGCATTAATTCTTTTTACAATTATATTCTTTAGCATTACTTGTTTTTTTTCGCTAAATCCTGCGAAAATTGTCGATATTGTAGGAAAAATCTTGACTCCAATTATGTTAACGTTTATCGGAGCGTTAGTAGTATTTGCTTTTATGAACCCAATGGGAGAAATGCAAGCACCTGCAGAGGCATATACATCACATGCGTTCTTTAAAGGATTCCAAGAAGGATATTTAACAATGGATACGTTAGCATCATTCGTATTTGGTATCATTATTATCAATGCGATTAAAGAAAAAGGTGCAAAAACGAAAAAAGATATTATGATTGTTTGTACAAAATCAACGTTTATTGCAGCTGCTATATTAGCAGTAATTTATACATCTCTATCCTTTATGGGCGCTTCAAGTGTTGAGAAACTTGGACATTTAGATAATGGTGGTGCAGTATTAGCGAAAGTTTCAAATTATTATTTCGGGTCATATGGTGGAGTCATGTTAGGGGTAATGGTTATAGCAGCTTGTTTAACAACTAGCGTAGGACTTATCTCAGCTTGTTCATCATATTTCCATAAGTTATTCCCGAATGTTTCGTATAAAAAGATTGCAATTGTATTATCAGTGTTCAGTGCAGTTGTAGCAAATGTAGGCTTAACACAGTTAATCGCAATTTCTGTTCCAGTATTAATCGCAATCTATCCATTAGCAATCGTATTAATTTTCCTAACACTTCTTCACCCGTTGTTTAAAGGACGAGCAGAAGTGTATCAAGGTAGCTTGTTCATAACATTTATTGTAAGTATGTTTGATGGATTGAATGCAGCTGGTCTGAAGTTAGAAGTAGTGAATAACCTTCTTACTAAACTACTTCCAATGCATGCAGTTGGATTAGGTTGGATTTTACCAGCAGTAATTGGCGGATTGATCGGGTTCGGCATTAGCGTTATGAAAGCAAAAAATCAAGTTCAACCAGCAGCAAGTACGAATAAGAAAATAGGTTAAATGAAAAAAGTTATAGATTTGTTTCTATAACTTTTTTTGTTACTATTAATAATGAGAAAAAATAAAGTAGTAGGGGAAATAAAATGAAAAAAACAATTGATCATATCGGCATCGCAGTTCGAGATATAGATAGTACGATACGTTTTTATGAAAAGGTGTTGTTAGGAACTTTAATAGACCGTTATGTAAGTGAAGCTCCTGGTGTTGAAAGCGAAGTAGCCATTCTTGAAGTGGATGGGGATAGAATTGAATTACTTGCACCGACGAATAATACGACATCTCCAATAGCGCGCTTTATTAAACAAAAAGGTAAAGGTGTTCATCACGTTGCGTATCGTGTTGATGATTTAGATGTAGCTTTAGAAGAGTTAAAAGAACAAGGTATTCGAACGTTAGAGCATACACTTCGAATGAATAAGCACGGTAGAAGATTAATATATCTTAACCCAGCGGATACAGAGGGAACAATCATTGAGTATTGTGATTATCCGGAAGAGAAGTAAAGAGATTTTATGATGGAAGAAGGGTATTACGTAAAAACGTAATACCTTTTTTATGTATATATTTCACACTTTCTTCACAAATGATTCACGATAACTTCTCTTCTTCAGGAACTTACATAAATATATTTTATGATATAATAACAATCGGCTTTAAAAATGTAAGTTGTATCTATGAAGGTAGTTACTATTGTATTGGAAGTTAAGAGGTGAGAGAGGATTAAAGAGTTATATTGTATAGAAATTTATCCCGCTTTAATGGGCAGTAAGACCCCCACCCCAAAATTCAGCGAAAGCAAAGAAGTTAGGTGGGGGATCAACTGCCCATAAAAGTCCGATTGGTTCAACTAATAATCAGTGGGGGATGAAGAAAACCCCCACTGATTAAAGTTTCACTTTATATTTAATCAGGTTAATATTTCGTCGGAGAATTAAACTTGGGAAGTTAAAGAAATGAAAATATAGTGATGTGGAAGAAAGAAGTGAAATGAGCGTGAAAGTAATGAGAAGGTTAGGGGCGTGGTTATTAATTGCATGTGTGCTTATCATATCGATGCCGAAAAGTGCATCTGCTCATGCGTACATTGTGAAATCAAACCCTGCTGAAAATGAAACACTGAAGAAAGCACCAGCTGTTGTGAAAATTGAATTCGATGAGGATATACAAGTTTCGCATTTTAATACATTGTTTGTAAGAGATACATCAGGTACAAGAGTGGATTTGAAAAATGCTCATATTGATAAAGAAAATAAAAAGTTATTAGAAGTAGGGTTAAAAGAAAACTTGAAAAACGGACTCTACTCTATTCAGTGGAAAGTGATTTCAGCTGACGGGCATCCCATTCAAGGAGTGATTCCGTTCCGAATTGGATCAGCAGAAGCGGGAGCGGACGATGTACAAGTAGAAGAGATGGGGTATGTCCCGCAAATAGATATGATTATGGAACGTGGAATTTTATATACAAGTTTCTCCATGTTTATAGGAGTGCTATTCTTTAATCTTATTATGTACAAAGGGAATGCAATCTCGGTTCGATCAAGAAGCAAAAAAATAATATGGATCTCATTAATTGGGATATTCATTAGTTTACTATTCAATCTACCACTGCAAGCGAAAATTAATGCTGATGTTTCATGGCTAGAAGCATTCGATCCTTTACTATTAAAAGAAACATTACAGCTCTCTGTTTTTAGTTACGTATGGCTCACTCAAATGACTCTTATTAGTTTACTTATAATCGTTACGTATTTTGCGATGAAGTGCGAGAAGCTATCGTCGTTTAAAGTTTGGAGCATTCCGATAGTATTGTTTATTGGGATACTTGTTATGAAAGCCTTTAATAGTCATGCATTTGGTTTAAAGTTTAAAGAGATTGCGGTCGTTATGGACTTTCTACATTTATTCGCAGCTTCGTTATGGATTGGTGGTCTATCATCCATTATTCTTCTTTTACGTAAAGAGGATGACAAGTGGAGTATATATTGGGATATGATTAAGCGTTTTTCACCGTGGGCAACAGGTGCAGTCATCGTGATTTTAATAACAGGTCTTTTTAACAGTACATTCTTTATTCCAACAATCCATTCGTTATTTGATACGAAGTATGGATTAGCTTTATTAGTGAAGATACTTTTATTCATTTTCATGGGGATATTGGGAATTGTTCATTATGTGAAAGGGAAAATGAGAGCGCAGCAAGGATTAGGCGCTACGGTGAAAGTAGAGTTTATCATTGGAATTATCATTTTCGTAATCGTAGCTTTTATGACAAACGTGCAAACACCGCCGATGCCTCCTACTGGACCTTTTACAGAGAGTAAGCAATTAGATAATGGATATGAACTTACTTTACATGTAAGTCCTAATAAAGTAGGACAAAATACATTCCATATTACTTTAAAGGATGAGAAAGGCCAACCTGTTACCGATATGGAGCAAATTATTTTAACTACGCAATCATTGGATATGAATATGGGAAAAGGTTCATTTAAAGTTTCAGCCGTGTCACCAGGAGAATATGAAGCGGAAGGTATGTATATTAACATGACAGGAAACTGGAATATACAAGTGCACGGATTAACAAAATCTCTTGATAGCTTTGATACGGATTATAAATTTATTGTAGGCGGCAGATAAAGAGAAGATATAAATAAAAAGGAGCTAATAGAAAATGAAACGTATAAAAAAATTAGGAACAACAATGATCGCAACAATAATTGCAATGGGAATTTTTTCGTTACCTGTAAGTGCGCACGTTACTGTGAAACCAGCAACTTCGGATGTTAACTCTTGGGAGACTTACACGATAAAAGTACCAGTTGAAAAGAATGTAGCAACGACAAAAGTTACATTGAAAATCCCGTCTGGAGTAGAGTTTCAACAGTATGAACCAGTGCCAGGATGGAAAGTGGAAGAGCAAAAAGATAATGCTCGAAAAGTGAAAACTGTAGTATGGGAAGCAACGGGAGAAGGGATTTTACCCGGTCAGTTTCAGCGATTTACTTTCGTCGCTAAAAACCCTGATAAAGAACAAAAAATAGCTTGGGATGCATATCAACAATATAAAGACGGAGAAATTGTTGAATGGACAGGCGATGAACAAGCCGAAAAACCACATTCACTTACTGCAATTGCAAAAGGTACGTCATTAACAGGAGAACATGGTGAAGTGTCTAGTGTAGAAAAGAACGAAGGTACTAGTAATATGCAATTGATAGCGATTGTTTTATCTATTTTAGCGATTGTATCGTCGGTAGGAGCGTGTGTTTTTGTAGTACGTCGTAAAAAATAAGCTGTAAAAAAGAGCCTACAAACGTAGACTCTTTTTTATTTTCATTTCACTTCAACCCGCGGCCCTACAGCAAGTGTTTTCGGCTTTATATTTACGAAACAAATACTCACCACAATAAATAATAGTCCGATGAATAAGCTAATCGTAATGGCCTCATGTAAGAAAATTGAGCTTACAATAATAGCGATTAGTGGAATAAGAAATGTATAAGCCCCAACTTTACTTGCTTCACCAGCTCCAACAAGAGTGAAGTATGCAAGCCATCCCATTGCAATAACAAAGAATGAAATAAAGAGAAGTACGCTAATAAATGGTAGACTCCAAGCGATACTAGACCAGCTTTCAAACTCTGAACCAAATCCAATTAAACAAAGTCCTCCAATAATAAGTTGAAGTGTTACCATCCAAATGGAATTAACGCGGTGCCCAGTCTTCTTAATAAATACTGTTCCAAGTGCCCAGCCAATCGCGCATCCTATCGCGAGAAGGATTCCGATAATAGAAATATGTCCAGTTAAACTACTAGAGCTAATAACACCTACGCCAATAAATCCAAGAACAAGCCCGAAAATTTTTAACCCGTACATAGATTCTTCAAGCCAAATCCATGAGAAAATGCCGAGTAAAACTGGTTGTAGAAATACGATGGCGGAAAATAATCCAGCAGGCATATATTGAAGGCCTACAGTTTGTAATCCGTAAAATATAATGATGTTAAGTAAAGAAGAAATAACGTATAAATGCCAAGTTTCTTTTAAGTGTAACTCTTTATATTTCGGTAATGCGAACAGGAGTAAAATGAATCCTCCAATTAAAGTTCGAACGCCTGCAAATAAAACGGGTGGTGTATAATGCAGGGCAAACTTAGATAAAGGCCAATTGATTCCCCACATGAAAACGAGAAAGGTAAGGATGATGGCCGTCTTAGTTCGAGAAAGCTGTGTCACGGTAAGACCTCCTTGTTGTTATTCATTTCACTATGATATGATATCGAATGTAATAAATAAAATGAATCTTTTTTATAAGGAGTATAAGTGATTAGTTATGACCATTACACAACTGCAAGTATTAATAAAAACTGTTGAGTTAGGTAGTTTTACGAAGGCTGCTCGAGTGTTAAATATGACGCAGCCAGCAGTCAGTCATGCCATTTCAAGTATTGAGTCAGAGTTAGGAGTTACTATTCTTATACGTGATAAACGAAAAGGGCTAATTGTTACGGATGTAGGAAACAGAATTCTTGTACATATTAGAGAGATTTTGAACGGTGTAGAGAAGATTGAACAAGAAGTTGCGATGGAGAAAGGGCACGAAGTTGGGACGATTCGAATTGGGAGTTTTCCGAGTGCTTCTGCACATTTCTTACCGAAAATGATAAACCATTTTAAGGAGAAGTATCCGAACTTAGAGGTCGTTCTTTGCGAAGGAACAATTAAAGAAGTTGAAGATTGGTTAGTATCAAGGGTTGTTGATATAGGAATTGTTATTTTGCCTAATAAAGATATGGAGATTGTCCCATTAACGAAGGGGAAAATGGTTGCTATCTTAAGAGAGGATCATCCTCTTTGTAAGAAGGACTCTATTACAATTAGTGATTTAGAGAATGAACCGATCATATTATGTAAGGGCGGATATGAACCACCCATTATTGATATGTTTAAACAAGCCAACGTACCACTTCGGGCTGAGTATGTAATTTCGACCGTTACTACAGCTTTAAATATGATTCAAGAAGGGCTAGGTATTGCAATATTAGCTGAATTATCTTTAACGAATTTACCACAGAATGTGCGAACGAGAGAATTGGAACCGCAAGTATGGAGAGAAATTGCTTTAGCTGTTCCTTCATTAAAGGATTCTTCAATCGCTGTGCAGCTATTTATTGAAGAATTTCAAGCGCTATTTGCAGAATAACAAGAGGTGTCTCATATATCTTAATGGGACACTTTTTAATTTGCTTATAAAAAATTTATGAAAAGGATTGACTTATCTTTTCGTTGTAACTATAATGATTACATCGAGGTGGTGATCACGATGAAAATTAGTAGCCGCTTTTCTATAGCTGTTCATATTTTATCTATTTTGAAAAACAATCCATCTTCACTTTGTACTTCAGACTATATGGCTGAAAGTGTAAACACAAATCCAGTAGTCATTCGCAAAATCATGTCTTACTTGAAACAAGCGGGTTTTGTATATGTAAACCGCGGTCCAGGTGGTGCGGGATTATTAAAGAATTTACATGAAATCACATTGTTAGATGTGTATCATGCAGTGAATGTAGTGGAAGAGGATAAATTATTTCATATTCACGAGCAACCAAATCCAGATTGTCCAATTGGATCGAATATTCAAGCTGTATTAGAAGTTATATTAATACAAGCACAATCTGCGATGGAAGAAGTTTTAAGAAATATTACGATGGGGCAGTTGTTTGAAACTTTGCAAGAAAAAATGAATGCTTAAATCATATTTATATTTTTTTATCATTAATGTAACTGGTTTGATTACAACTATGAAGGTAAGGTGTAAAAGTATGACTGTAAAAATGAAAGTATACTCAGATTTTATATGTCCATTTTGTTTTTTAGCAAAAGGTCCGTTAGATGAAGTAGCGAAAGAAAAAGATGTGGAAATTGAATGGATGCCATTTGAATTACGTCCAAGTCCATATTCAAAAATAGATCCATGGAATGAACCAGAAAAATTAGGTTCATGGGATGCTTTTATTCTTCCGACAGCAAAGAAATTAGGAATCGATATGCGCTTGCCGCGTGTTTCACCGCATCCATATACACATTTAGCTTTCGAAGGATGTCAATTTGCGAAAGAGCGTGGACTTGGAAATGAATATCATCACCGCGTATTTACGGCCTTTTTCCAAGAAGAACAAAACATTGAAGATATTGATGTGTTAACAAAATTAGCGGTAGAAGTAGGTCTTCCTGAAGCCGAATTTAAAGATGCTTTAGTAACTCGTAAATATAAAGAAAAGCATCAAGAAGCAATTCAGCACGCATATGATGAAGCGAATATTATGGCTGTTCCAACTGTCATGATTGGAGATGAAGTCATTCAAGGACTTGCTAGTAAAGAAATGCTACAAAGAGTCATTGATAAAGAAATTGAAAAGGATAAAACAAATTCATTTGAAGGTATGCAATGTAATACAGATGGATATTGCTAATTCGCTTGTTATGAAATAACAAAATAAATTATAAAACAAATATTTGGAGGAATGAAAATGTCAGCAACTACAACAAACTTAAAAGAAGCAATCGTGAACCGTCGTTCTATTCGTAAAGTAACAAAAAATGATGCAATTACGAAAGAAAGAATTGAAGAAGTTTTACAAACAGCTTTACACGCACCAACATCTTTCAATATGCAAAGTGGTCGTATGGTTGTATTAATGGATGGAGAGCATGAAAAGTTTTGGGATATTGTTAAAGAAACACTAAGAGCTCGCGTACCAGCAGAAAACTTTGAAGCGACTGTAGAAAGATTAAAAGGTTTCCATACAGGTGTTGGGACTGTGTTATTCTTTGAAGATCAAGCGACAGTAGAAAAAATGCAAGAAAATGCACCATTATATAAAGATCAGTTCCCATTCTGGTCTCATCAAGGAAATGCAATGTTACAACATACAGTATGGATGTTATTATCAGCTGAAGGAATTGGCGCATCATTACAACACTACAATCCAATCGTAGATGCTGAAGTGAAAGAAACTTGGAACATTCCAGCAGAGTGGAGCTTAGTAGGACAAATGCCATTTGGTGAGCCAAATGAACAACCAGGGGAAAGAACATTCTTACCTACTGAAGATGTAGTGAAATTTTATTAAGAAATTTAATATGTAAAGAGTGAAATAAAAGGAGAGTACAGCCATATATGTACTCTCCTTTCGTATGTAATGTTAAACTGTTACTGCAAGTGCAATTTCCTACATAGGAATCGAAGTCTTTCCCTACAATTAAAAATCTATTATGTTTTTGAAATGACAGTAAACATCCCCGTCATGTTTGGTGAGTAATCTTTAAAATCAAATTTTTCATAGAAAGATTCTTTACCTTCTGATGCAAACAAACCGACAAACGCCTTATCAGGGGCGTTTTCATGTAAGTATGTAACTAAACGATGCATGATTTCTTTCCCGATACCATGTTTCTGATAATCTGGATGAACTACTATATCTTGAATATAAAAATAGATAGATCCATCGCCGACAATTCTCCCCATGCCGATCATTTGTTCATTATCTTTCACTGTGATGCAGTGAATAGAATGCTTCAGTGAAGTATCCGCTACATCAAAATTCATATAATCAGTCCATCCAACAGAATCACACAAATATTTGTACTCTTCTAATGTTGGAATGTTAAGTTTAAACTCATATGTTTTCAAAATATACCCTCCAAGCCCTTAAATTCAACAAGTATATACATTCGACATTTTTTTATCGTTTCCTCTTACGTAATTGTCCTTAGGTGTTGAATTTCGGACAGTTTCCTTATTTGTATTAATTTCTAAAGGTTTAGGGGAAAAATATTAGAAATAATGCAATAGAAAGGGAAGTGGGAAAATGAATGATGAGAAAAAATATACAGTAGTAGGTACCGATGTTGAGGAAGTAAAACGTTTAAATAAAGATTCAGGATTAACGTATAATCAAGTGAAGGAATTATTAGTGAAACAAATGCAAAAAAAGAAGTAATGAAATTGAAATTCTTCATTGTTTCATTTAGCATTTTAATTAAAGAGAGTTATAAGGATAACTCTCTTTTTCCATACAATTGAGCAACTTTTAGAGTGGAGGAAACAACATGAAGAAGTGGGTAAAGATAACGTTATCGATCGCTGGAGGTATTGTCCTGTTGGCATGTGCCGGAGGATATTACTTGTATAAAAATTATTTTCCAAAAGAACCTGAGCGTATCGTATATGATAAAGATAGAGTGTTAAAACCGATACATAAACAGTTAAAAGGAATTAACATAGAAAGCGTAAAGATAAAAGAAAAAGAAGTCGTAAATGCGACTGTAGATGAGCTTCAAAAAATGATTGATGATGGGAAATTATCATATGAAGAATTAACGAGTATATATCTATTTAGAATACAAGAACATGACCAAAATGGAATAGCATTAAATGCTGTTACAGAGATTAATCCAAATGCAATGGAGGAAGCGCGAAAGTTAGATACAGAGAGGTCTTTCAATAAGAAATCGAACTTATACGGCATACCAGTTATCGTAAAAGATAATGTACAAACGGAAAAGGTGATGCCTACAAGCGCGGGAACTTATGTGTTAAAAGATTGGATTGCAGATGAAGATGCGACGGTCGTGAAGAAGTTGAAAGAAGAAGGTGCTTTTGTTTTAGGAAAAGCGAATATGTCTGAGTGGGCAAATTATTTATCCTTTACAATGCCTAGCGGATATAGTGGGAAAAAAGGACAAAATTTGAATCCATACGGTCCGATTACGTTTGATACATCGGGATCAAGTTCTGGATCTGCTACAGTAGTTGCGGCAGATTTTTCATCACTTTCAATTGGGACGGAAACGACTGGATCGATTGTAGCACCAGCGACGCAGCAATCCGTAGTTGGATTACGTCCATCACTAGGTATGGTGAGTAGATCAGGCATTATTCCGTTAGCTGAAACACTTGATACAGCAGGACCGATGGCAAAATCGGTGAAGGATGCGGCAACGTTATTTAACGTAATGGTAAGTTATGATGAAAAAGATGCTATGACAGAAAAAATGAAAGATCAAGAAAGAATGGATTATGCGAAGGATTTATCAATAGACGGATTAAAAGGGAAAAAAATAGGGGTTCTTTTTTCAATAGATCAACAAGATGAGAATAGAAAGGAAGTAGCAGAAAAGATAAGAAAAGACCTTCAAGATGCAGGTGCGATTTTGACTGATGATATTCAGTTAAACGCTGAGGGTGTAGATAATCTACAAACATTAGAATATGAATTCAAACATAATGTTAACGATTTTCTTTCAAAGCAAAAAGATGTGCCGGTAAAATCGTTAGAAGAGATTATAGCGTTTAATAAAAAGGATAGTAATAGACGAATAAAATACGGACAAACATTAATTGAGGGATCTGAAAAATCTGCTATAACGAAAGCTGAGTTTCAAAAAGTAGTGCAAACGAGCCAAGATAATGCAAGAAAAGAGCTAGATAGATATTTAGTAGAAAAGGGTTTGGATGCTTTAGTTATGATTAACAACGAAGAAGTTCTTCTATCAGCTGTAGCTGGCTATCCGGAATTAGCGGTGCCAGCAGGATATGATAACAATGGAGAGCCAGTAGGTGCAGTGTTTGTCGGGAAGCAATTCGGTGAGAAAGAACTGTTCAATATGGGGTATGCGTATGAGCAGCAGTCTAAAAATAGAAAATCACCAAAACTGTAAAGGATAAACGAAAAAAGAGCTCCACTAAAATATGTTAGTGGGCTAATACAAAAAGAATCTAACAATATAAAAAGAAAAAAGGGATTCTTCTCAATTAGTAAGAAAGATTGTCTATAGAAGTTCATAAAATGTAATATATTCAATTTCCATCCATTGAAGGGGGAGGTTAAATCTTAATGAATGAAGTGAAAAATTTCTTTCGGAGTAGAGGGTTCCAACGGTTTCTCGTTTTAATAATAGTAGCGCTTGTATTATATGGATTAAAAAGTATGATCAATTTAATATTAATTACATTCATACTGACATTTTTAATGGATCGGTTTCAACGTTTTATTTCAAAGAAATTGAAAGTGAATCGGAAAATTGTTATTGCATGTTTGTATATAATATTAGTTACTTTTATCGGCACAACATTATATAAATATTTACCTGTACTAACGATACAAATTTCCCAATTGATTTATCAGTTTAGGTTGTTTTTTCAAAATCCACCTGATAATGAGATCATTAAATATGCACTTTCAACAATTAATGGGATGGAAGTATCAAAATATATAGAACAAGGTGTAGATGTCATCTATCAATCGATTGCAAATATAGGAAAAGTCAGTTTGCAAATATTACTCTCTCTTATTTTAAGTTTATTTTTCTTGTTAGAAAAAGAACGCATAATATCATTTACTTCAAAATTTAAAGATAGTAGTCTGAAGGTTTTTTATGAGGAGATTGCATATTTTGGTGAAAGGTTTGCAAGATCGTTCGGTAAAGTAATTGAAGCTCAGTTTTTAATTGCAGTTGTAAATTGTATTCTGACTGTCATTGCATTAATCGTTTTAGGATTTCCGCAGCTTCTCGTATTAGCTGTCATGATTTTCTTATTGGGATTAATTCCTGTCGCCGGTGTCATCATTTCCTTGTTCCCGCTATGTATTATTGCTTATAACGTAGGCGGAGTTATGTACGTTGTATACATACTTGTGTTCATTACAATAATCCATGCTCTTGAAAGTTATTTTTTAAACCCGAAGTTCATGTCTGCGAAAACGAATTTACCAATCTTTTATACATTTATGATTCTCATCTTTTCAGAGCATTTCCTTGGAATATGGGGGCTTATTATTGGTATACCAATCTTCATCTTCTTATTAGATGTACTTGATGTAAATAATGAGGAATCGATTGAAAAATAGGAAATAATAGAAAATAACCGATGTTTTCAAAGGACGAAAACATCGGTTATTTGTATTCTGAAAAATCCTGAAAGGTAGAGGCTAATAAAAAGTAGGGAGGGATGAAAGGCTACCAATTAAAGGTTCACTTATTTTTTTTAGCAGGTGGAAGTTTAATAAATGTATTTGCAATTAAAGCTATAATAACAGCAGTAAAAAG
This sequence comes from Bacillus cereus group sp. MYBK79-1, assembly GCF_051915365.1. NCBI lineage: Bacteria > Bacillati > Bacillota > Bacilli > Caryophanales > Bacillaceae > Bacillus > Bacillus cereus group sp. MYBK79-1. The sequence goes on along the minus strand of NZ_JBQAEO010000001.1, from coordinate 889,931 downwards.
AAATAATGCGATTATGCCAATTCCCATACCTGCCCATCCTCCGATAAGGAAGATACTTATCGGTATTGTTAATAAGCATATAATAAGTAGAATGAATCCGAGGTTTTTGTCATATTTTTGGGTTGGAAATAGAGTCCTGATGATTAAGAAGAGGAAAAGTATTAAGGATGAAATAGCCAACAAGAGGATTACAATTGTCCAAGAGTCATTCATGAAATCACTCCTTTCTATTGTGGATAATAGTAACATTTATCATAGGGGAGGGATAGTCAAAATAAAAAAGCAATCCAAAGTAAATTGGATTGCTTTTTTGAATACACGATTAAAGAACAGGAGCCATTGTTTCTTTCAACACTTGAACAGAGTGATCGAATTTTAATTCTTCTTCTTCGCTTAATTCCACTTCTAAAATTTCACGAACACCGCCGCGATTTAATACAGCAGGTACACCGATATAAACATCTTTTTGACCGTATTGACCTTCTAAATATGCCGAAACAGTTAATACACTATTTTCGTCATTTAAAATTGCCTTCGTAACACGTAGAAGTGACATACCGATACCATAATATGTTGCGCCTTTTCGCTCAATAATATGGTAAGCTGCATCACGAACATTTATGAAGATTTTGTCTAAATCTTCTTGCGTGTATGTGTTGTCTTTATCAAGAAGCGTTTGTAGTTTTTGAATACCAACTGATACGTGACTCCAAACAGGAAGTTCCGTATCCCCATGTTCGCCGATAATGTAAGCATGAATGTTGTGTGGACCAATATTGAAGTACTCACCTAACATATAGCGGAAACGAGCAGAGTCAAGTGTTGTACCAGAACCAATTACGCGTTCTTTTGGTAAACCAGATTCTTTCCAAGTTACGTAAGTTAAAATATCGACAGGGTTAGTTGCGATTAAGAAGATACCATCAAATCCGCTATCCATAATACTGCGAACGATTTGTTTAAAGATTTTCGCGTTTTTCTCAACTAAATCTAAACGTGTTTCGCCTGGTTTTTGTGGTAATCCAGCCGTAATGACAACAAGGTCCGCATCTTTACAATCTTCGTAGCTGCCTTTCCATACTCTAGTTGGAGCTGGTGCAAAAGGAACAGCATGACTTAAATCCATTGCTTCTCCTTCAGCTTTTGCCTCATTTACATCAACTAAAACAAATTCTTCAGCTACAGCTTGGTTAATCATGCAGTAAGCATAACTACATCCAACTGCTCCTGTTCCTACTAATACAACACGGTTAATACCTTTTTTCATTTCAAAATTCCTCGCAATTTCATTGATTTTATTATGTAAGATAATACGTCTTACTTCTATAGATTCATATCTAGTTTATTACATTTTATAAAAGATATTCAAGTAATTGAAAATGTATCCGTGCAATTTCTTGCATGAAACATAGGAAGTAAGTGAACCGAATATAATGCAATAAAATCCTTTATTGAAGGAGAAAAGGACATGATGCAGCCATTAACGATGGAAAGAATGCTTCGTATTATTAATGTGGGGCTCGTAAAAACGAAGAATCCAAAGCAGATTATTATTGCTGGTGCAGGAATTTCAGGCTTAGTTGCAGCATCGTTATTGAAAGAAGCAGGGCATAGAATAACAATTTTAGAAGCGAATAACCGAATAGGCGGAAGGATATATACGATTCGTGAACCGTTTAGCAGAGGTTTATATTTTAATGCAGGGCCAATGCGAATTCCTGAAACACACGAGTTAACTTTAGCTTACATTCGTAAATTTAAATTACCGTTAAATCTTTTTATAAATAAAACCGCTTCAGATATTATTTATACGAATAATATTAAAACGAGATTGAGCATATTCGAAAAAAATCCAAGTATACTTGGATATCCCATTTTAGAGAACGAAAAAGGAAAAACGGCAGAAGAGTTAATGTTAGTAGTATTAGAACCAATACTAAACTTCATAAAAAAAGATCCTAATAAAAACTGGATAATCGTTGAAAAAAAGTATAAAACGTATTCACTCGGATCATTTTTAAGTGGGTATTATTCAGATGGAGCAATCGATATGATTGGGGTACTTTTAGATATGGAAGCGTACATGGGAATGTCTTTAATTGAAGTATTACGTGAAATGATCTTTTTTACTTCAACGACAAAATATTACGAGATAACGGGCGGGATGGATGCATTACCCAATGCATTTTTACCGGAGTTAAAAGATAATATTTTTATGTCGTATAAAGTAGAAAAAATTATACAGGAAGATAATAAAGTAATGATGCAAGTAATACATGAACAAACGTTACATTCATTTATGGTAACAGGCGACATCGCTATTGTCACAATTCCATTTTCAGCGTTACGATTTGTAGAAGTTCAGCCATATCATTTATTCTCTTATTTTAAAAGACGAGCAATTCGTGAGTTAAATTATATTGCTGCAACTAAAATTGCGATAGAGTTTAAAAGTAGATTTTGGGAGAGAGCAGGACAGTGTGGCGGTAAATCTATTACAGATTTACCTATACGATTTACATATTATCCGAGTTACGGTATTCATACACCAGGGGCGGCTATCGTTTTAGCGAGTTATACGTGGGCAGATGAGGCGTTAATGTGGGATAGTCTCCCGCAAAGAGATCGCATTCGTTACGCATTAAAAAATTTAGCGGAAATATACGGTGACGTCGTCTATAGTGAGTTTGTTACTGGAACATCTTTTAGCTGGAGTCAAAATCCATATTCTTGCGGCGCATTTACGGCTTTCGAACCAGGTCAAGAGTTAGAGTTATTTCCGTATATTACGCCGCCAGCTGGCAAAGTACACTTTGCAGGAGAGCATACGACATTAACACATGGATGGATGCAAGGAGCAATAGAGTCTGGAATTAGAGTTGCTTATGAAGTAAACGAACAGTGAAGATATATTTACAAATGACTATTCTTTTAATAAAATAATGAATATAAATCGTAATTATTACGCTTTGAATACGTTTAAAATAAAGAAATGGATGGTTGATCACATGAATAAAGTAGAAATTCATATACTAGGTGGCTTTTTAGGAAGTGGAAAATCAACATTATTACAAAATTTATTGTTAGCGGAGAAAAAGAAAAATAGAAAAGTTGCAGTATTAATGAATGAAATTGGTGAATACTCGGTAGATACAGATATTATTGGAAAAGAGAATGTTTTAAGAGAACTTCTAAAAGGGTGTATTTGTTGTACGTTGAAAGAAGAGCTTGAAATACAATTGCATTCGTTATATCAGCAAGAAAGGCCAGATGTCATTTATATAGAAACGACAGGTGTTGCGCATCCAATTGAAGTGTTAGATGCGTGTGTATCACCAATTTTAGCACCTTTCCTAGAAGTGAAATCAATTGTCGTTGTATTAGATGCAGTAAGGTGGTTAAATCGAAGTGTACTAAGTGCAAACGTTCAGCAATTATTGCATGAGCAATTGAAGTTTGGTAGTCACATTTTAATTAATAAATTAGATTTACTAACATTTGCGGATAAGAACAAAGTAATTGAAGAAGTGAAAGCAATAAATAATCATGCGAAATTGTTTGAAACAAAATATTGTAATATATCTTTAGAGGACATAGAAGAAGCTGAATTTACGAATGATGGGGAACATGAGACACTGCATGTTAAACAGCATTTACATATACAAACGATGACGTATCAATTTACGAAATCGATTGATCAAGATAAATTATACGAATGGCTTTCGAATTTACCAGATAGTATTTATCGTGTGAAAGGTTTTGTGAAGTTCCGTGAAGATAAATATCCTCACCTGTTACAGTATTCATTTGGAGTACCAACTTTATTAGAGCAAGACTTCGGTTTTCCAACGAACTTGGTGATAATAGGGGAAGGATTAAACAAAAAATTATTGATTGAAGGGTTAGAGAAGGTGGAACTTAACTCTAATTAAGGTTAAAACAAGTTAATGCAAAGGAAGAATTTTTAAAAAGAAAAGTAGAAGAATATAAATCAAAATATAGCAGGAAAGTGAAGGATTTACATAAATCAATTGCTGTAATTTTGAATATATTGCAAGTAATCCTTCATATTTGTTACACAATAAACTTTTATCTCGCATTAACAGGCAGTAAGACCCTTACCTCAAATTTAAACGAAAGCAAAAAAGTTAGTTGGGGATGGGGCTGCTCGTAAAAGTCCAATTGGTGAAGGCTAATAATCAGTGGGGGATGAAGCCCCCTATTAATTATTAGCCTTCACTGTATTAAAAAAAATCTTCTTTACCTCTCAATATAAAGAGCTTTGGCATTTGTATTAACAATCATTTAGTAAATAATCAAAAAGTAAGGTGGAAGTTACTCATTGTCATTTTAGGAAAAGGGAATTTTATTGAAAACGCTACTAAACTAGTCAATTAATCACTCCCATCCACCCCCTCGCTTTCCTCCAACTCCTCACTTTCTTCACGTATTTGTCCAATTAATGAAACTACAGAACCTACAGCTTGGACCCAGCTTCCTACAATATCTATTAACTGACCTTCTTTGTTTTCATCTGCTTTACCGTCTTCTTTGGTGTCTGTATTTTTCTCCGTATCATTTACTTGGTTCTCTTGGCTATACTGCTGCTCTTCTCTATTGCTTTTTAATTCATAAATACCTCCAATTGCCTGCAATGAATTTCCTATAGATTGCAATAAGTTTCCTATAATATTTAAATGTTCATCTTTATCTGAAGTATCTTCAAATTCATCTGCTAATGCTGTAAGTCCTCCTAAAGCCTGTGTCCAATTTCCAGCAATCGCTAATTTAATTTGTGTTTCTTCTTTAAAATCAATAACTAATCCAGATATTACGGTTACATTACCAATGGATTGGATCTCATTCCCAATTTTTTCGAGAGATATTTCTCCTTGACCATCAGCCTCTAAAGCATTTCCGACTGCTTGTAATACGTTCCCGTATATATTCAAATCTTTCCTTACATTACTGCTTATAAAATAGAATGGCGTGCTTCCAATAGCGGAAGTGATTGTGCCTATAGCTGCTAGCAAGGCACCAAATATTTCTTTTAGTTGGTTCTCCATTTATAACCTATCCCAACATTAAGTAATTACTTTAATCCTATTCAATCACACATATCCCTGTTAATAAATTACACTGTTTCTTAGCATTCTCTTTTTATAATAGTGTCTTATAAAAGTAATTTGCCTTTGAAATTAAGTTCATATGTGAGTGTAACTCAGAATTGTTCTGATAAACATTAATGACCTAGCTTTTAAAGCACATATACCTTTGGAATTATTAAAATACCCAAATTTATTGATTAAATAGCGTTTTAATTATTTAAAAGGGCGGATTTTATTATTTTGTACAAGCACACTCTCCTTTTGATTAATAAAATATATAGATTTCTCAAAGAAAGGAGAGCAACATAAATTATGGCTGATTATTTTTATAAAGATGGTAAAAAGTATTATAAAAAGCAATCTTATTCGAGTAATCAAAAAAACAACTGTTTTATTGAGACTCATACAATTGCTGGTTCTGAAGAAAATGTAAATGGAAATATACCTGTATCTGTTTTCCTTGAAACTACCACTCCACAAACTGTATTCGAGGATTTCACAAACAATCACAATAAAACATTAATTCAGTTATTCGTTGTCGGTATGAGTGCACCCGTTCAAGTAACTATTTTAACAAGAAAATCTAGCAGACCAATTACTACTACATTACAACCCGCTCAAACAAAAATATTTCAAGTTGAAGATTTTCAAAGTCTTACTCTTACAAGACAGGAAGGTCCCACTAGTCTAGTTAGTTTATTTGTTCAAAAAACATTTTGTATCTGCTGTAACGAAAATAATAATTCATGCGATGAATATTACTAAGAGTGTGATTAATAGATGAAATCATCAAAAGAGGTTGTCCGAAAAGTAGCTGAATAGCTACTTTTGGCATCCTCTTTTTTACATAAAAAAGAATTTATTTATTTTAGAAGCCCAAATAAATTTTAGCTAAGATTTCAATTCCTAATTTTGAAAAGGTTTTGCGGGATGTGTTAAGGAGAGTGGACTAACTTCAAAAGATATTAGAGTATTATTATCATTGCATACAAAACAATCTCTGTTAATAGAATTGTTACAAGGATTAGGATTAGTAAAAGGATCATATATATTTAGATCTTTATGGGTATATGGTAGCCTTTAACATGTGTATAGGTCTTCACTTTTCAAATGAATAAGGTTTAAAGTATAGAGATGTTGCAGTAGCTGTTAGTTCAGGGATTGGGGGTACTTGGGCAGCTACTGTAATTAGGTAGTAAGAGAAGAGAATGGAGTTATAATTTAAATACTTGTAAGAATATGAATGGGGAATTGGAGGGATTTGTAATTTGTTCACGAATGTAAGAGTACTTCGAGAATTTTTCAATTCAAGTAGCGTGTAGTATTAAAATAGAAAAGTCATAATTACGGTTGGGTTACTTTGGCGTATTTGATTCTATCAGAAAGTAAAGTATGGGGAGGATCACAATGTCGATGAAAAAACGTAAGTGGCTAAAGACGATGTTTACCGGTTGTGTTTTAGGCTCGTTATTAATAACGGCAGCTTGTTCAGGAAAGAAAACAAGTACAGAGGATGAAAAGACGATTAAGGTAGGGGTTCTTGCTTCATTAACAGGTCCATTAGAATCATATGGAAAACAAACAGTGAACGGATTTGAATTAGGTTTAGACTATGCAACTGGTGGAACTGGGAAAGTGGAAGGGAAGAAGATTAAGTTTGTTGTAGAAGATACGGAAACGAAAGCAGATGTAGCAGTGAAGAAAGCTACGAAGTTATTAGAAGAAGAGAAAGTTGATTTTTTAGTTGGATCGTCTAGTTCAAGTGATACATTAGCGGTATTACCACTAGCTGAAGAATATGAAAAAATTATGGTTGTTGAACCGGCAGTTGCTGATAGTATTACCGGAAAGAACTGGAATAAATATATTTTTAGAACAGGAAGAAGTTCTTCGCAAGATGCGATTGCAGGAGCAGCGGCAATTGCAAAAAAAGATGTAAAGATTGCGATGTTTGCTCCGGATAATGCCTTTGGCCGTGAGGGAATTGCTGCATTTAAAGCGGGAGCGAAGAAATTAGGTGCGAATATTGTAAACGAGCAATATGCTGATACAAATTCGACTGACTTCACTGCAAATATTCAAAATATCATTAGCTCAAAACCGGATTATTTATTTATCGTTTGGGCTGGGGCAAATTCACCTTGGAAACAGTTGAAGGATATGAATGTGGAAGCACAAGGGATTAAAATTTCTACAGGTGCACCAGATATACCGGCATTAAAAACGATGGATGCGTTAGTAGGCATGCAAGGTTTTTCTGTTTATTATCATACACTCCCGAAAAATAAGGTGAATGATTGGTTAGTGGAAGAACATAAAAAACGATTTAATGGTGCGGTACCAGATTTATTTACAGCGGGTGGAATGTCAGCGGCAATTTCTATTGTAGAAGCTTTAAAGAAATCAAAAGGGGATACAGATGTAGATACGTTGATTAAGAAAATGGAAGGAATGGAATTTGATACACCGAAAGGAAAGATGAAATTTAGAGAAAAGGATCACCAAGCGATGCAGATACTGTATTCTATCACATTGAAAAAGCAAGATGGTGTTGACTATCCGGTGCCAGTATTAGAGCGAGAATTAACGATGAAAGAGACAGAACCACCAGTTCAAAATAAATAGACTGAATTTTCTGTTGTTTTTGTATAAAGAGGGAATACCCTCTTTATACGTATTTCTTTCATACTTAAAGCTTTAAAGGGAGGGATTTCGTGACACACTTGCTTGAAACGAAAAATCTTAGCGTATCTTTTGGTGAACATCATGTTATTAAGGATGTGAATTTTACAGTACAAAAAGGAAAGCTCATTTCCATTATTGGACCAAACGGTGCAGGAAAGACAACGTTATTTAATTTACTTAGTGGACAAATTTCTCCAACAAAGGGTGAAGTATATTTTAAGGGACAAGAGATTACGAAATTATCAATTTCGGATCGAACTCGATTAGGAATTGGTCGTTCTTTTCAACTTACAAATATATTCCCAGAGTTAACGGTACTTGAAAATGTTCGTTTAAGTGTTCAATCATTCGTGCAAGATTACTATAGTTTTTTTCCGAGTTCAGCAAAACTTAAGCAACAAGTTGGAGAGGCGAGACGTTTCTTAAAAACAGTATTACTTCAAGAGAAAGAACATGTATTAGCGAAAGATTTAGCGCATGGGGAAAAACGAAAGTTAGAGCTTGCGATGTTATTAGCTTTAAAAACGGATGTGTTACTACTTGATGAGCCGACGGCAGGTATATCAGTTGAGGAGGTACCGGCTATTTTGCAAGTGATTGAAAATATTAAGAAACATCCAGAGAGTACAATTGTACTGATTGAACACAAAATGGATATGGTACTAGGTTTGTCAGACCATCTTATCGTTTTATTTCATGGAGAGTTATTAGCTGAAGGTTTGCCTGAAGAAATTATGAAAGATGAGCGTGTACAAAGTGCTTATTTAGGGGGATTATATAGTGGCACTATTACAAGTGAATAATATAGAGACGTATTTAGGTCAGTTTCATATTTTACAAGGTGTTTCTCTTGCTGTTGAGAAAGGAACGATTACTGTACTGTTTGGAAGAAATGGTGCAGGAAAGACTACGACACTACGTTCGGTTATGGGTTTTCACCATATCGCAAATGGTGAAATTTATTATGATAGTACACAAGTAAATGGACTATCTACACATTTAATTTCAAGGAAAGGAATAGGGTATGTACCAGAAAATCAAGGTATTTTTCACGATCTGACAGTAGAAGAAACATTCGCTCTTGCTAGGGGAAAGGGAGAAGAGGCCGAAGAGAAAATAGATTGGATGCTAGAATTATTTCCAGATTTAAAGCAATTTTGGCACAAAAAAAGTGGACTCTTAAGCGGAGGACAAAAGCAAATGCTAGCAATTTCAAGAGCATTTATTAATAGTAATGGTTTATTACTTATTGATGAGCCGAGTAAAGGTTTGTCCCCTATTATGATAGAAAAATTAATGATAGCCATTTTGAAAATGAAGGAGAAAACAACAGTTTTACTCGTCGAACAGAACTTTATGATGGCTAGTCAAATTGGTGATTACTTTTATATTATGGATAACGGAAAAATTGTTCATAACGGTTTTATGCATAAATTAAAAGAGGATAAGGAAATGTGTCACAAATATTTAGGAATCTCTTAACATGAATCCGGGGTGAGAAGGATGGATGTGTTAATCAATTTATTTGTAAATGGGATTTCAACAGGGATGCTCATTTTTTTATTAGCATCAGGTCTTTCACTTATTTTCGGTTTAATGAGTGTTCTAAACTTCGCACATGGTGGATTATTTGCGTGGGGAGCGTTTACAGGTGTTTGGCTATTTAATATGACAGATAGTTATGTATTAGCGTTAATTGGAGCAATAGCTATGGGAATGTTCCTTGGGTTCATTTTAGAAAGATTCCTTATTAGGCTGGTATATGGAAATCATGTTCGCCAGCTTCTTGTGACGCTTGGAGGAATGCTTGTACTTAGTGAATGTATTAAAGTATTTTGGGGACCCAATCCAATCAGTGCTAAATTACCGTTATGGTTACAAGGTAGTTATACATTTGAAGGTGTAATATTAATTAAATATCGTCTATTCGTTATTTTAATTGGGATCATCATTTACATTGCCTTACTGTTATTGCTCAAAAAAACAAAGATAGGTCTTATGATACGTGCAGGTGTAATGGATAAAGAGATGGTTCAAGCGCTCGGTATTAACGTAAAAGCTATATTTTCTTTCGTCTTTTTATTAGGAGCAGGAATGGCAGCGTTGGGAGGATTTCTATTAGCACCGTATTCAGGCGTTATTTTTGCCGAGATGGGTATGCAGTATGCGATTTTAGCTTTCATAGTAGTAATCATTGGAGGGTTAGGAAGCGTACAAGGTTCAGCAATCGCTTCTTTAATTGTCGGATTAGCTGGTGCTTTTACAGCATATTTTATACCGGATTTATCACTTGCAATCAATATGTTAATGTTACTATTTTTCTTAATCGTGAAGCCAACGGGACTTGTTGGTGAAAAGGGGTGAAATGGTGAACAGCACATCAAATCGAATTAAAGTATACTTCGGAGTATTTATGCTCATTTGTTTAAGTGTATTTCCATTCGTAAATGATTCACGGAGCTTGTTAATTTTGTTCACTCAAATCTTCATCTTTGCTATTTTTGCAATGAGTTTTGATGTATTGCTTGGATATACAGGAATTGTATCATTCGGCCATTGTATGTTCTTTGGAATAGGGGCATATGGCGTAGCGCTTTTATTTGATCGGCAAGGAGTATCCATACCGAATTTTTTTATAGGGATAGTAGCTGCAATTATCATTTCAGCCATTGTTAGTTATATAATCGGTTTGCTTTCTTTACGGTTGAAAAGTCATTTTTATGCAATGTTAACACTTGCTATTTCACAGTTGTTTTTCGTACTTGCTGAAAAATGGCGTGGACTTACTCACGGAGGGGACGGTTTTACATTTGGTGTACCAGATATATTCCGTGATCGTTTTACGTTTTATTATGTAACACTTATATGTTTAATTGTCATTTTTATTCTGTTACGTCTTTTCACAAAATCTTCTATTGGAAAAGTATTAAAGGCAATTTCACAAAATGAGCAACGTGTTGAAGCACTAGGATATAAAGTTCTTCATTATAAAATTATTGCTAGTATTGTGGCAGGAGTAGTTGCTACGATTAGCGGTGGTTTATTTGTTATCACACTACGCTTTGTTAATACGACTGTATTTTCAATTGAAATGACACTAAATGCATTATTGATGACAATGATTGGTGGCGTTGGAACGTTAATTGGAGCAATCGCGGGAGCAGGTATTATTGAATCACTAAAATATTATTTATCAGAACTAGCTACAGAATATCCGATTTTTGAAAGATGGACGATTATTCTTGGTTTATTGTACATTATCGTATTGCTAGTTTTTCCGAAAGGATTAGTTGGGACGATTAAGCGGCTGAAGAATATGAAACAGAGTAAGAAGGAGAAAAGTGCAGAAGTGGAGCAAAATGTGTGAAAAATCAATTGTATAGAATATGAAAATCCCTCTTTTAGATTCGTAAAGGAGGGATTTTTATTGGTGTATGTAATTAGTTTATAGCTATTCTATTAATCAAATAGTTCATCAGGGATTTGTTTTAAAGAGTTTTGATGCGTAAAAAAATGAACAGCTAATTTCTCAATTGGAATATCTTCAATTGGTACTAATTTATCATTTTTAATAGGTAAAAAGGCTATACCTTTACCGTCCTGAATAAACTCTTCCATAAGCGGATAAGAATCTAATTGTTGAAATTGACGCTGAGATAAATTATTTTCTTTTAGAAATTGTATCGTCTTATTTCTAAAGGGACATTTTTTGTCATTACTAACGAAGAAGAGTTCCTGCGAATAGTCAATGGTTCGTGTTTCTTTCGCTTTTAATAAGCCTACAGAAATGGAAGTAGTAAATACTTTTTTAAAAGCTGCGTCGGGATCATCCTCATAAGTAATGATCATATCAACTTTTTGTTGTTGCAGTAATCTTTGTAAATGACTACTATTTTCTACATATATTTGATAATCCCTGAAATTTTCTTTAATACGCTCACTTACATAATTTGTTAAAATAGATTGTGACGTTCCTATTACAAAAGAAGCACCGGTCGCTTTAATTTCATCTTTTGCTGCTTCTAATAAAGCTAATATTTTATTCGTGTAGTCTAATAAAATGTCACCAGAAGGTAATAGGGAAACACCTTTGTTATCTCTATGTAGTAAAGGTGTTTCTAATTCTTGTTCTAATTTTTTGATTCGCTCAGTTACGTTCGGTTGAACATACCCTAACTCTTTAGCAGCTTTACTAATAGAGCCTTCACTAGCTACAGTTTTGAATATAATAAGATCATTTATTTCCATGTATCACAGCTCCTTATACGATATCATTATAAATGATATCAAACATAATTTATACCTATTTTACGTTAGTCAATCATCGGTTTATCATTGAATATAAGATAGAAAGTGAGTGATAAACATGATTGGAATGCAATATAAGGTCATTTTGCCAAAGAATTATGATATGGAGATCATTAAAAAAAGGGCAAAAGATAATGGATATAAAACGGATGGTTTTCAAGAACTAAATTTTAAAGCGTATTTAATTAATGAGGCAGGTAAGGACGGGGATTTTTATAACTGTTATGCACCTTTATATGTTTGGAATGGCCATGAAGGAATGAACAAATTTATCTTTGAAGGGTATTACGATAATATTTTACAATCTTTTGGATGGCAACAAATAAATATAGGTGTTCCTTTAGTTGTTAATCTAAGTAATGATTTTAAAAAAAGTAGATATGCTGTTGAGTATACAGGGAGTATTTCTCAAAGTAATTCACTGAGAGGGACTCAATTAAACACTATGAATGAGAATGTACAAAACATAGAAAAGTGTTTAGGAAATGTAATCATTTATAATCCAGATAAATGGGGATATAGTCAATTCAGTTTTTATAATGAAAAGCCTGATATGGTAACGAATAAAGATGTTACAGTATATGAGATTTTGCACATTTCACGATGAGAAAATGTTGAAGTTAATTAAGAAAAAGGAATGAAAATGTATGCCTTTTGTGAACGTATATTATCCAGGAAATATATTAAATAAAGAAGAATTGAAAAAGATAGGTGAATGTATTCATATTTCATTAATTTCACATTTTAACATCCCTGAAAATGATTATTTTCAATTGTTCTTACCTTATCAACAAAATCACTTTTTATATAATCCATATTATTTGTTGGAAGGAGGAGAAAAGAGAACAGAGAATATGATTTATGTTTCTATTACATGTGGACCGGGAAGAACAAAAAAACAGAAAAGGGACCTGTATCAGTCGATATCCTCGAAGGTTTCTGAATGTTCTAGTATAAAAAGTGTAGATATTTTTATTACACTAAATGAGACAGCTGCTGAAAATTGGTCGTTTGGTCAAGGATTGGCGCAATTGGTAAAATGAAGGGGAGTGAAATGATGAATGAATCCATTGAATATTATATTCAAAAGAAAATGAGAGAAATGGCACCTGCATTTGCTCATTATAGTGAAGAAGTATTGTTCGAGGAAGTGTGGCGGGATGCCACTTTAACATTAAGAGAAAGAAGTTTATGTACAGTGGCGGCACTAATTAGTCTTAATCAGACAGAACAATTACCATTTCATTTGCGACTGGCCAAACAAAATGGAATTAAAGAAAATGAAATGATTGCATTAATAACACATATGGCTTTTTATGTTGGTTGGCCCAAAGCAGTGGGAGCTTTAAATATTGCAATGAATGAAATGGAAAGTTAAGAATAACGATAAGAAAGAATTCATTTAAACATGAATTCTTTCTTATCGTTATTTATGCAATACTATAATGATGTTATTTTTCACTTTTTCTCTTGCTTTTTTATCACTTGCGTAGTAAAGTGATAGTAAGATTCACGATAGGAAGTGATCAAATATGCGTGATAATACGATAGGATCATTAATATGGCTACGTTTAATACGATTTACGAACCAAAGTAATCAGATGTCAAATGAGTTTTTAAAACGTTTTGATTTAACGACAGCTCAATTTGATGTGCTTTTGCAAATACGTACGTATCAACCACTAACACAAATGGAGTTAGCTGAAAAGGTAACGGTTACACAAGGCGGTATTTCTCGAATGTTAACTCGTCTTGAAAAAGAAGGATATATAGTACGAAAACAAGATTGGAAAACGAAAACAATTAGTCTTACAGAGCAAGGGGAAGCAGCTTTAGATAGAGCACTGCCAGAGCAACTTGCATTTCAATCTTCGTTTTTTGATGATGTATTAAATGAAGAAGAGCAGAAAATATTATACGAGCTAATGACGAAAGTTCATAAGTATAGCGAAAAAAAAGAATTACCGCAAGAGTAATTTTTTTTACAACATCAATTGACTAATCAAGTGATAGTGTAGGTAATAGGGATATACACGTGACTTATCAACGTTTTAAAAAGAGAAACTAATAACACTTCATTAAAGGAGAGAGCAACTATGGAAAAATATCGTATGGATACAAGTAAAGGAATAGAGTTTGGATTATATTCAATTGGGGATCATGTTTTAAATCCGCATAACGGAGAGAAAATTAGTGCAGAACAAAGAATTCATGAATTAATTGAAACAGCTAAGTTAGCGGATGCAGCTGGACTTGATGTATTTGCTGTCGGTGAAAGTCATCAAACGCATTTTACAACGCAAGCTCATACAGTTATTTTAGGAGCTATTGCACAAGCTACGAAAAATATAAAAATTGCAAGCTCAGCAACGATAATAAGTACATCTGATCCGGTACGAGTATATGAGGATTTTGCTACAATTGACTTAATTTCTAATGGACGTGCAGAAATCGTAGCTGGTCGTGGATCTCGTATTGGGGGATATAGTTTACTTGGTTATGATGTGAATGATTATGAAGAGTTATTTGAAGAGAAAATGGATCTTTTATTAAAAATTAATAAAGAGGAACATGTAACATGGAACGGACAGTTCAGAGCGCCGCTTGCACACGCATCGGTTATTCCGAGAGCAAAACATAATAATTTACCAATTTGGCGTGCAGTTGGTGGTCCACCAGCTAGTGCGATTAAAGCAGGACGTGCGGGTGTGCCAATGATGATAACGACACTAGGTGGTCCAGCTATTAACTTTAAAGGATCAGTAGATGCTTACCGTGAGGCTGCTGAGCAAAGTGGTTTTAATCCAGCAAGTTTACCAGTTGCAACGACGAGTTTATTTTATACAGCAAAAAATTCACAAGATGCATTTAATGAATACTATCCTCATATTAATGCTGGTATGCTTACACTGCGCGGTGGTGGGTATCCGAAGCACCAATTTACAAATGCAGTAGATTACAGTGACGCATTAATGGTTGGTAGCCCGCAACAAATTATTGAAAAAATGCTTTACCAATATGAATTGTTTGGACAACAACGTTTTATGGCACAAATTGATTTTGGTGGTGTACCACTTAATAAAATTGAGCAAAACATCGAATTAATTGCTACTGAAATTTTACCGGTTGTTAGAAAATATACAGCAAAATAATTTAAAAAATACTGAGAGTCTAATCGATTCTCGGTATTTTTTATGTATGAATTTAGTTTGAAAAAATGACAAAAAAATGAATTTTCAGTTTAGAAAAAGGGTGGATATTTTCTATTTTTGAATAACATTATATTGTGTTTAAATTTTTAAAATACATTTTTCTCTTGACAAAAAACGGACTGATTTCCCCATTGCTTTAGAGGACATTTTTTCTTGGAAAAGTCAAGTGTATGAAGAGGAAAACGATTATTTTATTGATACGAAAGTAAGTCTTATATTAAAAAAATACATTTTAGTAATGAGAAAAATTTAATTCAAAAAAATGACAAAAGACATATTTCAGACAAAATGATGTCAATAATACGTCAAAAATCAGCTGAATTTACTATGCAGGTATATTATACAATTCGATTAACGGATAAAACACTACTGAAATAGTGAAAAGGTAAATTTTATGAGAAAGTTCTTTTGTAATTATCTCAAAAACTGAAAATTTATATTTTCTAAAAGTACATAAACACATTTATCTTTCTATATTTCTAAGATTTGAGTTGTTTTATTCAAACAACTCAATTGAAATTTCGATATAAAAAATTATGAAGGAAGTGATTGTAGTATGGAAACGCTCGAATTGGCACGAATACAATTCGCATCAACAACGATTTTCCATTACTTTTTTGTTCCGCTGTCTATTGGTTTAGCTTTTATCATTGCGTTAATGCAAACGTTATATGTGGTAAAGGGACAAGAAATTTATAAGAAGATGACGAAGTTTTGGACACAAATATTCCTTGTAAACTTTGCGGTAGGTGTAGTAACTGGTATTTTACAAGAATTCCAGTTTGGTATGAACTGGTCAACATATTCACGTTTTGTAGGTGATGTGTTTGGTCCATCACTTGCGATTGAAGGTTTATTAGCATTTTTCATTGAGTCCACATTCTTAGGTTTATGGGTATTCGGTGAGGACAAATTACCGAAGCGTATTCACCTTTTATGTATTTGGCTCCTTTCAATTGGAACAATGTTATCAGCATTTTGGATTTTAACTGCAAGTGCATTTATGCAATCGCCAGTAGGATATGAAATGGCAGCAGATGGACGTGCACAAATGAATGATTTCTTAGCAATCATTCAAAACCCACAATTATGGGTACAATTCCCGCATACAATTACAGCAGCGATTGCAACTGGTGCATTCTTTATTGCAGGTGTGAGTGCATGGAAAATAACGAAAGCTCAAGAAACTGAAGTGTTTAAAAAATCGTTCCGCATTTCTATCATTGTTGGAACACTTACAACTGCGCTAGTATTATTCTTCGGTCATGCGCAAGCACAACAATTAATTAAGACACATCCAATGAAAATGGCAGCAGCTGAAGCGTTATGGAATACGAGTGAGGATCCAGCGCCATTTACAGTATTTGCGAAAATTGATGCAGAGAAGCAAGAAAACTCGTTTGAAATTCAAATCCCTTATATGCTAAGTCTATTATCATTTGATAAATTTAGCGGTCAAGTAGAAGGAATGAATCAAATTCAAAAGCAATATGAAGAAAAATATGGGCCTGGAGACTATATTCCACCAGTACACACTATGTTCTGGAGTTTTAGAGCGATGGTAATGAGTGGAACATTTATGCTTCTTCTAGGAGCATACGGATGGTTCTTATCAAGAAAAGATCGTTTAGTTGAAAAAAATTGGTATTTAAAATTAATGGTGTATGCAATTGCACTACCGTTTATCGGTAATACAGTAGGATGGATTATGACTGAAATGGGACGTCAGCCTTGGGTAGTTTTCGGTGTTATGAAAACGGAAGATGCTGTATCTCCAAATGTTACGTTCGGAGAAGTATTATTCTCTTTAGTTTCATTCACATCACTATATTTAATTATAGGTGGAATTACTATTTACTTATTCGTTCGTACTATTAAAGGACATGAGAATAAGAAAGCGAAACAGGATTCTCAAAGCCATGATCCATTTGATAAGGAGGATGAGTATGTTATCTCTTAATGAGTTGTGGTTTATCATTATTGCAGTTTTATTCGTAGGCTTCTTTGTACTTGAAGGTTTCGATTTCGGTGTAGGTATAGTTTCAAGGTTTTTAGGGGAAAACGATTTAGAGAAAAGAATTTACTTAAATACAATTGGTCCATTTTGGCACGCGAATGAGGTATGGCTTGTTTGTGCAGGTGGAGCTATGTTCGCAGCATTCCCGCACTGGTATGCAACTTTATTTAGTGGGTTTTACATTCCGTTTGTATTTATGCTTCTTGCTTTAATTATAAGAGGGGTTTCCTTTAAATTCCGTGCGAAAATAGATAATCATAAATGGAAAGGTTTTTGGGATTGGGGTATGTTTTTAGGCAGTTTACTACCGCCTATCCTTTGGGGAGTTGCCATTGCTAACTTTATGGTAGGTATTCCAATTGATGAGACGAAAAATGCTGTAGGTGGATTCTTACCATTACTTCATCCATTTGCATTACTTGGAGGAGTTATGTTCCTTCTGTTATGTATTGTTCACGGATTGCAATTCCTTACTATACGTACAACTGGTAAGTTAAGAGAACGTGCACGTATTGCTGCGTTGAAGATTGCACCGCTTGCAATTATAGCACTCCTTATTTTTGCCGGATTAGGATTATGGAAAACAGATATTTTCACTGCCCATGGTACAGAGTGGATTATGGTTCCGATTGGAGCTTTTGTAGCATTATGTACGTCAACATTATTAAATAAAAGAAGAAGAGATGGTTGGGCTTTCGTTATGACGAGTTTAACAATCATTTTACTAAGTGCGAGTGTGTTTATCGGCATGTTCCCACGTGTCTTAATTAGCTCGTTAGGGTCAATATACGATTTGACGATTTATAATGCAGCATCAGGAGATTATGCACTAAAACTGATGACGTATTTTTCAATTGCTATATTGCCATTTGTTTTGGGAAGTCAAATATGGAGTTTCTATGTGTTTAGACAACCTGTTAAGTCAGATAAAGATTTGGAGTACTAATGAAAAGAAAAAGAGGACTTCCGTCGTATCCTGGTAGCCGAGTTTTATATGTAGTGTTAACAATCATTAGCATTTTAGAAGCTTTAAGTATTATTGCGCAAACAGTGTTTTTAGCACGGGCTATTACGTTTTTATTTCAAGGAGAAACAGTGCAATCTGTGTTAAATGAAACTGTTTATTTTGGGATCACGTTTGCAGTACGTCATATGCTTGTTCGAATATCGCAAATATTAGTGGAACGTTTCGCTGAAAAAACAGGATCGCTACTGAGAAAACAATTAATAGAGGCGTATTTCACATTAGGTCCACGGTATGTTCAAACTGCTGGAACAGGTCATCTGGTTACCTTATCGATAGAAGGTATTGAGAAATTTAAAACATATATTGAATTAACAATTCCTAAAATGATTAGAAGTAGTATCGTACCGGGACTAATTGTACTATATGTTTTTACGCTAGATATTGAGTCTGGAATCATTTTAGTTGTAACGATTCCTATCGTGATTATATTTATGATCCTACTAGGATTAGCAGCGCAGAAAATGGCGGACAGTCAGTATGAGTCGTATCGTGTACTTTCTAATCATTTTGTAGATACGTTAAAAGGATTAGAAACATTAAAGTATTTAGGTAAAAGTAAACAGCACGAAGGAAAGATTGAAAAAGTAAGTAAAAGATATAGAAAAGCAACGATGCGTACTTTGCGAGTTGCTTTTCTTTCTTCTTTTGCATTAGATTTCTTTACGAGTTTATCAATTGCATTTGTGGCAGTCGGATTAGGGATACGTTTAATAGACGGAACAATTGTACTATTGCCAGCCCTTACGATTTTAATTTTAGCTCCGGAATATTTTCTGCCGATTAAACAAGTTGGAGCGAATTATCATGCTACGTTAGATGGACAACTTGCAATGGAGCAAATAGAAGAGATTTTACAGCAACAAAAAGAAATAGGAAAGAAAGAACCTAATGTAGATTTAATATGGAATTCCTCTAGTAACTTGAAATTACAAGATGTAAAAGTAAAGAGTAATGAATCTGAAAAAGCTATATTAGAGGGAATTGATTTTACTTGGAAAGGCACCGGAGCTATAGGTGTAATTGGTGAAAGTGGGGCAGGGAAATCGACGTTAATTGACGTATTAGCAGGATTTTTAACTCCTTCAGGTGGAAAGATGATTGTAAATGGTGTGGAAATTGACGGGGCTACTCGTGAAGAGTGGCAAAAGAATATTGCTTATATTCCGCAGCAACCTTATATTTTCCCGCTTTCATTAAAAGATAACATTTGTTTTTATGAAACAAATACAACTGATGAAGAAGTGGAAAGAGTTATTGATGAAGTTGGTCTTCGTTCACTCGTAACATCACTTCCGAACGGGATGTACGAAAGAATTGGAGAAGGTGGACGTATGCTTAGTGGCGGACAAGAACAACGTGTCGCTATGGCACGTGCACTTTTAAGCAAAAAGCCAATTATTTTATTAGACGAGCCTACAGCACATCTTGATATTGAAACTGAATTTGAAATAAAACAAGCGATGTTACGTCTGTTTGAAGGTAAGTTAGTATTTCTTGCAACGCATCGTCTTCACTGGATGAAACAGATGGATCATATTCTTATTTTAAATAAAGGGAAAATGATAGAAAGTGGAACGTATGAAGAGCTTTTAAAGAATGAGGCATTACATTTTCATAGGAAAGAGAGGGGATAGAGATGAGTAACTGGATTAAACCTTATATACAGCAAAATAAAGGTAGAATGACTGTAACTATTTTCCTTGGTCTTCTTGGAGTTAGTTCAGGTGCGATGTTACTTTTTATTTCAGGTTATTTAATCTCTAAATCTGCTCTTAGACCAGAAAATGTAATGGCTGTATATGTTCCTATCGTTGCAACACGTGCGTTTAGTATAGGACAAGCGGTATTTCATTATTTAGAGCGTTTAGTTGGACACGATGTCGTACTACGTATATTAGAAAAAATGAGAACGAAACTATATAGAATAGTAGAACCACAGGCTTTATTTTTCCGTTCGCGATTTCAAACGGGCGATATGTTAGGGGTGCTCTCCGAAGATATAGAGCATTTGCAAAACCTATATTTACGTACAATATTTCCTAGCATATTAGCATTAGTTGTCTATAGCATATTCGTACTTGTTATCGGTGCATTTGACGTAGTGTTTGCACTTATTGCAGGGTGTATGTTAGCGATTATTGTCTTTCTTCTTCCATTTGTATCATTGCTTTTAATGAAGCGACATCATGTTACTTTAAAACAAGGAAGAAACCGTTTGTATCAACAACTAACAGACGCTGTTTTTGGATTATCTGATTGGCAAGCAAGTGGTAGAAAAGATGAATTCATTGATAAGTATGTAGAGCAAAATAATCAGTTGTTAAAAACGGAAAAAAGAATGAAACACTGGAATCACATTCGGGACAGTATCATTCAATTAGTAGTGGGGATTGTAGTTATTTCAATGATCATATGGACTGGAAATGAGGCGGCAAGTGAACAGATTGCACCTACCGTTATTGCGGCTTTCGTCTTAATGACATTATCAGTCACAAACGCGCTTATTCCTCTTTCAGATGCTATCGATCGAATTCCATCATATGTAGAATCTGCTCATCGTCTAAATCAAATAGAAGGTAATGATGTTTTACACGATGAAAAGGAATTACATGGAGATAAAGATTATGCTGCATCAAAACATATAGACATTGAATTAAATAATGTATCGTATAGATACCCAGATAGTAATGAATTCGTATTGAAAGAAGTAACACTACCAATAAAAGCAGGGAAGAAAATTGCCATTTTAGGAAGAAGCGGAACAGGAAAATCTACTTTGTTAAAATTGTTAACAGGTGCGCTAAGTCCGTTACATGGTGAAGTTTTATTGAATAGTGTACATGCTCATACGAATCTTTTATCAAAATATATTTCTGTATTAAATCAAAAGCCGCATTTATTCGATACGACAATTGGAAATAATGTGCGAATTGGCAAACCAGAGGCTACGGATGAAGAGATATGGAAAGCTTTAGAGAAAGCACAATTAGCTTCGCATATTGCTACTCTTCCGGATGGATTACAAACAAAAATGCATGAAATGGGAAAAAGGTTTTCTGGTGGGGAAAGACAAAGAGTTGCTTTTGCTAGAACGCTCATGCAAGAAGCCCCAATTATTGTACTTGATGAGCCTACGATCGGATTAGATCCAAAGACGGAATTATCTTTAATAGAAACAATGTTTTCTGCAACAGAAGAAAAGACAGTTATTTGGATTACGCACCATCTTGTAGGAATAGAGCATGTTGATGAAGTGATATTCCTTGATCGTGGTCAAATTGTGATGCAAGGTAGTCACGAACAACTTTTGAAAGAAAACGAGAAGTATCGAAAGCTTTATGAGTTAGATAAAGGAATATAGTTTGAATAAGTCATAATTGTAAAAATAGCTACGCCAAATGGTGCAGCTATTTTTTGTTTCGAAATGAATATTCTATTCTTTTTTAATGTTGAATTGCAGATGTATATGATTGTTACGAATGAAAAATGAACTTTATATTATACATATAATGGAGGGGATGTACATGAATGAGTGGTATAAAATTATTGTTTTAAGTGATGAATTATCAAAGGTGCAAATAAAATGTCCGCGTTATTAAATATGTTTATTCAGGAATGAAAAGCATGATATTTTGTTTCATGTTTGCATAAAAGTAAATAGGCTCCATACAGTTAAGTAATGTGATTTTTGCATCGCGTATACAAATAATATGCGAAGAGGTGAGAGAGTAAAATGAGAACTCGTTTTGAAAGAATTGAAGAGGCGGTAGCTCAACTTCCATTGGTAAGTGTATTAATTCCTACGTATAATCGTCCTCGCTACTTTGAAAAGGCATTATGTAGTGTGTTAGAACAAACATACCCAAATATAGAAATTATAGTTGGAGATGATAGCACGAATGATGAAACAGAAAAGGTGTTACAAAAATACTTATGTAATTATTCAAATATTATTTATATAAAAAACAGGTCAACTCTCGGACAATTTGAAAATGCGCTAATGTTATTTAATGAAGCGAAGGGTGAGTATATAAATTTTTTAATGGATGATGATATATTTCATGTGAATAAAATTGAAAAAATGATGAAGTATTTTTTCAATGATCCAGATAATGAAATTAAGCTTATAACATCTCATCGTCAAGTAATTGATGATAAAGGGAAAGAACTAAGACATATTTATTCAACTGTCCGGTTATTTGAAGAGGATATGATTATAGAGGGAACAGAATTAGGAAATAAGGTAATTGTGGATCAAAAAAATTATATTGGAGAACCGACAACAGTTTTATTTCGTAAAAATGATTTGCAAGAACCGTATGGGGTTTTTGATAAGAGGAGGTATCTATGTAACGTAGATATCGCTTCATGGTTATCTTTATTAAGTAAAGGAAAAGCAGTATACATAGCAGAGACACTTAGTTACTTTCGATTACATCCAGATCAACAGTTAAACGGATCTAATAAAATGATGGATGGGCTAGAAGATTTTTCACATAGTATTATAGTAGGAGAAAAATATGGTTTCTTATCCACCGAAAAAGAGTTAGAAAAAGCGATAACTAGTTTTCTAGATTATGCAAGAAGGATAGTTCCGTCATCAATATTATATACATTAGACTACTATCAAAAAATTAGGGGGAAGAAAATAAACATAGAAAAGAAAAAACAACATATTAATAATAATTCTTCTTTACCGAAAGTAAGTATACTTATTCCTGCGTACAATAGACCTTATTACTTGGAATTAGCGCTCAACAGTGCTCTGAATCAAACATATGAAAATATTGAAATTATTATTTCTGACGATAGTACAAATAATGAAGTCAATGCTATGATTCAACCGTACTTACGTGAATATGAGTGTATTACATATGTTAAAAATGAAACTCCGTTAGTTGCTGAGAACTTTAATAAGTGTATAGAACTTGCGAACGGGGATTATATAAACTTTTTATTAGATGATGACTTATTTCATCATGAAAAGATCGAGAGAATGATGAAATACTTTTTGACGTTAGAAAATATTTCATTTGTG
Source organism: Bacillus cereus group sp. MYBK79-1 (assembly GCF_051915365.1). NCBI lineage: Bacteria > Bacillati > Bacillota > Bacilli > Caryophanales > Bacillaceae > Bacillus > Bacillus cereus group sp. MYBK79-1. Next base: position 866,536 of record NZ_JBQAEO010000001.1, on the reverse strand, counting down.
ACGTCATATCGTGAACTAATTGATGAGAATGGAGAGATATTACCACCCTCAACATTGAATATGAAAATTGCGAAAGAAACTACACTTTTTGAAGGGAAAGAATTAGGGAATTACATATTAAAAAATTTAAAAAATATAGTTGGTGAGCCGACAACTGTTCTGTTTAATCGAGATTTGTTTGAAGGGAAGTTTGGGTATTTTAAAGGAAAGGCTTATTCTGCTATTAATGACATTGCAACTTGGCTAGATATGATGAGGAAAGGAAAAGTAGTTTATATACAAGAACCTCTTAGTTATTTTAGACAACATAGTGGACAAAATCAAAAACAAATGCATTTTATTTTAATGACAATTGAAGAATGGATTGAATTAATTATAGATGCGTATAATAGTGGATTTTTAAGTTCTGAAAGAGATTATAAAGAGAGCTTATCTTATTGCTTAGAAAATGCGGGATTTATAGTTAAGGATGCAGTAAGAAATGGCGAACTAAATCAAATTTATAATGAAAAGATAAACAAAGGGTTAAACAAGCTAATTGCTCATATGTTTGAGAAAGAGTCTTGTTATTGTCAATATTGCAATCAACAATTTGAAACATTTTCACCTTGGCCAGCACATTACGATTTTCCGAAATATAAATTTGAAATGTGGAATAAAGATACAGGGATATGTCCAGTTTGTAGTTCAATGGATCGTGAAAGATTGTATCGTGCGTACATTGAAACGGAAACGGACTTGTTAAGTAAAAATTATACAATGCTTCATATTGCACCTGAAGCAAAGGTAAGAGATTGGTTGAATGAGTATAAAAATATTACTTATGTATGTGGGGATTTAGAACCAAAGGATCCACTAATGAAGGAAATTGATGTTACAAGCATTACATATGATAGTAATACTTTTGACGTGATTTTATGTAGCCATGTATTAGAACACGTTCCTGATGATGAAAAAGCAATGCGAGAGTTATTTAGAGTTTTAAAGCCAAATGGATGGGGAATTATTCAAGTACCAATCGTAATGAATGTAGATTTTATTATCGAGAATGAATTAATTGTAACACCACAATTGAGGAAATTAGCTTTTGGTCAAGAAGATCATGTGAGAATTTATAATCAATCGGGATTCATTCAACGATTAAAGAATGCGGGATTTAAGGTGGAATTATATAACATAGCTGAAAAACAAGGAATGAAAAGTGCTAGGAAATTTGGATTATCTGAAACAGATATGCTCTATATTGTCCGAAAATGATAGAAAGGAATAGATAGATATGGAGAATATTCCTTTTTTACGTGCTTCAACTGTACCTGTAATTGAGTATTTGGACGAATTGAGAGAAATTGATACATCTCATATATATACGAATTATGGACCTATAAATCAACGTTTTGAAGAAACAATTATGTCGGAATTTTTTCAGAACAGGGGAGCTGTTACAACAGTAGCAAACGCAACGTCAGGGTTAATGGCAGCTATTCAACTTAAGAAAAGAAGAAAAGGAAAGTATGCCCTTATGCCTAGTTTTACATTCCCTGCCACTCCATTAGCAGCTATTTGGTGTGGATTGGAACCTTATTTTATTGATATTTCAATAGATGATTGGTATATGGATAAAACACTACTTTTGGATAAGATTGAAGAATTAAAAGAAGAGGTTGCAATTGTTGTCCCGTACGCAACTTTTGGATCATGGATGAACTTAGAAGAATATGAAGAATTAGAGAATAAGGGAATTCCGGTTGTTGTAGATGCGGCACCAGGATTTGGATTAATAAATAGAAGTATGCATTACGGTCAGGATTTTAGTGGGATGATCGTATATAGCTTTCATGCAACAAAGCCTTTCGGAATCGGTGAGGGTGGGCTCATATATAGTAAAAACGAAGAAGATATAAAACGTATTAAAAGAATGGGGAATTTCGGATTTGATAAAAATCGTGAATGTACGATGATGGGGTTTAATTGCAAAATGTCTGAATATGCAGCAGCTATTGGGATTGCAACTATGAAAAAATGGGGTCAAAAATTAAAAGAACGCACCTGTATTTCTGAATGGTATAGACAATTGTTACAAAGTAATGGGTTAATGAAAAAAGGATGGCAAGTCCAAAAGACAGAAGCAGTTATTCAACAATTTATGCCTATTCTTTGTCCAGAAGAAGTTTGCAACATACAAGTAATAGAAGAACTGAAAAAACAGAAAATAGAAGCTAGATTATACTTTTCACCATCTTGCCACCAACAAGTTCTTTTTAGAAACTATAAGTCTACAGATTTAATAAAAACGAATAAAATAGCCAAAAGAATAGTAAGTTTACCTTTATGGGAAGGAATGACGAAAGAAATAGTAGAACAAATTGTAATCTGTTTAGGGCAGAAGGTGGTATTGGCAGATGAATAGTTTTTATAGTCAAGAAGAGCTAAAGAAAATTGGATTTTTATCTGTTGGGAACAATGTATTGATTAGTAAGAAAGCAAGTATATATAATCCAGGTGTTATTTCTTTGGGTAATAATGTAAGAATTGATGATTTTTGTATTTTAAGTGGTAAAATCACAATTCGAAATTATTCGCATATATCAGCGTATACAGCGCTATATGGAGGGGAAGTTGGGATTGAAATGCATGACTTTGCAAATATCTCAGCTAAAACAATCGTGTATGCAGTACTAGATGATTTCAGTGGAAATACATTAATGGGGCCAACCGTCCCGAATCAATATAGGAATGTGAAAACGGAAAAAGTTATTTTTAAAAAACATACGATTATTGGTGCTGCTTCTACTATTTTTCCAAATGTAACGGTAGGAGAAGGCACAGCAGTTGGCGCGATGAGTATGGTAAAGGAGAGTTTAGACGATTGGTATATTTATGCTGGAGTTCCCGCAAGAAAAATAAAACCTCGTCAAAAAAAGATGCTAGAGTTAGAAATTGATTTTTTGAAAAGCATCAATTCTTAACAAAAAAGAATTAATGTTTTTTATTTTTATGATACAGCAGAGTGTTATCTCAACTTACTTTGTTTTAAATTTTGCTGACCAAGGCAATACTGAGCCATAGTGAATGTAAAGTTGGAGGGCGAGCGTATATGTTTGATGAGGATGGAATTGTTTTAATTATGGAGCCTGCTGATGAAAGAAACTTGAGGAGATTTATTTTTTCAGTGCCAAAGTCAGTGTATGAAAAGAAGGGGCTTACATTACACTATGGAGCAGCTATAGGACAAGGGTATATCGATATAATTGAAGATATTATTAGCGTACATATAGAAATAGATGTTGTAACGATAATAGGGCATGTAAGAGGATAAATAGTAATTAGAAAAAGGTTATAGGTAATTTAGCGAGAATTTATGAAGTGGAGCTTACTAATTTGTATAAAGAAGAAGGGAGTCTAAAATGAAAATCAAATCAATTTTATTAGTATTTATAGTTTCAATTGCTTTAATGGGATGCTCAGTAGTAGAGGAAGGGAAGAACTCTATAGATTATGCTCAAAAAGCGACAGACTATGTGAATGAAATAAGTGCATTTGCAAATGATGCACCAGCATTAGCTGAAAAAGCCGTTAATGATAGCGAAGCTCGAAAAGAATTAGAAACGAAGCTTAGTGAAATTAAACAAGATATACCCGCATTCAATGAATTAACGCCACCTGATGTAGCAAAGGATCTTCATCAGCAAATCGTTGGATATAATGAAAAGCTAAATACATTAATTGATACGGCGATGACAAAGATAGAAGAAGGGAAAGTGAATGTAGAGGAGTTTAAAAACTCTGAACTTATGCAGACGATAGATCAAGTTCGTGATTTGAAAGACAAGGTTCAAAATTTAGGGCAATAATAAAAAGCTCCGGTTGTGATAACGGAGCTTTTTTATGTTTTCTAATGAAACAATTTATGATACTTTCTTCCTATAATATAGGCATTTTTTATATCTTCCATTTTTCTAAAATATGTACTGTTTTATTAGTTGCATCCATGTTCACTTGAACACCTATAGGCATAGTGATCATCGGATGGGTATGACAACAATCAAAGTCAGCTAGAAAAGGGATTCTTTGATTTTGCAGTACTTCTAATAATATTTCGTAAGGTCTACGACTTGTACCACAATCATCAAATTGTTCATGTTTTCCAAGAATAATACCTGAAACTTTATCAAATACGCCGTTAACCTTAAGTAATGAAAAGCTTCTTTCAATAGTAGCTGCATCTTTTGAACTATCCTCAATAAATAAAATATCACCATCTTGAATACATGGCATATAAGGACTACCCCAAATTCCTTCTATTGTATTTAAGTTTCCGCCAATAATCCGCCCGGTAGCTTGTCCATTTGTTACGGAAATCCAATTATTTGGTCTACGTTCTTTTTCTTTCGTCTTTTCTTCCCAATTAATAAATTCATCTGACCAAAATAAAGGTTGTTTTATGTTGTAAGGAAGTGCTTGATTATGTAGTAATGCTTCTGCAAAATATTTGTATGTATAATCTACAAAAGGCTCAAACTCTCCAAAGGAGGGAATGAGTGTGGGACCGTAAAATGTAGGGATTCCTGTTTTTGCATAAATCCCTAATAATAAAGCTGTTGCATCTGAATAACCAATCATTATTTTAGGGTTATTTTGAAAAGCGTCGTAATCAATATAAGGTAATAATGAATTAGAATTCATACCGCCAATTGTTGACATAATACAAGCTATATTAGGATTTCTTATTAAAGCATTCAGTTCCTCAGCACGCTCTTGTATACTGCCAGAGCGATAATAATCGTATCGACCTGTTAGTGAACCTTCTAATATGTGAAATCCTTTCTGTTGTAAGTAAGATTTTGCTCGTTCAAATCTTTTTGGAGAAGTATAGGTTGCTGGTGAAGAGGGCGAATAAATGCCGATTGTGTCTCCGTATTTTAAGGGTTTTGGAAGTAGCATTGTAAGAATCCTTTCTATATAAATTATGAATTTCTAATAACTTATCATTGAATATTCTTATATTTCGGTATTATTGTAACATAAACGTATTAGATGAATAAATATGCTTTTTTGCCTTGACGATATAAAGTAATTATTGTTATGGTTAAACGTGAGTGTATAAAAGCTTTGCTAAAGGAGTTTTGAAATGAAGCGGTTAAAATGGGGAAGGCTGACAATCCTAGTAATCATTATTTTAGGGATAGGTTGGTTCTTATTCCAAGGAACTCAAAAGAGTACAACAAATGTAGAGGGACAAACTCTGCAGGTGGCAGAACTACATAAAACAGGATTAGCTGAAAAAGTAGTCCCACCAAAGTACATACCACCGGAAGTTGATGCAAAAGCAGCTATGATTATCGATGCGAGTAATGGAGATGTTATTTATCAACATAATGAAAATGAAGCTTTTGCGCCAGCAAGTATGTCTAAGATGATGACAGCGTATCTTCTATTAGAGAATGTACATAATGGGAAAGTTCGCTGGGAAGATCCGGTGAAAATGAGTGCGAAAGCGGCACAAACAGAGGGTGCGAGAATCCCAGTCCAAATTAATGACACGTTAACTGTGAAAGACTTGTACCGTGCATTAATGATTGAGTCGGCAAATAATTCGGCTGTGGCTTTAGCAGAACATATGGCAAAAACAGAGAAAGATTTTGTTCAGCTTATGAATGAAAAAGCAAAGCAGTTCAAAATGTCGGAGTATGCTAAATTCGCAAATGCATCAGGACTACAAGAACCTGATGGAAGTGAGACGAAGATGACAGCTGCTGATGTAGCAAAATTGGCGTATCATCTCATAAAAGATTATCCAGAAATATTAGAAGTGACTCACTTACGTCAAAGTCAGTTAGCATTTAATAATATTAACGTTATAAATACAAATGATATGTTAAACAAAAATAATAAAGCTTTATATATAGAAGGAATGGACGGATTAAAAACAGGATTTACAGATAGCGCAGGGTATTGTTTTACGGGTACAGCAAAACAAGGTGATACTCGTATTATTACAGTTGTTATGGGAACGAAAGGTAAAACGAAGCGTTTTACAGAGACGAATAAGCTAATGTCTTATGCATTTGGCTTAGTTAATTAAGTGAAATATTGAGTTGAATCATCATATAAGAAAGGCAATTTGTTGTTACTTATTATAGGTAACAATAAATTGCCTTTTTATTTTTAATATTAGGAAGTAAAAAGGTGAAAAATGGGAGTGTTATTATTTGAGTTTATTATTGTTTGTTGATAGTATAAAGTTAGAAACTTATTAATGATAAGTTTTGAGAGGCAGAATATGATGTATACATATGAAAAAGCCTCAAATGAAAATTGGAGGGAATTATGATGGCAAAAGATTTTTACTCAGCAATTGAAGACAGAAGATCTATTTACGCGATTAGTAAAGAGCAAGTAGTTTCTGATGAAAAAATTCAAGAAGTGATTTATCATGCTGTAAAACATACACCTTCAGCTTTTAACTCTCAGAGCGCTCGCGTTGTCGTCTTGCTTGGAGAACAACATGATAAGTTATGGGATATTACGAAAGAAACGTTACGGAAAATTGTACCTGAAAATAACTTTGCATCTACCGAAGAAAAAATGAATGCATTTAAAAGTGGTTATGGAACGGTTTTATACTTTGAAGACAGTCAAGTAGTGGAAAAACTACAAGAAAACTTTGCATTATACAAAGAGAATTTCCCAACGTGGTCACAGCAATCCTCAGGAATGCTACAATTTGCAATTTGGACAGCTTTAGAAATCGAAGGATTTGGTGCTACATTGCAGCATTACAATCCATTAATTGATGAAGAAGTGAGAAAAGAATGGGAAGTTCCAGAAAGTTGGAAACTTACTGCGCAAATGCCGTTTGGTAAACCGGTGGTAACTGCAGGTGAAAAAGAATACCAACCTTTAGAAAACCGTGTGAAAATTTATAAATAATGTAGGAACTATAAAAGGTGAACAGGGATACAACCTGTTCACCTTTTATAGGTAATAAGGATTTTTTTGATAGGAATTTTTCATCTGATCTTTTAATTCGTTTTTACGTGTTTCAATAGTTGATATTTTTTGTAAGGTAATAATTGAAACGAATTGAAAAAAAGCATAGTACAATTCTATATTTTTATTTATAGAATCATCTATTATGTTTTTCATAAATATACCTCCTTTTTTAATCCCAATATTTGCGGGCAATAAGACTTCCATCTTAAAATTCAATGTACCGACCTGTAAAAGTTCGATAGGTTTCAGTGTAGGGTAAATAAAATTTGTATTGGTTAACATACCACTGTAGATATGATAATATAAATATCCTGGAAATTCCATAGATAGTGAAAAATAGGTAGTGGAATGTGTATTTTCGTCAAATTAGAACAGAATTTTTAGGGTTAAATCTTACAAATCGTCAAATCTTTCAAAAGCAATAGATAGTATCAAAAATAGTTTTCTAAAAATATTATACTATTGATAAAAAAAGTATTTTTTGTCATGATAAGAGTATGCTTCATGGAAGGAACTTTACTAGGAAATACATTCTTTGCATTGGATTAGATGAATAGAGTTTTTCAAATTAGATAGAAAATGTATATGAAGATAATGAATGAAATGTCGAATTTTCAATGAAATACATAAGAGAATTGAAAAAAGCATTGCAAAAACAATAAGTTTAATGGTAAAGTTCACATGGAGTTCACACGGAATTCACTTCATTCATTTAAAATGAACTCTGTGTGAAAAATAAATCTCTTGTTAAAAAATGGAACTTAATGAATATTTTACTTTGATAATATTGTAATGTATTAAGTTTATAAGTTTTTTTAAGAGGATAGTAGGGAAAGGAAGTAAAGACAACTTATGAAAAAAGTAATTGCAGGTTTAGCAGCAGCTTCTGTAGTGGGTGTTGCAGTTCCAGGTATGGATTCTGCTCAGGCACAAGTTTCAAATGAGGCGCTAAAAGAAATTAATGGACAAACTCAAACTCAAACGACTGTAACTGAAACAAAAAAGGTAGAAACAACTTCTGAATTAAAATACACGGTAACAGCTGATGTATTAAATGTACGTTCAGGTGCTGGTACAGGACATAACGTTATTTCTAAAGTGAAATCAGGTCAAGTACTACAAGTAATTGGACAAGAAAACGGTTGGTTCAAAGTAACTGTAAATGGTCAAACTGGTTATGTAAGTGGTGACTTCGTAACGACTGGTGGTAAAACAGGAACTACTGTTCAACAAGGAACTGGTACTTACACAGTAAACGTTTCTTCACTTAACGTACGTACAGGCCCAAGTACATCTCATACAGTATTAGGCTCTGTAAATAAAGGTAAAACAGTACAAGTTGTAGGTGAAGTACAAGATTGGTTTAAAATCAACTTCAATGGTGGAACTGGATACGTAAGCAAAGACTTCGTAACAAAAGGTGGTTCTGCTGTATCTAACCAAACACAACAACCAACTACAAATAACAATAATACTACTACAGTTCAAACTGGTGGTTCTTATGTTGTTAACACTGGTGCTTTAAAAGTACGTACAGGCCCAGCTACATACAACGCTGTAATCGGTGGCGTAACAAAAGGTAAAGTATTAAACGTTACTGGCGCTGAAAATGGTTGGTACAAAATTAACCATAACGGCCGCACAGGTTACGTAAGTGCAGACTTCGTTAAGTTTGTAAAAGGCGGAGTAAACAACGTTACGAATAACAATAACGTTACAAATAACGTTCAACAACCAGGTAAAGACGTACAACAACCAACAACAGGTGGAAATACATCTTCAATCGCTGGATTCGCTAGATCTTTAAATGGTTCACCATACAGAACTGCTGGTACAACACCTGCTGGTTTTGACTGCAGTGGATTCATTCACTATGTATTAAATCAAACTGGTCATAAAGGCGCTCGTCAAACAGTTGCTGGATACTGGAGCTCTAAAACAAAAACTAGCAATCCACAACCAGGTGATTTAGTATACTTCCAAAATACTTATAAATCAGGTCCTTCTCACATGGGTGTTTACTTAGGAAATGGTCAGTTCATTAGTGCAGAAACTGATGCAACTGGTGTACGTATTAGTTCTGTAAGCAACTCTTACTGGAGCAAGCACATTTTAGGTTACACAAAAGCATACTAAGAAAAAGTAGTTTATATACTTTTCGTATAGAGAAAAGGCTTTCCAGGGAAACTTGGGAAGCCTTTTTATAGTTGAATAAATTGGGAATTTAGTAGTTTTTACTGTAATTTCCCATTTAAAAATCGAGCGTATAGGTCATGGAAGTAGTTCGGACGAAATAAGTTTGCTGCGTGTCCTGCAAGCGGTATTTCTTTATATAAAACGTTTGGAAGAATGGACTTTAAATCAAAAAGACAAGATTTATAGAGATGATCATGTTCACCCATTACCCATAGAATAGGGTGGGGAAGTGATTTTAATTTAGATTTTAAATCGAATTCTAACCGATGTCTTAATGATTGGGCAATAATGGATGAATGTAATTGTAATCCGAAACGGTAATAAATATTTCTTGAAATGACCGCGAACGGATTTGCCTTTAGTATGCCACTTGGAAAAATGGTATTCGCGTATTGAGAGAGCCATTTAGAGTAATCGTCTCCTCGCTTCTCCCAAAACTTTTGAAATACGTTATATAAAAGGGATGGGTTATTATAATGTCCACCAATATGACAAATGCTTAATACTTTTTCTGGGTGCATTTGTGCAAAAATTGTAGAGATATAACAGCCGTAGCTTAAAGCGCAAATATGTGCTTTTTGAATACCTTCTTTTTCATATAATTTCAATAGTTGATCTACGAGGCGCTGTAATGAAAATTCGATAGCTTCTCCTTTATCGTCGCCGTGACCTAATAAGTCATAAGTAATAATGTTGTAAGAGGCGGAAAATCGTTTATGCTCTTTTTTGAAGGCACGACGATTGCCAACTAATCCATGAATAAAAATGATTGTTTCCTTTTCGGAATGTATATTTGTTTGCAAAAAGGATACTCCTTTCAATAACGGGAGATTTATATAGTATCGTAAATTGGTTATTTATAATTTACATAGAATAATATTTAGCACTAGGTAATAATATCAGATGTTTATATCTGTTGTAAAGATGCGTTTTTATGTATATTTTGTAAAAATAGAAAAAGTGTGTTTACATTCAGTTTACATTTGTATTGTATTCTGTTTTTAGAAAGAACAGTTTGGTTGAACACGAGGAGATGAACAAAAATGGAAGTTAGAAATGAGATAGAGAAAAAAGGGAGCTGGAGGCAGTTTTTACGCCTTATTCAAGATACAAATCCTCCGAAGGGGATTCTTGCCTTTGCGTTATTAATGAGTTTGCTTTCTACTGGAGCAAGTTTATTTATACCGATGTTAACGAAGGGCTTAGTAGATAATTTTTCACTTTCGTCAATTAGTACAGGACAAATTGTTGGGCTAATTGCATTCTTTATTATGCAAACTATAGCCGCGGGGTTGTCTATATATTTACTAAATTATATAGGACAGAAGATTGTAGCTGGACTGAGAGAACGTTTGTGGAAAAAGGTGCTTATTTTACCGGTAACTTATTATGATCAAAATAGAACAGGCGATACAATTAGCCGTATGACAAATGATACAGGAGTTGTGAAAACATTAATTTCTGAGCATTTGTCAAATTTATTAACAGGCGGTATTTCAATTGTTGGATCATTAATTGTATTATTTGTTTTAGATTGGAAAATGACACTTTTACTTTTAACGGTTATTCCGTTATCAGTACTCATCTTAGTTCCACTTGGACGAAAAATGTATAAGATTTCAAAAGCACTTCAAGATGAAACGGCTTCTTTTACTAGTGTATTAACACAAGTGTTATCAGAAATTCGTTTAGTGAAATCTTCGAACACAGAAAAAAAGGAATATGAAACTGGAAATAAAGGTATTGAAAAGCTATTACAATTTGGTTTGAAAGAGGGAAAAGTGCAAGCGTTAATTTCACCAGTTATGTCGTTTGTTTTAATGGCATTGCTTGTTATTATCGTAGGATATGGTGGAATGCGAGTTTCTAGCGGTGCATTAACAACAGGAGAACTAGTAGCGTTTATTTTATATTTAGTTCAAATTATAATGCCGATGAGTCAATTATCTATGTTCTTTACACAATTCCAAAAGGCAATTGGTGCAACGGAAAGAATTAATACAATTTTAGAATATGAAGTAGAAGATCATGAAACTGGTATGAAAGTCACAAATGCTAAGCAGCCAATTGTTCTTGAAAATGTACATTTCGAGTATAACGAAGAAGAGCAAGTTTTAAAGGATATTGATTTCACAATTGAATCAGGAAAAGTAACAGCGATTGTAGGACCAAGTGGTAGCGGGAAAACGACGTTATTCTCACTATTAGAACGTTTTTACGAGCCAACTAGCGGTGCCATTAAATTAGGAAAAGACTCAATTACGAGTTATTCATTGCAATCATGGCGACGTCAAATTGGTTACGTTTCACAAGATAGTCCGTTAATCGATGGGACAATTCGTGATAATATTTGCTACGGTGTTGAGGGTGAAGTGACAGATGAAGAAATTGAAAAAGTAGCAGCGATGGCGTATGTTGATGCGTTTATTCATGACTTACCGAATGGATATGCAACAGAAGTTGGAGAACGTGGTGTGAAGCTTTCAGGAGGGCAAAGACAACGAATTGCGATTGCTCGAGCGTTACTTCGAAATCCACAAATTCTTATGTTAGATGAAGCAACTTCAAGTCTAGATAGTAAATCAGAGTCTGTCGTTCAGAAAGCGTTAAATAACTTAATGAAAGGCAGAACAACGTTAGTTATTGCACATAGACTTTCTACTGTTGTAGATGCAGATAAAATTATCTTTATAGAAAAAGGGAATCTTACAGGAAGCGGTACACATGATGAATTATTACAGACACATGATATGTATCGTGAATTTGCAACGCAACAATTGAAAATTAAAGAGGCGGCATTATAAAATGAATAATCAGTGGGGAATTTGCTTCACTGATTATTTGTTTTTAACATTAATAAAATAGATGCTGAGTAGAAAGGAAATGGTTCTTTTGATACCTAACATTTTAATAGTGGACGATGATCCGCATATTAGAGAACTTGTTTCTGTTTTTTTAGAGCGGGAAGGCTTTCACACATATGAGGCAATTGATGGTCTAGATGCATTGCAGAAGATAGATGAAGTAAAAGTTGATATGGTTATTCTTGATATCATGATGCCGAATATGGATGGATTTGATGTATGTTTTGAATTAAGAAAATACTATGATATCCCGATTTTAATGCTAACTGCCAAAGGAGAAACGTCTCAAAAAGTAAAAGGGTTTCACCTTGGCACCGATGATTACCTTGTAAAACCATTTGATCCTATAGAACTAGTAGTGAGAGTAAAGGCACTACTGAAACGTTACCAAATTACAGTATCGCAATCGATCCAAGTTGGAAATGTACTGTTAAATCGTAAAACATTTGAAGTTACAGCCGGAGAACAAACGGCTACATTACCGCTAAAAGAATTCGAATTGCTCTTTACTTTAGGTTCTAAAGCAGGAAGAACATGTTCGAGAGAGCAGTTAATTGAAGATGTATGGGGATATGATTTTGAAGGGAATGAACGTACACTAGACGTTCATATTAATCGGCTACGTGAGAAGTTTCAAGAAGAGAAGTCGAAGTTTAGTATTAAAACGATAAGAGGATTAGGGTATCGCTTAGAGGTAAGTAAATGAGGAAAAGAAAACGAATGAGTAAGTTGAAGATGTTGAAAGTAACGGGAGCGGTATTAGCGCTTTTTTCTTTTCTCACTATAATTTGGTCTATCGCATTTTATGTAGCAACTAGTATATTGAATGCTTTTGAAGTAAACGTATCGTCGTTTGTTGCCTTTCTAATTAGTGATATGGTCGGTTTTATATTTATTGTTCTTATCTGGACATTGATTGGGATATTAATGAGACCGAAACGAGAGGCAATGATTTGGACTATTATTGAACCGATACAAAAAATTGCAAAAGGAGACTTCTCCGTAAAAATACGAAATGAAGAAAAGTATGATGGAGAAATTGGTGTACTCGTAAAAAGTATAAATGATATGACAGATGAACTAAATGCGATGGAGAAAATGCGTCAGGAATTTGTATCGAATGTTTCACATGAAATACAGTCACCATTAACTTCTATAAAAGGATTTGCTAGAGCGCTACAAGATGATAATCTTTCCGAGGAAAAAAGAAAGCATTATCTTACCATTATTGAAACAGAAACGACGAGATTATCTAAGTTAAGTCAAAATTTACTGAGACTAACTGTTTTAGAATCGGAAGAGTATACACCAGAAAGCGTGACTTATCGATTAGATCAACAGTTAAAGCAAATTGTGTTAAATAGTGAACCGCTCTGGGCTGAAAAAGAAATTGAGTTAGAACTGGATTTAGAGAAAGTACACATTACCGCTGACCAAGAAAGTATGAGTCAAGTTTGGATTAATTTAATACATAATAGTATTAAATTTACGCCAGGTGGTGGCACGATTACAATTCAGTTAAAAGAACAAGTGAAATTAGTAGAAGTACGTATACGTGATACGGGAATTGGTATTTCAGAAGAACAAAAACAACATATATTTGAACGGTTTTTTAAAGCTGATTCTTCACGAAATCGTGCTTATGGGGGAAGTGGTTTAGGCTTGGCCATCGTAAAAAAGGTACTCGACCTTCATCAAGGAGAAATAAAAGTCGAGAGTGAAGAGGGGGATGGGACAGAATTTATTGTTTGTATTCCTAAATTTAAAGAAAAATAGTGTTAGGAGGAAAATCTTCTAACACTATTTTTCTTTAAAAATACATTTCCTGTTATTGCAACTATGTTGATAAGCTCTTCCTTCGCTATTCATACGGTATGAGTAATGTGATTCTTTATCTTTCTTAAAGTCAACGTATGCTTCTGCACCGTTTTTATCATCATCGATATCAACGAATTGAACGTGGCGTATAGAATAATCTTTCTTTTCACTTAAACCTTTTTCTTGCAAATTTGTATGAATCCCGTTTACTAACTCGTCAAACAATGACCAGTTTAAATTAAGGTTTTCAAATAGCTCAGTATGTCTTCCTGAAATGCCGTTGTCTTGTATTATTTTTTTATTAGTATCGTATATATAAGAGTATGTAAAATAGGGTTCGTCTTTATATACGACTTCTGCATAATAGCCGATATTATAAAGGGGAGTATATTTTCCAGTAATGCTTTGTATTTCTTCTTGCTTATATCTTTTTATAGTATGGAGATAATCGTTAGTATCTTTTTCTATTACTTTATAGTTTAGTGGATTACCAAATATAAAGTACAGCGCAAACGATATGATACATAGTCCGACTACAGTTAGTGACAAGAACCATTTTTTTCTTTTCATACGCATACACTCTCCTATACTGGATTTATTTTTATTTTACATGAATTATGGTAGAAACATGAGACTTATAAATTAAAACTTTCTATAGTTACCTATAAGTAACCTACGCACATGAAAGTGCATCATTGCCTTTTTACATAAACATAGATACAATTTTAATATAATACATAACTGAGATGATTAAGGAGTGTTATACTTGGCAGAATTATTACAAGGCAAAAATGCTTTAATTACAGGAGCAGGTAGAGGAATTGGTCGCGCTGTAGCGATCGCATTAGCGAAAGAGGGCGTAAATGTAGGTCTATTAGCTCGTTCAGAAGAAAACTTAAAAGCTGTAGCGAAAGAAGTAGAAGCGGAAGGCGTAAAAGCTGTTATTGCGACTGCTGATGTTTCTTCATACGAAGAAGTGACTACTGCGATTGAGACGTTAAAAAATGGTTTAGGATCTATCGATATTTTAATTAATAACGCTGGTATTTCTAAGTTCGGTAAGTTTTTAGAATTAGAAGTTGCTGATTGGGAAAAAATCATTCAAGTAAACTTAATGGGTGTATACTATGCAACTCGTGCAGCTTTACCAAGCATGATTGAACAACAATCTGGTGATATTATTAATATTTCATCTACAGCAGGACAAAAAGGTGCACCTGTAACAAGTGCATATAGTGCTTCTAAATTTGGTGTTCTTGGCTTAACAGAATCGTTAGCGATGGAAGTTCGCAAACATAACATTCGTGTAACAGCTTTAACTCCAAGTACAGTAGCAACGGATATGGCTGTAGATTTAGGATTAACTGATGGAAACCCAGATAAAGTAATGCAAGCAGAAGATATTGCAGAGTTTATCGTAGCGCAGCTGAAATTAAATAAACGTACATTTATTAAATCAGCAGGACTTTGGTCTACTAATCCGTAAGGGATAAATTTATAAACAAAAGAAGGGATATCTATTCTGTAATGGAGTGGGTGTCCCTTCTTTATTTTTACATGACACGGAATGATCTGTATAATCTAATGTAAATGATAAATAACTTTAAAAAGAAATATTTCGTTTCTAAGAATTAATAGCGGATAAGTCGTGTGTAAGTGCTACAACGTGGAAGTAAAAGAATGACGAAAGGAGATAAAAAGATGAAAAAGAAATTTCAAAAATTATAACATGTATCGTGTGCAACGCAGCTAGCTCGTGGACCTCCAACACGCATAAAAATATAAGTTAATATAAAAATTGGAGGTTAGGAATAGATGAGAACTGAAAAAGAAATGTTAGACTTAATTATGAATACAGCGAAAGAGGATGGAAGAGTTCGAGCTGTCATCATGAATGGATCACGTGTAAATCCAAATGTGAAAAAAGATTGTTTTCAAGACTATGACATTATGTATGTTGTAAATGATATACAATCTTTTACGTCAAATCATAATTGGATTCATAGATTTGGAGAAATTATGATTGTGCAAATGCCAGAAGAAATGTCGTTACTTCCAGCAGATGAAGACGGGAAATTTCCGTATTTAATGCAGTTCATGGATGGAAATCGAATTGATTTAACGCTAGTTCCTTTTAATTTGATAAATAAGTTCGTTGGGCAAGATAGTTTAAGTAAACTGCTTCTTGATAAAGATGATTGTATGAATGAATTTCTACCAGCAAGCGATAGGGATTACTTAATAAAAAAGCCTACAGAAAAAGATTTTTTAGATTGTTGTAATGAATTTTGGTGGTGTAGTACGAATGTGGCAAAAGGTTTATGGAGAGAGGAACTTTCTTATGTGAAAGGGATGCTTGGTGGCCCAGTACGAGATATGTTAATTGTAATGCTAGAATGGCATATTGGTATGAAAACAGACTTTACAGTTAACGCAGGAAAGTTTGGGAAGCATTTCGAGAAATATATGGAAAAAGATATGTGGGAGCAATTTAAAAGGACTTTTTCTAATACAGAATATGAAAATATATGGGAGTCATTCTTTGTCATGGGTAATTTATTTAGGGAAGTGGCGAACGAAATTGCTAACACATATGGATATCAGTACCCGCAAGGTGATGATGACAGAGTGACAAGTTATTTAAAACATGTGAGAACATTACCCAGAGATAGTAAAGTAATTTATTAATTTTATTGAGTAATAGGACTGTCCTAATAATGGACAGTCTTATTTTTGTATATTGATAAGAATTTCTCTAACAAAGTGCAGAGGAATCACATATGAAACCTTAGGGAGGTTTTTATCATGTATTATTTTTATTCGCCACAAATGTTTGCTCCATATCAATGGGGAGGACTAGAACGAGATGTTTCGTACGCCTATATGCCCTATAACTCATTTTATTATGGAGACTATATAAGTTCATTGCCAAACGCATATATCCCGCAAAACTATGAAGTAAAACTGCGAGCAGATGAGCGTGGATCGTGGACACCATTTTCGTGGGTCGAAAAATATGCGTATGCATTTTCAGGACCATACAATAAGGCGGAAGTCGCTCTTACATTTGATGATGGACCAGATTTAGAATTTACGCCGAAAATTTTAGATAAGTTAAAACAACATAATGTAAAAGCTACTTTTTTCTTACTTGGTGAAAATGCAGAAAAGTTTCCGAATGTAGTAAAGCGTATTGCGAATGAAGGGCATGTAATTGGTAATCATACGTATAGCCATCCGAACTTAGCGAAAGTAAATGAGGCGGAGTACCGTAATCAAATTATAAAAACAGAAGAAATATTAAATCGTTTAGCTGGCTATGCACCGAAGTTTATTCGTCCACCATACGGTGAAATACTTGAAAATCAATTGAAGTGGGCAACAGAGCAAAATTTTATGATTGTACAGTGGAGTGTTGATACAGTTGATTGGAAAGGTGTAAGTGCTGACACGATCACAAATAATGTGTTAGGGAATTCATTTCCTGGTAGTGTCATACTTCAGCATTCAACACCAGGTGGGCATTTGCAAGGATCTGTAGATGCGCTAGACAAAATGGTTCCACAGTTAAAAACGAAAGGGGCACGCTTTGTAACGCTGCCAAGTATGTTCCAAACATCGAAAGAGAGAAAATAAATTGGAGTTTAAATCAGTCGGGTATTGTCAATCAGCCACTATTAAGAATAGGACTCCCAAGTACTTTAAAATGGGAGTCCTATTTTATTTATAAACTATTATTTTCTAGTAAGTCTTTTCCTTGCTTTATAACAAATTCATAGTATGCAAGATCATATGGATAAATATCTTCAAATGTTATCGTTATCGGTTTATTGTTTAAAACAGAAATAGCCGTAAAAGATGAAATCTCTCTTTTTAATAGTTGTAGAAAAGAGGTTGCATGTATTTTCATCACATCGTCTACTTCTTCACCTGGTGCGAATGGAAGTCGATTGATGACATTGTGAAAATACATATGACAAAACTCGCGATCCGTAAGGTTTGAAATTTCATAATCTATTTTAAAGATTCCTTTGTATGCTAAATCAGTAGTTTGAAAGGAAAGCCCTAATTCTTCTTCAATTTCACGAAGACCGCCACTTTCTACTTCTTCATCATGCATAATATGTCCAGCTGAAGTAATGTCCCAAATTTTCGGAGCTTCTTTTTTATTTTTAGAGCGTAATTGGAAATATAAAAACATATCTTCAGTATCTTTTTCTACAAACCAACAATGAAATGTTTCGTGCCAATCACCGTCACGATGCACTTCATCACGTAATTTCTTCCCGAGTATATTTCTTTTAGTGTCAAATATTGTTAACCACTCTGTCATTTAAATTCCCCTTTCTGCAAATTTTATTATACAATATTAGTATTGAATTTTGGGAAAATAAAGAAAAAGGGGTGCGTATACGTGGGGATAGAAAGTAAGGAAATAAAATCGATTATTTCAGCAGAGGAAGAATTACGGGAAATATTAGGGCAACCAAGTGAGCGAGCTTTGAAAAAAGTTATTTCATCCTTAGACCACCATTGTATAGATTTTCTGGCCAAATCTCCTTTTCTAGTATTATCTACTGCAAATAAATTAGGAAAGTGTGATGCTTCGCCGAGAGGAGACGCACCTGGATTTGTATACGTATTAAATAATAATAAAATTATCATTCCAGAAAGACCAGGCAATCGTCGTATAGACTCCATTTTGAATATTATTTCAAATCCACACGTAGGGTTACTCTTTTTGATCCCTGGTCTTGGGGAGACGCTCCGAATAAATGGCCGAGCATATATTACAAACGATGAAGAAATTTTGCAAGAAATGCAGGCGAATGGACGCAATCCGTCACTTGGAATTGTTGTGGAAGTAGAGGAATGCTATATTCATTGTGCAAAAGCTTTTATTCGTTCTAATATGTGGAATCCAGAATCTTGGTTAAATAAAAAAGAGTTACCTTCAGCAGCAAAAATGTTGTTGGAGCATGCGAAAGTGAATGCTTCAGAAGAAGATGTTGCCCGTTCTTTAGAAGAAAGTTATACGAAAAGATTGTATTGAAAAAACTTTATTAATATAGTTTTGTAAGGTGGATATGTACGCGTTTTAAAATGGGATATTTATATATGAACTGTTGATTTAAAAGCTGGGGTGAATTGCAAAATAGGTAAATCGAGCGACAGTTGTAAAATGTTATTGTGAAATATAATGAAAAATGATTTTGAAAATAGTTAGTAAAAATAGGCTTGCTTTTTAAAAAATTGATAACTATAATAAGTTAACAAATAGACATGAACGAAAAAGTAACGATAAGGACATGAAATCATTTTTACGGTTTACAGAGAGGGAAGCCAAGGGTGTGAGCTTCCTAACACGAGAAATGATTTTACCACCTTTGAACTTCAATAGTGAACGAGTAATCTAGTAATTATTGACGGAATCAGCCGTTATCTGAACTTGAGCAATCTAGAAGGAAATAAGTCTGGGTTGGAACAAGGGTGGAACCACGAAAACACATTCGTCCCTTTCCTAGGGATGAGTGTGTTTTTTTATAGATTTTAAGATTGAAAATTTAAAATAATTAAAAATAGTATTGATTTTGTTTTTTATGCGAGTATAATGAGTTAACAAATAAACATGAACGAAAAAGTAACGATAAGGACACGGAATCATTTTTACGGTTTACAGAGAGGGAAGCCAAGGGTGTGAGCTTCCTAACACGAGAAATGATTTTACCACCTTTGAACTTCAATAGTGAACGAGTAATCTAGTAATTATTGACGGAATCAGCCGTTATCTGAACTTGAGCAATCTAGAAGGAAATAAGTCTGGGTTGGAACAAGGGTGGAACCACGAAAACACATTCGTCCCTTTCCTAGGGATGAGTGTGTTTTTTTATTACTTTGAAAGGAGGTGCTGTAACATGAAACGATTTGTAAGTACGGAAATAACCACCACCTGCATGATTAAAAAGCAGAGCAAGGTGATTGATCGAGATAAAAAATAAGATTGTAGGAGGAGATTAGAAGATGAATAACGTTATTAATGTTGGGGTGTTAGGCTTAGGTACGGTCGGAAGTGGTGTTGTCCATATTTTGAAAGAACATTATAAAAAAATTGCACTTGATACAGGGTATGAAGTGAAGGTAAAGACAGTCGTTGTACGTGACTTAGAAAAAGAACGTGATGTTTGCATTGATGGGATCGTAGTAACAAGTCATGTCGATGAAGTTCTAAATGATCCAAATATTGATATTGTAGTAGAGGTAATGGGCGGAATTGAAGAAGCAAAGCAGCATATTGTTAAGGCTTTACGAAATGAGAAACATGTCGTAACAGCAAATAAGGATTTAATGGCTGTATACGGTGCAGAACTTCTCCAACTGGCAAACGATAATGATTGTGATTTATGTTATGAAGCAAGTGTAGCGGGCGGTATTCCAGTGTTAAGAGGGTTAACAGACGGATTAGCTTCAGATCAAATTGAAAAAATAATGGGAATTGTAAATGGAACAACAAATTACATGTTAACAAAGATGAGTCAAAATGGATGGTCGTATGAAGAGGCTTTACAAGAAGCGCAAAAATTAGGTTTCGCAGAATCGGATCCAACAGCGGATGTAGATGGGTTAGATGCGGCAAGAAAGGTAGCCATTCTTGCAAACTTAGGTTTTTCGATGAATGTTTCTTTAGATGATGTGCAAGTAAGAGGGATTCGAAAGGTCGAAAAAGAAGATTTACAAATGGCTGAAAAGTTAGGATTTACTATGAAATTAATTGGTAAGGCAGAGAAACAAGGATCAGCCATTCATTTAAGTGTAGAACCGACTCTTTTACCAAGTCATCATCCATTATCGAATGTAAATAATGAATTTAATGCAGTATATGTTCACGGTCAAGCAGTAGGAGAAGTAATGTTTTACGGACCTGGAGCTGGAAAATTGCCGACTGGTTCTGCTGTAGTAAGTGATATTATTTCAATCGTTAAAAATATGAATCAAGTTCCGAAAAATAAAAGTGTGTTAAAAGAACCAGAGCCATATGAGTTACAAGGGGATGAAGAAGTCGTTTCGAAATATTTCTTACGTATTTCATTACGAGATGAACCTGGGATGTTACAAAAAATAACAGAATGTTTCGTTAATTATTCTGTAAGTTTAAAAGAAGTTATTCAATTACCTTTAAATCGTGAACTTGCAGAAGTTGTTGTTGTGACACATCAGACTTCAAAGTATCAATTTGAACGAGTTTTAGGAGCGATAGAAGATGTCGCAAGTGAAATAAATAGCTACTACATTATTGAGGAGGAAAAACAATATGTATAAAGGATTATTAAAACAGTATGCTTCTTATTTACCGGTGAATGAAAATACACCTGATGTGAGCTTAATGGAAGGAAATACACCGCTTATTCCGTTATTAAATATATCAAAACAATTAGGAATTCAGTTATACGGTAAGTATGAAGGAGCGAATCCGACAGGTTCTTTTAAAGATCGTGGTATGGTAATGGCTGTTGCGAAGGCGAAAGAAGAAGGTTCAGAGGCAATTATTTGTGCATCAACAGGTAATACTTCGGCATCGGCCGCAGCATACGCGGCACGCCTTGGAATGAAATGTATAATCGTAATCCCTGAAGGAAAGATTGCACATGGAAAATTAGCGCAAGCAGTCGCTTACGGAGCTGAAATCATTTCAATAGAAGGGAATTTTGATGATGCACTTAAGGCTGTAAGAAATATTGCTGCGGAAGAGCCGATTACATTAGTAAACTCAGTGAATCCTTATCGAATTGAAGGGCAAAAAACAGCAGCGTTTGAAATTTGTGATCAGTTGCAAAGTGCACCAGATGTTTTAGCGATTCCTGTTGGGAATGCTGGAAATATTACAGCGTACTGGAAAGGTTTCTGTGAATATGAGAAAGAAAAAGGCTATAAGAAGCCAAGAATTCACGGGTTTGAAGCGGAAGGAGCAGCAGCAATTGTAAAAGGACATGTCATTGAAGAACCTGAAACAATTGCAACAGCGATTCGCATCGGTAACCCAGCAAGTTGGTCATATGCCGTAGAGGCTGCTAAACAGTCTCATGGTGAAATAGATATGGTATCAGATGAAGAAATTTTACATGCGTATAGATTATTAGCAAAATCGGAAGGGGTTTTCGCTGAGCCAGGATCAAATGCTTCATTAGCCGGCGTAATTAAACATGTTCAATCTGGAAAAATCAAAAAAGGAGAAACAGTTGTTGCAGTATTAACTGGAAACGGGTTGAAAGATCCTGATATCGCAATTTCTTCTAATACATTAGACATTGCAACTGTTTCAAATAATATAGAACAAATTAAAGAGCATATTAAAGGGGTGATTATGTCGTGATACCATTAAGTATTCGTGTTCCTGCTAGTACAGCGAATGTTGGGCCTGGATTTGATTCAGTGGGAATAGCTTTGTCATTGTATTTAAATGTAGTAGTAAAAGAGAAGGCTGATAAATGGCAAGTGATCCACTCCTTTGAAGAGTCAATTCCCGCAGACGATAAAAATTTAATCGTTAGCACGGCATGTAAAGTATGTCCTTCTTTATCACCCCATATAATAGAAGTTACTAGTAATATCCCGCTAACAAGAGGCCTAGGAAGTAGTGCATCAGCAATTGTAGCTGGGATAGAGCTTGCGAATCAACTTGGCAATTTGAACTTAACAACTGATCGAAAAGTTCAAATTGCTACAAATTTTGAAGGACATCCAGATAATGTTGCTGCTTCTATATTAGGAGGAACTGTAATCGGAGCACTTGATGGAAAGAATGTTTCGGTTGTAAGAATCGAAAGTAAGGAATTAGGCGTAATTTCTCTTATTCCGAATGAAGAGTTAAATACAGAGGAAAGCCGATCTGTATTACCAGATGTGTTTCCGTTTCATGAAGCTGTTAAGGCTAGTGCAATAAGCAATGTATTAGTAGCCGCGTTTTGTCAAAAGAAGTGGGAAGTTGTAGGTGAAATGATGGAAAGAGATCATTTTCACGAGCCATTTCGTTTAGAACTAGTCCCGTTATTACCATCTATTCGTAAATGTGCAAAAGAATTTGGAGCATACGGCACAGCGCTTAGTGGTGCAGGCCCATCTATTTTTATATTAACGCCATATGATAAACGTCAAGAAATTGCTGAGCAATTAGCGAGAGTATTTACGTCAATGAAAGTGTGTGAGCTAGAAATCGATCATAGAGGAATTACTGTAAATAAAGAAGAACATATAGGGCTATAAAAAAGCTAGCATTGCTAGCTTTTTTTGTTGTAAATATCTTTTCAGTTGGCATATAAAAGAAAAGTAATAATGTATAATTTAGTAAAGGGTGTATTCAATTGGAGGTGATCGTATGAAGAAAGAGTCACCAGAAGAGAATAGAGAACGTATAAGGCAAAGTGAATTGAAAAATAATCCTACCGGTTCTTTACATGATGGACTCAACAGAGCTGAAACAGGTAGTCCAGTTGATATGGCGGGTGGTATGAATTGGAAAGGTACAGTGCTAGTAATTGTAGTGCTAGTTTTAGGTTATATTATATACACTTATTTTTTTAGTTAAGAAATGCATGCTAAAGCTTAGTATTATTTGCTTTTATAAGTAGTGAGGATGAAAAAACACGGTTATTGTATTACATATATTTTAAGAAGGTTAAAGTTGTCCATATAAATTTATTCTTAATACGGAAAATAGAGCTAGCGTTATGCTGGTTCTATTTTTTTGCCACATTCCTGTAACAAATCCCCTGTATATTCAGTGGTGGAGGTGCAGAAGATGAAAAAAATGATAGCGATATGTCTTCTTACAACTATGTCATTTTCGACTTTAGTCGGGTGTGATGTAAAAGGTAATAATGCTGTACAAGAGTCTAAAATAAAGAAAGCGACGTATAAAGAATTTACTTACGATGTAAATCCAGAGACTTTCACGTTAACGGTAGAACATGATGGTGTAAAGGAACAGGCGTCACAGCCGTTACCGAAAATGAAGGTGTCGAATGTAAAAAAAGACGAGGGGCGTACATCTTGGGAATATCCAGATCAACAAGTAAAAGTGAATGTAGAAAAGAAAAAAGATCATTTAAATATTGAAGTGGAATCAATTGGTGCAGAAAGCTTCACATGGCCGAAAGTACAAGCTGAAAATTATACACTTCCGTTATGGGAAGGAAAGCGAATTCCGAGTAATGATGAAAATTGGAAGAAGTTTTTAAAGGATGATGCATATTCATTTGCTGAATCATTTTCTATGAAGTTTTTTGCGTTAAATGGTTCGAAATATTCCATTGTATATATTGCGAACAATATGTTTAATAATGAATTGAAATTTCATGCGGATCCGAAAATAGGATTTGATTTTATACATGAATTCCCGAGTATAAATAAAAATAAAACATATGGATTTCAATTATATGTGACAAATAATGATGCAGTGAGTATTGCTAAACTGTATCAGGATAATATTGCTGGAAAAGGTGAATTTAAAACATTACAAGAAAAAGCTAGAAAAAATAAAGAGATTGAAAAACTTTATGGTGCGGCTCATTTTTATTTTTGGAATCAAAATGGTTTGTCTGACAGTAACGTAAATTGGCCGAAGATAAGAGAGCAAATAAATAGTCCTGTGTTCAGTCATATAAAAGAGCTTATTCAAAAGAATAGTTCAGAGCCTGGGGAGCTGAATGTATTTGAGCAAGTAAGTAAACAAGATTTCATTGATAAGTACCAAAAAAATGTGATTTTGCGTTATATAAATGAAGTATTATCAATGAAGGAATTGTATAAGGAGGATATTTTCCAAAAAGTTGATCAGAACGCTAGTGAGTTATTAAACAAAGGTGTAGATCATTTATCGAACATGGAGTTATATAACTTAAATAAGCATGTATTAAAATCAGCGCTCGGTGATGCGATTGAAGACGTAAGTAAATGGGGTAAGGCAGATGGAACAGATATTATAAAGGAAATGAAAGCGGCAGGAATAGACAATGCGTGGATTGGTTTACCAAACTGGGAACAAGGCTATATGCAGCCTAATTTCGTGACAGAAGCTAAGAAAATGGGATATTTAGTTGGTCCGTATGATTCTTACCATTCTATTCACGAAAAAGCTGATAAAAATTGGAATACAGCTTCTTTTCATGATCCATCGTTATATGAAGAGGCAACTGTGACGAAGAAAAATGGTGAAAAGGTGCAAGGGTTTTTAGGAAGAGGGCGAAAATTAAATCCAACTTTATCTCTTCCTAGTGTAAAAGAGCGAATGAACGATATATTACAAAATGGGCCTAAATACAATTCATGGTTTATTGATTGTGATGCAACAGGGGAAATTTACGATGACTATTCGGCTAAACATATAACGACACAAGAACAAGATTTAAAAGCAAGGTTGCAACGTATGGATTATATTGCGCAAGAAAAAGGTATGGTAGTTGGATCTGAGGGTGGAAATGATTTTGCAAGTAGCACGATTGCATTTGCTCACGGCATTGAAACACCTGTTATTAAATGGGACGATGAAGATATGAGGAAAAACAAAACAAGTCCGTATTATGTGGGTGGGTATTGGTCACCGAATCAAAATGTTCCAGAAAAATATGCAAAACAAGTACCGTTAAAAGAAGAATATAAACAAGTATATTTAAATCCAGTATATTCGGTACCTTTATATAAATTAGTATACAATGATTCAGTTATTACAACACACCACTGGGAATGGGGAAGTTTGAAAGTAAAAGATGAAGTAGGAAACCGTATGCTATACGAATTATTGTATAACGTTCCTCCGTTGTACCATTTAGATGAAGTAGAGTGGAAAAAGCATAAGCAAGAAATTACGCACCATCTGAAAGTTTGGAATGAAGTTCATGAAAAGGCAGTAAAAGAAGAAATGACGAACTTTGCATATTTGTCAGAAGATAAATTAGTTCAATCTGCTTCTTATGGAAAAGATATTAAAATTATTGTGAATTTCTCGAATGAAGAAATAGAAATAGACAAGACGAAACTAAAAGCAAAATCCGCTATCATTAATAATTATGGGAAGAAAACAATGTATACACCACTTGAGAAATAGTATGAAATGTATTGTTGCATTACTAATTTTGTTCTTTAATCTTGCGGACTTTTTAGGTGGAAATCGAGCGATTCGAAATAAATACATTTATAAATCTGTAATTTAGGATGTTTTGAAGTGCTAAATATTTGAAGTTGGAAAATAGTGACTTGCTAAAAATAAGTACGAGAGTATAATGTGAAATGGAGTACATATTGGATTCATGCAGTAACCTTACAAAATTGTAAGGTAATTGAAAGGAAATTCAATATGAAGAATACTAGACATACATTATACTAGGGAAAGAGAAAGAGAGGCGAATGGATATGAGCTCTGAATTAGAACAAAATACGAGAAGCAGAAAAAAACGTTCTAAAAGAAAGTCGATAAAATGGTTCATTATAATTCCATTGTTCTTACTTATTTTTGGAGGAGTAGGGTATGGATCGTTAATATATAATAAAGCAAAAGCAGTTGTAAGTGATGCGTATGCAAAAATTGATAAATCATCAAAACGTGATAAAGAAGTTGAGCCTTTAAAGGATAACATCTCCATTTTAATTATGGGTGTAGATGGTAGTGAAATGCGAAAAAGTCAATACGGTGAGGCAGTTCGAACAGATGCACTTTTATTAGCGACAATTAATAAAGATGATAAGTCAGTTAAATTAGTAAGTATTCCGCGTGATTCACGTGTTTATATTCCATCTAAAAAGAAATTAGATAAAATTACCCACGCACACGTATTTGGTGGTGTTGAAAGTACACGAGATACAGTGGAAAGGTTTTTAAATGTTCCTGTTGATTATTATGTGAAGTTTAACTTCGAATCATTCGTACAAATTGTCGATTCACTTGGTGGTATTGATATTGATGTACCAGTTACTTTCACAGAGCAAGATAGTAAAGACCAAGCAGGTATGATTCATTTAGAAAAAGGCTTCCAACATTTAAATGGAGAACAAGCACTTGCACTTGCAAGAACGCGTAAAATTGATAGTGATGCAATGCGTGGACAAAGACAACAACTTGTAATAGAAGCAATTGCTAAAAAAGCGATGTCTGTGCAATCAATTAGCAAAATGGGCTCTTTACTTGATGCGGTTGATAATAATATGAAAACGAACTTAACTTTCGATGATATGCTTGCTATTACAAAAAATATGGCAGGATCTAACTTGGAAATGGAAAAAATGCAAATTGAAGGTACGGATAAACGTATCGGTGGTATTTATTATTACATTCCAAATGAAAAAAATGTGAAAGACATTTCAAATAAATTGAATCAGCATTTAGGTGTAACAACAAAACCAGTTCGAAACGAATAATAAAAAAAGATTGGCCTTCGCCAATCTTTTTTTATCGGGTTGGATTTGTAATTTTTCTGTAACGATTTTTTATTTTAGACAAATTATACTTAAATCATTTTAATTTATATAAACAAAAGGTGCAAATATACGATATACTAGAGGAGACGATTTGGCAATTAACTCCTAATGCTGAAGAAAGGCAAATTCAATTTATTCATACGATAGAAAGAATTGAATTGATGGGAGATCGAAATAGGCTAAAGCAAGTTTTCTTGAATATTGTTTAAAATGCTATTAAATATTCACATGAAAAATGTACAATACACATTGAAGCGACTAAAAATGAAGGGCAAGCAGTGATAAAGGTGAAAGACGAAAAGATTGGAATTGCTACAGAGCATTTACCATATATAGAACAGTCATTTTACTAGATTAATAACCGTTTAGCTATCGTTAAAAAAATAGTAGAGCTTCATGGAGGTACAATTAGTATTATAAGTAAAGAAGGAATAGGAACAACCATTTTGATAAAAATCCCATTATAATACATATAAAGTCTGTTTATATAGTGTAATAAAATAAATAGATGTATAATTATATTGGGTGATTTATATATAAGATTAATAGGGAGAGGAATTCGATAGAATGGAAAAAGCTTTAAAAATTAAAAGATTAGTATTCGTTTTAATTGCGATTGCAGCAGTAGCTATTGGATATTTCATGTTTCAATCCATTACTTCACCAGCAAAGGCTGTTGCAAAACAAGAAAACGTAGTACAGCTTGCAAGTGAACAACCGAAAGTAGAAATGAATAAAACGGCACCAAGTCGTTTTAATGGAAAAGAAAGAAAAGTTGCTTATCTTACATTTGATGATGGCCCTGGGAAATATACGGCTGAATTGTTAAATATGTTAAAACAGCATGATGCGAAGGCGACGTTCTTTTTAATTGGAGCGAATGTAAAAGAATTTCCGGATTTAGTGAAACGTGAAAATGCAGAGGGTCATTATGTAGGTATGCATAGTATGACACATAATTTTGCAAAGTTATATAAAAATGGCGAGTATGTAAATGAGATGAAAGAAGATCAAACTTTAATCGCAAATATTATTGGAAAATCACCTAAATTAACACGTCCACCATATGGTTCGATGCCTGGGTTAAATGAAGGTCTTCGAAATAAAGTGGTAGAGGGCGGTTTTAAAGTATGGGATTGGACAATTGATTCATTAGACTGGAAATATAACAAAATGCAAGTTGATGCAGCTGCAGCACAAATTGCTCAAAATGTAATAACAAATGCAACAAAACCACAAGAAGTCATTTTAATGCATGACATTCACCCACAATCAGTTGCTGCTGTACCAGCAATTTTAAAGGGGTTAAAAGAAAAGGGTTATGAGTTTGAAGCTTATCATGAAGAGAGTCACTTCCCAGTGAATTTCTGGCATGATAACCGTATGTAATGGAGGAATGAACGTTGAAGTATGGAAAAGTAGCAGTAGTTGGAGCACTATCAGTAGGACTATTAACAGGTTGTTTCGGTGAAAAACCAGAAGAAAATCTATATACAGCTTTTGAAACAGCAGCGACACAAGAAAAATCATTAGTTGATGAAGCGAAAAAGTTAGAGAAATTAGAGAATGAAGGTCAAGAACTATATTCTCAAATTTTACAAGAAGGTAAAGATCATAATGACGCTGTTATGAAGAAAATAGAGCAAGCTACTGCAAATATAGATGACCGTGAAAAAGTATTGGAAAATGAGAAAGAAATGCTAGAAAAAGCTCAGAAAGAAACAAAATCTGTTCAAGGAAATATAGAGAAGCTTGAAGATAAGAAGTTACAAAAACAAGCGAAAGCAGTAGAAGAGTCGTATAAAAACCGTTATGATGCATTCCAAAAGATGAATGAAAATTATACGAAGGCGTTAGCGACTGAAAAAGAACTGTATGAAAAATTAAAAGTAAAAGAAACGAAATTAAAAGAGATTGGTGAAAAAGTTAAGGCTGTTAATGAATTAACTGTGGAAGCACAAAAATCAAAAGAGCAATTTAACAATTTTACAAAAGAGTATAATGACAGTAAATTAGCATTCTACAAAGATGCAGAGATTAAGATTAAAGATCAGAAATAAAGAAGAATCTTAAGCGTAATAAAAAGCCGGAGAAACATCGTTACAAATGTTTTTTCGGTTTTTTACGTTGAATGAATAGAAAAGACTAGAATTGATATCATAAAAGAGTTATAGTGAATTATTCCAAGGGAAACATTGTAAAGTAAGGAGAATGGAAATATGTCATATGAATTTTTACTCAAATTAGGTTTAGCACTCTTTTTAGGATTATTCATCGGGATAGATAGGCAGCTAAAGAATAAACCGCTTGGTGTGAAAACAAGTATGGTTATTTCTGTAGCAAGTTGTTTAATTACGATGGTTTCAATTGAAGCCGTACATGTATATTCTGTTCCAGGGCATACAAATATGGATCCAATGCGTCTAGCTGCTCAAATTGTGAGCGGGATTGGTTTTCTTGGAGCAGGTGTTATTTTACGAAGAAGTAATGATGTCATTTCTGGATTAACGACAGCTTCTATGGTATGGGCTGCTTCAGCTTTAGGTATAGCAATTGGGGCAGGATTTTATTTACAAGCGACGGTTGCTATGATTTTAATTATTTTAGCAATTAACGTACTTCCACAACTCGTGAAAATTGCAGGTCCGTATTCATTAAGACAAAAGGATTTATCTATAAAAATTACTGTAAAAGAGCATCATGAGTTAGATGGTATATTTAAGCAAATTAAAAATTTAGGTATGCATGTGAAACGCGTAAAAATTAAAGATATAGATAGTGGAGCATTTCAGCAACTGGAAATGGTTATTTTAGCTCCAGAAGATTTATATACAACAGAGTTATATAGTTCCCTGAAAGAGATTGATCGTGTTGTTTCAGTTGAAGTGGAAAGTAGATAATTGTGATAAAAAAGAGTGAAGTGCATTCACTCTTTTTTTTACTTGGAATTTTAAGGAGATACATTGATATAATGATGAATAACAAGGGGGAGAAATGATGGAAATACATATTAGAAGAGCGATAAAAGATGATATACGAGGTATAGCAAAGGTGCATGTTGATAGCTGGAAAACAACGTATAAAGGGATATTTGCTGACGAATTTTTAGAAAATATAACATATGAGCAACGAGAAAAACAATGGGAAAACATTTTTCAACAAGAAGATAAATACCAATATAGATTTGTAGCAGAGACGTTAGATGGAACTATAATTGGATTCATTGATGGGGGAGTTGAAAGAAGTGGTGCATATAATTGTGATGGGGAATTATATGCGATCTACCTTTTACAGTCGTATCAAGGAATGAGAATAGGACAACAGTTATTTCAAGCTTTATTATCGGAATGTATAAACAATGATATGCAATCACTTTTAGTTTGGGTAGTTACGAATAACCCTTCTAAAAAGTTTTATGAAAAATTTAATCCAGAAAAAATTGATACAAAATTTTTAGAGCGAGTACAGGTAGAAGAGACAGCATATTGTTGGAGAGATATAAATAATATTATTATGTAAACTTTATGTTTAAAAGAGGTATACCAATTAAGGTATACCTCTTTTATTTAACTATTTTGGATGGATTACTAATGAAAATAGTAAGTATGTAGTTTGAAATTGAGTATTTTTTTCGTGAGTTTTTAACTAGATTAAAGAAAAGAGAGAAAACAAGAAAAATTAAATCAGATAAAAAAATTCTGAAATATACTATTGAATTGAATATCATTATCAATTAGAATCATAATTGATAACGATATTCAATAGTTGTTTATTATATAAAATTTCGATAGCTTTAATATAAAGAGGAGGACCAACATGCAGCATGCGAAACAAATCGCAGAACATGCAACATTACAAAGTTTTTTAAACTGTTATTTAAGGGAAACAGGGAGTGGAGAATGGATTACAGAGGATGAAAGAATGAAAAGTATCTTCAGTAATACGTTGAATAGAGATATAGTCCCCACATATTTATATTGTCGGCTATCAGCACAGAACGTTACTTTGTATGGAGAAGTTATATATAAATCAGCAACAGATCGCCATTTGTTTGGAGAACAGTTTTATTATCAAATTGGAGAAAGTAATTCTGTTATTAAAGCTGATTACGTTACAGTTATTACCTTCTTAATAAAAGAGATGTCTATCAACTACGGAGAAGGGACAAATCCTGCTGAACTTATGCTTCGAGTTATTTGTAGTTGTCAAAATATTGAGGGATTTACAAAGGAGAGAAAAGAAGATACATCTGCATTATACGGTTTTCATACATCCTTTATAGAGGCGGAGCAATCTTTATTATTTGGACATTTAACTCATCCAACTCCAAAGAGTAGACAAGGTATTCTGGAATGGAAAAGCGCAATGTATTCTCCAGAATTAAAAGGAGAATGTCAGCTTCATTATTTTAGGGCACATAAAAGTATAGTAAATGAAAAATCATTATTGCTAGATTCTACAACAGTAATTCTAAAAGAAGAGTTATGTAATGATGAGATGGTTTGTAAAGAATTTATATCGAAGTATTGTAATGAAGATGAATATTCATTACTTCCAATTCATCCGCTTCAGGCAGAATGGCTATTACACCAATCTTACGTACAGGATTGGATAGATGAAGGCGTACTTGAATATATCGGTCCTGTAGGTAAGTATTATATGGCAACATCATCACTTAGGACGTTATATCATCCCAAATCAAAATATATGCTTAAGTTTTCATTTCCAGTAAAAGTAACAAATTCAATGCGTATTAATAAATTGAAGGAACTAGAGAGTGGTCTTGAAGGAAAGGAAATGCTAAATACAGCAATTGGTGAAGTGTTAGAGAAGTTCCCGGGCTTTGATTTTATTTGTGATCCAGCATTTATTACATTAAATTACGGGGCAAAAGAATCTGGATTTGAAGTAATTATACGAGAGAATCCTTTTTATGGTGAACATGCAAATGACGCTACTTTAATTGCTGGATTAGTTCAAGATGCTATACCTGGGGAACGTACTCGTTTATCGAATATTATTCATCGACTAGCAGATTTGGAAAGTAGAACCTGCGAAGAAGTAAGTTTAGATTGGTTTAGACGATATATGAATGTTTCTTTAAAGCCGATGGTATGGATGTACTTACGTTATGGTGTTGCGTTAGAAGCTCATCAGCAAAATAGTGTTGTTCAACTAAAGGACGGTTACCCAGTAAAATATTATTTCCGTGATAATCAAGGGTTTTATTTCTGTAATTCAATGAAAGAGATGCTTAATAATGAGTTAGCTGGTATTGGAGAACGTACTGGAAATTTATATGACGATTATATTGTAGATGAAAGATTTCGTTACTACTTAATTTTCAATCATATGTTTGGACTCATTAACGGATTTGGTACAGCTGGATTAATTAAGGAGGAAATTCTTCTCTCGGAATTAAGATCTGTACTTGAATCATTCCTTCCTTATAACCGTGAACCTTCGACCTTTTTAAGAGAATTGTTAGAAGAGGATAAATTGGCATGTAAAGCAAATTTATTAACGAGATTTTTCGATGTTGATGAGTTAAGTAACCCTTTAGAACAAGCGATTTACGTACAGGTACAGAATCCGCTCGTTAGAGAAGTGGCTGTCCGTTCATAAATAACGTTAAAATTTCACGTAATACAAATAATGGTATTTTTCATAAGGTGGAGGGGTTATGAGAATGGACATGTATCATACAAAAATATTGAAAGCGCTTGAATCAAAAGATTACATTTCAGTAAGAAGAAGAGTGTTACGTCAATTAGTAGAGTCGTTAATTTATGAGGGGATCATTACGCCAGTTCGTATAGAAAGCGAAGAACAAATTCTTTTTCTTATACAAGGACTCGATGAAGACAACAAAAGTGTTACGTACGAATGTTACGGAAGAGAGCGAATGACATTTGGACGTATCTCTATAGATTCATTAATAGTAAGAGTGCAAGAGGGAAAACAAGAAATACAATCAGTTTCGCAATTTTTGGAAGAGGTTTTTCGAGTTGTTAACGTAGAACAAACGAAATTACATTCTTTTATTCATGAATTAGAACAAACGATATTTAAAGACACGATTGCGCAATACGAGAGCTGTAATGAATTGAAATATACTCAAAAATCATACGATGACTTTGAAAGCCATTTAATAGACGGTCATCCATATCATCCTAGCTATAAAGCACGCATTGGATTTCAATATCGTGACAATTTTCAATATGGATATGAATTTATGAGGCCAATAAAACTTATATGGATTGCAGCCCATAAGAAATATGCGAATGTAGGTTATGAAAATGAAGTGATTTATGACAATATTTTAAAAGGTGAGGTAGAAGAGCCTACATTAGAAGTGTATATGGAACGAATTCACAGTTCGGGATGTGATCCAAAGCAGTACGTGTTTATACCTGTTCATCCTTGGCAGTGGGAAAATTTTATCATTCCCAATTACGCCGATCATATACAAAATAAAAATATTATGTATTTAGGAAGATCAGCGGACGATTATTGTGCGCAACAATCTATGAGGACGTTAAGAAATATTACGAATCCAAAGAGACCATATGTAAAGTTAGCACTGAACATGCTTAATACTTCAACACTCCGTACGCTGAAACCATATTCAGTTGCGAGTGCACCAGCTATATCGAATTGGCTAAGTGATATCGTAAGTCAGGATTCTTATTTAAGTGATGAATCGCGCATCATTTTGTTAAAGGAATTTTCGAGTGTAACGTATGATACGAATAAGAAAGCCACATATGGTTCATTAGGGTGCATTTGGCGTGAAAGTGTTCATAATTATTTAGATGAGCAAGAAGATGCAGTTCCCTTTAACGGTTTATATGCAAAAGAGAAGAACCGGACACCAGTTATTGATACATGGTTAAACAAATATGGGATAGAAAATTGGTTGCGATTACTTATTCAAAAAGCAATTATTCCAGTTATACATCTTGTTGTAGAGCATGGGATCGCATTAGAATCACATGGACAAAATATGATTTTAGTTCATAAAGAAGGGCTACCTATCCGTATTGCATTAAAGGATTTCCATGAAGGACTTGAGTTTTATCGTCCATTCTTAAAAGAAACAAATAAATGTCCGGACTTTACTAAAATGCATAAAACGTATGCGAATGGAAAAATGAATGATTTCTTTGAAATGGAACGTATTGAATGTTTACAAGAGATGGTATTAGATGCACTGTTCTTATTTAATGTAGGAGAATTAGCTTTCGTACTTGCGGATGAATATGATTGGAAAGAAGAAAGTTTTTGGATGATGGTTGTGGAAGAAATTGAAAATCATTTTAGAAAATATCCACATTTAAAAGAGAGGTTTGAAAGGATTCAATTATATACACCTACTTTTTATGCCGAGCAATTGACGAAGCGTCGTTTATATTTAGATGTGGAATCACTTGTTCATGAAGTTCCAAATCCATTGTATAAAGCAAGACAACTTATGAAACAAAAATCAGTTACTGCAGGGGGAAATTATGCTAATCGTTAATAAAGAAGAGTATAGTAAAAGTGATTTTGATTTGAGATTACAAGTTTATAAGGAGATGGAACAATTTCAAGAAGTAGCAGGAAATAGATTTGCGCTTTGTTTGAAAGATCCATTCGATATTATTACGCTTGTGTTTTTCTTAAAAGAAAAGAAAGCATCAGTATTGCTAATACATGAAGATACCCCAAAAGAAACGGCTATTGAAATGGCAAAGCGTGCAAATTGTATCGGAATTTTATGTAGAGAATATAATGATTTTACGAAATTAGAAGTAGTGAACTCTTTACTAGAAGAGCCATCTTTATTGCAATATAGTTCTGGAACTACGGGAGAACCGAAACTGATTCGTAGAGCATGGACGGAAGTTGATACAGAGATTACTGCTTATAATGAAGCTTTAAACTGTGAAGAGGATGAAGTGCCGATTGTTATGGCTCCTGTTTCACATTCATACGGACTTATATGTGGTACGTTATCTGCAATTACAAGGGGAAGTAAACCTATCATCATTACGAATAAAAACCCTAAATTTGCATTAAATATAGTTCGCAATACAGAAAAACATATCATATATGCAGTACCACTTATGTTACATATTATGGGGAGTTTCCCGCAAGGAACGTTTCAGTTTCATAAAATTATGACATCTGGAGCGCCTTTGCCAGAAGCATTATTTTATAAACTAAAAGAAACGACAACATATATGATGCAGCAATACGGTTGTTCTGAAGCAGGGTGTATTAGTATATGTCATGATATGAAAAGCCATTTAGATTTAGGAAATCCACTACCTCATGCGAGTATAAGCATAGGTTCAGATGAAAATATGCCTGAAGAAATCGTAGTGAAAATGAACGATAAAGAAATTTTCACGAAAGATTTGGGGTATAAATCTGAGCGTGGCCTTCATTTTGTCGGGCGCATGGATGATGTGATTAACGTTTCAGGATTAAAAGTGTTTCCTATAGAGGTAGAAGAAACGATGCTTCGACTAGAAGGTGTTCAAGAGGCAATTGTATACCGGGGGAAACATCCTGTGATGGGCGAAATTGTTAAAGCGAAAGTAATCTCTCATATTGATCCAGTGCGAATAAGAGAATGGTGTATGCAGCATTTACCACCTTATAAAGTTCCGCATGAGATTGAAAGTGTAACTGAAATTCCGAAAAATAAAACTGGAAAAGTAAGTAGAAAATTATTAGAGATGGGAGAGGTTACAACATGAGACGTGAAATATTAAAAAATGAAGTGTTGAAAATTATGACAGAAAAAATGGAGCTGAAAAATGTAACGCATTTAGAAGAAAAGATGCGTTTAAACCAAGATTTATATATAGATTCGGTAATGATGTTACAACTCATAGTCTACATAGAAATGGATGTAAAGCTATGCGTTCCAGAGGATGAGGTAGACCCAAAAGCATTTCTTACTGTAGGATCTTTACTTGATTTTATGGAGGGATTACAGCCGTTACAGGAAGTGAATGTGAATAACTAACCTTTAGGAAAGTAGATGAGAGTATGACTTCAATTAAAGTTCACTGTTTAGTGAGTTGTTTTTGCGAAATTATAAAAAGGCGTAGCGATATAGATTTTCGTCCCTTTTATTTTGGATTATGGGATGGAGATTTCGATATAACAGAAGGTGGCATTATTTCGTATCACTCCGAAAACATTAACCATGATAATTACTTACTATGGTATGAAAAGTTGTATGGTACGAAAGTGAACGAGTGGTACGATCATGCAAAAGATAAAGATAGCAATGTAGAAACGTTTTTACAATTAGTAGAAAACAAGCCAGAAAATCGATATGTCATTGTAATGGTGGATATGTCTCTATTACCAGAGAGGGAAAATAAATTTCATCAAAAACCGTTTCCGCATTATTTAATGATATCAAAGACAGAGAAAGAAGAAGAGTGGTTCATGCTAGATCCTGATTTTCGCTGGGAAGGGAATATGGAAAGAGAAAAAGTGCTTCACTCTGTTCAAGATAACCCATTTGGTGGAGGGTATTTCATTGATGTAGAAGGAATTCAGGAGCCAACAGAAGAAATGGTAGCGAGTTATTTCATAGAAACTTTCAAAAGAACTGACAATGAACTGACGATGGAGCTGAAAAATTTAATTATAAAAATGGCAAATGAAGAAGAAGGGTATTCGCTTTCTGGTCTTGTAGCGGCAGTGAAACAAATACCCGTACTTGCAATTCGTAAATATAGTTATGAACATGCCTTTGCATACTTCCGTGAAACGTTGCAATATTCGGAGCAAGAGTTTGATTATTGGTGTGATCGGGTAGAGGATATTGTACAAGGATTTACAAATGTACAGTATCGTGCCATTAAAATGGGGATGACGAATAATAAAGATATGTTATTATCAATTGTTGAAAAGCTGGATGAAATGAATGCAATTGAACTGCAAATAAAGGCTGAATTAGAGAGACAGTTTTTATCATGGAAAGAAATGAAAACAAACGAGTCTGTCTTAGCATTTTAAAAACTTAACTGAATTTAAGATAAGGGAGTTCAAACCTATGAAATATTCATTATGTACTATTTCCTTTCGTCATCAATTAATTTCATTTACTGATATTGTTCAATTTGCATATGAAAACGGTTTTGAAGGAATTGAATTGTGGGGGACTCATGCACAAAATTTGTATATGCAAGAGTATGAAACGACAGAACGAGAATTGAATTGTTTAAAGGATAAAAACTTAGAAATTACGATGATAAGTGATTACTTAGATATATCATTATCGGTAGATTTTGAAAAAACGATAGAGAAATGTGAACAACTTGTAATACTAGCTAATTGGTTTAAAACGAACAAAATTCGTACGTTTGCTGGACAAAAAGGTAGCGAAGATTTCTCGGAACAGGAGAGAAAAGAGTATGTGAAGCGTATTCGCATCATTTGTGAAGTATTTGCTCAGCATAATATGTATGTACTTTTAGAAACACATCCAAATACGTTAACGGATACATTGCCTTCTACGTTGGAATTATTAGGAGAAGTAGATCATCCGAATTTGAAAATAAACCTTGATTTTCTTCATATATGGGAGTCGGGAGCAAATCCAATAGACAGTTTCCATCAACTAAAACCGTGGATACAACATTACCATTTTAAGAATATATCGTCAGCAGATTATTTACATGTGTTTGAACCGAATAATGTATATGCAGCAGCGGGAAGTCGAATTGGTATGGTTCCATTATTTGAAGGTATCGTAAATTATGATGAGATTATTCAGGAAGTGAGAGAAACTGACCATTTTGCTTCACTTGAATGGTTTGGACATAATGCGAAAGATGTATTAAAAGAAGAAATGAAAGTATTAACAAATAGAAATTTAGAAGTAGTAATTTCTTAATATAAAAAGATGTAAGAGTCTCTCCTTGTAGAGACTCTTTTTTAAAAAGTAAAAATAACCAAAAATTACCATGTATTTAAATTGAAATTTAACACAATTTATATATAAATAAGGAGGTGATTGGTAATGGCTAGAAATCGTAATTCTAATCAATTAGCATCACATGGAGCACAAGCAGCTTTAGATCAAATGAAATATGAAATTGCACAAGAGTTTGGTGTACAACTTGGGGCTGACACTTCTTCACGTGCAAACGGTTCTGTAGGCGGTGAAATTACAAAACGTCTAGTAGCGATGGCAGAACAACAACTTGGTGGCGGATATACTCGCTAATTGTAGAAGGTTATAGGAGAAAGGAAGGATTCTTCCTTTCTTTTTTTTTCAATTAATTGGTATGGATATATTGCGAACTGGATTCAAAGAATAGGAATAATACTATATTTTCCCCAATTTCTTTTGTTGCAAATGGGAAGTAGTAAAGATGTAATAGCCCTGGTGGAATGAAAAATTATGTTCCAGCAGGGCTATTATATGGTCAGAAATATACGATGAAAGGGTTCCGAAGCCAACATGTTAAAAAAAGAAAACTGTTGTTTAATTGCGCTTGCATCAGTTCCACTTGTTATGACATTAGGGAATTCAATGCTCATTCCAATCCTACCGACTATCGAAAAGAAATTACATATTTCATCGTTTCAAGTATCCATGATTATTACAATCTATTCCATTGTAGCCATTTTACTTATACCGATTGCTGGTTATTTATCAGATAGGTGGGGACGAAAGATGGTAATGGTTCCGAGTTTGCTGATTGCGGCTATAGGAGGAGCTATAACTGGTTGGGTGTCTTGGAAAGTTGATAATCCCTACACTTGGATATTAATCGGTAGAGCGATTCAAGGTATTGGTGCTGCTGGTGCAATGCCAGTTGTTATACCGTGTGTTGGTGATTTATACAAAGATGAAAAACAAGTTAGTACAGGTTTAGGAATCATTGAAACATCCAATACATTTGGAAAAGTGCTGAGCCCTATTTTAGGATCTGCTCTTGCTGCCATTGTATGGTTCTTACCATTTTGGGCGATTCCAGTTTTATGTGTAGTATCAATTGTTTTATTACTTGTTCTAGTAAAGGCAAAGAAACAAGAAGGAGAAGTACCACCACTTAAAGAGTTTATAAAATCTATTCTCTCTACGTTTCGAGAAAAGGGAAGATGGTTGATTGCCATTTTTGTATTAGGTGCAATTATTATGCTTATTTTATTCGGAATTCTCTTTTATTTGTCGACTAAACTGGAATCAAAGTATGACATTCATGGTATTTGGAAAGGGTGTGTACTTGCTATCCCGTTACTTGTACTATCAATTAGTTCATATATGGCCGGTAAAAAAATTGGAGATAATCAAAATGTGATGAAGAAGTGTATTTATATTGGTTTTTTAATGGCCGCTGCATCAGTTATCATTCCTTTATTTATAAAAGGAATCTATTTACTGCTTCTTTGTCTTGTTATTATGGGAATCGGAATTGGTATGGCACTCCCATGTTTAGATGCCCTAATTACACAAGGAATTGAAAAGGAGCAAAGGGGGACAGTTACGTCATTTTATAGTTCAATGCGGTTTATCGGTGTAGCAGCTGGACCACCTCTATATTCTTTTTTCATGAAAGGTGCTGACCATGAAGTGTTTTATGTAACAAGTATTTTCGCTGGTATTGGTGCTGTTATAGCAATGATTTGGATTAAACCAGCAAAAGATGCAAAGACGGTAAAACAGAAACCGGAACCTACTTCATAATTTGTAAGAGAATTGCATGATGTTTTCAGTAACATGCAATTCTCTTTCGTTCATTAAGAATAAATAACTTGTTTTAACATATAAAGTGCGACACCCCAAATGATGAGGCCCGAAAATTTATTTAATAATACGATTGTCTTTCCAGTTGAGTCTATTCTTTTTAGAAATTTCCCCGCTAAAGCTAAGCTTATAAACCAAATCCAAGAAACGATAATAGTTGTAAGTGTGAAAGCCCATTTTTCACTTCCTATGTATTGAATAGAATTTGTTCCAATTACACCGATTGTATCTAAAATTGCATGTGGATTTAATAAAGAAACCGATGCAGCGAAAAGGATTTGCTTTTTTAATGGCATGCTGTTTTCTTGTTTTATATCATTGGAAGGGGTACTTCTCCAAATAACAAAGCCCATATATAGGAGAAAGAAAAATCCAATTATATATAACGAGTTAGTTAGCCAAGAAAAAGTAATGAGTACAAGGGAGACACCTTGCACCGCAATTAATATAAGTAACGTGTCACATAGAGAAGCAGTTAATACGACAGGCGCTGCCCTCCAAATGTTTGGTTGGCTCGCACCTTGGTTAAAGACGAAAACATTTTGGACACCGAGTGGAATGATAAGACCAAATGCAAGAATGATACCATGAATAATTGCTTCACTCATCATATTACCTCCTATTTAAATTCATTATGATAGTGTATATTGTATAGAAGAAATGAAAGTTTGTATCCATCCATATGGTTGGGGGAGGTTACCAACCAAAAAGAACATAAGGTGATATGATGGAAAGATTCGTTTGGAAACCGAGTATGTCTCTAGAGACTCCTCTGTATAAACAAATAGAAACGTATATAAAAGAAAGAATTGTGAATGGAGAATGGACTGTTGGAACGAAATTACCTTCACAAAGAGATTTGGCACACACATTTGGTGTGAACCGGAGTACAATTGTAATGGCTTTCGATGAGCTAGTGGCAAAGGGATACATTGAAGGGAACGGCAGGAAAGGAACAATTGTTGTAAATAATAATGAGAATGCTTCAACGTACGCACCCCCGCCTAATTGGCAGTCTTATGTAGAAACAGGACTTCATTATCCGAATCTGCCTGCTATTCAAGAGATTAATCAAGCTGAATTTTATCCGCATGTAATTCGTTTAGGAACAGCTGAGCTTGCGCCAAGCCTTTTACCTGAAAAAAAGATGAAAGATATTATGAATAAGCTTTTAGCGTCAAAGGTGACACTTGGCTATGAAGAACCGAAAGGAAGTTTCTATTTAAGGAAGAAAATTGCGGACTATTTAAAAGGACATGGTGTATATGTAACTCCTGATTCTATATTAATTGTTTCAGGAGCAATTCAAGCGTTGCAACTTATTTCTATGGGACTTCTTCCAAAAGGGGCATCCATCTTATTAGAAAAACCATCTTATTTATATTCGCTTAATGTTTTTCAATCTGCAGGAATGCGTTTAATTGGAATACCAATGGATGAGAATGGTATACATGCATCATATATTCCGAAATATAAGAAGCAATTTAATACATCTATTTTATATACAATCCCGTCTTTTCATAATCCGACGAACTTTAGTATGAATGCGAAGAAACGAATAGAAGTGATGGAAATATGTAACGAAATTGGTTTGCCGATTATAGAGGACGCGGTGTACCAAGACTTATGGTTTGATGAGCCTGTTTCAAAGCCTTTAAAAGCATATGATAAAAATGGAATTGTACTACATATTGGAAGTATGTCTAAAGTCATTAGTCCAGGATTAAGAATTGGATGGATTGTTGGATCTGAGCCAGTCATTCAAAGATTGGCAGACATAAAAATGCAAACAGATTATGGTTCAAGTTCTATATCCCAGCAAATTGCAGCGGAATGGTTTGCAGATGGGTTGTATGATGAGCATTTACAGTTTGTAAGAACTAAGTTGAAAAAACGTAGAGATTTTATGTTGCAAATGTTAGAGGAATATTGTCGTGATATAGCAACTTGGTACAAACCGGCAGGTGGTTTTTATATTTGGTTACATATGCATGTACCCGTTTCAAACCGTAGCTTATTTGACAAAGCCTTAAAAGAAAAGATTTTATTAAATTCAGGTACTTTATATGATAGAAGTGCAAAGCAATTTTTGCGTCTATCATATTCATACGCTACATTAGAAGAAATTGAAATAGGTATAAAAAAACTTGCGCAACTAATGAAAAAGTAAGAGGAGAAAGTAATGAAACAATATGTAATTTGCCAGATTATCAATGGAGAAAAATATTTAGCTGCATATGCGGAGACGAAGCGGGAAGCAATTGAAAAAGCAGAATTGTTAGGATTACGAACGGGAAATCGATACACAGTTATTACTGCGGAAGAAGCTGAAGGGTTAACGTATCCTTAAGCAACGTATAATAATGATGCAGGAAGTAAATAAGCTTAGTAATATATGATATTACTAGGCTTATTTTTTTTGAAAGCGTTACGTGTTTTCGTATGAAAAATAATAGTCTTATGAGTCAAGTTGGCGGAAATACCGATTTGTTTTTCGGTCCTGATGTCCGTTTCTATAGTCATCAATATATTGTCTAAAGTTCCACGATTGTAAAAACTTATTTGCGGCACTATAACCAGAATTGTATAGCCACTCTTTTTCTTCCTTTGTTAAGTCGAAGTTTGTACTAGTAATGGCTCCTGTTGGAATTGTAATTGTTCTTGCTTTTGATTCCTTATCTAAATGACGTAAATCATGGGCTTGCATCATTGTTTTAAAAAGTCCTTTGAACATGGAGATAGGCTCGTTATAGTGGGCTGGGTCAGCTTGAATCTCATCTTTTACGAAATGAAACCCAAAAGTTGGCCAGCGAGGAGAGGTAGATGAGTCGAAAATCCAAATTGGATAATTGCTTAAAATCCCTCCATCAACCATATAACAAGGTTGCTTCCATTTAGGGGTTCTCCATT
Source organism: Bacillus cereus group sp. MYBK79-1 (assembly GCF_051915365.1). Classification (NCBI taxonomy): domain Bacteria; kingdom Bacillati; phylum Bacillota; class Bacilli; order Caryophanales; family Bacillaceae; genus Bacillus; species Bacillus cereus group sp. MYBK79-1. The sequence continues at coordinate 823,525 of NZ_JBQAEO010000001.1, read as the reverse complement.
TTACCGGTTCAAAGAAGAAGGGGATTGTACTACTCATTCTTACAGCTTTAGCAATAGAGAAACGATAATTTAAAAATCCGTAGTTCGGTAAGTCATCAGGAAAGATAACCATTTTACCATTACTTATATCAGAAGCGATAATTTTAAGTTTATTTAAATCAGGTAAATCTGTAAATAAGTGAACTCCTTTTTTTCGAAGTAATTCTTCAATCCATTCTTCTATAAAAATATTAGAGTAAATACCAAGAGTAGTCCATGCGCTTAATCCTTTTCCGATAAATGGAATTCTGTCAATAAAGGTTTTCTTCGTAAATTTATTATAATCAATATCATTTATAATCGTTTTTAACTCGGAGCAAGAATATCCTGCTGCTAGGAGCGCAGCGATAATGGAACCAGCTGATGTTCCAGCTACACGCTCCCATTCATAGCCTTTTTCAGCTAACGCACAAATTGCCCCTACATGCGCAATTCCGCGTACACCGCCCCCTTCAAAAACACCATCAATCTTCATCAATCATACTTCCTTTCGCATAAAAGATTTGAAAATGGCAAAAAAGCACGTATTGTACGTGCTTTTTTACAATAGTTTTTAAATTTACTAGCAGCCTACAAAGCCGCCCCAACAGCTAGCTCCGATGATGATTAGAAGGATAAATAAAACGATTAATAAAGCGAAACCTCCATAACCACAACCGCCGCCACCGCCACCGTATCCGTAACCACAGCAACTATATCCGTAACCCATGTGGAATTCCTCCTTAAATTAAAAATAAAAATGAACGAGGGGAAAATGTACTGGAAGAAATAATGAACTATCGTGTTTGTAGGAACAATGTATACTATGCTTTTTTAAACTTGTTCGCGTATGGAGGAAGAGCCCGTTTTTTTGAAGGCTTGTTGTTTTTATAAAGAATGGAGTATAATTTTTGTGCGATGATATAAATAAGTATGTAAATGTAAGGAGAAATTATGAATAAACAAATTGAAGTATTAATTGATAAATATGGGCTGACACATTTAAAAGAGGAACTTATTCATACAGTATTTCCTTGTGTAAAAGTTGTGCCAAAGCAGGAGGAAGCAGTTGCGATAGGTAGTTCGAAAATGGGAGGAGTTCCTGATTTACCAGCTGCATTTGAATACCCAACGCACAAAGGAAATCCGTTACAATTTATCGCTCAATTTAATTTAAATGATTTACAAAATGTTGGTATGGATCACAATCTACCTAAGACAGGAATGTTATATTTTTTCAGCATTGAAAATTACTTTGAAGAAGATATGAACCCAACTAAAGCGGGACGTGTACTTTATTATGATGTTCCTGTAGAGCAATTACGAAGAGCAGATGAATTGCAAGCGAATTATAACCAGTGTGCCACTACTTTTGAACTGACATATAAATTGCCAGAGCTTTTCATTGAAGATGAGGCGGATTCAGATCGATTCTTACAATTGCTTGAAGAGTTAATTCCAGACAACTACGATAACCATCAAATGTTTGGTGAGCCATTCTCTGTACAAGATGAGGTATTGTACGAAACTGGACAATATATGGAAATAGACCCGCAGCAAATGACGCTTTTATTCCAAATTGATTCAGATACTAAAAATTGTAATATGATGTGGGGAGATTTAGGGATGCTTTATTTCTGCATTGGAAATGAAGACTTGAAAAATCGACGCTTTGAAAATGCATGTTGTGTATTACAAACTTGTTAATGAAAAAGGTTGTTCTTGTAAAAAGAGCAACCTTTTTACAATGTTAAATATGCATAATCTCATATGACCTATACGAAAAAGTATTGTATACTCTGAAACTATACGATACTTTTTTCGTATAGTTATAGAATGTAAGGAGTGACGAGATGGGAAAGACAAGTAAGTATGTGACAGCTACCCTGCTTTGTTCAACTATAGTAATGGGAGGCTTACACGCGTCATCAGTATCTTATGCAGCTACGAATCCGACTGTAGCGACAACACAATCAGATACAAAGCTTTTAAATGATTTCAGAAAAGAATTAAAAAAACAGGTTGATAATCGAGAAGAAAATATTACAATCACATATAAAACGAAAGATAGAAATGCTAGAAATGTTATGGATCAATTGTATGGCGAGTTTAATAAAATTGTAGATGCAGATGAGTATGTAAAATATAATGTAGCCTCTACTAAATATTCTATTAAAGGGCTACCAGGAAACTATACGTTTACACTGCAAGTGAAATACCGTGAATCAAAAGAGCAAACACAATATGTAAAATCTCAGGCAAAAGCAATTATCGGTTCAATTGTAAAACCTGGAATGGATGAGCATGAGAAAGTAAAAGCTATTCATGATTACGTTGTAAAACATGTATCGTATGATACGTCTTATAAAGCGTATACAGCATATGAAGCATTAGCAAATCGTTCTGCCGTTTGCCAAGGATATACGTTATTAACATATGAATTGCTAAAAGAAGCGAGTATCCAAAACCATATTGTAACAGGTACAGGAAATGGACAAGCTCACGCATGGAATTTAGTGAACATTGAAAACAAATGGTATCATCTTGATACTACATTCGATGATCCAGTACCGGATAAAGCTGGGCGCGTAACATATTCATATTTTAATATGTCTGATGAGCAATTAAGTAAAGATCACGACTGGGATCGCAGTAAATATCCAGCGGCAACTACAAGTTACTTTAATGAATTAACACACAAAATAAAAGCGGGTAGTTCAAAGACTGCTGCATATGAACAAATGTTAAAAGAAACAAACTTAAAATACTTATCTGCACAATACGGGGCAGACAATTACAGTGAATTTAAGCAAAAATTACAGCAACAATTCGCTTCTAAGCCAGAGAAGGTAGAAGTACGATATAAGCAATCTATGGATGGAACAATGCAAGATATAAAGAAAGTGTTGAATGAAATAAATTGGCCAAAAGGTGCAAAGCGTGTATCTTATGAAGTAGCACCTTATAGTGCGATGGCAGATTATTCATTAGCGACAATTACATTTACGTATTAAGTAATGAAAAAGAGCATCTATAAAAGGTGCTCTTTTTATTATGTATCACTTCAAAAAACAGAATTGTGTGATAAAATATAAAAAGGAAGGATGTGGAATCTGATTGAATTTGTTCGAAAGTAATATTTTTACATTGATATATACTTGTTTAGTAATCGGACTTATCGTTTTGTTTTTCCTATCATTTACTTTGTTCCTTAGAAGATTATTGCAAAATAGCGCTGCCAAAAAACAACATGAAATTAATATGAATAAGAAGTTAAATCGAATTATTGAATTGCTTGAAAAAGATAAGAAATAATGATAGAAGACGTATGAAAAGGGGAAGAGGATGGCTAATTATATAAAAGAATTACGTGAAAAAATAGGTCACGACTGTGTTCTCATAAACTTTGCGGGTGGTTGTGTGTTGAATGAACATGGAGAAGTATTGCTGCAAAAAAGAGGTGATTTTAACGCTTGGGGATTTCCTGGTGGTGCAATGGAAATTGGAGAATCTGCCGCAGAAACTGCGATTCGAGAAATAAAAGAAGAAACAGGCTATGATGTAGAAATAAATGAGCTTATCGGGGTGTATACAAAATATTTTCAAGCGTATCCAAATGGAGACAGAGCTCAGTCAATTTTAATATTCTTTTCATTTTCAATTACCGGAGGAGAGAAAAAAATAGACGGTGATGAAACGTTAGATTTGAAGTTTTTCCCGCTAAATAACATGCCACCATTGTTTAATCAACAACATGAGGATTGTTTACAGGACTTACTAGAGAAAAGAGTAGGGGTGTATCGTTAACATAAAAAAGAAGCTAATGAGATTAGCTTCTTTTTTTATGTTTTATTTCCACCAATCATCAAACATTGATGCTGGAACTTGTCTTTTATGTTCACTTACTGTGTAACGTTTTTCAATTTTTTCTGCTACGTCAGCTGGAACAGCCTTACCTTCTAAATAGTCATCAAGTTGATCATACGTAATACCTAACTCTGTTTCATCAGCTTGACCTGGTTTTTCATCTAATAAATCAGCTGTTGGCATTTTTAAGTATAGTCGCTCGTCTGCACCTAATTCTTGTAATAGAGCGCGTCCTTGGCGTTTTGTTAATCCTGTTAATGGTAATAGGTCTGCACCACCATCTCCGAATTTTGTAAAGAATCCTGTAACAGCTTCTGCAGCGTGATCAGTTCCAATCACAAGTAGCCCTTGTTGACCACCGATTGCGTACTGCGTAACCATACGGATACGTGCTTTCACGTTACCTTTATTGAAATCTGTTAATGATTCACCTAATACGTTTTCGTATTGATTTGAGAAAGTATCAACTGTTGACGCTATATCAAATGCAACAGATTGGTCAGATTGAATAAATTGTAATGCTAATTGTGCATCATCTTCGTCCTTTTGCACTTTATAAGGAAGGCGCACGGCGATAAACGTTGCGTTACCACCTTCATTACGAATTTCCTCCACTGCAAGCTGAGCTAAACGTCCAGCTAATGTAGAGTCTTGTCCGCCACTAATGCCAAGTACAAATCCTTTTGCACCTGTTTTTTTTACATAATCTTTTAAGAAATCTACACGTTTACGGATTTCTGCTTTCGGATCAATTACAGGCTGAACATGTAATGCTTTCATAATCTGTTCTTGTAATGTCATTATGTTTCCTCCTATTCATATTAAAGCGGTAATTAAGTTTATATGTATATTGGTACATACTTCTATCCTTTATTATTTCGCAAAACTAACGAATATACAATAGGATGCGTGTATGAATATGAATGTAGTCATTATAATGAAACTGCTTCGTTTAAGCAATTTTTTTGAAACCTTTCAATAATGTAAGGTTTTTGTCATTTGAATCGATGGAAGCTATTTCCGCATTTTACTAATATAAGAACATAGTTAGCAGAAGGGCGGAGAAGTAATATGAACATTAGAGAACTCGCATACCGGAATGTAACGCGAAATAGACGAACATACTCAGCATATTTTTTAAGTAGTGCATTTGCAATTATGGCCTTTTTTGTGTACTCATTTTTTGCGTTTCATCCGGCATTAAGCGCTGGAGAATTGGGACAGTATGTATTCGTAAGTATGTCTTTTGCACAGTCCATTATTTACTTATTTACGTTTTTCTTTATTTTATATTCGATGGGAATGTTTTTAAAAACGAGAAAGCGTGAATTAGGAATTTTAATGATGTTAGGTATGACGAAATATCAATTAAAGCGTCTTATCTTCTTTGAAAATATTATGATTGGGATAGGGGCAATTATTTTTGGAATACTTGCTGGAATGCTGTTTTCCGGAATATTACTATTTGTAGCTCCGATGATATTAAAATTAGATATTACTTTAGCTTATTACATACCAATGAAAGCTATTGTTGTAACGAGTATTATGTTTTTCATATTATTTATGATTATTTCATTATTTAGTGCAGGAATGGTTCGTAAAAATAAAATTATGAAATTGTTTAGAGGATCAGCAGAAGCGAAGCCAGAACCGAAAGCATCTATTATTTCTTCTATATTAGCAGTCATATTACTTAGTGCAGGATATGCAGGAGCGCTTCTGTCACATGGCGCAATGGTATTTGTCATGATGATTCCTGTTACAACGGTAGTCATTATTGGTACGTATTTGCTGTACAAGCAGTTAAGTGTCTTTATTATTAGACTATGTAAAAAAAGTAAACGTTTCTATTGGACACAGACAAATATTATTACGCTGTCAGATTTAGCTTACCGTATGAGAGATAACGCAAGAATGTTCTTTATTGTAACCATTATTTCAACTGTTGCATTTTCAGCAATAGGTACATTAGTTGGTTTCACGTCAATGACGAAAGGGATTATGGAGAGACCAATTGCATTTCAGTATCATTCTAAGCAAGGGAATAGTAATGAATCACAGCATTTAAAGATGATTGACGAAGGATTAAAGAAACATAGTATAGCAGCTTCTAAAACGAATATTTCAACGAAAAAGGCGGAGGAGCAATCGTTAAGAAATGCCGTTTTTATAAAAGAATCAGATTATGAGAAATATGCGAAGTTAACAGGAGAACCATTTCAAACTGTAGCAAATAAAGAAGCTTTATTTTTAGCAGTCGATATACCAGGACCACCAATGAAAGAAAAAAATGAAATTATGTTACCAAATAAGAATGAACATTTAAAAGTGAAAAAAGTTAATACTTCTTCATTAAGTAAAATATTAAGAGGTAACGTTTATGTAATTTCTAAAGATCAATATGATGCATTACAAGGTGGATTTAAAGAAGAAAAAGATTATGTGTACAAAACAGAAGGAACGAAAGATGAAATTGAGGTTGGTAAAGAACTTACGCATCAGATAAAGTTTTATCAAGAATATTCAATGTTTAGTGCGGAAGAGTACGAACAAAATCAAAGTTTACAAATGGCAGGACCCATTCTATTTGTAGGTTTCTTTATTGGTATCGTATTTTTCGTATGTGCAGGAAGCTTCCTTTATTTCCGTTTGTTTTCTGATTTGGAGGATGATACTCGTTTGTTTGAAATGATTCGAAAAGTAGGTTTAACGAGCGGGGAATTATCGAAAGTAGTTACAATCAGGTTGGCACTTCTATTCTTCGTTCCAATAGGTGTTGCAACATTACATGGAGCAGTAGCGTTAACTGCACTGGGACAGATGTTTGAGTACTCACTATTTAAAGAAAATGCGATTGTATTAAGTATTTTCGTAGGAATTCAAGTTGGCTACTTTTTATTGATACGGTCCCGTTATTTAAAACAATTGAAAGAGAGATTACGCATTCGTTAACTGTGTTTTTTTAACTTGAGTACAAAATTTTCTAAAAAGAGACAAGTATTACCAAAAGGTGATAAAATGGAAAGAGCGAGGTGGAAAAAATAATAGAAAGTAAGGGGGGAGTAATATGAAAGCAACAGGAGTTATTCGAAAAGTAGACGAATTAGGACGAATTGTTATTCCTAAAGAATTACGTGATGTATTGGGAATACAAATCAAATCACCACTTGAAATTTTCGTAGAAGAAGACAAAGTCATTTTACAAAAATATCAACCTTACAATGCTTGTCAAATAACAGGCGATGTTTCAAATCAAAACATATCATTAGCAAATGGAAACATTACTGTTAGTATAGATGGAGCGAAACATTTAATAAAAGAAATAGAGAAGTTTTTAAATAAGAGTGAGGCTTAGTCTTAATTTAATTTATTTTAAAATTTTATATCATTCTATAAAAACTATAAAAGGACCATTAAATTGGTCCTTTTATTTTGGTTATTGGTTATACCAATCAGATTTTTGGTTTATAAAAATTACGAGATAAATAAAAGAGTAGCATAAAATTAGTAATCTATATTGAGAAATATTTTTAAGGAAGGAATACAAAACGAATAAAACGAATGTTACATTTAAACGTTTTTAAAAGTGGTCTGAAATGAAAATAATATATTTTCAGGAGGGATTACGATGAATAGTAGTACAGCGAATAAACAAAAAGGTATACAATTGATTCCTTTTACAGTAGATAAGGTGGTTGAACAAGTAAATGAAATTCCACCAGGTGTACAACTCATTCATGCTCCGCAAGTATGGGAGAAGAGTGCAAAAGGAAAAGATATTGTCGTTGCCGTATTAGATACAGGGTGTGATGTGAATCATATAGATTTAAAGGATCGTATTATCGGTGGGAAAAATTTCACGAAAGATTACGAAGGGGATCCAAATAATTATTTTGATAATAACGGACACGGTACTCATGTAGCCGGGACAATTGCAGCGACTGAAAATGGTGTCGGTGTTTTAGGAGTCGCACCACTTGCTAAAATGTTAGTATTAAAGGTTTTAGCGGGAGATGGTTCTGGAAGTTATGAGCAAATTATTGAGGCAATTCATTATGCTGTAAATTGGAGAGGGCCTAATAAAGAAAGAGTTAGAGTTATATCAATGTCACTTGGTGGCCCGCAGGACGTTCCAGAATTACATGAAGCGATTCAAAATGCGGTAAAGCAAGATGTTCTCGTCGTATGTGCTGCTGGGAATAATGGAGATTGTGATGATAACACGGAGGAACTAGATTTCCCAGGTGCTTACTCCGAAGTAATTGAAGTCGGCGCTGTCAATTTAGAACGGAAAATCGCATGTTTTAGTAATTCAAATCAAGAAATTGATTTAGTGGCGCCAGGTGATGAAATACTATCTACGTATCCCGAGGGAAAATATGCGGTATTAAGTGGAACTTCTATGGCGACACCGCATATCGCTGGAGCACTCGCATTGCTTATTAAGCAGTGTGAGAGAGAATATGGTAGAAAATTATCAGAGCCAGAAATATATGCACAACTTATTAAAAGAACTGTACCTTTAGGATATGAACGTACATCTGAAGGGAATGGATTACTAGATTTATTAAAAGAATAGAAAATACTAAAAACATCTCATATTATTATGAGATGTTTTTTAGTATGGTTCTGTCGCATATACCATGGAATCTAGTATTTAATTCTTTTTCATGCAACGTATATTAGTATGGTGGTTATCCCATACGTCTGTTCATAAAATGATAAAAGGCACATAGAACTAGCATCGCAACAACATAAACAGCTATAAGGTTAGAGGAGGTATATACTGATGATATATCAAGCTATCCAGCAGTTAATTGATCGAGCTATTGAAATTCAATTAATTGAACAAGAAGATGAAATATATACAAGGAATAAAATTCTTTCTTTACTTCGTTTAGAAGGCTTTGTAGTGAAAGCGTCAGCGCCTGCACCTGCAAAGAAAGCAATTTCGGAGTTATTGGAAGAGTTAATTGAATATGCTTGTATGCATAAAGTCATTGAGTCAGTAATGGACGAGAGGGAGATTTTGGCAAGTTCAATTATGGATGTTTTTATGTCCAAACCGTCCGTTATCAATACTCTATTTTATGAGAAATTCGAACAAAATCCGAGGGATGCGACAAATTACTTCTATGAATTAAGTAAAAACAGCAACTATATACAAATGAAGCAAATTGCCAAAAATATAAATTATAAAGTAAATACGGAATATGGTGCCATTGATATAACGATTAACTTATCAAAACCGGAAAAAGACCCGAAACAAATTGCTAGAGAGAGAGTATTGGAAAGTACAAATTATCCAAAATGTTTACTTTGTATTGAGAATGAAGGATATAGAGGCAGAACTGGACATCCAGCACGCTCGAATCATCGTATGATCCGGATGAATCTTACAGATGAAAGCTGGTTTCTACAATATTCTCCGTATATATACTTCAATGAACACTGTATTGTATTGTCCTCAGAACACCGAAATATGAAAATTGACCGTCAAACATTTTTACGTTTGTTAAAATTTGTAGAGAAATTCCCGCATTATTTCCTTGGGTCCAATGCAGATTTGCCAATTGTAGGAGGATCCATTCTAACACATGACCACTATCAAGGTGGAAACTATGAATTTGCTATGGCAAATGCATCAAACGACCTAATTTTTGAACTAACTAATTTTCCAGAAATGCAATGTTCTATTATTAAATGGCCTATGTCAGTTATTCGCTTAAGAAGTAAAGACATAGAACAAATAGTAAATGCAGGGGAGTACATATTAGAGAGGTGGAAGGGATATAGTGATTCATCTGTTAATATATTTGCATTTACGAATGATGTTCCGCATAATACGATAACTCCGATTGCTCGCTACCGGAATAGTATGTACGAATTGGATCTTGTTTTGCGGAACAATCGTACAAGTGATGAACATTCGCTAGGTATTTTCCACCCTCATGCGGAAATACAGCATATTAAAAAAGAAAATATCGGTCTGATTGAAGTAATGGGGTTAGCTGTACTTCCGGCGCGTTTAAAAACAGAACTTCAGGAAGTAGAAAAATTCTTACTTAACAATCCAAGTGATATTCCAACGCCTCATATACGATGGGCAGAACAATTAAAAATCAAATATGACAATCGGATACATGAACAAAATGTACAGGAGATAGTAAAAGCAGAATTAGGACAGAAATTTATACAGGCGCTTGAAGATGCTGGTGTTTTTAAGCGAGATGACGAAGGGATATCGGCGTTTAAACGTTTTATTCAGACCTTACATTAGGAATGGATTTAGTAGTTTTAATGATTACAAAATGACCTAATTATTTGATAAGGGGGTAATAAGATGGGGAAGTGTGAGCATAAGCAACTACAGGAATTGAAACAGATAGGCGGCCCTATATCAATGATGTGTATAAAGTGAAACTTTAATCAGTGGGGGTTTTCTTCATCCCCCACTGATTAAAGTTTCACTTTATATAAAAGGAGAAGGTTTAAATGAAAAGAGTACTGGCTGTATTCTTTACGATCATGTTTATGATAGGTACAGATACTTTCTTAATTTCACCGCTTTTACCGACATTACAACAGGTGTATCATGTTTCAACTGAGCTGTCAGGGTGGATGGTGAGCTCATATGCTTTAGGATACGCTGGATTTGCACTTATTGCTGGTCCTATATCAGATGGCTTAAATAGAAAAAAAGTGATGGTAATAGGAATGAGCTTTTTTGCGTTAAGTACGTTTTTATGTGGAATGGCACCGAGTTTTCTATGGATGCTAGCATTTAGATTTTTAGCAGGTGTAAGTGCAGCCTTTGTATCTCCACAAGTGTGGGCGTCTATTCCGCTCCTTATAGAGAAGGAGCAAATTGTAAAGGCGTTTGGAATTGCAAACGCAGGGTTAGCAATCTCTCAAATTTTAGGGTTGCCAGTTGGATCGTATTTGGCAATGATACACTATACAACACCATTCTTCGTCATTGGTATATTATCAGCACTACTTGTCATTTTTATCTATGTATTATTACCAGAAATACAACCGGTTCATATAGGTGGAAGTAAAACAAACATCTTAAAGCGCTATAAACAATTACTTACAGATTCAAAGGTTTCACTTTCTTATTTTGCATATTTTATTTTTCAAACTGGTAATTTTGCTGCATTTTCATTCTTTGGCGTATGGCTTTCCAGTCAATTTGGCTTACAAGTTCATGAAGTAGGTACAGCTATGCTCGTATTAGGATTAGGAAATTTAACTGGTAATATTTTTGGCCCTAGAATCGTAAATAAAATTGGTTATAACCTTTCTTTCTATGGTGGAATTATATTTACAGCAGTGCTATATGTATTACTTCCTCATGTAAAGAACATTGTATTGGTGGAATTATTGTTCTTTGTTTTATTTTTTGTAACAGGAATTTTGTTTGTATTAATGATGAGGCACTTACAAAACATGTCTAGTGTAGCAAGGGGAACAGGAGCTGCGCTTGCAAATGCTTCTATGTATATTGGTCAAATGATTGGAGCGGCAATAGCAGGAATGTTATTTGCAGCATCTCACAATTTTATACTTATAGGTAGTTTTACTGCGTTACTATATATAGGAGCTTTATATTTGTTTAGAAAAAGTGAAAAACTTACTGAAAATAGTGAAACAGGAATTGCATCATAAAGCCTATATAAATATTTCGCAAAGCAGAATTAATAAGAGTGTGAATATATGAATGTGTTTTTAATTACAGTGGTTACTAAAAGTATAGAAATAGTAGAAGAAATGTATTGTAACAAAGTTATGAGGAATCCAAAAATAAAAAATCCCTACATAGATAGGGATTTATATATCGGCATATAGTTCCTTGGAAAAGGATATACTTAGTTTAACATATTGGAGTACTTATATTTGTGAAATAGATGTGAAATAGATGTGAAAAAATACCGTAATAAAAAGCACTGTTTTAGCTAATTGAACTAAAACAGTGCTTTTTTCTTTGATTGAACAGTTGCTGCATTTTCATCATGTATGCCTGCATCTTTAATAATTCGTTGTTTTGCCTTATTTAATAGATGGTTTACTGCTTCACCAAAATAGTTAGCTTCGCTTTTTGTGCGGGCTTCTCGTAAACATTTATAGTTTTCTAGCAGTTCCTCTTTTTCAGTGTTTGTTAAGAAATCTTCTATTTTCTTTTTTGTCATACGAAACACCCTTTCTTCTGACAAACGACGCAATAGAAAATATTTATTGTTTATTATAGCAATAATTTTTAAAGAAAGTATAGACTAACGTCGTAATAATTTGTCAATTTCTTGAATCTTCTCATCAGCTTTCCCAATTTGTGTATTTTTAGCCTGCTCACCACCAAGCGCTTGGTGGAGTAAGAAAGTCTGACCGGAAATAGCAGTCACAATGGATACTTTAATAATTTCTTTTATTAAGGTGACATCGAATAAAACGAGTCCAAGAAGTGCAGCTAGACTACCAGTGAAAATATCAGTCAAAAACCCCAAGTGAAAAAAAGTTTTCAAACGGCGTGGAAGCAATAACTTGCCTTGGTTATTGATTAGATGGGAAACGAAACCAGTAATGCCACCAACGAGAACAGCAGTTAGCCATTGATACATTTCCATCGAATCCACTCCTTTTAGTGAATAAGATTCGATTATTTTATATTGATTCCTTTTAATATTTCATAGAAGCATATTGAGAAAGTTTGTTTGGGTTTATTACGTATTCAATTTAATTATAACAGAAAAATCTGATATATTTGAGTCTATTATATGAAGCGGCTATTCCTTAATATGAATGTAGAAAGGGGTGCGTGATATGAATATAGATTATCGAATAAGAAGTGTAGATGGTTATACAAAAAATATAGGGGAATTAGTAAGCATGCTAGAGCATACGAGGGCTGTAACATTACAGGAAATAAAAGATTTATCAGTTGAGCAATTAGATTTAATTATGCCGAGTGGAGGGAATTCTATCGGAGCGTTACTAAAGCATATAGCAGCTATAGAAAAAGCCCATCAACTTATTTCATTTCAAGAGCGCGACTTTACAAAAGAAGAATTAGAAATATGGGAAGACGCACTGTATTTAGGGGAAGCGGGGAGAACAATCCGTGGGCATGAAATACAGTATTATGTACAACTTCTACAAAGTGTTCGAGAAGAATCTCTGAAGTATTTGAGTGAACAAAATGATGAATGGCTTATGTCAGAAAGAAAGTGGCCTAACGGTGTAGCGTATAACCAGCACTATCTATGGTTTCATGTGCTAGAAGATGAGATTAGTCACCGTGGACAAATTAGAATGATGAAAAATAAATTATTTGAAAATTACGTTAAATAAGGTAGCTTTTTAAATGAATATTCCATATAATGAGAGTAATTAAAATGAGAACGGGGTGATGTATTATGGCGAAGATAACGTATATGAATAATAAACCAAATACAAAGGTGGATGGAAAGGGCGAGACTGTATAAGTGAGCGCACGATCCTTCCGCTTAGCTCAAACTAGGGAGGATATCAATTTGAATCAAAATATTTTAAAATCATTCGGCTGGGATTCTTTTTTTGAAGAACAAGCTGTAGAGAACTTTGAAGTAGGACGTATTTTACTTGAGCATAAGCATATATATCGGATTGTTTGTAATGATGGTGAATATATGGCAGAGCTGTCTGGAAAGTTTCGGCATGAAGCAGTAACGAAGGGAGATTATCCAGCTGTTGGTGATTGGGTGCATATAAAGAAAATAGAGAATGAAAAGAAAGCTATCATTCATCGTATTTTTCCGAGAAGAAGCTCTTTTTCTAGACAAGAGGCTGGTACTCGAACGGAAGAACAAGTAATAGCAGCAAATGTAGATTATCTATTTTTAGTGAATGCACTTAACCATGATTTTAACGTAAGAAGAATGGAACGTTATTTACTATTAGCGTATGAAAGCGGTGCAATGCCTGTTATTGTTTTAACAAAGAGTAGCTTATGTGAAGACGTGGAACAGAAAATTGTTGAAACGGAAGCTGTGGCAATTGGTGTTCCGATCTTCGTCGTTGATAGTTTAGAACATACTGGTATTGAATCGTTGCAGCAATTTGTTTCTTCAGGAAAAACAATTGCTCTAGTCGGATCATCCGGGGTTGGAAAATCAACTTTGCTAAATGCACTTATAGGAATTGAAGTAGCAAAAACGGGAGATATTCGTGAGGAAGATAGTAAAGGAAGGCATACGACAACTCATCGTGAATTGTTCCGATTACCGAATGGTAGTTTAGTTATTGATACTCCGGGTATGAGGGAACTGCAGCTTTGGGAAGGAATCGATGCAATTCAAACAACATTTTCTGATATTGAAGAATTAGCAAAAACGTGCCGTTTTAGGGACTGTAAGCATGAAAATGAGCCAGGGTGTGCAGTGCATCATGCAATTGATAACGGACTTATTACGATAAATCGTTTGCAAAGCTATAAAAAATTACAAAGAGAACTGGCATATTTTATGAGAAAACAAGATGCTATTCTTGCAAGGACAGAGCGTGATAAGTGGAAAAAGATTTCTAAACAGCATAAAAAAATGTGAAAAACCAAAGGGTGGTTCCCTTTGGTTTTTTGCATTTGTAAATTTTATAATAATATTATTCATATATATGGACAAAGAGAATTTAATTGTTTAAACTTTACAAAGTATTCATCATAATAGGTTATGAAAATAATAATTAGGGAATGGGAAATATTTATAATTCACAAGATTTAATTTTTGAAATTGAAAAGCAGGAGGTTTGTAATGGGTAGACTATTAAATTGGTTTCGTGATATGAAAGTAGCGAAAAAACTACTAATTTCATTTTTTGTCATTTTAATTGCGGCTGTCTCTATTATAGGAGGCATGTCTTATCAAACAGCTAAAAAGAATTTTGAATCACAAATTACGAGTAGTGCTCACGACAATATAAAAATATTAGATAATTTAATTAATCAAATGATTGAGGCGAAATTTAATGATGTAAATAATTTTGCACGTGTGATTCAAGGTAATATGTATCAAGGGGATAATCAAGATGAATTAAGAAAAATGTTATCTCAATATATCAATTTGAATAAAGATGTTGAACAAGTATACGTTGCTGGGAATGATAAGAAATTTGTACAAGAACCAAATATCCAAATGGCAGCAGACTACGATCCAACAGAACGTTCTTGGTATAAAGATGCAGTGGCAAAACAAGGTGGTATTGTCATTACTGAGCCGTATAAGGCGCAAGGAAATGGACATATTGTCGTAACGATTGCAAAACAGGCAGAAGATAAAAACGGTGTTGTAGCGGTAGATTTAAGTTTAGATAATTTATTAAAAACAACAAAGTTAATCAATATTGGTAAAAAAGGATATGCTTTCATTTTAGATGGGAAACAAAAAATAATTGCACATCCTCAAGAAAAATCAGGAGAAAAAGCAGCTGATTCTTGGGCGAAGAAAATTTATGAAGATAATCATGGCGCTTTTTCATATACGTATGATGGTAGCGAAAAGCAAATGGTATTTTCTACAAATGTAAAAACAGGTTGGAAAATCGGTGGGACGATGTACTCAAATGAAGTAATTGAAGCTGCTCAACCTGTATTTTATAATATGTTAATTGTTATGTTTATTTCATTAGTTATAGGTGGGGCACTTATTTATTTTGTGACACTTTCTATAACGAAGCCATTAAAAAGATTAGTTGCCACTTCTAAAGAAATAAGTGAGGGAGATTTAACGCAAACAATCGATATTCATTCTAATGATGAAATTGGCCAACTTGCAAAAGGGTTTAATGAGATGACAGATGCATTGCGAACGTTAATAGGAAGAATTAATACTTCGGCTGGACATGTTGCAGCAGCATCAGAAGAGCTAACGGCAAGTGTAAGACAAGCGAGTGAAGCGACTGAGCAAATTACAATGGCAATGGATGAAATATCGAGCGGGGCAACAACGCAAACGACAAGTGTAGAAAATGGTGCAATGTTACTATTTGATGTAACAGAAGGAATTCAGCATGTAGCAAATAGTTCATCATCAATTAGTACCGCCTCTGCTCATACTCGTGAAAAAGCAGAAGATGGCGGGAAACTGGTAGGAAAAACAGTAAATCAAATGCAGTCTATTGCAGAATCTGTTTCACAATCAGATGAAGTTATACAATTATTAAATAATAAATCAAAACAAATTGGTGACATACTAGAAGTGATTCAAAACATTGCAGATCAAACAAATCTTTTAGCATTGAATGCAGCAATTGAAGCTGCCAGAGCGGGAGAGCACGGAAGAGGGTTTGCAATCGTTGCAGATGAAGTACGTAAATTGGCGGAGAAGTCTAGCGTTTCTTCTAATGAAATTAGTAAATTAATATGTGAAATACAAGATGACATGAGTAAGACGGTAAAATCTATGGGTCATGTAAATGAAGAAGTTCAATCTGGACTTGTTATTGCGAATGACACGAAGCAAAACTTTACTGAGATTTTACAATCTACAAATGAAATTGCAGATCAAATTAAAACGATGGTTGAAACGGCTAATGGGATGTCAAAAGGTGCAAATGAAGTATCTATTTCAGTAGGTCAAATTGCAATGACAGCACAGAATAATGCGACGAGTACTCAAAACGTTGCAGCATCAGCAGAAGAACAACTAGCGTCCATTGAAGAAATTAGTTCTGCGGCTGGTACATTATCTCAAATGGCTGAAGAGTTACAAGGGTTAATTGAAAGATTTAAAGTTTAACATAGGACAGACTATCTCTAAAACAGCAGTAAGCTATTGGAGTAGTCTGTTTTTATTATGTAAAATGAAATGGGATAGAGAGTATCTTTATGATATTAAAGGTATATTTTGTATAATATTTGTCGAAAAATAGAGGTATTTGTTAACTTTGTGTATAATTAGAATCATATAGAACACAAATAAAGGAGATTACTATGGGAGTTTATTGGGGGACCAAAAGACATTCTTGGCTTAGTTATGTCTCATTTTGGTTAAGTATTTCATTTTTTATTGTTTTTCTAATTGAAGTGTTTATTTTAAAAACACTTTCGAATAGTTCGGTGCAAATTATTAAATATTTTTATTTTATACTTGTACCAGTAAACATCTTTCTTAGTTTAAAGTTACTCTTTAAGAAGGATGAAAAGAAAGCATTACCTATTTTTAGTTTCATTGTATCATTATTATTTACAATTTTAATACTAGTATTAGCGTTAGCAGCTACTGGGAAATTCTTTTAAGGAGAGTGATATAAGTCACTCTTCTTTTTTGTTGTTGTAAGGAAATACTAAGTGAAAGATGGACAAAGAGTGCATTTCATTAAGTTAGATATGATTTCAAAACTTTAGAAGAGTATTAAAAAATGAAATAAGAGACAATTCATATAGTAATGGAGAGAATCAGGTGTTATATATGCAGTTATGAAGCAAATGAATACGGTAAGAACGGTGATATATGGTACAATACATATGGATAGTGATAGAGATAAAGGGTATATAAAATACCCATCGTTTTTTAGTAAGAGAGGGGTTATCTTATGCTATACGAGGATTTGATGACAATATTTCAAACAGCTCCGAAAGAAGAAGATAGAGGTGGCTGGAAATATATAATCCAGAAACGAAATGATAAATATGAAATTGTTGATGAACTGTTAAAAAATCAAATGAGTGTTGAATTGTATTTTAATGAATATGATGAGGTGAAAATCACTTTATATAAAGATGGAATGCCTATTTCTACTATGCAAAGAATTACGATTTCAAAGGTTGAATTAGATGAAGAGGAAGAAGGAATTCAATTCGTTTTAGAACGTATGCCTAGTCGGATGATTCGCTTGCAACTAAAGCCATATTTAGCACTCGAAATGGGGCCGTACTGGGAAGTATGTAATGATTGTGAATAAACATAAAAGAAGCATCCAATAAACATGGATGCTTCTTTTATGTTTTTTGAAGTTGTTTAAAAGCAATAATCGGAAGTAAAATGATGCTGACCCACCCGATTATAGGATATAGAATGTGGAGTAATTCACTGTAGCCAACGTAACTAAAGCAATAACTTATTAGTAAAATAAAGAAAATAATATTGTTATTTTTCCATCCGGTGATGGATTGCATTTGTTTCGTCATTCCGAACACATTGCCAACTAAAGTTGTGAACACTTCACCGAAAATGATAAGAACAAAGAAAAAGTGAAAAGTTGCATTGAATTTTCTTATGACTTCAGCCATTGGGATATTATATTGATAAAATTGATCGACTGATAAGATAGCTAAATGGCTACACAATAAAATTAAAGAAAGTCCTGCACCACCTAAAATACCGCCCCATAAAATGGCCTTTCGATCTTTTACTTCACTGGCTAACGGAACGAGAACGCTTTGGGCGAGAGAAAGATTTAAGGCGACATATGTAATTGGACTAGTAATCCACTTCATATTCCATCTTTCTGCAGGAATAGTGTTACTAATAGGAGTTGTACCGTGAAAAAAAGTTGTAATAGCAAGTCCGATAATAAAAATCATCATAATAGGTACGACAAGTGTATTTACTTCAAAAACACCTTGTAATCCGCGACTACCTATAATGAGACAGGCGATCACTGTAATGAAAATACCAAGTTGTCTTGGTAAACGAAGTTGCTCTTCGAATACCGCCCCAGCTCCTGATAACATAACGCTCGTTACACCAAATAATACGAGTAATAATAGTGTATTTACAACATTTCCAAATACATCCCCAAATAAATATTTGTTAAATTCTTGCGCTGAAAATGCACCGATTTGTGATGAAAGTAACATCATCTTTGTGCCAAGCCAAATAAAAAAAAATCCGCTTACACATATGCCAATCGTTCCATATATTCCGTTCACTGTAAAAAATTCAACAATTTCTCGTCCAGTAGCAAATCCAGCTCCAACGACTGTTCCAATATAAGTAGCAGCGACTTTCTTTGCTACTTGCCATTGTTGATTGTCCATGTTATCCCTCTTTCTACTACGATGAGCTTGATTTACTATTATGCATATGTATGAGCTTGGACAATTAGACGTATGAAGTGTTTGAAAACATACATGAATGAAAAGATATTAGGGAAGTATTAAAGGTGTTAAAACTTTGTTACATATGAGCCGATCGTTCCAAAGGATAGGAAATGTATGGTAACATGTAACTAGGTTATTAAAAGATAAACATTATGAAATGATAAGAGGAGTGGATTGTATGAGTACGAAAACAAATGTTGTTGAAGTATTAAACAAGCAGGTAGCAAACTGGAATGTGTTATATGTGAAACTACATAATTATCATTGGTATGTGACAGGACCACACTTCTTTACATTACATGAGAAATTTGAAGAGTTTTACAATGAAGCTGGAACGTATATCGATGAATTAGCAGAACGTATTTTAGCGTTGGAAGGTAAGCCATTAGCGACAATGAAAGAATATCTTGCAACATCTAGTGTGAGTGAAGGGACAAGCAAGGAATCAGCAGAAGAAATGGTACAAACATTAGTGAATGATTACTCTGCGCTTATTCAAGAATTAAAAGAAGGCATGGAAGTTGCTGGTGAAGCTGGCGATGAAACATCAGCGGACATGTTATTAGCGATTCATACAACATTAGAACAACATGTATGGATGCTAAGTGCTTTCTTAAAATAAATATAAGTATATAAAGAAAAAAGTCATTGAAAAATTCTTTCAATGGCTTTTTTTGTAATTTTTCAGTTTTCTTTTATGCTATAATATAGTAAAAAGGAGGCGATGCGATGTTTCGCTTTTTCAGAACCGGAAAAGAAGAGCGTGAAATTACGAAAGATGAATTAGAACAAGCGATGGCTAAGTTTCTAGAAACGAATGCTAATATCGTTTATACAGTATTAGTAAATGATGATTATACAGTAAATTATGATTTGTTAAAGCCGTATTTATCTGTATTTCCAACAAATAGTTTCCTTATTACGAAGGAAACGCTTGAGGTATTTGAACATACAGAAGAAAATCTAAACCTAGTTAAAGAAATTGATATCGTACAAAAAGCAGTAGATCTGTACGTAACAGAAAAAGAAATGTTTCCAATTGTTGAAGGTAGTGAAGAGCGTCTTATATGCGGGATGAAATTAGGGCCGTATTTAAATCGTATATTAAAAAGAAACTTATATATTTCAGAAAAACATTATTTAGTTTCAAGTAAACCAGACAGAAAAAAACAAAAGAGTGGATAGATGTATGGAAAACAACAATAAATATATTGTTGTCTTTTTTTGTTTATAAAAATTGATTTTTCAGTCTATTAAACTTTATACTAAACTTATTGGAAGAAGAGGAGTAATGATTAAGTATTGTTAGCGTAAGTTATATACAGTGATTACAGAATGGTATAAAGGTTTGAGAAATAAATATTATAAAAGATTACGGGGGAATGGGTGTATGAAAAATAGTATAACTTACATTCAATTATTAAATGAAAGATTACATTGTTACGCAAATGAAGGAAGTTTGGAAGCGTACACCTATATAATGGAACATGCGAAAGGCATAGTGGGAAATGAGGCGCAAATATATAATTTCAAATATGCACTAGCGGGTGCAGCAGGACTTGAAGAAGAAGCGTTGCAATTAATGAAGGAAGCCATTATAGAAAAGGGTTTTTGGTATGGAAATGAGTATTTGATTTCCGACGACGATTTAAAACCACTACATAAATTTGAAGTGTTTCATAAAATGGTTCAATTATGTAAAGAGAGGGAAGAATTAGCAAAGAAAACAGAACGAGCAGACGTGAAATATATAGGAGGCAAGAAAAAAGAAAAACTATTGATTGCAATGCACGGAGATCAAGAAAATATAGGAATAGTAGAACCATATTGGAAATCTGTTTTGGATCAAGATTATACGTTAGCTATACCACAGTCTTCGCAAATTCAGTTTTCAGATGGGTTTGTTTGGGATGATATACATAGAGGGAAAGAAGAATTAAAAGAGCATTACGTTAATTTTAAAGAAAATCATACGGTAGAAAGAGTAATAATTGGTGGTTTTTCTGCTGGCGCAAGAGTAGCTTTGTATACGATTTTACAAAAAGATATAGATGTAGATGGTTTTATTTTTATGGCGCCGTGGCTTCCAGAGGTTGAAGAATGGAATGAGTTATTGGAAGTGTTACAAGATAAACATATAAAGGGATATATAGTGTGCGGGGATCAAGATGAAGATTGTTTTGAATGTACGCAGCAATTTGTACAATTATTAAGAGACAAAAATATAGAACATGAGTATAAAGTTGTGCCTAATTTAAATCATGATTATCCTGAGGGATTTGAAGAGCTATTAAAAGAAGCTATTGATTATATAGAAGCCAAAAGTAATAAGTAGTAAGAAAGGGAGATGCATCGTAATGGATGTATCTCCCTTTTTTCATTATAAATGAAAAACATTTGCTAGTAAGCGATAAGACCTTAATTTATCTTCAAATCGATGAGTAATTGTGACAATCATAAATTCATCAGTATTGTACGCTTTGCTTAAGTTTACAATTTGTTCTTTCACAGAAGATGGATCACCGACAATCATACGTTGACGATTTTCTTTTATACGGAATAAATCATAAGCGCTGTATGAATAATTTTGTGCAGTTTCGATAGAGGGAGTACCAGTTGTACTCTTTCCTTGTTCTAGTAATAAAATTGATAAATCTAAACTAGAAGCAATTTTTTCCGCCTCTTCATTCGTTTCCCCGCAAATAACAAAAATAGAGACGATTGATTTTGGTTTATCTCCTAAATAGGAAGGTTGGAATTGTTTCTGATAAGCTTTCATTACTTCAGGGCCACCGTATCCGTTAATGAACTGTGCGAATGCAAAAGAAGCACCTTGTTTTGCGGCAATCATTGCACTCTCTCCGCTAGAACCGAGCATCCACATCTCAGGAGATGTTGGAATGACAGGGGTAGCCTTTAAATTTACGTAATGATGGTTTTCTGGTACTTGATCATGTAAGTACATTGCAACATCTGCAATTTGCTCTGGGTATTGATCAAGTGAGACCATTTTTCCTTCTTGTAGTGCGCGAGTTGCAATGGGCATACCACCAGGTGCTCTGCCGACACCAAGGTCAATACGATTTGGATAAAGCGCTTCTAAAACGCGGAAATTCTCAGCAACTTTATATGGACTATAGTGTGGCAACATAACACCACCTGAACCAATTCTCATACGCTCAGTTTTCGCTGCAATATGAGAAATAAGTATTTCTGGACTTGAACCAGCAAGGCTGACAGAATTGTGATGCTCTGATACCCAAAAGCGTGTATATCCGAGTTTTTCAACCTCTTGTGCAAGTGTAACTGTATGTGCAAAAGCTTGTGCTGCTGTACTACCGTCTGAAATAGGGGATTGGTCTAACACACTTAATTTGATCATAGAATATACCTCTCAATCTTAATGTACATCCTATTATATATTTACTTACGAAAAATGCGTAATAAAATGCTCAAAATTAAAAACGGATAAACCACCTATCTATATTTAACGAGAAAAGCCTCGTTCATAATGATTCATTTCCACTAAATTTAAAATATAATCGTAGTTATCAATTTCAAGTTTTAGTTGTTCAAGCTCTTTTTTAGAAAGGTGCATACTACTAAGTTTATTGCATAGTTGTTGTTTCTTTTCTTCTAAATACTTCTTTGTAGCGTGGTAGTCGTAAATTTGTTTCATTTTCAACCACTCCTTCTTTGCTGTTGCTATATTATACGAAGTGTGAAGAGTTGTGAAAGCTAACTCTTATGTACTTTTAGTGAATATTCCGCTCGTTATGTTGTTATGTTTATGGGAATTTATGAATAAAATGCACTAAACCACTAATGCCCATTTTATCCCGCATTAACTGTCCATAAAAGCCCGATTGGTTCAACTAATAATCAGTGGGGGAAGAGCCCCTCACTGATTATAGTTTCACTTTATGAAGTAAGGGGTGGAATTGTGCAGAAAGATATAATGTATAACACTGAGATGGACGAAACGTTAAAAGTTATAAATAAAGGGTTAAAGAAGACGACTCGTTCGAAGCAAATTATTGTAGTAGGAGCCGGTATGGCTGGATTAGTTTCGGCATCTTTATTAAAGGCTGCAGGACATGATGTGAAGATTTTTGAAGCAAATAACCGGGTAGGTGGCCGCATAGAGACGGTTAGAATGGAAGATACCGGATTGTACTTAGATGTTGGGGCAATGAGAATTCCGTATTCGCACACATTAACGATGGCATATATAAGAAAATTTGGGCTACAGGTAAGCCCTTTTATTAATAGGAATGAGACGGATATTATTTACGTAAATGGCCGGAAAACGACATTAAAACAATATGAAAAAGACCCAAGTATATTAAAGTATCCTGTGGAAATGAATGAAGTCGGGAAGACGTCTGAGGAGCTATTATTGTTAGCGGTACAGCCAATTATAAATTTTATAAAAAAGAATCCAGAGAAAAATTGGGATATTGTAGTAAAGGATTTTGGGAGATACTCTACAGGACAATTTTTAAAGTATCATCCTTATCAATATCATACGTATTTCTCGCCGGTAACAATAGAGATGATCGGTGTTCTATTAGATTTAGAAGGTTTTTTGGAAAGGTCATTTGTTGAGACGTTACGCTTTTTATACATTATGCAGGAGGAGAGTGGATTTTGTGAAATAGTAGGCGGAAATGATAGATTACCAAAGTCTTTCTTACCACAATTAGAAGAAAATATTATATATAATCAAAAATTAATGAAGCTACATCAACACGATAACGGTGTGACAGCTTTCTATCGAGACGAGGAAACTTTTGAGTATAGTAGTATTACAGGGGATGTAGTTATTATTACAATTCCATTTTCGACAATGCGCTTTGTGGAAGTAGATCCATTTGATTCGATATCTCATGAAAAATGGAAAGCAATTCGTGAATTGCATTATATGCCAGCGACGAAAATAGGAATTCAATTTAAAAGTCGATTTTGGGAAGAACAAGGGCAATTAGGTGGCAGGATTATCACAGATTTGCCAATTCGTTACGCTTATTATCCAAGTCATGGAATTGGAGAGAAAGGACCTGCTATGATGTTAGGAAGTTATACATGGTCTTATGATGCGTTGTTATGGGATGGCTTATCAAAAGGTGATCGTATCTATTACACACTACAGAACTTAGCGACAATATTAGGTGGCCAAGTATATGATGAGTTCTTGTCTGGCATATCAAAAAGTTGGACATTGGATCCATATGCACTTGGAGGTTTTGCGCTATTTCAGGCAGGACAAGAATCTGAACTACAACCAGCAATTATAAAACCAGAGGGGAGACTATACTTTGCTGGAGATCATACAACGTTATATCACGGATGGATACAAGGAGCAATTGAATCTGGAGTTCGTGTTGCTCTAGAGGTAAATGATTAAAATGTGTAAAATTCAGAAATTTCTTTACTGTATAACTTGAGATGGATATTATTATATATAAAAGAAATATAGGGAGTGGTGAGAGTGAATCCGTTATTATTCGATTTTCCTTCTGAATTTTATACTGAAAGGCTATTTATTCGAATGCCGAAACCAGGTGACGGTAAATTTGTATATGATGCAATTCAAGCTTCTATGAAAGAATTAAAACCATGGATGGCTTTTGCACAAAAAGAGCAAACAGAGGAAGAAGTAGAAGTGAGCATTAGAAAATCGCATATTCAATTTTTGCAGCGTGAGGATTTAAGATTACTAGTTTTTTCGAAAGAAACAGGTGAATTTATTGCATCAGCTGGATTACATCGTATTAATTGGGATATACCTCAATTTGAAATTGGGTATTGGATTGATTCGAGATTTAGTGGAAAGGGTTATATGGTAGAGGCTGCGAAAGGTATAACGGAGTTCGCTTTCACTGAACTGAAAGCAAATCGCGTAGAAATTCGTTGTGATTCTTTAAATAAGAAGAGTAGAGCGATACCTGAGAAATTAGGCTTTAAGTTAGAAGGTACGTTAGAAAGTGCGAGTGTTGCAGTAGATGGAAATGGATTAAGGGATATGTGTGTATTTGCCATGACTAGAAATACATATGAAAAAGAAGAGCTGTAAAGAAACGGCTCTTCTTTTTGTACATTATGGTACAGGGTGTCCATTAGAGCTTTCGAAAATTGTAAACCATTGTTGACGGTCTAAGTTAACTTTTGTAGCAAGAGCCGCCGTTTTAACACGATCTAATTTACCAGAGCCAACGATTGGCATCATGTTAGCTGGATGAGCAAGCAACCATGCATACATAACCGTATCTATGCTAGTAATATCTAGATCTGTAGCAACCTTTTGTAACGTTTCACGTACACGTACGGCACGTTCTGATTGACCAGTAAAGATTTCTCCGCCAGCAAGAGGTGACCAAATCATAGGATTGATTCGTTTTTCTTGGCATAAATCAATTGTCCCTTTTTCGAAATGCTCAAGCTGCATCGCCGATACTTCAATTTGATTTGTAATGAGCGGGAAATCTAAATAGGAACTTAACATATTAAACTGTGAAGGTAAAAAGTTAGATACACCGAAGTGACGGACTTTTCCTTCTTGCTTTAAGCGTGAGAACGCTTCTGCTACTTCATTTGGATCCATATATGGATCAGGGCGATGAATGAGCAATACATCAATATA
Organism: Bacillus cereus group sp. MYBK79-1; assembly: GCF_051915365.1. Lineage (NCBI taxonomy): Bacteria > Bacillati > Bacillota > Bacilli > Caryophanales > Bacillaceae > Bacillus > Bacillus cereus group sp. MYBK79-1. The sequence goes on along the minus strand of NZ_JBQAEO010000001.1, from coordinate 797,924 downwards.
ATCTGTATGTAAGTTTTGTAATGATTTCTCCGCGCTTTTAATAATATGTTCAGCACTCGTATTGTAGTGCGCAACATATCGCTCTGGAAATTTAGCTGATGGGGGAGCGATTCCACATTTTGTGACAATTTGCATGTTTTCGCGTAAGGAAGGCTTGAGTTGTAATGCTTCTCCGAACAGCCCTTCACACGTATAACCGCCATAAATATCAGCGTGATCGAAAGTAGTAATCCCCATATCCATACAAGCTTCCATAAAAGAAAGTAACTCTTGCTTTGTCATATTCCATTCTGCTAAACGCCAAAAACCTTGAATAATACGAGAAAATTCTAGTGTTTCGGTCATTTGAACTCGTTCCATTATATGTACCCCCTTGATGAATGAATAATATTTTGAAAAGGCTTTCTTACTACATATTATTATATAGTTACAGGTTCAGACATACAATAAATATGTTTTGCTACAAAAACGATTTTCTCTATATGCTATAATGTAAAAACATATAGCTATAAGGAGATGTAGGGAATGATTCCAGTAACAATATTAACTGGTTTTCTTGGATCAGGGAAAACGACATTATTAAATCGTATTTTATCAGAGAATCACGGTCAGAAATTAGCAGTGATTGTAAATGAAATAGGGCAAATTGGTATTGATAATCAACTGATTATGAATGTCGAAGAAGAGATTATGGAGATGACGAATGGATGTTTATGTTGTACTGTACGTGAAGATTTACTCGTCGCTTTAAAACAATTACTGGACGTAAAAGCAGAAGGGAAAATGGACTTTGATGGATTAGTAATTGAAACGACGGGTCTTGCAAATCCAGGTCCAATTATTCAAACATTCTTTTTAGATCCTGTTATTCAATCCGCATACCAAATTAACGGTGTTGTAACAGTAGTAGATAGTTATCATATACATAAACATTTTGAAAAAGGACTAGAAGCAAAAGAGCAAATTGCGTTTGCTGATGTTGTTTTAGTAAATAAACTAGATTTAATTGAAGAAAGTGAGAAAGAAAATCTCTTACATGAACTGCAAGGAATTAATCCGACTGCAAAGTTAATCGAGGCTACTAACTGTGATGTGGATATTCCATCGTTACTACAAATTCAAACGTTTAAAACGAAAGATACGTTACAAATTTATCCTCATACAGAGCATAATCATCTAGAAGGTGTAAAATCGTTTGTACTACGTGAAGAACGTCCGTTAGATTTACAAAAACTAAATGAATGGATGTCAGCTGTCGTTCAAGAACTAGGTGAATATTTATATCGCTACAAAGGAATTTTATCGATTGATGGAGTAGATAAACGTATTGTTTTCCAGGGTGTACATACACTGTTTGCTGCATCATACGATAGAGAGTGGCAAGAGGGCGAAGAACGAGTAAGTGAAGTCGTGTTTATCGGAAAAGATATTAATAAAGAATGGTTCCAAGAACATTTTGAGGAGTGTGTGAAATAAGTCTGCATATATTGCAGGCTTATTTTTTGGAATTAACTAAGTACTTTATGGAAAAATGATAGATTGCAAAAAAAGAAGGATAATAAAAAGCCTGTTTTCACAGGCTTGTATGTTCATCTAATAGTAACTCCATTACAACACCTACAACTGGACCTTCGTCATCAATATCGCCATTTAAGCGGAAGCCAAATGACTCGTATAATCCCATTGCGAGTTTGTTGTCTGGATGTAAACTTAAATAAATTATTTTACATTCAAATTTATCTTGTAAGAATTGAATGAGTATACGAAGGAAACGTTTTGCGTATCCTTTTCCTTGATATTGTTGGTCAATCATAAAGCGATCTAACCATACGCTTTTACGTTTTTCCCAATACCATCCGTACATTGCATATCCTACAAGTGTTTCTCCATCATATAAACCTACTGACGTTCCGTTTCCCTCATATAATGATTCTGCTAGAGAAAACGCATTGCTTTCAATAAATTGCTGCTGGTCTTTTGCGACGTTTAAAGCAGCTACCGAACGCCAATTTTTTTCTGTTACTTCACAAATGTGAAGAGTCATAATTCCAACTCACCTTCTAAATTAATATAGCTTAAAAGCTAATATGGATAATTTTACTTGTTATTTTGGTCAAGTCAAGTAAGAAAAAATAAAAAAAGAAGCTGAATGAATCGTTCAGCTTCTTTCAAAAATTGATTAGTTAGTAGCTTCTTTCAATGTGTTTACGTTTTCTTCCATTAAAGTGAAGTAATCTTTATTGCTCTTCGCATCATCTTCAGAAATAGTAGCAAGATGATTTAAGCGTAAAACCTTTGTACCCGTTTCTTTTTGAATGACAGATGCTACTTTTGGAGTAGAGAAAGTTTCAAATAAAATATATTGTAGATTATGTTCTTTTACTGTTTTTGTAATGTCAGCAAGCTGTTTTTGAGATGGTTCATCAGAAGCTGAAATACCCGCGATAGCAATTTGTTTTAGGCCATAGCGTTGCTCCCAGTATCCATAAGCCGCATGAGAAACTAAAATATCTTTCGTTTTTGCATTCGCAACAGCTGCTTTAAATTGATCATCTAAATCAGTAAATTTCGTTTGAAGTGCTGCGAAGTTTTTTTCAAACTCTTGTTTATGGTCAGGTTGTAATTCTACAAGTGCATTTTTAATTTTTTCTGCCTGTTTCATTGCTAGAGTAGGGTCTAACCAAATGTGTGGGTCTTTATCGTGATGATGTTCATCTTCTTTATGGCCGTCTCCGTGATCATGATGCTCTTCTTCAGTAGAAGTACGCAGTTCAATACCTTTTGATGCATTTACAATTTTAACATTTTCTTTTTGTAATGCTTTTTCCATTTTTTCAGCAAATGGCTCTAATTCAGCGCCGTTATAAACGAATAAATCGGCTTTTGCAACTTTTACTGTTTGTTTTTGACTTGGTTCAAATGTATGAGAATCTGCACCAGGTGGATAAATTGCTTCAACCGTTACATAGTCGCCACCAATTTTTTTTGCGAAATCAGCAAGAGGAAAAATAGTTGTATAAACAGTTAGCTTTCCGTCTTTCTTGGCATTACCTTTTTTTGTATTTGAGCAGCCAGTAAAAATTAAAGTGAAAATAAGTAAGAATGAAAATATAGTCAATCTTTTAGGCATGAAGTTCTCCTCTTTTCTTTTTTTACGAATATATTTTCCCCAATTTTAGAAGAAAAATATCATTTTAATACAAAACGGAATAATTACGTTTTAGTTTGCGAACTTAGTATAATACATCTTTTATAAAGTTGCAATAAATAATAATCATTCCGATTTGATTTTGTTATAAAGTTGTCAAATATAGATGTGTTATTTTTGCGAATACATGCATATGTGACAACGCTGTGTTCATATATATGAAAGGAGGGTGTAGAGGGGGATGAGTGTTTGGGTTACTTAATGGAAGCTATTTTATTGATATTAGCGGTAGTATTACCATTAGCTTTAGTCTTAATTTTTTTAAGAAGGTTATTAAGTAATTTAGGAGATGCATCAACAGTTACAAAATTACGAGAGAAAGATGAGAAAAAAGAGTGAGTAAAGCACTATGCGTACGCATAGTGCTTTACTTGTGGTAAAATGAGAAAAGGAAACTCCTAAAAGTTGTATTTTACTGAAGGAGAGAAAAGTAAAATAAGAGGTATATGCATATATGAATAAGCGAACAGCGTTAGTACTTGGTGCAAGTGGTTTAGTTGGACAAGAGATAACGCGTCTATTACTTGAATCAGATTACTACGATTCGGTTACTATTTTTGTAAGAGAACCAATGCAATGGCAACATGAGAAGTTACAGCAAAAGCAAGTAGATTATTCGGTATTAGAGGAATATAAAGAGTTTTTTGCTGTAGATGACGTATTTAGTTGTCTAGGAACAACAATAAAAAAAGCAAAAACAAAAGCAAATTTCAAAAAGGTAGATTATGAATATACGTTACGAGCTGCGTGTCTAGCGGAGAAACAAGGTGTGCAAAATTTCCTTGTTGTGTCTTCGATGGGAGCAAATCCTAAATCGTTTTTCTTTTATTCGCAAGTTAAAGGGAGAATGGAAGAGGAATTACAAAAGTTAGTCATAGGTGGCATTCACATTTTTAGGCCATCTTTATTAGTAGGAAATCGACAAGAATTTCGTTTCGGTGAACGAATGGCTGAAAAGTTATCTCGTATCATTCCTTTTATATTTAAAGGGGCTTTCAAAAAGTATAAACCAATTTCAGCGAAAGATGTGGCGAAAGGGATGTATATCACTGCATTGCGAGAAGAAACGGGTATCTATTTTTATAACTCAAATGAAATTACAACGATAGAATAACAAACGAGAAGAATGATATGTACTAGTCCATACTTTTTGAGGGTTTGCAAAAGGAGGATATACGAATGAGTAAAAAAGAAATGTTGCAAAATGGAATTAAGCAAGTTTTTTACGAAGAAGCATGGTATCCACCTATATCAGACGCGTTAAAGGATCTTACCGCTGCACAAGCATGTTGGCAACCAGAAGGAAGGGCTAGTAATACAATTTGGGAAAATGTAAACCATTTACTTACTTTTAAAGAACGGCTACTTGCCCGCTTACACGAAGATGAAACATTTGTTGCACCACAAAATAATGATGAAACGTTTGTCCAAGGTGGATGTAATGATGAGGATGCTTGGCAACAAACAGTGTTACGAACAATTCAAGTGCATGATGCTTTACAATCTGTATTAATATCCCTTCAAGAAGCAGAACTAGAGCGACTTACCCCTTCTCTTCCAATTTGGCAACAATATCAGAACATTCTTTTGCACGATGCTTATCATACAGGACAAATTGTACAAATTCGTAAGCTCCAAGGTTCATGGCCAGCCCATCGTTCCTATTTATAAAGGATACTTAAATTTGTTGGAGTTATAAACGAAACAAACGAATTAAAAACAGTATACTATTATAATAAAAAACAATTTCCTACTTAATTTGAGAAATTGTTTTTTTTTTGTTACTTCAGTTGTGATCCATATTATGGAATGTGGATTATAACCTTGTCGCATATTTAGAGTGTGATTATGGTTGTTTTGTTCATTAAAATTAATTTTTTATATAACGTTATTTCAATTTAATGCTAAATGTAGTAACAAGAGGGAGGTGAAAAACAAAAAATAGGTGTATCAAGCAAAATGTTGATACACCATAAAACGATATTATGAAATAATATATGTTGTCTTGTAGTATACTTTTAATTTCTCTATATTTAGTCGTACATAATATTCTCGGTTTTATTTATTCGTATGGATTTTCCCCGGTGCTCGCTTGTATTGATACGGTTCTTCTAACTCAAAGCCAAGTTCATTGGCGGCTATTCTTGGGAAGTAAGGATTGCGAAGTAACTCACGTCCGATAAAAATTAAATCTGCTTCGTTATTATTTAAAATTTGTTCTGCCTGTGCCCCAGTCGTAATCAATCCAACAGCACCAGTTGCAATGTTAGCATGCTCTTTAATATGTTTAGCGTATTGTACTTGATACCCGGGATATACATCGATGTGTGCCGGTACAACAGCCCCAGAACTACAATCGATTACATCTACCCCTTGTTCTTTCATCCATTTTGTATACTGAACGTAATCTTGAACCGTTAATCCATCAGGATGATAGTCATTTGCTGAAATACGAACGAATAACGGTCCGTTCCAAACTTCATTTATTGAGTCAATAATTTCACGTAAGAAACGATAGCGATTTTCAGGTGAACCGCCATATTCATCAGTCCGTTTATTAGAAAGTGGAGAAAGAAATTCATTAATAAGATAACCGTGAGCACCGTGTATTTCAATAACGTCAAATCCAGCTTGTTTTGAACGTATGGCAGCCTCTTGAAAAGCTAATATAGTATTTTTTATTTGCTGTATACTCATTTCTACTGGTATTTTCATTGTTTCATTAAATGGAATTGCGGATGGAGCGAGAGCATCCGTTTCTAATTCTGCTTTTCTTCCGGCGTGAGCGAGTTGAATGGCAGCTTTTGCACCGTTATCATGTATAAAAGTTGTCGTTTTATGTAAGCCTTCAATTAGGCTATCATCCCATATACCTAAGTCTTTGTTAGAAATTCTTCCTTCAGGTAACACGGCCGTTGCTTCAATCATAACTAAACCAACTTGACCGGCAGCTCTTGTTCCGTAATGAACGAGATGAAAATTTGTTACTTGGCCATCCTCTTTTTCTGATGAATACATGCACATAGGTGACATAACGATACGGTTTTTTAATGTAACGTCCTTAATTGTATAAGGTGAAAAAAGTTCGGAATGCATCCAATAGCCTCCTAGATTGAATTTTCTTACATTGTATCATTCTCGTTTTTGTTTCTCTAATAAAACGCTTATACGAAAAATTTTGTCTATTCGTGTTACAATAATTAATATGAATTGAATTGGAGGCTGACATATGTACCAGGCTTATTATGAAAGTGAATTAGGTTTGCTAGAAATTACAGCGAACGATAAAGGAATTACGTCTGTTATATTTGTTGATGAGAGACAAGAAGAAATTACAAATGAAATGATAGATCAATGTATAAATGAGCTAGATGAATATTTTAAGGGGAAAAGAAAAGAGTTCACAGTCCCGTTGGCTGCTGCGGGAACAGTATTTCAAAAAAATGTATGGGATGCGCTTTATACTATTCCGTATGGCGTAAGTGCTTCATATTTAGATATTGCAGAGAAAGTTGGAAATACGAAAGCTGTACGAGCGATAGGAGGAGCGAATAGTCGTAATCCGATTTCAATTATCGTTCCGTGTCATCGTGTAATAGGAAAGAGCGGGAAGCTTGTTGGATATGCAGGTGGTTTATGGAGGAAAGAGTGGTTATTAAAACACGAAGGTATATTGAAATAACGTATGGACGGGAAGAGGGATTGTTTTGAGATGTATAAATTGTGGGCAACTTTGCGAGGGAAATCAGTTGAATTGTGAAAGTTGCCAGCGGACTTTGCATACTGAACAAGGTGAAGGAAGCGCACTAATAGACAAGGAATTAGAAGTGTATGTAGGGAGACAATTTTCGTATTACAAAAGGAAATGGGAACTTGAGGAAAAGCGGATTGCTAGGTGGAGCTGGAATGGTTGGGCAGCCATTTTCAATGTAGGCTGGCTTGGGTATCGTAAGTACTATTTACCAGCAGCATTATTTGTATTGTTATTAGTAGCGTGTGATGCGTTTTCTTATTATATGGGTTTCAACGTAGCATTACCAATCATTAATATGGTGCCTCTGACGTTTCTATTACTCGTTTTTATTTTATTTGGAATGGCGATTTTTGCGAATGGATTATATTATCAATTTGCAGAAAGGCGTATATATCGAATAAAAGCACGAGAAATTCAAGATGAATCGGTTGAGAAGTATCTCATTCGTGATAGTGGTGGAACGAGTAAAATGGGAGCAACAATTGTTACGATTTTAGCAGTTGCTAGTATTTTTTTCAGCCATTTCTTTTTCCCAACTGATCGAGATATTATTCAAAAAGTTCGTGCAGGCTCACTATATGAATATCCGTTCTTTTCAATTGGTGAATCTTTTGAAAATTATTTTAGAAATCCAGGTTGGGTATATTATCGTGGCACCGAAGGATTAGAATTGGTAGAGTTTCAAGGAGAAAGTCCTGATATGCCAAGGAAAAAGGTGAAGATCCAATTTGTTGTTGATTATAAATTGGGCGAGATTGAGCCGTACTCATTGACGATTAATGGAGAATCTAAAAATGAGGAAGAGTTTTTGAAAATAATGGACGAAATATTTAAAGTTCAAAATCCATTTGATATAGACGATGGATTACAAGTAAAAGAAATAGAAAAAGAAGCGGATGGAAAGACTCTCTATCCGCTTCTTTTTTTTAATGTACGAAAATAATATTTGAAATAATCTGAATCTTTTGTATAATAATATGTATTATACTGGATTTCATTTATACATATAGATTGGGGGAAGGAAGAATGAAGAGAAAGGTAACAACGATTGCTGCAGTAGCATTATCAACTAGTATATTAGTTGCAGGTTGCGGAAATGGGGAGAAGGCATCTACAACGAAGAAAGAGGCAAGTAAGGGGGCAGCAGATAAGCAAGTATTAAACTTACTAGAAGCAGCAGAAATTCCTTCAATGGATACATCAAAATCGACAGACTCTGTATCATTCCGTGCCTTTGTCAATGCAATGGAAGGGTTATATCGTTTAGATAAGGATAATAAACCAACTCCAGGTATGGCAAAAGATGTGAAGATTAGTGAAGATAAAACGACATATACATTTGAATTACGAGACGCAAAGTGGTCTAATGGCGATCCGGTTCGAGCGCAAGATTTTGTATTTGCATGGCAACGTGCATTAGATAAAGCAACAGCAGCTGAGTATGCATTTATTTTATTTGATGTGAAAAATGCACAGAAAGTAAATAAGGGAGAATTACCGTTAGATCAATTAGGAGTAAAAGCAAAGGATGATAAAACGTTAGTAGTAGAATTAGAACAACCAGCACCATATTTCCTTGAGCTTACTTCGTTCCCAACATTTTTCCCATTAAATGAAAAATATGTGAAAGAACAAGGGGATAAATATGCATTAGAAGCAGATAAACTATTATACAATGGGCCATTTACGATGAGTGAATGGAAACATGAACGAAGTTATCAATTGAAGAAAAATCCTAATTATTGGGATAAAGATACAGTAAAATTAGAAGAAATTAATGTAAATATAGTGAAGGAAACTAGCACGGGAGTAAATTTATATGATAGTGATCAAGCAGACCGTGTTATTTTAAGTTCTGAATTTGTTGATAAATATAAAAAGAATAAGCCAGATGAATTTAAAACGAAGTTAGATCCACGTATGTATTTCTTGCGTTTTAACCAGAAAAATGCAACGTTTAAAAACCAAAAAGTTCGTGAAGCGATTGATCTAGCATATGATAAAAAAGGAATTGCAAATGTTATTTTAAATGACGGATCATTACCAGCATATTTCTTAGTACCTGAAAAATTTACAACAGGACCAGATGGGAAAGATTTCCGTTCTGTAAATAAAAATTTCCGTGACAGTAAAGACAATGCAGCAAAAGCAAAAAAATTATGGGAAGAAGCAAAGAAAGAACTTGGCCAAGATACAATTACAGTAGAATTTTTAAATGATGATAATGGTAGCCGTAAAAAAGTGGGCGACTTTATTAAAGAGGAGTTAGAGAAAAACTTACCTGGTATTAAAGTGAATTTGAAACAACAACCATATAAGCAGAAGCTAGAGTTAGAAAAGAAATTTGAATATGAATTCTCATTATCTGCATGGAGTCCGGATTATCCAGATCCAATGACTTATATTGATATGTTCGTTACGGGAAGTTCATTTAATGAAATGGATTATTCTAATCCGAAGTATGATGATTTAGTAGCGAAATCAAAAGGAGAGCTATTAAAAGATGATAAAGCACGTTGGAATGCACTTGCAGAAGCTGAAAAAATCTTAATTGGTGAAGATGCTGCCATTTCTCCTGCGTACCAACAAAGTACGGCATATTTAGAGAAACCGTATGTAAAAGGTATTGCAAATCATACGTTTGGTGGGGACTTCAGCTATAAATGGGCATATATTACAAAGAAATAGTATAATAAAAGATGAGTGAATTTTCGCTCATCTTTTCGTTTGTTTAAGGAGGAGCTAATTTTGTTAAAAGGAATTAATCATCTTTGTTTTTCAGTGTCTAATTTAGAAAACTCTATTACATTTTACGAAAAAGTGTTAGAAGGAGAATTATTAGTTAAAGGGAGAAAACTTGCATATTTTTATGTATGCGGGGTATGGATAGCACTTAATGAAGAAGCACATATTCCGAGAAATGAGATTCATCAATCTTATACGCATATTGCGTTTTCAGTTGAACAGAAAGACTTTGAACGTCTATTGCAGCGATTAGAAGAAAACGATGTTCATATTTTACAAGGAAGAGAACGAGATGTAAGGGATTGTGAGTCTATCTATTTTGTTGATCCTGATGGCCACAAATTTGAGTTTCATTCAGGGACATTGCAAGACCGACTTAATTATTATAGGGAAGATAAACCTCATATGACATTTTACTAAGGGGGGAAGAAGTTGCATGCGCTAGTAATTGGTGGAACAGGAATGCTAAAGAGGGTGTGTATGTGGCTTTGTGAGCAAGAGTTTCATGTTTCTATTATTGGTAGAGATGAAGTGAAATTAGAAAATGTTAAGCGAGAGAGTGCTATACCAGAAAGTATCTCATGTCTATCGTTAGATTATCATAATGAAGACGATGTAAAGTTAGCAATTAAGAGCACAATTGAGCGGAATGGCCCAATAACATTAGTTGTCGCATGGATACATTCCAGTGTGAAGGATACGTTATCGCTCATTTGTAGAGAATTAGACTTGTCGTCTGAAACATACAGCACTTTTCATATTTTAGGTAGTAAAGCATCGCGCATGACCGCACAAAAAATAGGAGGTACGCGATGTAGCTATCATAGAATAATATTAGGTTTTATATTAGACGGTACATACGGCAGATGGCTTACTCATGAAGAAATATCGGATGGTGTAATAAAAGGAATTGAGAGTAAATGTGGTGAATGGATTGTAGGACGGGTAGAGCCGTGGGAATTGAGGCCAACATGGTAAGGGGGAATGCAAAATGAAAACAACTGTATACGTAACAAGGCACGGTGAAACAGAATGGAATGTAGCGAAACGAATGCAAGGTCGGAAAAATTCTGCTTTAACTGAAAATGGGATGCTACAAGCTAAGAAATTAGGAGATCGAATGAAAGATTTATCTATCCATGCGATTTATAGTAGTCCGAGTGAAAGGACACTTCATACTGCAGAGTTAATAAAGGGCGAACGTGATATACCTATAATCGCGGACGAGCATTTCTATGAAATTAACATGGGCATATGGGAAGGACAAACAATCGATGATATAGAAAGGCAATACCCAGACGATATAGAATTGTTTTGGTATGAGCCACATCTTTTTCAGTCAACATCAGGAGAAAATTTTGAGACTGTTCATAACAGGGTAATTGATGGAATACATCATCTTTTAGAGAAGCATAAAGGAGAAAGTATATTAATTGTTTCCCATGCGGCAGCGGCCAAATTACTTGTAGGACATTTTGCAGGTGTTGAAATAGAAAATGTATGGGATGATCCATTTATGCATAGTGCTAGTCTAAGTATAATAGAATTTGAAGAAGGAAAATGTGAAGTGAAGCAATTTGCAGATATAAGTCATTTTCAATAAACGAAAAAAGGCCGCAAAACGGCCTTTTTTATAGGCATAAAAACTAGCGATTACGTTTTTTATACCAGAAGTGATCGAATTTCTTGTTGTTGCAAGATGGGAATTTAGTTCCGCCTTTGCAATTATTCCATTTGTGTCCATAATCGTGACAGTCTTTACCATGATCCCATGAATCATCACAAGAGCCACCGTGTCCATTCGGGAAGAACTCGCATTTTTTACAGTAACATCGTTTTGTCCAGTAAAATTTCTTTTCAAAGCGTACACATTTTGTAACGAACGTACAATGTTTTCTACGAGTGCGTCTTGTAACTAAAACGCATTCTTTTCTACGTGTTACTTTCGTAACGAATGTCCATTTTTGAACGCGAACACGAGTACATTTTGTAACAAATGTCCATTTTTTTACATGAGTACATTTTGTAACGAACGTACAATGTTTCACGTGAGTACATCTTGTTCTTGGGCAGTTACAATCGTCGCTACATTCTATTTTTGTAGTACAATCATCATCGCAATCAAATGTACTTGGATCTTGATGTAAGAAATCTTCCATCCCCGCACTTTTGATTTCCTCAACAGCTTTTCTAATATCACGTTTCATAGAAATCCTCCTTATCGTGTATTAAAGTCAAAAGGTATTCTTTTTCATTAACAGGATATGTATATAGGCATCTTTCTGAACAGGACAAGAGTGTAATTTTATATAAATGGTTGATAGCGGATGTATGGACAAGGCAAAGTGCATACATTGAATGAAGAGAACTGAGAAGGGATGGGGAAATATGCTACCTTCATATGATTTTTTTATTCATCCAATGAACCTAGTGGAATTGAAAAGAGAAATTTGGTCAGACAGTCCAGTGCCAGCAAAATTAACTTATGGAAAAAAGAAGTATGACATTGATATCGTATATCGGGGTGCTCATATTCGTGAATTTGAGAAAAAATCTTATCATGTTATGTTCTATAAACCGAAAAAATTTCAAGGTGCGAAAGAGTTTCATCTAAACTCTGAGTTTATGGATCCGTCTCTCATACGAAATAAATTATCTTTAGACTTTTTTCACGATATTGGTGTACTTTCACCTAAATCACAACATGTATTTATAAAAATTAACGGTCAAATTCAAGGCGTATATTTACAGTTAGAATCAGTAGATGAAAACTTTTTGAAAAATAGAGGATTACCGAGTGGGTCTATTTATTATGCGATAGATGATGATGCAAATTTCTCTTTAATGAGTGAGAGAGATAAAGATGTTAAGACCGAGCTTTTTGCGGGTTATGAATTTAAATATTCGAATGAAAATAGTGAAGAACAACTGAGTGAATTTGTATTTCAAGCAAATACTTTGTCAAGGGAAGCTTATGAAAAAGGAATTGGAAAGTTTTTGCATGTAGACAAATATTTAAGGTGGTTAGCTGGCGTCATTTTTACTCAAAACTTTGATGGTTTTGTTCATAACTATGCACTATATCATAACGATGCAACGAATTTATTTGAAGTGATACCGTGGGATTATGATGCGACTTGGGGGCGAGATGTACAAGGGAGACCACTTGATCATGAATACATTCGTATTCAAGGTTATAACACATTAAGTGCAAGGTTGTTAGATATACCTGTATTTAGAAAACAATATCGAAGTATTTTGGAAGAAATATTAGAAGAACAATTTACCGTTTCGTTTATGATGCCGAAAGTAGAAGGTTTGTGTGAATCGATTCGTCCATATTTACTACAAGATCCATATATGAAAGAAAAATTAGAAATATTTGATCAAGAAGCTGATATGATTGAGGAATATATAAATAAAAGAAAAAAATATATACAAGATCATTTACGTGAATTGGATTAATTTTGAAAGAGATTGGAACATTATCAATCTCTTTTTTTGTATAATAAAGATGTATAAATAGAATTGATGTAATATTCATTCAATAAAAAATAGGGATGTGGAAACATGACGATAAAATGGATTGGTTGGGCAAAACAAATACAATCTATAGCTCAAGCGGGTTTAATGTATTCTAAGGATGTGTATGATATAGAACGTTTCCAACAATTACGGGATATTTCCATTTCGATGATGTCACATTACACGAAGACAGATTGGGAAGTTGTAGAGAAGTTATTTGCAAATGAGACAGGCTATCAAACACCAAAAGTTGATATTAGAGCAGTCGTTTTTCAAAATGAAAAGTTATTATTTGTGAAAGAAAAAAGTGATGGGAAATGGGCATTGCCAGGTGGGTGGGCTGATATCGGCTATACGCCAACAGAAGTAGCAGCAAAAGAAGTTATAGAGGAGACGGGTTATGAAGTGGATGATTTTAAACTATTCGCTATATTTGATAAAGAAAAACATCAACCATCGCCTTCAGCAACACACGTATATAAAATTTTTATTGGCTGTAAGATTATTGGTGGCGAAAAGAAAACGAGTATTGAAACAGAAGATGTGGAGTTCTTTGGTGAAAATGAATTGCCTAATTTATCGATTGCTAGAAATACCGAAGAACAAATTAAAGAAATGTTTGCCTTTATGAAAGAACCTCAGAAAGAAATATTAATAGATTAATCATGCTTATGCCAATCATATTGTTGAAATGAAGATATTGGCAGATTGAAACCTTTATGTAATAATGGGATGGTATGTGAAGAAAAAGGAGATAGAAAATAAAATGTTAGCAAGCATAATAGATCAGTTATTGCAATTTTTTGCAAGCTTAGGTTACTTTGGAGTAGCGCTAGCTTTAATGATTGAAATTATTCCGAGTGAAATTGTACTTTCGTATGCGGGATTTTTAGTTGCAGATGGTAAAATTAGCTTTGTCGGTGCAGTTATTGCTGGAACAATCGGTGGTACTTTAGCTCAAATCTTTTTATATTGGCTTGGATATTATGGAGGACGTCCAGTTGTAGAGAAATATGGGAAATATCTACTTATTAATAAACACCATTTAGACATAGCGGAAAATTGGTTTAAGCGTTACGGAGCAGGAGTAATCTTTTCTGCACGCTTTATTCCAGTCGTACGTCATGCAATCTCTATTCCAGCAGGATTAGCTAAAATGCCATTAAAGCTATTTACACTGTATACAGTAGTTGCGATTATTCCATGGTCAATACTGTTTATATACTTAGGTGAAAAGCTTGGCGGGAATTGGCGACACATTAAAGAGTATGCATCTGATTACACACATTACATAATTATAGGAGCTGTTCTCTTTGTTGCTTTATACTTCGGATTAAAGTATTTCAAAAAGAAAAAAGCAGCGCGTTAAAGTCAATGATTTTTCATTGGCTTTTTTTATTTGTTTCGGTTCGGTTCTAAAAAAAAGGAGTTGTCCATAATGTATAATAATAAAGCGTAGCGGAGGAATGTGATGAAAGGGTCACCGTTTATACGTGGAACGATATTTTTAACGATGGCAACGATGATATCTAAAATGTTAGGGTTTATATATGTTATACCATTTACAGCAATGGTCGGTACGAGTGGGTACGTGTTATACACATATGCATACCGCCCTTATACTATTATGCTTAGTATTGCAACAATGGGACTACCACTTGCCGTTTCGAAAATGGTATCAAAATATGATCAACTGAATGACTATCATACGGTTAAAAGAGTGCTTAAGAGTGGTATCGTTTTTATGCTTTTAATGGGAATAATCTCATGTTTTATATTATATTTGTTAGCACCGCATTTAGCTGAACTAGTGATTGATGGGAATGATCAAACAGGGAATAGTGTAACAGCGGTCACAAATAATATTCGAATTGTAAGTTTTGCATTAATACTTGTGCCGGTAATGAGCTTATTAAGAGGTTTTTTTCAAGGGTTTCAGTCGATGGGACCTTCTGCATTAAGTGTGGTTGTAGAACAATTTTTTCGGGTCTTAACCATTTTGATAGGAAGCTTTGTCGTTTTATATGTTTTAAAAGCTTCAGTCTCGCTGGCTGTTGGTATTTCAACGTTTGGTGCCTTTATGGGAGCGATAGGCGGATTAACAGTTTTAAGTGCGTATTACGTAAGAAGGAGAAAGCACTTAAAGAAAAAAGAAATGGTAAGTATACCGCAAACAACGAAATCTTTTTTCTCGCTGTATAAGGAGCTCTTTACATACTCAATACCGTTTGTTGTGGTAGGTTTAGCAATTCCGTTGTATCAGACGATTGATACATTTACAATAAATAAACTACTTATACAAATAGGATATATGCAAGGGGAAGCGGAGAAGATTAATGCGATAATTGGCCTTGTTCAGATGGTTGTCCTTATTCCTGTTTCTGTTGCGACTGCTTTTAGTATGTCTCTCGTACCTGAGATGACAAAAGCTTATACAGCAGGAAATGTGAAGTTACTGTACAAACATTTTACGAGGACGAATGTATTAGTAGTAGGTATTACGGTACCCGCGGCAATTGGAATGATGTTGTTAGCAAAACCAGTATATACTCTTTTATTTGGCGCTGGAAATGATCCGGAGATGGGGAGCGTTATTTTACAGTATTATGCTCCTGCTTGTATACTATTTTCACTTTTTACAGTAACAGCTGCGATGTTACAGGGAATTAATCAACAACAGAAGACAGTGCTAGGATTAATAATTGGCATTATTGTGAAGATAGTTTTAAATATTGTATTGCTTCCGTATTTCGATTATGTAAGTTTTATTATTTCAACATACGCTGGTTATACGATTTCAGTTGGCTTTAACTTGTGGATGCTTTCTAAATATGTTATAAAGGCAACATAAGCTTTTTAAGGCAGAGAGCACTCTGTCTTTTTCTTTGTTTAGAATATTTTTCTTATAAAAACGTTTTCAAAATAATTTTTCTATTGAAATTTAAACGTATGTTTCATATGCTGAGAATGGCGGTTCAAAAACTGTTGTTTAAGAGAGGTAGATTCCTACATGTAAAAAGAATCGGGGTGATAGTATGTTAAATATTTATTTAACAGACCGAAACGGAAAACTACAAGAGGTTGAGGAAATGCAAAAGGGTTGCTGGATTAATGTACTTCATCCAACAGAAGAAGAAATTCAATATCTAGTACAAACTTTAAATGTAGACTTAGATTTCATTAAAGACCCTTTAGATGATGAAGAACGCTCTCGTATTGAAAAGGAAGACAATAATACTTTAATAATCGTGGATATTCCAACAGTTAGACATGATGAAGAAGGAAATTCGATTTATGACACGATTCCAATAGGTATGATTGTAATGCCAGATTGCTTTGTGACAATTTGTTTAGAAGAAAACCCAATTTTTGAACGTTTTATTAATCAACGTATTAAAGAATTTTATACGTTTAAAAAGACACGCTTTGCACTTCAGCTCTTATATACGATTTCTACTTATTATTTAAGATACTTAAAGCAAATTAACAGAAAAACAATCGATTTAGAGCATCAATTAAATAAGTCGATGAAAAATAAAGAGATTTTCACATTGCTAGGCCTTGAAAAAAGTTTAGTTTACTTTACAACATCATTAAAGGCGAATAAAATTGTAATTCAAAAATTAATGCGTAACAGTACATTTTTAAAAATGTATGAAGACGATCAAGATTTATTAGAAGATGTATTAATTGAAAATAAACAGGCTATTGAAATGGCGGAAATATATAGTCATATTCTAAGTGGAATGATGAATACTTTTAGCTCTGTTATATCGAATAATTTAAACAGTGTTATGAAACTGTTAACGTCTATTACAATCATTTTATCATTACCAACAATGGTCTCTAGTTTCTTTGGAATGAACGTAAAGGTTCCGTTTGAAGGTGAGGCTCAAGGTTTTGTAATTGTACTCATAATATGTGCAACATTATCTTGCGCTTTAGCATTTGTATTTTGGAAGAAACGTTACTTTTAACGATAAAAAAGCTGCTCTAGCATAGTTGTGTAACTGCGCTAGAGCAGCTTTTTTGCTATGAAATCCCAAATTTTGAATAGAATATAACTTATAAAATGTAATGTATATGAAAGAGGTGAATTCCGTATAAGTCTTGTCCAATTCATAAAATGGGGTTAAAATTACATATTGTTAATGAAAAGTTGGAGGAAATACATCATGGAATTGTTTCAATTACCGAAAGCATTCCTGCAAATGAATACAATCTTTATCTCTATATTGATCGAAGCACTTCCTTTTGTGCTCATTGGTGTATTTATTTCAGGATTCATTCAAATGTTTGTGACAGAAGATATGGTAGCAAAATGGATGCCGAAAAACCGATTTCTGTCTGTTTTAATGGCTACTTTTTTAGGGATGATGTTTCCAGGTTGTGAATGTGGAATCGTTCCGATTGTTAGGAGATTAATCGGAAAAGGAGTTCCGCCATATGCGGGGATTGCATTTATGCTAACTGGGCCAATTATTAATCCAGTCGTATTATTTGCAACATACGTTGCCTTTGGGAGTAGTATGCACATGGTATGGTATCGTTCTATTGTAGCGATTGTCGTAGCAATTATCGTTGGAATTATATTATCATTTATGTTTAAAGAACATCAATTAAGAGACGATCACTTCCCAGAAGTGAATCATAAGCGTCCATTACGTAAAAAAATGTGGGATGTATGTACGCATGCTGTTGAGGAATTTTTCTCGATGGGAAAATATTTAGTATTAGGTGCGTTAATTGCAGCTGCAGTTCAAACGTTCGTACAAACTTCAACACTGCTTGCTATTGGACAAGGTCCATTTTCTTCACCAGCTGTTATGATGGGACTTGCATATATTTTATCACTTTGTTCGGAAGCAGATGCGTTTATTGCTTCATCATTCCAAAGTACATTTTCAACAGCATCACTTGTCGCGTTCCTCGTATATGGACCGATGGTGGATATTAAAAATATGTTTATGATGCTTGCGACATTTAAAACGAAATTTGTAATTGTCGTTACAGTTACAGTTACACTTGTTGTTTATGCAAGCTCACTACTCATTTATGCGATGGGGTGGTAGGTTATGTTTCGAGCGTATATATTATTAGGTTTTACAATCTTGATCGCGCAGCTTCATATTTCCGGTAATATTACGAAGTATATCAATATGAGGTATGCCTATTTATCAACTACAGCAGCCATTATTTTAGGCTTTTTAACAGTCGTTCAAATTATTATTGTATTCCAAAAAGAACATGAGAAAGAACAAGGAAAACAAGATTGTAGTTGTAATCATAGCCATTGCGGGCACGATCATTCAAAAGATGAGAATACATGGTTGAAAAAAGTATTTTCGTACTCATTGTTCTGTTTTCCAATTGTCTCAGGATTGTTTTTCCCGATTGCAACGTTAGATTCAGATATCGTTAAGGCGAAAGGATTTCATTTTCCTGTTGCGCAAGCAGAAAGTACAGATCCATTTATGAGAAGGCAATTCTTAAGACCAGACACGAGTATTTATTACGGAAAAGAAGGATACCGTGGTGTAATGGAAAAAGGGAAGAAAGAGTTTGTAACGAAAGATAGTGTAACTTTAAATGATGAAAATTTCTTAAAGGGAATGGAAACAATTTATAATTATCCAGGCGAGTTTACTGGAAAACAATTATCTTATAAAGGATTTGTTTTCAAAGATGATTCTTCTAAAAAAGAACAATATTTCTTATTCCGTTTCGGTATTATACATTGTGTAGCGGATTCTGGTGTATATGGTATGTTAGTGAAAAAGCCAGAAGGTGTAGAATGGAAAAACGATGATTGGATTCAAATAGAGGGAGAAATTTCTACTGAATTTTATCAACCGTTCCATGCGAATATCCCTGTATTAGAAGTAACGAAATGGAATAAAGTTGAACCGCCAAAAGAACAATATGTATTTAGAGGAGCCGATTGATAATATCGGTTCTTTTTTGTGGACTAAGAGTTCTGAATGTTGTTAATATTAAGCTTGAAGTGATACTAAGCTCATACCGTTCTAGTGTTAATGGGAAATGGAACTCTTACCGAACTTCTTTGCTCCAGCCGAATTTTATGGTGGGAGTCTTACTGCCTGCAAATAGCGGGTTAAATAATCAAAGAGGTGATAACAATGACTGAAGTAAAGGGTAAAACAGCTAATGAGTCTAGAGTGTTTAAAACGAGCCGAGTATTTCCAACAGATTTAAATGATCACAATACGCTATTTGGTGGAAAGATATTAGCGGAGATGGATATGGTTGCTTCTATTTCAGCAACGAGGCATGCAAGGAAAGAATGTGTCACAGCATCTATGGATTGGGTAGATTTCTTACATCCTGTTCGCTCTTCAGATTGTGTTAGTTATGAATCCTTTGTAATTTGGACGGGTAGAACATCGATGGAAGTATTTGTGAAGGTAGTAGCAGAAGATTTAATTTCAGGTGAGAAGCGTATAGCAGCAACATCATTTGTTACTTTTGTTGCGCTTAGTAAGGAGAATAATCCAGTTCCAGTGCCGCGAGTAATCCCTGAAACAGAAGAAGAGAAAGAATTATACCGCATTGCAGTGTTGCGTGCAGAACAACGTCATATACGTAAGGCGGAGAGTAAGAAAGTAGCCACATTACTAACTTTTTGAGTTGAATATGTAGTCGTTAAAGTTACTATAACGGACTGAAATGTTTTTCATATGAAAAGCGGACACCTAAAACTAGGTGTCCGCTTTTATAGTTTTTTCATCCACATATCATATGACGATAACTACTTAGCAGAAGCAAGCAGCACCGACGATGATTAAGAGGATAAATAATACGACTAATAGCGCGAATCCATTACCTTGTGCGAAGCCCATTGTTATTTCCTCCTTTTATTTTAAGATACAACATACAATATGCAAATGAGCCATCGTTTGATATGGACATATATCATGTAATGACATATTTTCTTGAATGATATTGTATTAAAAAAGGGAAGATATAGAAATAACAGTAAGTGGAGAAAGGAAAATATCCATGAAACACTTTTTCGTTGTAATCCTTTGTTTAATAGGTGTATTCATTTGGATGAACATCGATGTGGAAATGGGGAAGAAAATGGCTAGTGAATCTGAATTAGGACAAGTTCGATTAGGTGAATTTCAACTGTATACGAACGGTGAAAAGTTATATAAGAAATTATTTGAGGATATACGTAATGCAGAAAAGTACCTATATATCCATTTTTATATTGTAGGTAAAGATGAAATAAGTAAAGAGTTTTTGCAGTTGCTCGAGAAAAAGGCATCGAGTGGAGTAGAAGTAAAATTGTCCGTTGATCGAATAGGTGGATATAAGCTGAAGAAAAAGATAATTCGTCAATTAAAAAGCAATGGTGTCCAGTTTACGTTTAGTAAAAAACTTAAATTGAAACATGTATTCTATTCGTTGCACCAACGAAACCATAGACGCATTGTTACGATTGACGGAAAAGTATCATATATCGGCGGCTTTAATATTGGGAAGGAGTACCTTGGACAAGATCCAAAATTTGGCCCGTGGCGTGATTATCATGTACGAGTTAAGGGGAATGGTGCCACGGATATGGAAAGAAAATTTGCTACTGACTGGAAAGAAGATACGGGAGAAAAAATGCCTGTACATGAAAGCTCACCTGCGATAGGGAATGTAAAATATCAATATTTATTTTCAGATGGAAAAGGTTTATGGAAAAAATATGGAGCGCTTTTAAAACAGGCTAAAAAGTCTTTAGTTATTGCTACGCCATATTTTGTACCAAGTAAAGAAATGATGAAAGAGTTAAAAGATGCATTAAACCGCGGTGTCAATGTGAAAATTCTCGTACCATTTAAAAGTGATGCAGTATTGTTAAAACAAGCTGCCTATCCGTATTTGAAAGACATGTTACATGCTGGAGCGGAGATTTATCAATATCAGAATGGTTTTTTTCATGGGAAAGTAACAATCATTGATGGGGAAATTGTTGATATTGGTACCGCAAACTTTGATAATAGAAGTTTTTATTTAAATACGGAGTCAAATTGTATTATCTATGATAAGGGAGTAACAGCGGATGTATGGAACCGATTAAAAGAAGACTTTCATAAATCAAAAAAATTTTCGGAAGAAGATTTTGAGAAAATTAGTAAATGGGATTGGTTTTTAGCAAGAATAGCAAATGTAATAGCATCATATTTATAGCATATAGACAAAAGGAAGGGAGGCACTTTCATGGATTGTATGAAAGAATTAATGAGGTATAGTTATATGCTTATATATAAGGTTGGGGAGTATACAGGAAAGGTAAGAGACGAAGAATTAAAGGAGCTATTACAGCATCATTTACCATATATGTTGCAAGCATATAATGAACAAGTGAATTTTCAAGAAGGAGAGAATGTACAGCATATAACTTGTGAACCAATTTCATTTCATTTTCAGGAAATGGAAAAGGAAACTGATAGTAAATATACAGGGGATATTTATATTGCAACTTCTTATATTGCGTATTTAAAACAATTAGCACTAAAGTTTGCTCAAGTGGCAGTTGAAGTTGCAAATCCAGAATTCCGCTCGTTTTTAGAAAATTGCTTCCTGAAAATGAACCGTTATGCCTATAGTGTATGGCAATATGTTGTGAAGAAAGAGTATAAGATTCAACATGTATATGAAAATGAGAAGTTTGCATAAGAAACTAAGGCGGAAAGACAGGCGCCTTAGTTTCTTATTTTTCATGGAGAAGAAATGACTAAATGTACATATATTATCAGAAAATTTACAAATATTTACCGTTTATTTACTATTTTTCAATCTTTCCTTTAAAAATAGAGAGTAATATGGGATTGTACATATTCTATCAAAAGGAGGAAACGCAAATGAACAAATGGGTTAAATCATTAACTGCTATGGCACTTGCAAGTTCTTTATTGATGGTAGGTTGTAGTAAAGGTGAGGACGAGAAGAAAGAAGACGATACAACAACACAACAAGAGGACAAAAAAGATAAAGAAACAAGTGGAACTGAGAAATCTACAGATTCTAAAGAAAAGAAATAAAGTGAAACTTTAATCAGTGGGGGGCATCCCCCACTGATTATCAGCCCCCACCAATCGGGCTTTTATGGGCAGTTGATCCCCATCTAACTTCTTTGTTTTTACTGAATTTTGAGGTGGGGTCTTACTGCCCGTTAAAGCGGGGTAAAATAATAATAGAGCTTCCTCTTACATATGAGGAAGCTTTTTTGTTGTAAATTAATTGAGATTATTGAAAAATAGAGAAAGAATGAAAGAGGGGGAAAACAGATGAAAGTATGTATATTGGGAGCAACCGGGCGAGTAGGTTCAAACATAATAAAATTAGCATTAAAGGATTCAGCTGAAGTGACTGCATTAGCACGTGATGTAAATAGAATGGAAATACATCATGAAAGGTTACAAGTTATAGAAGGTAATGTATTGAATGAAAATGATATAAAGAAAGTGATAGAAGGAAGTGATATAGTAATTAGTGCACTTGGAACGGATCAAAATGGGACATTAGAGAAGAGTATGCCACAAATTATAAAGCAAATGGAAGAAGTAGGGGTTCATAAGATCATTACAATAGGAACAGCTGGTATTTTACAAGCAAGAACAAATCTAAATTTATATCGTTTTCAATCAACTGAATCAAAAAGAAAAACGACAACAGCAGCAGAAGATCATTTAGCTGCATATAAGATACTTAGTAGTAGTAATGTATGTTGGACGGTCGTTTGTCCGACGCATTTAATAGACGGTGATGTGACAGGAGTGTATCGAACTGAAAAAGATGTATTACCAGAAGGGGGAGCGAAAATAACAGTTGGTGATACAGCGCAATTTGCGTGGAATCTGTGTAGTGAAAACAAATATGAGAATAGTCGAGTAGGTATTTCCTATTAAAAAACCATCCCGAAATTGGGATGGTTAAAAGATGATATAACATACAAATATGAGAATCATAATGATTTGGAGAATGGCTTTCGCTACTGTACTGCTTAAAAAACCAACTACAGTAGCAACTCCTACTAGAAAGGCGTCTTTTGGCGCTTTTTTATGCATTAGCTCAGTTATAAAAACCGATAAAAACGGTATTATAATTAAACCGAATGGCGGGAAGAAGAATGATCCGACAATGATCGAAACCATACCGACACGTTCGCCCCATTTTGAACTGCCGTATTTTTTTAGGAAATATCCATTTGCAATAAAATCAGCAACGAAAATGAATAGTGTGAAAATTGCTTGAATAATCCAAAAAGAAATTGTTAGTTCTCCGCTATTTATACCAAAATGGTAAATGAAATATCCAGCCCAGACAGCGAGGATGCCTGGAATGATAGGGTAAATAAAAGCGAGAAATGAAACAATGAAACAGGCAATGATACAGATTGTTAATAATACTGTCACTTTATAACTCCTTCTTCGGGTCTAATTTATGTACCGCAATTTTTTTCACTTGATGTCCATCAAGTTCTAGTGCTTTAAACTGAAAACCGGCAAATTCAATGGAATAACCAGCCTCAATATTTAAGTCCACTGCTTGGGAGAGGAGCCAGCCTCCAATTGTATCTAAATCGCTATCATCAATATGTAGGCCAAACATATCATTCACTTCAGAAATGAGCACCTTACCATCTAAAACAGTAAGCTTCGGCGTACGTTTTTCAATCATAGGTGATTCATCCGCATCAAATTCATCTTGAATTTCCCCAATGATTTCTTCAAGAATATCTTCCATTGTTAAAAGTCCAGCAGTACCACCATATTCATCCATAACGATTGCCATCTGAACGCGATTTTTTTGTAGATGAACTAACGTTTTACGAATTGGAACAGTTTCAAATACAGTTAGTACTGGATGTATGTAAGATTCAAGTGGCTTATGAATGCCTTTCGTTTGATCATGAAATACTTCTTTCGTATTGATCATCCCGATAATGTCATCTTTATCTTTTTCAATGATAGGATAACGTGTATATTTTTCGGTTGCGACGATATCCATGTTTTCTTCTAACGTATTTTCAGTAGATAAGCAAATCATTTCAGTACGAGGGACCATGATTTCTTTTGCAACGCGGTCATCAAATTCAAAAATATTATTTACATATTTATATTCGGTTTGATTTATTTCTCCACTTTTGAAACTTTCACCTAAAATGAGTCGTAATTCCTCTTCAGAATGGGCAAGTTCATTTTCTTTTGCAGGCTCTAAGCCGAGTAGTTTTGTGAAAAAGATTGCCGTACTATTAAGTAGCCAAATGAATGGATACATAATTTTATCAAATAAAATAAGTGGTCGTGCAAACTTAAGTGTGATTGCTTCTGCTTTTTGAATGGCGAAAGACTTTGGAACTAATTCACCTAATACAACATGGAAAAATGTAATAAAACTAAAAGCAATAATAAAGGACAAAGTATTCGCCATTGTTCCAGTAATATTAATCTTTTCAAAGAGCGGTCGTAGTAAATGTTCCACAGTAGGTTCACCAAGCCAACCAAGCCCTAAAGAAGTAATCGTGATCCCGAGCTGACAAGCTGATAAATAAACATCTAAATTAGATAGGACACTTCTTGCAGCTAAAGCTTGTTTATTGCCTTCATTTGCAAGTTGGTCAATTCGACTTTTTCGTACTTTTACAACAGCGAATTCTGATGCAACGAAAAAGCCGGAAATAAGGATGAGTACAAAGATGAGAAAAATATTTAATATGTCCAAGTGTGTTCTCTATTCCGTAGTTTGGAATAAAGATGTCACCTCCTGCGATTATGTTATACTTTTATAATAAATCCAAACGAAAAGAATAGTCAAAGAAAAAGGGTAAATATTGGTATGTTTCTGCAATAGTTTTTGAATGTGCTGTTATTTTGTCCGCGATACAAAAGGAATAACCCCCTACTTTCAGATTATAGAGGGTTATTTCAAATTAAGGTTTTGGAATACTTCTCGTTAAAGCGTATGATTGTTGTTTAACGTGATTTGTCGTCCATAGTGTTTGAAGGAAAGAGAGTATGCAATACGGGATATACAAAAGTAATAAGCTAATTGTAACAATAACAGGTGCATTTCCGCCGAATTGAATGATAAATTGCAATAGTCCGCTTGCATGAAAAACGCATTCCATAAAAACGAATGAAAGAATAATGGAACCTAAAATAGATTTATGATTCGAAGTAAGCGCCAAAAACAATGTATCTACAAGGAAAGAAGATTGTTTTATTTCATATTCATTTGTGTTACTTAAGAACGGAATCCATTTTTTAATTGCTTGTATAACGATAATCATGGAAGTACTACAAACGATGATAAAAGATGAGTAGTAAGGAAGTTTTATAAAGTTTGCGATGTATAGGAGTAGTAATAAGACTGAGCATTGTAATAATACAGTACAAAAAGAGTAAGGAATCCATTTTAATAAGGAAGTGAACTTTTTAAACGAATAAGGTGCTTTACAAAATAAATGACCGATTCCTAAACTGATGAAGAATCCGATCGCAAGAGTAAAGGTAAAACGAACGATCGATAAAAAATATATTTCCCATATGTAAGGGAATAACGGTGTTGCATGATTCGAAGTATGAACTATCTGATTTGCTGAGAAAAATATAGATTCGTACATCCAATCAACCTTTGGAACTGTCACAGAAGACAGTTGTGCGAAGTTATGAAAAATACTTATAAATCCAGTTATGTATGAGTATTTATGTGTAATGAATAATGCCGGAATAGGACTGATGATAAATATAATGAGGACACCAACGATAAATTTACATATATGTGAGCGCAATAAAGACATGTAATCACCTACTCTTAGAATATTCAGAAAATTCTTATTCTTATTTTAGCTTTTTTCAGTGTAAGTTACAATATATTTTTCTTAAAGAAGTTTAGAGAGAATATTGGATATAAGTGAATGAAACGTGAATAAATTATGACAAGAAAATGAATAATTTTCAGAAAAGTAAAATAAATTATTTATTTTTTTCTGAAAATATAATATAGTTATGGCACAGAAAGTATTTTAACATAAGGAGGCTATTTATGAGGATTAAAGGGAATTATGTGCCGAAAAGGGAAGTCTTATCTTGCTCAAGTTCAATAACAATAAGGGAAGCACTGGAGCATTTAAATAAAACTGGCTATCGTTGTGTACCAGTTTTAGATGAAAAAAAAGAGAAATACTTAGGGAATGTATACAAAGTAGATATTTTAGAATATAAAGGTTCGCTGGAAGAGAGTGTAGTACCATTATTAAACGATAAAGAAGGTTATGTCAGAGAAGATTCTTCGTTCTTTAAAGTATTTTTTACAATAAAAAAATTACCTTATTTATCAGTAGTTGATGAAAAAGGAATCTTTCTTGGAATTTTAACGCATAAAAAAGTTTTCGAGTTATTAGAAGATGCTTGGGGCGTTCATTCTAGTAAATATTCTGTCATGATTGGGACACAGGATTATAACGGGGCCATTCAAAAATTATCGACTGTATTAAAAAAATATACAGGTATCCAAAGTTTAATGACTTTTGATAATGATGCCTTATTAGTTCGGAGAATTATGTTTACATTAGGGGAAGAGTTTAACGACGAAGAATTAGAGACGTTATTGAAAGATTTAGAAGATCACGGATTTAGAGTTGTATATGTGGAAGAGATGAAAAATCCACGTGAAGTTGAAACGATAGAGTAACATGCAAAAGCCATCTAATTATGTTGGATGGCTTTTGTTATGTTACGTGTATAAAATTATTTGAAAATAATAATAGGGTAAAAGTTGAGATTGTAACAAAATTTGTGTAAAAGAATAAAAAAAGTAGATAATTTTGATTTTCAAAAAAATCAATTTGAAAATATGTTTTTATTTTTCAACTAAATATGTTACTATATGTGTGATAAAAACAAAGAGGTCTGACAACTATACTCCACGCAATACCACTCTAATGAGTTAAATATTCAAAAAAATCAAAAATTAATAATTAGAGTAAGAATAAGGGGAATGGAGAAATTATGGAGAAAGACACTGCTTTGTAAGGGGCATATTTTATCAGCTTGAGCAGAGAGGAGGATGCATAGCATATTGTGAAAATAAAGATAAACAATGAAAAAGTGCTATGCAAATGAAAAGTATGAAGGGACGTTTAAGGCCAGGTGATACGGTAGCAATCGGTTTAATGTTATTTGCACTATTTTTAGGAGCAGGAAATTTAATTTTTCCACCAGTTTTAGGGCAACAAGCTGGAGAGAATGTTTGGATTGCTACAATTGGATTCCTAGTAACGGGAGTCGGATTACCCCTATTAGCTGTAACAGCTGTTGCGTTTGTAGAGGGGGACTTGAAAGCGCTATCTTCTAGAGTTCACCCTATATTTGCGTTTATTTTTCCATTGATTAGTTATTTAGCAATTGGACCATTTTTCGCGATTCCGCGTACGGGAGCCGTTTCATTTGAAATGGGTGTGAAGCCATTTTTATCAGAGGCAATGGTTTCTGAGTGGTACATGCTATTTCTTTTCACTATAATTTTCTTCGGAATAACTTGGTATTTATCATTAAATCCATCTAAATTAGTGGATTGGTTCGGGAAATTTCTTACACCATTGTTAGTATTGATTGTTGCTGTAATTGTCGGAAAGGCAATTATTGATCCAATTGGAGAACCAGCTGCACCGCTAGCGGCATATAAAGAAAATGCTTTCTTTGGTGGATTTATTCAAGGATATTTAACGATGGATGCAATTAGTGCTCTCGTCTTTGGAATTGTTGTTGTACAAGTTATCCGTTCTAAAGGGATAAAAGAGAGTAGTGAAGTTGCAAAAATAACAGTAGTATCAGGTATTATTGCCGTACTTGGTTTAACGTTAATCTATTTATCACTTGCTTATCTTGGTTCAACAAGTACATCACTTGGTGTATCAGAGAATGGTGGACTTATTTTAACGAATGTTGTAAATGAGTTATATGGAACAAGTGGTAAAATTTTATTAGGACTTGTTATTATACTTGCTTGTTTAACAACTTCTGTCGGATTAACATCAGCTTGTGCTGGCTTCTTTACAAACTTATTCCCTAAACTTTCGCATAAAGCGATTGTAACAATGGTATGTGTGTTTAGTTTAATTGTATCTAACCTAGGTTTAACACAATTAATCGCAGTTACTTTACCAGTGTTAATGATCATTTATCCAGTTGCAATCGTATTAATCGTACTTTCTTACTTCCACAAATGGATTGGAAAGCGTAATACCATTTATATTGGAGCTATTTTAGGTGCATTGTTAATTAGTTTCTTTAACGGTTTAGAAAGTGCGAATATTAAAATTGACGCGATTTCTAACGTACTACAAATGTTACCTTTATATAAAGAAGGTATAGGATGGTTAATCCCATCATGTATTGGCGGGATTCTCGGTTTCTTCTTCTATAAATCAAATGAATCAAGTGAATTGCAAAAGAAAGGTGCTTAGGCGCCTTTCTTTTTTTAAAGGTGATTTTTAGGTTTTGTCTAAGTAATAATTGGGAGGGATGATAAAATGGCTAATTTTGAAGATTTTTTAACTTTGGATTTACGAATTGGAACTGTAACACATGCAGAGGAATTTAAAGAAGCGAGAGTTCCAGCGATTAAACTAGAAATTGATTTTGGAGAGCTTGGAATTAAGCAGTCAAGTGCTCAAATTACGAAAAGATATAATCCGGAAGATTTAATCGGTCAGCAAATCGTTGCGATTGTAAACTTTCCAACAAAGCGTGTGGCTGGATTTAAATCAGAAGTGCTTATTTTAGGGGGAGTACCTGAAGCTGGTGATGTTGTATTACTGCAGCCGAATATGGAATTACCAAATGGAACGAAAATTAGCTAGTGTAAAGGCGGGGGAACATGGATATTGGACGAGAATATTTACAATGTGCCATTTCGAATTTTAAAGCAACAAAAAAGCAAGGAGAGAGGGTACTTTCGCAATTATCATATGAACAGATTGAATGGTTTTCTCATGAAGCAACTAATAGTATAGCAATCATAATTAAGCATCTGCACGGTAATATGCGTTCTAGATGGACTGATTTTTTAACATCTGATGGTGAAAAAGTAGATCGTAACCGAGATGCTGAGTTTGAAGGCGGCTATCATTCTAAGGAAGAGGTTCTTGAAGCATGGAATGAGGGATGGGAATATGTTTTTAAAACGATGAATGTGCTAACGCCGGAACATTTATTACAGACGGTATATATTCGCGGTGAAGCACATACTGTCATGCAAGCAATTGAAAGACAAGTTTCTCATTACGCTTTGCATATTGGACAAATTATTTACATTGGGAAAATGTTAAAAGAAAATGATTGGGAATGTTTAAGCATTCCTAGAAATCAGTCTGCACGTTATGCAGAGAAAAAACGCTCAACATAATAATAGGAAAGAAACCGATATAGAATGGGAAATAAAAAAATAACCCAAATAATAGATGGTTCTGTAATCATAAGAATGCTGCCAAAAATAAGTCCATATATAATTAGAAAGAAATTAAATAGTGTATTCATTGGGATAAATCTTGGGATGAACACATGCTGCCGCTTAAAGCAATCACTGTGAAATAAATACATGCGGAAGTATCGTGCGGCAGTAATAAGATCTTTCTTTCGTACAATTCTTTTTTTGCATATATGACAGATGAACAGTGGTCGCATTTCATAACGCTCCATTTTTTATATTTGTAATAATGTAAGACAATAGTAGGTATAAAGTGTATATCCCTATATACGCTCCTGATATAAGAAAAAACGGATTTAGTAAAATTCCATGAATGCTTGTCATGAAAACTAAATCTTGCATTAAAACATCATATATATGAATAGAAATAATTGTACCGAGTACATAAAGTGCTAAGTATGCTGAAATATGTAACGCAACACGGATTGTAGGATGCTTAGTAAGCCAATAAAAAATAAATGATAGTACAATGGGTAATGTTCCTATTAGTAGCTTCAATTCATTTCACCTCATTAACAATATAGCCGGAATTTAGACGGTCTATTCTCTAGAGCTTGTACATAACTTGAAATAGAGAGGGTGATAGTATGAATCGAGGCTTTTTTTATTTGAAGTTCACAAGTGTACGTAAGTTAGTTTTATTTATTATTGCTACAGTACTAGCGACTTTTTTTCTTATTAGTATGATGGTAACCTCTATGAAAGAGACAAAGTCAACGTATTTATATAATTGGTTAAATGAGCTATCGATGAATGGTTACATGTACGTTCTTGGGAAAGAGAATCATTATTTTACACAGGAGTATCGAAATTTAAATCAAAACTTTTCAATTTCCTCGTTTCTCTTTTCTATGGCTACGAATATTCGTTTTAACGATGTACGTAGTTTTGTCGGTAAAGAGCTACCTGGTTTTGGAAAGTACGATACAGAAATTGTTATTGCGGGTGAAGGGACAAATTATTCTAACTTACCGATAGAATCGAGCGTGCCACTTGAAGAAGTAGTAAAAGAACGGACTGGTGAAGGTGGACAGGCTCCAAAGCCGGATACGAACAAAGAGAAAAAGCAACCGGCTCAAACGACAGGGAAACGACAAGTTGCGTTTATTTATCATTCGCATAGCTGGGAATCTTATTTGCCGTTACTGAATTTAGCAAATGATCCAAATCCGAATAAAGCGACAAGCTCCGTCACGAATATTTCAATAGTCGGCGACCGATTTCGTGAACAATTAGCAAGTGAAGGGATTGGAGCTACTAACGACAAGACTGATGTCGGTCAAAAGTTGATTAGTAAAGGGTTAAATAGTAATAGTTCTTACAAAGTGTCACGGGAAATTGTACAAGAAGTAATGACTGGTAATAAAGAGCTGCAATACTTCTTTGACTTACATCGTGATAGTGCTCGGAAAAATGTCACGACAAAAGCAATTGGAGATAAATCATATGCGAAGCTTGCTTTCGTAATAGGGAAAGGCAATAAAAATTATGAAAAGAACTTACAATTAGCAACAGCTCTTCATGAGGAAATTAATAAGAAATATCCAGGAGTGAGTCGTGGTGTCATTCAAAAAGGATTCCAAACAGGAAATGGTGTCTACAATCAAGACTTATCAGGACAAGCGATATTAATAGAAGTTGGTGGCGTAGATAATACAGAGGAAGAACTAAATCGATCGATTGATGTACTTGCTAAAGCGTTTGGTGAATATTTCTGGCAGGCGGAAAAGGTGAATGGATAAAGTGAAACATAAATGAGTGGGAGAGTCTGAAAAAACGTGAGTGTTAAGCTTGCGCTTTTTTTTGTAAAGAAGAGACGTCACAGAATAGACATAATTTGTCGTTATTATAGTGATATCGAAATTTGTCAAATTATACTGAGAGATTTACAAAGGGATTTTCGGGAAAGTAGAGAAAATCTTTTTACAAGGAAAACTTTTTATTATGAAACTGGTAGGGTGATTGAAGTGATTAGGGAGATCAAAATAGAAGATGCAGCACCATTTTTGCAATTAAGCAAGCAACTAGATGAAGAAACGAAGTTTATGTTATACGAACCAGGAGAAAGAAAATTTACAGCCGAGCAACAAGAACAAATGATTCATCGCTTTATAGAAAATGAATATGCAGCAATATTCGTAGCAGTTGAAGAAGAGAGAATAGTAGGGTTTATTTTAGTGAATGGAAATCATATTCAAAGAAAGAGACATGTAGCAGGTATTGTAATTGGTATTTTGCAAGAATATAGCGGGCGAGGTATTGGGACCAGATTGTTTAAAGAGGTTGAGAAGTGGGCAAAATTACATGATGTATGGCGTTTAGAATTAACGGTAATGGCCCACAATACAAGAGCTCAGGCACTATATAAAAAAGTTGGATTTGAGAAAGAAGGTGTCAAAAGAGCTGCTCTTATTATCGGTGGAGAGAACATCGATGAGTATGAAATGGCCAAATTATTAAAATAAGAGGTCGTTATATGAAAAAAAGATGGACACTACTTGGTATCGTAGCTGCGATGCTCATTGTTGGAGTAGCAGGAATCAATTATAAAATGTATAAGGATAAGCAGGCTCGCGAGGTAAATGTAAATAACATATTTCCGAAAGCGAAAGAAACGATTGCGAATATGGATGGTGATATTGCGGTAATTAGTAATCCGAATTCGATGCTTGTGCTTGTGAATAAAAGTAGACGTTTACCAGATGGATACAGACCGCCAGATTTAGTTATTCCGAAAGTGCGCTACTCAAGTGAAGGTGATCAAGAAAAGAAAAAAATGAGGAAAGAAGCAGCAGGGGCGCTAGAGGAAATGTTTCAGCAAGCTGATAAGGAGCGTATTTTCTTATTTGCAGTATCGGGATTTAGATCTTTCGATCGACAAAAAGCATTAAATACGATGTATAAAAAGCAAGATGGAGAAGCAAAAACAGCAATGTCGAGTGCGGTTCCTGGTACGAGTGAACATCAAACAGGGCTTGCTATGGATATTACATCTCAAGCTGCTAAGTTTCAGTTAGAGACAGTTTTTGGTGAAACGAAAGAAGGGCAGTGGCTTTCTCAAAATGCCCATAAATTTGGGTTTGTAATTCGATATACAAAAGAGAAAGAATCGCTTACGGGCTATCGATATGAACCATGGCACGTAAGGTATGTGGGGAACCCACAAGCTACATATTTATATGAAAATCAACTGACGCTAGAAGAAGTAACGCAGTGAACAATTGAGGGGAGAGAAGGATTATGACGGGGTTATATAAGAAAAAAGTACACGCATATGTGACAAGAGAAAAAGAAGGAGTAATGCAACTGCTTGTTTTTAAACATCGTGATAAACCTGAAGCTGGTATACAAGTACCAGGAGGAACAGTTGACGAAGGAGAAGCGTTAGAAGCAGCAATTTTACGTGAAGTACAAGAAGAGTCTGGATTACGTCATTTATGCATAGAAAGATTCCTAGCCGATTACATCATACTTGTGAAAGAGAAAAAGGAATATCAAAAGCGCCATTTTTTCCACGTAACGTTACTAACAGATGTAAAAGATGATTGGGAACATATTGTAAGTGCTGGTGAGGAAGATCAAGGATTAGTATTTTGCTACGAATGGATTGATATTACAAAATGCCCTGAATTAGCCGGGAAACAAGGTGAGTTTTTACATTTGTTAGATGAGGTATGTGTAAAGTAGTAAAAGAGTCTGAAGCGGAAACTTATTCGTTTCGGACTTTTTTTATTTTTCAGGAAATAAATGGTTTTAATATTTGTAAGTTGAATTCTTTTAAAGGGACTGTAGTTGTATATGTGAGGAGCGGAGAATATGAAAAAGTAATAGAAACATGTTAGCAATAAAAGGATTTATAGAAGGAGAATGACGATGGAGATTCAGTTTAATACACAATTACAAAAAGAATTAACAATTTATGATATACAAGTAGCGATGGAAGCTGGGCAATTAACTTCAAAAGAATTAGTTATGTATTACCTCAATAGAATCGCAAAATATGATCAAGATGGACCAAAAATTAATTCTATTTTAGAAATCAATCCAGATGCTATCTTTATTGCAGAAGCGTTAGATTATGAAAGAAAGACAAAAGGAATAAGAGGTCCATTACATGGTATACCTGTGTTACTTAAGGACAATATTGAAACGAATGACTCTATGCATACAAGTGCAGGTACGATTGCCTTGGAACAAAATATTAGTAGTGAGGATGCATTTCTCGTTACGAAACTGAGAGAAGCAGGAGCAGTGATAATAGGAAAGACAAATATGACAGAATTAGCAAATGCAATGTCTTTTGACATGTGGGCTGGATATAGTGCAAGAGGTGGACAAACAATAAACCCTTACGGTACAGGTGAGGATGATATGTTTGTTGGTGGCTCAAGTACTGGATCTGCGATAGCAGTTGCCGCTAACTTTACAGTAGTATCTATTGGAACAGAAACGGATGCTTCTATTTTAAGCCCAGCTGTTCAAAACTCTGTCGTCGGTATTAAACCGACTGTTGGTTTAATTAGTCGTAGAGGCATTATTCCGTTCACGTATTCGCAAGATACAGCGGGTCCATTTGCTAGAACAGTAACAGATGCTACTATTTTGCTAGGGAGTTTAACTGGGTTAGATGAGAGGGATGTAGCTACTCATAAAAGTGAAGGTATAGCAGAACATGATTATACAAAATATCTTGATGTTAATGGCTTACATGGAGCAAAGGTTGGTGTATATAGCAATGCGCCAAAAGATTATTATGAATCTGGTGAGTATGATGAAAAATTGTTTAAGGAAACAATTGAAGTATTGCGTAGTGAGGGAGCGACAGTAGTAGAAAATATTGATATTCCGTCTTTTCATAGAGAATGGAGCTGGGGAGTACCGCTTTATGAACTAAAGCATAGTTTAGATAACTATCTTTCTAAATTACCTTCTACTATTCCAGTGCATTCTATTTCGGAGTTAATGGAGTTTAACGAGAACATAGCAGAAAGAGCGTTGAAATATGGGCAAACTAAGTTAGAAGGAAGAATAGATTTTCCCAATACGTTAAGAAATCCTGAATATATAAATGCAAGATTAGAAGATATATATTTTTCGCAAGAACAAGGTATTGACTTTGCACTGGAAAAATATAATCTTGATGCGATTCTGTTCCCTTCCTATATCGGCTCCACTATATGTGCGAAAGCAGGTTATCCATCTATAGCGATACCAGCGGGATATATGGATAACGGAAGACCGTTTGGAATTACTCTTGCAAGCACTGCTTTTTCTGAGGGGACCTTAATTAAACTAGCATACGCTTTTGAACAAGCGACAAAACATAGAAAAATTCCGGGTTTGTCATAAATAGAATATACAAAAAGGACAGGAGTTCCTGTCCTTTTGCTTTATTGATTACATTAAAATATCTTTCTGATCTGTCTTATGATATTTTAATAGGCTAAAAGATAAACAAGCAGAACATAAAATAAGAAAAGCAGCGATGATATAAATCGTACGAACACCAAACAAATCGGTAATAATTCCAACGCTAAGCATAGAAAGACCAGAAGCTGTAGAGAGGAGTGCGCCATGAGCTGTATACATTTTTGATAATAAAGTAGGAGCGACACTTGATTGTAGCACTGTCGTGTGAGAAATATCTCTAATTTGATAACATGGACCCATTAGAACGCATAGAAAAAGCGCAATAAACCCGCTACTTGTCATACCATATAAAAATGTAAGAATACTAAACATAAGAGAGCCTATCGCCATGGAGCGTATTAAATTGTTTTGAATGTATGTACTCATTTTCCACGCTAATATCCCGCCAATTAATGTCCCGACATAATAACTTGTATTAATATATCCCCACCATTCTTCTCCTTTATGAAGGACAGTCGTTACATAAGCCATCGTAATAGCGCCAATCCATATCGTCCCTGCGAAAGTTTCAATTAAGTCCATACATGTAACGGTACGGAGAGAAGGATTCCGAAATAAGAGTTTCCAACCTTCCAATAAAGCAGCACCTTTTGAAGAAGAAGGCTCTATTACTCGTTCATTATGTATGGAACGTAATGAAACGTGTAGTGTAACACACCCAAAAATCATCAATATGTTATTCATCATAAGTGTAGAAGTGGCACCGATTAGAAGAACAATAACACTTGTAAATGAATAAGCAGCGGCTTGCGCGATTTGTGTGGAAAAGGAAAAAATACTATTTACTTTTACTAATTTTTCTTTTCGTGTAAGGCGAGGTAGGATACTGTATAATAATGGTGCGCTCCAGCCGCTACATAATGAAATGAAAAAAATGAAAATGAATAGTGCTACAATGTTTGTGGACACGGCTGGTAATAATATCATTAATAAAAATAATAGAGCAGTTTTTGTCCATTGTAGTGTAAAAAGTAATGAATAAGATGGAAAACGATTCATTATAAGTGGTGCAGATGTATTTGCTAAAAGAGTAGTTATGACCTGGAGTAATGGAAACAGAGCAGTTAATGTAGCTGATTTAGTTGTGATATACATATGAGTTGTAATAATCATGATGTATACGATGTCAGCGAGAGTAATGCATATTTTTGATCCTAAATAGTAAGTTAATGAACGATTGTGCAAATAAACACACCACTTTCTTAAAAAATATTTCACTAGTTAAAATAATTATAATTTGAAAATTAAATTTTCGGAAGAATTTAATTTTTTGTCACTTTTTGAAAGGGATTTTCATGTATAATGAAGAATATATTAATATAGTATTTTAATAATACTCATCATAACAGTGAATATGTACAATAGCTTGTAGTAAGCGCCCATGTATAAGAAAGGGCGGATAAACCATTCTTTTCTTCATATACATATAGAAAATGAGAA
Organism: Bacillus cereus group sp. MYBK79-1; assembly: GCF_051915365.1. Lineage (NCBI taxonomy): Bacteria > Bacillati > Bacillota > Bacilli > Caryophanales > Bacillaceae > Bacillus > Bacillus cereus group sp. MYBK79-1. Next base: position 761,313 of record NZ_JBQAEO010000001.1, on the reverse strand, counting down.
AGAAAGTGAGGGTTGCATATGGCTGCATGGGTAATTTGGTTTATAATAGCTGGTATTTTATTTATTGCGGAAATGTTGTCGATTACGTTTTACATGCTTTGGCTTGGAATTGGAGCTGTTGTCGGAGGTCTAATTGCTTTGTTTGCTCCTGAAGCACTACTGTTACAAGTTATTGCTGGTGCGATTGTAAGTTTAACATTGACTTTCTTTACGAAAAGAATTTCAAAAAACTTTCGAGAAGCAAAAGGTTTTACTGATACAGTAGATATGCTAGTTGGTAAAAAAGGGACCGTTATGCAAGCGATTACAAATGAAGCGAATGGTATTGTGAAGGTGGATGGAGATACTTGGACAGCTATTGCGGATGATCCAATTGATGCTGGAGAAAAAGTTATTGTTATAAAGAGGAATAGTACTATATTACAAGTGAAAAAGGAGAGTGAATAAATATGGCAGTAGCATTGACATTAACAGTTATTTTCGCGCTAATTGTTGTTACATTTATCGCATTAACAATTAAAATTATTCCACAGCAAAAAGTTGGAGTCGTTGAAAGATTTGGTAAGTTTCAACGAATTATGCAGCCAGGATTAAATTTATTAATACCAATTGTAGATCGTGTTCGTGTATATCATGACTTACGTATTCAACAAACCAATGTACCACCGCAGAAGGTAATTACGAAAGATAATGTACAAGTAGAAATTGATACAATTATTTTCTATCAAATTGTGGAACCAGAACTTGCGACATATGGTATTTCGAACTATGAATATGGTGTTCGTAACATTACTTCTGCAACGATGCGCCAAATTATCGGTAAAATGGAACTGGATGAAACGTTATCAGGTCGTGAAAAAATTTCAACAGAAATTCGCTTAGCGCTTGATGAAGCAACAGAAAAATGGGGCGTTCGTATTGAGCGTGTAGAAGTTGTCGATATTAATCCGCCAAAAGATGTGCAAGCATCAATGGAAAAGCAAATGAAAGCAGAACGTAATAAACGTGCGATCATTTTAGAAGCTGAAGCTGCAAAACAAGATAAAGTCCTTCGTGCTGAAGGGGAAAAGCAAAGTAAAATATTAATGGCTGAAGGGGATAAAGAAGCACGTATTCGAGAAGCTGAAGGTATAAAAGAAGCAAAAGAATTAGAAGCGCAAGGGGAAGCAAGAGCGATTGAGAAAATTGCAAAAGCAGAACAAAATCGAATTGAATTGCTTCGTGCAGCAGATTTAGATGAGCGCGTACTTGCTTATAAATCATTTGAATCATTGATTGAAGTTGCGAAAGGGCCAGCAAATAAAGTCTTTATTCCGTCTAATGCAATTGAAACACTTGGTACTCTCGGGGCAATTGGAGAAATCTTTAAAGAAAAACAAGCGAAGAAATTGCCTTCTTCAGATACACCAAAAGAACAATAAGAGTGAAAAAGAGAAATGGGATGCCATTTCTCTTTTTATTTTTGAGTAGGATAAAAAATATTAGTTTTTTGCCATTATGAATAGGACTTTTTGTTTGTCACTTTTGAAAGAATAATAAGTTTAGAGTGCTTGGAATTATTAAGTGGAGTAACACGTTTACTAGATGGGTTAAAAAACTGTCAAAGTAATATATTTTTGTTAAAGAAAATTTTAAATGTGATATAATGGAATTTTGTGGATATTAAACGAAGGAGTGGGAAACAAGTGCAAATATTATTAATACGTCACGGTGAATCCGAAGCGGACATTTTACAGGTACATGAAGGACGAGCAGACTTTGAATTAACAGAAAAAGGAAGAAGACAAGTGCAAAGGCTTGTACAGAAAGTGAAAGCAGATTTTCCACCAGATTTTATTTGGGCAAGTACATTAAAACGTGCTCGTGAAACTGGTGAAACGTTAGCTGAAGGAATTGGATGCCCAATTCAATTAGAAGAGGAATTAATGGAGTTCAATAATGGAGTGCAAGCAGGCTTATCTTTTGAAGAAGCAAAGAAATATCCAGAGCCAAAGTTTCTTCATGATCGTTTTGAAAACGGGGAATCATTTATTGAATTTAGAATGAGAATAGAGGGGGTTTTTTCTAAAATTGTAACAGAAAATACATATGACCGGATAGCAATCGTTGCACACGGTGGTGTAATAAATAGTCTATTACGTGCTTTTTTCAAAATGCCCATTTCAATGGACTATTATTTTAAAATGGGAGATACGGGAATAAGCTTAATTGAAATTGATGGCGAACAAAAAACGGTGCATTTTATTAATGATACGAATCATTTGGACGGGATGTAAAGACCCGTGTACAAAGTAGTGTTTTTTGATGTTGACGGTACGCTTTTAAGTGAGATTGATAGAAGTATGCACGAAAGTACAAAAGAAGCGATACAAAGATTAATAGATAAAGGAATTCACGTAGTTGTTACAACAGGGAGACCATATAGCTTATGTTCGCAATTTAAGGAACTAGGCATAAATACGTTTATTTCTGCAAATGGTGCACATATCAAGTGTGAGGAAACGGTTCTACATAAATCAGTACTTTCAAGTGAAATCGTTCATGATATCTCGGGATTTGCTGAATTACATGGTCACGGTATTTCTTATTTTACCGAGGGTTTTACAATGAACGGAATAGCCTCAGATAATGAGCGTGTAATGCAAGCGCTTAGCGAGACGTTAAATTTAAGGGAGTACCCTGAAAAAAGCAAGGATTTATCTGAAGAGATCTATTGTTTATGTCTGTATGCGGATGAAATAGAATCTCAAAAATTTATTGGAAAATACCCAATGCTTACATTTGACCGTTTTCATGGTTATGTCATAAATGTATTGGAAGATAATAAAGTATCGAAGCTAACTGCAATTCAAAAAGTATTGGAGCATTTAAACATTTGTAAATCAGAAGCGGTTGCTTTTGGTGATGGTGGAAACGATATTGAGATGTTGCAATATGTAGGATTAGGAATTGCGATGGGGAATGGCGGAGAAGTACTAAAAACAAAAGCTGATTTCGTTACAAAGAAGGCGAGTGAAGGTGGTATTTCTTTTGCCTTAAAGGAGTTTCGTATTATTTAAAGATAATAACTAGTCAGTTTGAAAAATCCTGTTTTCATGACAGGATTTTTTGTTTAACAATATTCTTGCAACAAAAGTAAAAATGTGAGTATAATGAAAAAGTAGTTAGGTAAGCTAATTAATTTAAGAGAAAGGAGATTGAAGATAAATGGGTTCAAAAAATAATTCTCTTCCTTTAGGGATTGGGCCGTATGCAGAGTTAATAAAAAAGACAGCATCAGCAGATACGGATCCAATCGCAGCAAAACTTGGTTTGTTAATGTTATGGACGTCTGATAATGTTCTTGATGCTGTTGACGTAGATTTAGCTCCGCTTGGTATTTCGGAAAGTAAATTAGATTTTTTACTGTTGTTTATTTTACGTGAAATGGAATCCAATGGGGAAGAAGTGAATATGAGTCCTTCGGATATTGCGAGTCGATTAGGGATAACACGTGCTTCTGTCACTGGTCTATTAGATTGGATGGAGAAACGAGAGTTAATCGTAAGATTCCATCATTCTGAAGATCGAAGAAGATTAAAAGTGAAAATTACTCCGAAAGGAAAAGAGCTAGTTACACACTCTTTACCAACTTTTTGGTTATCTTGCGCTTCGTTAGTTAACGACTTTAATCAAGAAGAGCGTCAAGTTTTAGAGAATCTATTAAATAAAATGCAAGTAAATATGCAGGCGAAATTAGGAGAAGGTAGGTAAATAAGTTGATTATGAGGGTCAACTTATTTATTTAGGAATATAATTAGGTTACCTTACTATAAGTTTAACTAACTTTAGGTGTCATTCATAATGTTTACGATGTAATTAAAATAAGTAAGCGTACTTTAAAGGTTTTAAATTGATAAAAAAATCTTAATAAGGGAGAGATATTATGTTGGAAATAGGAAAGGAAGTAAATAGTGAAAAGAATTATACAATAATGACAGTTGTATTATGTTGGTCGGGTATGGTAGTTATGTCTAGCTTGTATGTAACAATCCCTTTAATTGCACTATTTTCAAACCTTTTTAATGTTTCACTAGCGCAATCAGCAGCTACAGGCAGTATATTTTCTGTTGGCTTTGCTATAGGTTGCTTGTTATTTGGAGCAATCTCTGATAAATATGGGCGAAAAAAAGTGATCTTCATTGGATTACTTGCTCTATCAATTATTTCGTTTTCCTTAGGGTTTGTGGATAGTATATTGTGGCTTGTTATTTTTAGGGGCTTACAGGGTATAGCAGCAGCTACATTTTCTCCGGTAGCGTTAGCTTACGTTGTAGAAATGTTTCCAGTAGAAAAAAAGGTTACAACAATAGGATTTGTTAGTACCGGTTTTTTAGTAGCTGGAATTGTAGGTCAGGTAATAAGTACGGTTGTTAGTCAACATTTCGGATGGCATATGGTCTTCTTTCTTTTAAGTATTGTCTATATGATTACTGCTGTATGGATTCAGTATTCTCTTCCGAAAGGGGAGACATCTCAATCTTATACTGATATTTTGGGACCGATTAAACAGATGGGTAAAGTCTTTACACATAAAAGCTTAGTATTGAGCTATATGATTGCGTTTGTTTTATTAATGGCTTTTGTTAATATGTATACTGTTTTAGGGAATTATTTGAGCTCTCCTACTTATCATTTAACTGCAGAACAAATCCTTTATTTTCGCTTAGCGGGGCTATTTGGTATGATGCTGTCACCAATTGCGGGTCGTTTAACAAAGAGCTTTGAGGTAAGTAAAGTTCTTCAAGGTGGATTGCTGGTCGCTATTTTTAGTCTAAGTGCAATGGGCTTTGTTTCGTACTTGCCGCTACTTGTCATAATGAGTGTCTGTTTTGTAATAGGTATTGCTATATCCGTTCCGTCTTTAGTTGCTCTTGTCGGCCAATTGGGAGGAAAAGCAAGGGGAATAGCAGTTTCTATTTATACTTTTATTTTATTTTTAGGTACTAGTATAGGACCCCTCATTTCTATTTATCTTATGAAAATAGGAAGTTATACTCAAACGTTTATCTTATTAGGAATGTTACTTTTTATTGGGTTTATTGCTTCTCTATTTATAAATGATGAACGTGTATTGGATAATGAATGAGTGAAAAATCACTCAAATAAAGGAATGTGAGGATTTTTCGTATGCTCACACAATAAAATATGAATTTGCCCACGATGATGATAAAAGTGTGCAACAATTTCAAGCAACCATTCAAAGCGTGAATAAGAAATACCCCAATAAGCAGTCTTAATTTCCGCTAATTGTTCATTGGAATAGGATAAAAAAGTTTTAGAAAGTAAATTGTAGCCCTGTATCATCGTTTGTTGCATTTGCGTAATTGTTTCAGGTATTTGTTCTTTATAAAAAGTGTGTAGTTGTTTTTCCGTAATACCATTTAATATGAGTAAATCCGCATGGCAAATAAGAGAAAGATGGGCACACATTTCAAATAGAGATCGCTTTGCGTGAATGGGTTGTATTTTTAATTCGGTTTCATTATATTGGTTAAGCATTTGAATAGAAGTATCAACAGCAACTTGTAGTTGATGCAAGGCAGATTGAACAAACATTGTAATTCTCCTCATCTCCGTTTATAATAGTTTCTTAAGGGTATTATATCATGCTAAAAATTCTGAAAATTCTAGTAGTTTGACTAGCATATTGAAAAGTATTATATTGTAAAAGGTCATATGAAACGTGAAATAGAATGGAATGCAATTATTGAGTTAGGAGTTAGACCAATGAGTTTGAAATATGGAAGAGATACAATTATTGAAGTTGACTTAAATGCAGTAAAACATAATGTAAAAGAATTTAAAAAACGAGTGAATGATGAAAATATTGCAATGATGGCTGCTGTAAAAGCAAATGGGTATGGCCACGGGGCAGTTGAAGTTGCGAAAGCGGCTATTGAAGCAGGAATAAATCAGCTTGCAGTTGCATTTGTAGATGAAGCGATAGAGTTAAGAGAAGCTGGAATTAACGTGCCAATTTTAATTTTAGGCTATACATCAGTAGCAGCTGCGGAAGAGGCAATTCAATATGACGTTATGATGACTGTTTATAGAAGTGAAGACTTACAAGGTATAAATGAAATCGCAAACCGTCTTCAAAAGAAAGCGCAAATTCAGGTGAAAATTGATACTGGAATGAGTCGTATCGGTTTACAAGAAGAAGAGGTTAAACCATTTTTAGAAGAATTAAACCGTATGGAGTATGTAGAGGTAGTAGGAATGTTTACACATTACTCTACGGCAGATGAAATTGATAAATCATATACGAATATGCAAACAAGTTTATTTGAGAAAGCTGTCAATGCAGCAAAAGAATTAGGAATTCATATTCCATATATTCATAGTTCAAATAGTGCAGGTTCAATGGAACTTAGCAATACATTTCAAAATATGGTCCGTGTAGGTATTGGAATATATGGAATGTATCCTTCAAAAGAAGTAGATCATGCAGTAGTTTCTTTACAGCCTGCGTTGTCGTTAAAATCAAAAGTTGCTCATATTAAACATGCGAAGAAGAATCGCGGTGTAAGTTATGGGAATACGTATGTAACGACTGGTGAAGAATGGATTGCAACTGTACCAATTGGTTATGCTGATGGCTATAATCGTCAGTTATCTAATAAAGGGCATGCATTAATAAATGGAGTTCGAGTACCTGTTATTGGCCGTGTTTGTATGGATCAGCTCATGTTAGACGTTTCAAAAGCAATGCCAGTAGAAGTAGGTGACGAAGTAGTATTCTACGGTAAACAAGGTGAAGAAGAAATTGCGGTAGAAGAAGTAGCGGATATGTTAGGTACAATTAACTATGAAGTTACATGTATGTTAGACAGAAGAATCCCGCGAGTGTATAAAGAAAATAATGAAACGGCTGCTGTCGTAAATATATTAATAAAAAACTGAATCGTTATGATTCAGTTTTTTTATTTTTGACAAATGAAAAAGGTTCTATTTGTACCGTGTAGTTGAATGTTTTTAAAACCTACGGATTCCAGTGAAGAAATTATTTCTTCACTGGAATAACAAGCTTCCTCAAAAGAAAAGTCACTTCTTGTCCAATTATTATCTATGTCATGCTGAAATAGTATAAAGTTCATTTCTGCTTTTTTATTTTCATTATCATATGTAGAATCAATGGATGCGAAAATATCATAATCAGAGTCAACTATCCCCACTGAGATAAAGCCTATCAGTGGGGGCTTGAGTTAGAACGCTAGGTCTTTTCGTCTATCGCTAGACAGTTGACGCTCTAGCATTCATGCCACCATATGGTAACACCCCAAGCAAGTTTTTGGTTGGTACTGGCAACGAACTATCGTTTTCCCACTTGCACCACCCTTTCGAAAAAGAGCAGTTCTTCCTTCTGGAAGAAGCCACCACTCAGATGAATCCGGCGTGTGCTACAAGCCCCGACAAGTCGAGTACACATGGATGGTTGACGCACCCACTAAGCTATGCACGAGGCAACAGCCTTACGTTTTTGAACTTCTAATAGAATCGGTGTTTTCACTTTGAGATTGCCATCCAATTGTACAACTTTTGATTTTTGCAATGTATTCAATGCACCATTAATATCTGCATGGATACATGTTCCTGCTTTACTTTGGTACAGACCACGAGTCATTCGTTTGCCACTAAAACGATAACGTGTCCTCTCATCTTTAGACCAAACTGGAACCGGATCTTTGTCTAGAAAACTAGCTTTTGAAGTATAGCTTTCTTCTTGTTTGAAAAATCGTATACCTTCTTTTATACATTTATTCTCAATCGCTACAACCAGTTTATGAAATGGGATTTGAACAAACTTTTGATTATTCTTTTTCCCCATATCAGATTTTTGTTTCCAACCAACGTTATACCCTACGACAATCGTATCTATGCCAAATGCTTTCACTTTTTTGAACAACAAGCCTACAGTTTGTGAAATGTAACCATTTATTTGTCTTTCTCGTTTATGCCAAAGTGCGGCCATTCTATTCGTTACAACTCGTTTTGAAATTCCGTTTCCCATATTTTTCTGCTGGAGATTACATATCATTTTGTTGAAATATTGGTTTATGGATTTCAATCTTTTTCCATCAATTAAGAAGGTATCACCTGTATTTGTTACACAACTTACTAATCTATCTACACCTAAATCGCAACTCAAAGCGTTACTCGTAGTCGTGGATTGTTGCTTCATTTGAGAAACGTGCATCTCATATGTATAATGCACCTCAAAGAACCGACCTTTTTGCTTCGGTACAATCTCAATGTAGGAGATTTTTTTATTTCTTAAGTTTTTTGGCATACGTATTTTAATAGAACCAAATTTTTTTCTGAATGCCACATTCATCGGAATCATCCAATACCCGTTATCATCTACTTTTGGGACTTGATAGATTTCAATAATTCGTTTGTCAGTGGAACGAGAATAATTCGGAAACTTCGGACGACCTGTGAACTTCTCAGGATGTTTCTTCCACTGTTCCAACGCTTTAAAAAAGCTCTTTACTTCTGTAAATAAGGCCCTACGAATCGCTTGAACAGAGTTTGATTGAACGCCCCAGTAGTTCATATCGGCTTGCATAGCATTGTCCACTTCTTTTACAGTAGCCATCCTGTTATTGTTCAAGTAACTTTGTTTTATCGTGTACAACCCAACATTTCGCAGTGCTTTTGAACTATGCGACATGCGCTGCAGTAAACGAAATTCTTTAGCTGTGAGGCAAGCTCGTCCGATATGCTGTTTCTGCGTGAGTCGTTGCATAGTTTCTCTTTTCTTTTGTTTCCGTAATACTTTCACTGCCTTCTTTCTAGCCATTGTTTTCACCACCTTTCTTAGAAAGTTCATTAAACGTATTCATTACTTTTGGCAAATCACTATTTGGAACAAAACGAAACAAAATGTGAACATGCTCTTCATCGTGATTTCTTTTTGGCTCAAGTAGCTGAATGATAATCATTATCCTATTTCGTTGTCTTACAGTCTATTCCCTCCTTATCTACATTATATCGTAAGACAAAAAGAAACAAACATTCGCCCTGGGAAGATTATTAAGAGCGAAACAAAAGAGTGCAGCCTACCTGCTGACAGCAATTCATCACCACCTGAATTGTTGGGTTTCACCTGTAACACAAATCAGATGGAGTCTTCTTGCCGGAAAGGATAAATTAGTTTTTTAGACATGTGTATTCACCTCAAGATTCATTAAATTATAATAGTCATGCTTCGTTTTTATTTCAAAACCACATTGTGTGTATAGTTTTAAAGCATGGTTATTTTTCGTTTCGACGTCTAATTCAATTATTGAAACTCCCTCTGTAATAAGGGTATGTACCATATAACTAAGAATATCTTTACCGTATCCTTTACCTTGATAAGAAGGATGAACGGCGAAGCCTGATAGTGTAGTAGATTGTTCTTGCTCAGAAACTGTAATCGTTCCTATCACTTTTTCGTCGATAAGAGCACTGTAAACTTGATGAGAAGGTGAATTCATCATTTTTTGTAACCATATAGAGGTATTTTCTACTGAATCTCCAAAGGCTTTACTGGAAAGTTCAATAAGATCAAGAAGTGATTCTGAAGATGCAAGAGTGAGCTGTATAGTATTCTTTGTTATTTTTTGCACTTCTTTTGCTTTGAACGCCATACTATATTCACTATATAAATAAGGGAACTTCATATGCTTTGCAAATTCTTTCCCAGAAGTAGAATCCCCATTCATAATAATAAGTGCTTCATCTGCCTCTTTTATTCGTATTTCTTTCATTGCGGTTTGTAAAAGAGTAGTGCCTATATGTTGTTTCCTATAGTTCGGATGAACAAACCCTATTAACTTCAGTTTTGTCGGTCTTTCAAAGTCATACATACTTAATGCACCGATTAATTGAGTATTATCATAAAGTAGAAAGTCATAAATATCTTCATTATTACGAGCAGTTAAACAGTTTATATGTAAATCTGACGAGTAATCAATTTGATCGTGTTGCCCACAAATATGAGCTAAATCTTTCATTTGCTGAATTTCGTTTGCTGTTAAAGATTTCTTTTGTTCAATATTCATTTCATAATCCCTCTCATTCATATTTAAAAATAGGATGGATGACTTAGCCACTTTTTTAACTCCACGCTGCCCTGAACAGATAATAGCCGGTACAAATATCGATAGGGGGGTCTACATTCTGCAAGGTCAGGAATGGGCATAATGGTTTCGTAACCTTGTTTAAAAGCATGAGCTTCTTTCTCTGTAAATACATATTCTAAGCCGATAAAATCAAACTCCCTTGGAGCAACTGCGTAGGCTTCTGTATCTACTAATCCCGTAATAGTTGAACCATCTGATAAAAACTGGGTAGGGTCCATATCAATTAAAACGAGCGTTGATTTCTTTGGTGCTGGTAAGGAAGAAAGTTGTGATTCAAAAGTAGGAAATGCGCTTTGTATGCTTTCATTATCGGAATAAAACATAGTCACAAGCTCTTTACTCACATTCAAAATGTGTGATTGGAATTCATCTAGTGTAATTTGGAAGGAACCTGACACATTTCCTATGTAATCAGCTGTATATTTATGTATTTCTGCAAGCCCTTTTCCTAGACTAAATAAAATAGAATCAGGTTGCCCGATAAAAGATTGAACTGTGTTACCTACTAATTTTTCGGCTACAACGAATTCACGATCATTTAAAATATGTTTTTCTAATATTGCTGGGATAGGAAGATTAGTATGTTCTTGCAGCAATGTATGTACAGCTTCTAAATGATGTACGTTCCTTGGATCAATTCCAAATAGGTTTTTACATCCCCACCAAAAATCATTATTTGGTTCTTCATTCATTTTAGAAGAACGAACGATGACTTCTGCATCTTCTGTTCGGACGAGAAAAACATCACTTGCATGGTCTTCATAACCTGGGTGTAAAGCTTGAACAGATAAAATAGGTGAAGTGAATAGTTGTTGTAGCATAAAGACACTCCTTTTTTCTGTAAATTCTATAAATTCATTATATAACAAAATATGTACCAAGTGGATAATGATAGGAACAACATAGAACTTAAATACATTCATGGTGAGAAATCAGTGTGGAAATTATATTTTTCTAGTTTTGTATGAATTATCAAAATAATGTTTCTGATGATAAATCTATAAAAATACCAAATTTAAATCTCTTATTTTTCAGTAAATGAACAGTTAAGTGTTCTTTTATGAGAGTTATAATGTAGGTTATGAAAAATATTTCTCAATAATAAAATGAAGAGAAAAATGTGAAGAAATAGAATAGATTCCTTTATAATAGTTTTAAATTAATTAATATAATTAATTATTAATAATATTAGATAGGAGAGAATATTATGGCAAACGTACTCGTAATAAATTTCCCTGGAGAAGGTCATATAAATCCGACTTTAGCTATTGTAAATGAGTTAATTCGGCGAGGGGAGACAGTTGTTTCGTATTGTATTGAAGATTATAGAAAGAAGATTGAAGCAACAGGTGCAGGATTCCGAGTGTTTGAGAATTTTCTCTCTCAAATTAATATTATGGAACGAGTAAATGAAGGTGGGAGTCCTTTGACAATGATGTCTCATATGATGGAAGCATCAGAGCGTATTGTTACTCAAATTGTAGAAGAAACAAAAGGGGAAAAGTATGATTACTTAATATACGATAATCATTTTCCAGTAGGACGTATTATAGCCAATGTTTTAAAATTACCTAGCGTTTCTTCTTGTACAACGTTTGCTTTTAATCAGTATATTACTTTTAACGATGAACATGAATCAAGAAAAGTAGATGAAACGAATCCATTGTTTCAATCTTGTTTAGCGGGAATGGAAAAATGGAACAGACAGTATGGAATGAAATGTAATAGTATGTATGATATTATGAATCATCCTGGTGATATTACGATTGTATATACTTCAAAGGAATATCAACCGCGTTCAGATGTATTCGATGAATCGTATAAGTTTGTTGGCCCATCAATTGCTAGGCGTAAAGAAGTAGGAAGCTTTCCTATGGAAGATTTAAAAGATAAAAAATTGATTTTCATTTCTATGGGAACAGTTTTTAATGAACAACCTAAGCTATATGAAAAATGCTTTGAAGCGTTTAAAGATGTAGAAGCGACAGTCATATTAGTTGTTGGTAAGAAGATAAATATAAGTCAATTTAAAAACATTCCGAATAACTTTAAGTTGTTTAACTATGTGCCGCAATTAGAGGTATTACAGTATGCTAATGTATTCGTGACACACGGTGGTATGAATAGTTCAAGTGAAGCGCTATATTACGGTGTCCCGTTAGTTGTAATTCCAGTAACAGGTGATCAGCCTTTAGTTGCGAAACGAGTGAATGAAGTAGGGGCTGGAATAAGGCTTAATCGTAAAGAGTTAACTTCCGAATTGTTACGTGGAGCTGTAGAGAAAGTGATGTATGATGTAACGTTTAAGGAAAATAGTCGTAAAGTTGGAGAGTCACTTCGAAATGCTGGTGGGTATAATAGGGCAGTTGATGAAATATTGAAAATGAAAATGAATTCATACTCAAAACTTAAATAAATGTTTGGAGCACACTTACTGAAATATGTAAGTGTGTTTCCATAAATAAATTACATAAAAAATCACTGTAAAGGTGAAACTTTTGTGTATATAAACTCATATCTTTGAATTAGTAGTAAAATTACGTTAAAATAATACTAAGAAAATATATAAGTTTTGGGGGTAATGAATGAAAAGAGTATTTGAATACATATTATTAACAATTGGATCGATTATTGTAGCGGGTTCATTAGAGCTTATTTTAGCTCCTAATGGATTAGTAGATGGCGGGGTAACAGCCATTGCTATTATGGCGAATAAAGTTGCTGGATTGCCGCTTTACGGGGTGTTCTTAGGAATTAATATCCCGATTTTATTATTTACTGCAAAAGTAATGGGAAAGAAGTTCTTTATCCGTACATCCTATGCAAACGTTGTTACAACACTCGGATTAATCTATTTAAAACCATTTCCAGCAATTACAACTTCTGAATTGTTAATTGTTCTTTATGGCGGAGTACTATTTGGTGTTGGTGTGGGGATTGTAGTGAAAATGGGCGGAGCAATAGATGGATCAGAAATGTTAGCAGTTTGGATGAACAAACATTTTAAAGTACCGATTAGTACATTTTTACTTGCTGTAAATGCAGTTATTTTCACATTTGTAGCGATTTTATTTTCAATTGAACAAGCGATGTTCTCACTAGCAATTTTCTATATTGTTACGAAGATGATTGATTTCATATTAGATGGTATTAACCAAGGAAAGAGCGTTATGATTATTTCTGGCAAAAATAAGGAAATAGGCGATCTACTCATGAAAGAATTACAATTATCTGTTACGTATCTACATGGAGAAGGTGGTTTTTTAGGGGAACATAAGAGAATCATTTATTGCATTACAAACCGTTTCATTTATCCGAAAATGAAAGATCTCGTTCTCTCTGTAGATCCAACCGCTATCATTGAAGCTTCCTATTCAACGGAAACAACTGGTGTTAAACGTCCGGGAAGGACAGCGAGATCAGAAAAATAGTGAATGAAAATAGCTCCACGTAAGTATAACTTGCGTGGAGCTATTTTTATTTAGGGAACCAGGCCTTTTTCAGTAATTGGACAACGGTTTCGATACAATCCTCTGGAATACTGCCAAAACCGAGCAATACATAAGAATCTTCTTTTACATTATGAACAGAATCGTATGTGGAGAGAGGGTATAACTTAATACGTTCTTTTGCGGCCGTATGAATAAGTTCTTGTTCATTCATCCCGTTATGAACGTGAAGTACGATATGAAGTCCTGATTGTTCCCCGAGTATACGAACGTTATTACCCATTTCGGTTGTAATACATTTAATTAAAGAAATGTGTTTTCTTTTATATAACGTACGACTGCGATTAATATGGCGTTCCCAATCACCATTTTGAATAAAGGTGGCAAAGGTAAGTTGTTGCAGCGTAGAAACCGTTTGTTTAAACATACCACCAAGATCTTGATAAGCTCTTAAAAGGTGAGGAGGTAAAACGATATACCCCATTCGTAAAGAAGGTAAAAAAGATTTTGAGAAAGTTCCCATATAAATAACACGTTCATTTGAATCTAGTCCTTGTAAAGAAGGAATGGGTTTTCCTATATAACGAAATTCCCCGTCATAATCATCTTCAATAATATATCCCTTACAATCATTCGCCCATTTTAATAACTCGAGTCTTTTAGATAACGGCATAATGATTCCAAGTGGAAATTGGTGAGAGGGAGTCACATACGCTACATTAGAACCCGATTCACGTAAAGCGGAAATATGAATCCCTTTATCGTCTAAAGGGATAGGGTGGACGGGAAGGCCAGAACTTTGAATCATAGCAGGTATACGGTGAAATCCAGGATTTTCGATTCCGTATTCTTTTTTTGAACCAAGCAGTTGAAGTAGTAGCCAAAGAAGAGGCTGCGTACCTGCTCCAATAATAATTTGATCAGGTGAAGAATGTACCCCGCGAGCATGATATAAATACTTTGAAATATGCTCTCGTAGAACGAGCTCACCTTGTGGATCTTCTTTAGCAAATAATTCATTTTCATACTGAAATAAAGTTTCGTGTAATGCTCTTTTCCAGTTTGTTATAGGAAAAGCTTTTTGATCAATAAGCCCTTGACTACAATCATAATCATATTGTTCGTATTCTTTATTATTTGCACTGTTTGACGCAATTTGCTGTTTCTTTTGAATGACATCAATATCAACTTCTGCAACAAAAATCCCACGTTTCGGTTTGCTTTCTACATACCCTTCAGCTAGTAATTGTTGATAAGCGGATTCCACTGTAATACGGCTCACATTAAGTTGCATAGCTAAATTTCTGTGAGAAGGAAGGCGTGTACCGGCACGTAGTGATCCATGAGAGATTTCTCGTTTCATATATTCATAAATTTGTAAGTAAAGGGGTGTTTTACTTTGTAATACTAATGGGATAGTCAGATCCATTCGTAGACGCTCCTTTTCATACTGGCCTTATAAAAAAGAATAAAACTGTCACTTAAGCTAAGGGCAGTGGCTTTCTATAATGATGATATAACATTTAGAAAATTTTATAAATAGTAAGGGGAGAATCATAATGAATATTAGAGAAGTAGTAACAGAAGCGGATTTACATGATGTATTTCCCGTATTACAGCAATTGCGAACTAAACTTTCAAGAGAAGAAGCAAGTTCTTTATTTCAAAAAATGAAAGAAGAAAACTATAAACTATTTTCGCTACGTAATGAAGAGGGAGAAGTTGTGAGTCTAGCTGGTGTAGCGATTTGTACGAACTTTTATAATGAGAAACATGTTTTCGTGTATGACCTTGTAACGGCAGAAGCTCACAGATCAAAAGGGTATGGTAAAGTTCTGTTGTCATATGTAGAAAAATGGGGGGAAGAAAAAGGGTGCAGCTCTATCGTTCTTACATCTGCGTTTCCAAGAATGGATGCACATCGTTTTTATGAAAGAGAGGGATATGATAAGGTAAGCTATTCTTTTTATAAAGAGTTATAATATTAAGTAGGTTCCGTGTGTGAAAATATATGGAACCTATTTTTGGCAGATTTGAGCTAGGAACAGGTCGAATATTAGAAATTAACAAGGGAATATTGAATTTGGAGAATGTTAGGGGCGTTTATATTTGGAAAAAATAAAGAAATTATCTATACCAAATGATGTACGAGTCATTATGATTTCTGATATTCATGGGGAATTAGATCTTTTTAAGGAACTACTACATAAAGTTAATTTTAAAGATGACGATTATTTAATTATTAATGGTGATCTTTGTGAGAAAGGAAGAAATAGTATTGGCGTCGTAAACTACGTGATGGATCTTATAGTTAGCAAGCCAAACGTTTATGTAATTGAAGGGAATTGTGAAGTTGTAGTGGAAGCGCTTGTAAATGAAAACCCTGCGCTAATACATTATTTATGTACGCGAAAGAATACAATTTTTAATGAGTGGCTAGGGCAATTGAAAGTTACCGTTAATGAAGAAAGTGATATTTGTGAAGTGAAAAACATATTGATGGGCCATTTTTCAAAAGAAATAAAGTGGCTAACAGAATTACCAACAGCGATTGAAACAGAAGATTATATCTTTGTACATGCTGGCCTTGAAGATAGAGAGGATTGGAAAGAAACAGAACGGAAAAGTGCGATAGCAATGCCGGAGTTTTTCAATAAATCACATAGAGCAAATAAGTATGTAGTTGTCGGTCATTGGCCTGTTGTAAACTATTCTGATGAAGCACCATCTAACAATCCAGTTATTGATAAGGAGAAAAAGATTATAGTAATTGATGGCGGAAATGCAATTAAAGAGGTAGGACAATTAAACGCATTTATCATTCAGAGGACAAGAGCAGGTGATACGTTTTCTTATACATATGTAGATTATTTTCCAGAGTATGAAGTAACAGCAGATTTTAATGCGAACTCAGAAATGCAGGGCGGAGTGACATATCCGTATTATTACATAGAACCGATGGAGAAGATGCAAGATTATACGATATGTAAGCAAAGAGAAACGAATAAATTACTCTCTGTGAAAAATGAATATATTAGGAAACTTGATTCAGGCGAATACACAGTGAAAACCGATATTTCTTGCGCACAAATAAGCGTAAGTAAAGGTGACATTGTTTCTCTCATTGATAACAGCTGTTCAGGATATGATTTAATTAAAAGAGATGGAGTAGAAGGCTGGATAGAGAAAGGTATTTTAGTTGAGATAGAAAAGATGAAATAGGAGGTATGGAGCCTCCTATTTTTTTATTATCTTTTTATATGAGTAGATTGCTTGCTGTCTTTCATAAGTAAGTAAATTGTACTCGGTAAAATGACAATCGTCATCCCTAAAATAATTGTGAGTATAGCATAACCTCTATACGGAGCAGGAATGATAAATGGAAGCCCAGCTAGGAAAATACCTGCTATCATCATTGAAATACTACAAATATTTGAAGCTCTTTTTTCAAGGTGCTTATCATTCCATTCCAATGAAATTGTTGATTTACTCGTATCAATTTTGGAACTGAAATAGCCTATTAATATAAATAAAAGCCCCAATGCTAAAAATATTAAATGATCAAGAGGGGGTGCGAAGCCAAGAGCGATGAGGACGATGACAATATCGACAAAAAATAAAAATAGTAAAATTGTGTTGCCGATCCAAAGGAAAGATTTCTGGTTACTCGCTGCTTTAGATAAAGCTAAAAATAAAAAGAATAAGAAGGAACATATAATTATATTTACGATAACAAAAGTGCTTTTATCCATTGTTGACGTAGGCGTTCCATTGAAGTCCCATTTCGTAACAATACTTAATGGTAAGAAGAAATAGAGAATAATATTTGTCGTAATAATAGTGAGAAATAAAGCAATACTAAATCGATTATTCATTGAATCACCAGCTTTCTACATGAATAATTGGTATCTTATAACAAAATTATACAATACAATAAACGATATTTGTTTTGATTTTTCTGAAAAAATATTATAATTATATATGAAATAAAGAGGATTGTAGGAGGGAATTATGCAAAACGTAATATTAAAAGGGAATAAAGTAACAATTCGTACAATTGAAGAATCAGATATAAACCCAATATGGAATCTCGTATTTAAAGAAGAAAATCCAGAATGGAAAAAATGGGATGCACCGTATTTTCCGTTTTCAATGCAAGAATACCAGCCTTATAAAGAGAGGATGCAAACGCGTTTAAAAGAAGAACCTCTATCTAATTTAATTATAGAAAATAACGGCCAAATTATAGGGACGGTCGGGTTTTATTGGGAATATAAACCGACGCGTTGGTTAGAGATGGGTCTTGTTATTTATAATCCAAATTACTGGAATGGTGGTTATGGTACAGAAGCGTTAACGTTATATCGAGATTTACTATTTGAAAAGATGGAGATTGGTAGAGTAGGGATCACGACTTGGTCTGGCAATGAACGCATGATGAAAGTAGCGGAGAAAATAGGAATGACTTTAGAAGGTAGAATGCGAAAATGCCGTTATTATAACGGGACGTACTATGATTCTATTCGAATGGGGATGATTCGTGAAGAATGGGAAGCGCTATATGTAACGAAGGGATGAGGAAGTATGTACGCTATTATTGCTACATTTGATCGTGTGTTTACTAATAAAATTATAGAATTGCAAAATGAAATAACAAATATCATTGGCACAAATCAATTAGCAGGAGTAGAACCTCATATTACATTAGCTGATTACCATGAGTTAGACGTTCATTTATATAAGAAGAAATTAGAGGCGTTTGTAGCTGTTCAAGAGAGTATGGCAGAGGTAACTTTTCCTTCTGTTGGAACTTTTCCTACTAACGGAACAATCTTTCTAGCACCGACTATTACAGATGAATTGTTAAGACTTCATCATTCTTACCATGATAATTTTAAAACTTTTCATGATAATCTTAATTCATATTATGTGCCAGGAAAATGGGTTCCGCATTGTACGATTGCAAATAAGTTACATGTAAATCAGTTTTTAAGTGCAATGGAATATATTTATGAAAAATTTGATCATGCAACAGCTTCAATTGAGAAATTAAAATTAATAAAGGTGAATTATGAAAATGGTACTGCCATTTCTTCTAGTATATTAGCAGAATATAATTTAAAGAGAATGGAGACAACGAGATGACATATGTAATTAGAGAAATGAAGCAAGAAGACATTCATGCTGTACAATCAGTAGCGAAAATAGCTTGGCATGATACATACGAAGGAATTATCCCGAGAAAGATTCAAGACAGTTTCTTAAACGAGGCTTATTCTGATGAAAAAATGAAATATCGTCTTGAAAATACATATTTATTCGTTGCGGAAGAAGAGGGAGAAGTAATTGGCTTTGCGAATTTTTCACCCGTTAGATTGCAAAACGAAGCAGAATTAGGCGCGATTTATTTGTTACCAGATCAGCAAGGAAAAGGGATAGGAAGTGCTTTATTAAAAAAAGGGTTAACGGCATTAAAAGGAATTCGAAAATTATACATTCATGTAGAAGCAGCGAATGAAAAAGGAAAACATTTTTATGAAGCGAAAGGTTTTGCGCAATTAGAGGAATTTGAAGAAGACTTTGAAGGACATATGATGCAGACAGTAAGGATGGTTTTATACGTATAGGGAGGACTAGTAATAAAAATTTTTGATTTTAGTGAAAAAGTAGAGAGCTATAGCTCTCTACTTTATTTAGCAATGAATCGTTTAGCTTTAATAATATGTTTCATTTCGATACGAGGTGTTACACCTTGTACCCAATCTGGATCAAATTCTATCCAATCCTTATCTAGGCTTTGTAACAAATCAAAGTCAAAAATTCTGGGCCAGGTAGCTAACATTTTATCTTTTGGAAAACCTTCTGTTTCAAATTGATCCCATTCCTCCTCCGATTTAGCTATAGGACCATTATTTAAAATAGAGTGCCAAGTATTAAAACAAGACCAAAGAATGTCTTCATCTCGTATGTCTAATGTAAGTATGACGCCTTTTTGACCTTTAGATAAAAGTGCTGGGCGGTTTTGATCAGGTCTTTTACTCCAAACCCATACAGGATAAGTTCGGCCATCATAATTAGGAATTCTCTCTTTCATCTGTCTCATCATCCATGCATATGGAGATTTGAAATGAGGCCAAACATATTTCTCATTTCCCTGATAAAAACCTTCTTCTTGCATTTTTCTATAAATGTGAAGTGGTTGTACAGTATATACTATCAAATAGACACTTCCAATCTAATCTAATCTAATTATGTAATGAATTTTTATTTACTTAATTATCTTGCATGGAAAAACACAAAATATCAAATTTGAAGTGCCCTTGAAGTGTTAGAGACATCTTTACAATTCAAGGTATTTTTTTGTTTTTGCAGAAATTATAAAAATATTTTTGCAATCAATATAAAATTTTATGTTTAGTTCACAAACTTTCGGAAAAACTAGGAAAGATATGACAAAGGAGGTTATGAACGGTGGATCATCCAATTCAAGGATTAATAAAAGCGGCAATGGAAAATTTAAAAGAAATGGTCGATGTAAATACGATTGTAGGAGAGCCTGTTCAAACGGCTGACGGTGGTGTGGTGTTAACGGTTTCTAAAGTAGCGTTCGGGTTTGGAGCAGGGGGTTCTGATTTCCAAACGAATGATGGACAAAGAGCGAACGGTAACCCTGCATTTGGTGGCGGTAGCGCGGGTGGTGTTTCTATTACACCGGTAGCATTTCTTGTGGTGAATAAAGATGGAGTAAATATTCTTCATCTACAAAATGCGACACATTTAGCAGAAAAAATGATTGAATTAGCTCCACAAACAATTGATAAAATTCAATCGATGTTCCAAAAAGATAAAAAGAAAGAGGGAAATCATCATCCTCAAAACCCAGATGAAATCCTTTAAAAACGCCTGCTCAGGAGCAGGTGTTTTTTCTTGTAATCAGTATGTAATAAAACACATGAAATTGTAAATAGTTTTTGAATTTTTTTCTATGTTTCTAAAATTTTTCATGTTAAAATATGCTATAGAATTGAAACATATAAAACGAAGGTGGCTAGGTGCTTTGTCTGGAGGATCTGACCAAGTAAAGAATATGATATACATTAATGGTAATCGTCGGGGTCATTGTTTTATTACATCAGGAATTACGTTTAAAGAGTTTGCAAGTAACATCCCTTCACCGCTTCATCAAGTGTTGCTTTTGAAGCATAACTTTGAATGGACAGATTTTCATTATCATACTTTATTTGAATATGTTGAGGAAGAAAATATACATAAGCTAATTCAAGCAGAGATTGATGAATTTGATGAATTTTGTTGGGTAGATTTTGATGATGCAAGCGATTTAGATGAATTAGAGCCAAAAGAAATTGCAGAGCTTTTATATTTGGCTCACAAAAAAGAACCACTTGCAAGAACATTCTTTCCGCTATTGAAAAATAGATTTGTTTATTTTTCACATGATGATGGATGGTACAACAAAGTGTATTATCGCAGAATTGCTGACTTTGTAGGCATGTTAAGTAAAGTCATTCCTTATAAACTCGGTGCTTTCGGTAAGAAACGTTTTTCTTTGTTCCAAAAATCAAAAATTTTCCCAGCAATTTCGAAAGAAGTGATTATGGGGCTTATTCCATTAATGGAAGATGGTCTTTATATTGATCTAGCAGGGAAAATTGAGTCAAGAAGGGGTCTAGAAATTCCGGTATATGTAGTTGGTTCGTATGAAAGTACGGATGAGGTACTAGACAATATCGATGAATTGAAAGAAGAAGCAACAGAGACAGGTTGGCTCATTTTTGATAAGAAAGAACAAGAATGGCAATGGGTTGTGGACTAAGAAAACTTGGCGCATGAAGTCAAGTTTTCTTGTCATTTGAAAGGAGTACAAATGAAGAAATATTATACAATTGTGGGTATGATAAGTATTATTCTCGTGGCTATTTTACTTATTACTTGTCCGAAAGAATCAGATTTTAAAGTGTATGTAGAGGACAAGTATGCATTAAAATGTGATGAGAGTAGTTTTGAATGCACACAAAATGTAGATGGTAAAAAAGAAAAGCTACAATTTGAAAGTACAGATGCACGAAATAGTGTATTCTTTATGACTGTAAAGCAAACATTTAAAACAGAAGCTGGTGTTACGAAAGAATATAGCGGAGTAGGGATGTTTGGTACATTTCTTTTTGTTTCAGAGAAGACTTTCTAGTAATAGAAGGTCTTTTTCTTATGCTTATGTTCATATAGATGAAGTAAGACAAGCATAGGAGGGGTAGTGATGAAGAAGACATGTATCGTTTGCGGTGGTGAGGAGTTTTTTTCCTCAACTTTGTATGCACGTACCAAACAAGATTGGGCATATGCACAAAATATGTATCGATTTGAAAAGGTGTTTATTGAGCATCGGGATGAAGAGAATTATCCAGTGTTTCAAGAAATTACAGCGAAACATTGCTGTGGATGCGGTCATATTATGTTGTATCACGAATGAACACACCAAGTATAACTTGGTGTGTTTTTTTAAAACGCTGACAAAGCAAGCGGATAGAGTAAAGTAAATAAAACAGAAAAACTACCAAAACCAATTGCAGTATATCCAAGTGTTCGTGCTCCGAAATTGACAGCTAATAAGCCGACTAAAATCGCAAGAGAGCCGAGTGTAACCGGATAAAATGCAATTGAGAAAAGCGAAAGAAATAAAGCGACATAGCCTACCATTGCACCGGTATTTGTACCTTCTATTTCATTTGCAATTTCTTTACGGTTATGTCTAATTGGAATGCCAGCTGGTGATATTTCAGCTGCATACTCTTCGTTTTTTTCACCACTTTTAAAATGATGATTTCTCTTTCTTCGCATGTACATCCCTCTCTTTCAATTGGGTGTACATATAGTATCTTACATAAATAGAAGAACATGAGTATGAGTTAAACCCAAGTAAAGCAAAAATTGGAGAATAAAGATTCCCTCGTTAGCTTGTACATCTCCTAATGAAGATAAAGTGAAACTTTAATAAGTGGGGGTTTTCTTCATCCCCCACTGATTATTAGCTGAACCAATCGGACTTTTATGGGCAGTTGATCCCCCACCTAACTTCTTTGCTTTCTCTGCATTTTGAGGTGGGGGTCTTACTGCCCATTAAAGCGGGATAAACAGGAATTTTGGAAAATGATGTAGAATGAAATGAGTGATAAAACGTGAAGGCAGGGGAATGTATGACGAAATTTAATTGGCATGAATCAGCAGAGAAAAAATGGGATAGTAGTGCAGAATTTTGGACTCAAAATAGTCAAGAGATGTGGGAAAGCGGGAGTAGGAGTACAATTATTCCATTTTTTGAACAATACGTGAAGAAAGAAGCTCAAGTGCTCGATGTTGGTTGTGGAGATGGATACGGTACATATAAATTAAGTCACGCGGGCTATAAAGCAGTTGGAGTAGATTTATCAGAAGTGATGATTCAAAAAGGGAAGGAGCGTGGAGAAGGACCGAATTTATCTTTTATAAAAGGGGATCTTTCTTCTTTACCATTTGAAAATGAGCAATTTGAATCAATTATGGCAATTAACTCTTTAGAATGGACCGAAGAGCCATTACGAGCATTAAATGAGATAAAGCGCGTTTTAAAAAGAGATGGGTATGCATGTATTGCAATTTTAGGACCGACAGCAAAGCCTCGAGAGAACAGTTATCCTCGTTTATACGGCAAAGACGTTGTTTGTAATACGATGATGCCTTGGGAGTTTGAACAGTTAGCGAAAGAACAAGGTTTTGAAGTTGTAGATGGCATCGGTGTATATAAGCGCGGAGTAAATGAGAAGATGTTAGGTCAACTACCTACAGAGTTACAACAATCGCTAACATTCTTATGGGTATTTATGTTAAAAAACATATAAAGAAGTGAAAGAATTTTTAGGAGGTAAATAAGTGCAGAAAATACAAAAAACTGATACAATATCATCAGAACCAATTAAAGGGGGACTAGGGTATATGACAACTACTACAACAGTTAAATCCGATATTGAAATCGCGCAAGAAGCGAGTATGAAGAAGATTCAAGAAATTGCAGCTGAATTAAATATTTTAGAAGATGAATTAGAGCCATACGGGCATTATAAAGGTAAGTTATCTCTTGACATTTTTAAGCGCTTACAGAACGAGAAAGACGGTAAAGTTGTTTTAGTAACAGCGATTAACCCAACTCCAGCTGGAGAAGGTAAATCAACAGTAACAGTTGGTTTAGGTCAAGCTTTTAATAAAATTGGTAGGAAAACAGTAATTGCACTTCGCGAACCATCTCTAGGACCAACGATGGGACTAAAAGGCGGGGCAGCAGGTGGTGGTTTTTCACAGGTTGTACCAATGGAAGACATTAACCTTCACTTTACTGGAGATATCCATGCGATCACAACTGCTAATAACGCGTTAGCGGCGTTTATTGATAATCATATCCAACAAGGAAACACACTTGGAATTGATACGCGTAAAATCGTTTGGAAACGCTGTGTTGACTTAAATGATCGTGCCCTACGTAACGTAGTAATTGGTCTTGGTGGACCAGTTCAAGGTGTACCACGTGAAGACGGTTTCGATATTACAGTAGCATCTGAAATTATGGCCGTATTCTGCCTTGCAACGGATATTCAAGATTTAAAAGCGCGTCTTTCTCGCATCGTAGTTGCTTATAACTTTACGAATCAACCTGTAACGGTTAAAGATTTAGGTGTAGAAGGTGCGTTAACATTATTATTAAAAGACGCATTAAAACCAAACTTAGTACAAACGTTAGAAAATACACCAGCTATCATTCACGGTGGACCATTTGCGAATATCGCTCACGGTTGTAACAGTGTTATCGCTACAACAATGGCAGCAAAATTAGGTGATTATGTTATTACAGAAGCTGGATTCGGTGCTGATTTAGGTGCAGAGAAGTTTTTAGATATAAAAGCTCGTGCAGCTGGAATTAAACCCGAAGCAGTTGTTATTGTTGCGACTATTCGTGCGCTTAAAATGCATGGCGGCGTGGCAAAAGATCAATTAAAAGAAGAAAATGTAGACGCATTAGCAAAAGGTATGGAAAACTTACAGAAGCATGTTGAAACAATTCAAAGTTTCGGTGTGCCTTTCGTAATTGCAATTAATAAATTCATTACAGATACAGATGCAGAAGTTACTTACTTACAAGAGTGGTGCAATGAGCGTGGCTATGCAGTATCCTTAACTGAAGTTTGGGAGAAAGGTGGCCAAGGCGGAGTTGACCTTGCTGAGAAAGTGTTAAAAGAAATTGAAAAAGGTGAAAACAACTACGCACCACTTTATGAATTAGAATTACCATTAGAAGAAAAAATTCGTACAATTGCTCAAAAAGTGTACGGCGCAAAGGATATTGAATTTGCTCCGAAAGCACGTAAGCAATTAGCTCAATATGAAGGAGAAGGATGGAGTAACCTACCAATTTGTATGGCGAAAACACAATATTCTCTTTCTGACGATGCAACAAAATTAGGTCGTCCATCTGACTTTATCGTTACAATTCGTGAGCTAAAACCATCTATTGGTGCAGGGTTTATCGTTGCGTTAACAGGAACAATGTTAACAATGCCAGGCCTTCCAAAACAGCCAGCAGCACTACAAATGGATGTAAATGAAGATGGAAAAGCAGTAGGTTTATTCTAAAAGGTTGTAATTCATCTCGTTTATCTGTAAACTATATATACATCAAGTGGCGCCTTTCCATCGAAAGGCGCCTGTTTTTTGGAGGAAATTATGTTTGATCCAACTGCTTTTGATAATTTAAAAGTAATCGTAGAAGGTGCTATTTATGATTTTGATTTACATGGAGATATTCTTGTAACAGATCGAAAAGATATGATGGACCTTGCTTCATTAAGTCGTATATACCATATTTCATTTCAATTGTCAGAACCGTTCGAACCGGTAGTAAAAGCAACATTTTCACTATCTGTAGATGCAAAGAACTTGTCTGGTGAAATATTGGAAGTACCACAATTTACACCAGGTTGTGAAATGAAGTTAGCATTTTCATTCCCGATAGAAAAGCCAGAGGTAGTGTGTGAAGAAATTGAAACTTTCATGCATTCTATATGGGGAAAAGAAAGAATGATTACGCAGAAAATTTCATACGAATATAATAAGCAAGCGATTTCATATCATAATAAGGTAGAGGTTCTATTTCAAAAAGCGATTACAGAAGACCATGTTGATGATTTAATAGCTGTTATTTCACACATGATAGAAACGGTGCGAACAATACAACATTTTCTTCAAAAATAGAGATAAAGGAGAAAAACAAATGATAAAAGATATGCAACCATTTTTACAACAAGCTTGGGAGAAGGCTGGTTTTAAAGAATTAACTGAAATTCAAAAACAAGCGATTCCAACTATTTTAGAAGGACAAGACGTTATAGCTGAATCTCCAACTGGAACAGGAAAAACATTAGCGTACTTATTACCCCTTTTACATAAAATTAATCCTGAAGTAAAACAACCACAAGTTGTTGTTTTAGCGCCAACACGTGAGCTTGTCATGCAAATTCACGAAGAGGTTCAAAAGTTTACAGCAGGGACTGAAATTTCAGGGGCATCTTTAATTGGTGGTGCAGATATTAAGCGCCAAGTTGAAAAATTAAAGAAACACCCGAGAGTAATTGTCGGTTCACCAGGACGTATTTTAGAATTAATTCGTATGAAAAAGCTAAAAATGCATGAAGTGAAAACAATTGTATTTGATGAATTTGATCAAATTGTAAAACAAAAGATGATGGGCGCAGTACAAGATGTAATTAAATCAACGATGCGCGACCGTCAATTAGTATTCTTCTCAGCGACAATTACCAAAGCTGCAGAAGACGCGGCACGTGATTTAGCAGTTGAACCACAAGTGGTACGTGTAACACGTGCAGAGTCAAAAAGCTTAGTTGAGCATACGTATATCATTTGTGAGCGACGCGAAAAAAATGATTACGTAAGAAGAATTATGCATATGGGCGATGTAAAAGCAGTTGCTTTCTTAAATGACCCATTCCGTTTAGATGAAATTACTCAGAAATTACAATTCCGTAAAATGAAAGCAGCAGCTCTTCATGCAGAAGCAGGTAAGCAAGAGCGTGAAGCAACGATGCGTGCTTTCCGCGGCGGGAAATTAGAAATTCTACTTGCTACTGATATTGCAGCACGCGGTATTGATATTGATGATTTAACACATGTAATCCACTTGGAGTTACCAGACACAGTAGACCAATATATTCACCGCTCAGGACGTACAGGACGTATGGGTAAAGAAGGAACTGTCGTTTCTCTTGTAACACAACAAGAAGAGCGTAAATTACTTCAATTTGCAAAAAAACTAGGTATCGTGTTTACGAAGCAAGAAATGTTCAACGGATCATTTGTAGAAACGAAACCGAAAGCACCAAAGAAAAAGAAACCAGCATTTACTGGGAAGAAAAAGCCTAGATAAATGAAGGAAAAGACGTAACTATGCGTAGTTACGTCTTTTTTTTTTGAGTTAAATCATTTGTATGATTTCTTGTGTTCTTTTCAGATAACTAAATATTTACTCTTAAAAATATCCAAAAAGCTCATTCACTAATTTAAATTTTTTCTAAGTAAATACAGGGATTTATTGGGATAATTAATTTTGCATTCCATTCGCCGAAGGGAACGAATTAGTGGCAGGTCCAGCTAATACAAATCTGCCACTAATTCTTCTAAGGGATCTAACTTCAAATGCTGACGGACCCGGGACACCAACATACGGGAATTTTACTAATGCGGGATTTCAAGATGCTTGGGTAAAGGTAGGACAAGGATAGGGTTTCACATATTTATAAAAAAAATACTCTTGTCCAATCCATTATTATTATCTAGCCATTTAATATTAAAAAGGGGGTGAGAACATGAAAAACAAGGAAAACATCATGTTTCGATTTGTAAAAAATGATGGCGAAGAAATTAATTTGGGAAATCTTGCTGATAAACGAAAAATTGTCATTGTCATTAATAATCAGATTACATTTGCACCGAATACAACACAAATTGCCAGTGGAGCCGGGAAAAACAGTGCAGCAGGAAATAATGCAGCACTCGATTCATCGAATACCGAACAGCAACAAGCGGTGGGCGCTGGAGGCGAAGCGATAAATAAAGGGATTAGTGGGGATCAGATTGAGTCGCATGAAATGAAAAAAGAAACTTCGAATGAAGAGGTAGAATTTGTTCTTATCATCAATAATCAAATTAATGAAACTAGTGAGGAACAGGCTAGTGCTACTCAAGTGGCAAGCGGTGGTGGAGATGACAGTGCAGCAGGAACCAACGCTGCCATCGAAAGTTCTAATACGAAACAGCAACATGCAGTGGGAGGCGGAACGGATAGTTTAGCAAAAAACGAAGGTGAAGAAGGAGACCAAATAGAAAAATTACAAAAATGCAAAAAACACAGAAAGAAATGTAAAAAACGCGATTAAAGAAAAAAATCTGGATCTTCAGGTCCAGATTTTTTTTGAACGTTTAGTGGGTACTTTAAAATCTTAGCTGGATTGGCAAGGGATATAAGCAACATTGCTACTAAGCAAATATTCTTAAGTTCCCTATAGCTAAAAGATAGCTTTTATATGAATAGCGATTTTATAAGCATTCAACTGAATGAAAAAGGGTTCATAAGAGCACCTGTAGAAACCTACATAGAATATAAAAAACATTAGGGGGAAATGAAATGATTCATAAAGTTGGACAAATTATGCTGTATGTAAATAATCAAGATGAGTCAGTAAATTTTTGGACGGAAAAGGTAGGGTTTCATGTAGTAGCAGAGGAAGATAATAAGCAAGGAATGAGATGGATTGAAATCGCTCCGACTAGCGGTGCAGAAACGAGCATTATATTACATAATAAAGAAGTTATTTCGAAAATGAGCCCAGAATTAAATCTTGGTACACCGTCCTTAATGTTCTTCTCAGAAAATCTTGATCAATTATATACAGATTTAAAAAATAAAAATGTTACTGTTGGCGAAATGGTAACTATGCCTGCTGGTAAAGTGTTTAACTTTGCTGATAGCGAAGAGAATTATTTTGCGGTTATGGAAAAGAACCAATAATATTGCTATGTGAAAATCCCCCTCATATATATTGAGGGGGATTAAATCTTTGAAATGAATTTTTCATTAGAGAGTTGTTTAATAAAAAATGCTCCTTTTTCAATAGCAGTTTCAATGTAACCGACAATTTGATTGAACGTAAACACCTGTAGGTCTTCATGCAAATGTTGCTCGGGATACAACATATCTTCAAAAAGATACTTTCGAAATTCTAAAACGTTTTCTTTAGAAACCTCTTCAATATCCGCAATGTGAGCCTCTTGATTGAGAAGAGAGGAGAGCTGTTGTTCTTTATCGTAATGATGAAGCAACTTTGCATTTAACAATTTGAAATCGTTATAGTACATAGGTGCGATAGTTTCGTCATGCTCTATTCTATTTTTTAGCCACGGTAGAAAAAAGCCGCTTAGCCAATTATCATCGGCAATGAGATGGGTGTAATAGCCTAAGAGAAAAGGGGAATCCATATGAGCTCTATATTTTTGGAAAAAAGAATTGAAATCTATCCTTCTCGTATAGTTTTTCGTTGTGCCAGCGTAAAAGTGTGAAGCTCCTTTTTCTTCTGCTGAATGAACCGCATCAGGGGCTACTCCTCCAAGTATGAAAGAAGTTTTATCTTGAATACATAATTTTTCGGCAATCTTGTTGGCGATAATAGCATGCATAATTCGTGATCCCATGAATGACACCTCGGTTTCAAGTATTCATTTCAGGAAGAGGACTGGACAGTTAGTATTACTTTCCCTGTACTTTTTCTACTTTCGACCCATTCATGTGCTTTCCCTGCATCTTGAAGTGGAAAAGATGTCGCAGCCTTAATTTGCAAACTTCCGTCACGTAAATAACGGAAAACTTCATTTGCAGTTTCTTGAAGTAGTTCGGGACGTTTTTTTCGTGTAGTACCAAAGCTAAAACCGAGTATAGAGCGACAACTTGCGTGTAAATCTTTCGTTTGAAAGTTACCAATTTCACCGCTTGCATTTCCGAAATGAACGAGGCGACCATAATAAGCAAGACATTTTAAACTTCTTTCCGAAACCGTTCCAGAAATTGAATCTAAAATTACATCAACCCCTTCACCGTTTGTCAGCTCATTGACTTTCTCTACAAAATCTACATCTTGATGACATATAACATAATCAGCTCCAGCATCTAAAGCGACTTTTCTTTTTACTTCATTTCCGACAGTACCGATAACCGTTCCAGCCCCTAATAGTTTTGCAAGTTGAATTGCTGTCGTACCAATTCCACCAGCCGCTGCATGGATGAGTACAGACTCGTCTTGTTGAACCCTTGCTACATTTGCGAGTAAATTAAAGCTTGTGAAAGATACGATAGGGCATGCCGCTGCAGTTTGAAAATCGACTGCATCAGGTAAAACGAAAGTAAGGTTTTCGTTTGCGACAACGTATTCTGCGTAAGATCCATTTTGAGGAAAAGCAATGACTCGCTGACCAGGATGAATATTTTTCACATGAGAACCTACACGTTCTACAATACCAGCAGCATCTATCCCTGGGATAAAGGGAAATGCTTTATTTCCTTTTTTGCCATATCGTGATTTCATATCAGCGAAATTTACACTAGTGGAAACAACACGAATTAAAACTTGATTGTCTGAAATAGTCGGCATATCTACATCTGTATATTTCATCACTTCAGGACCACCAAACGACGTTACAACGATAGCTTTCATCATATATCCTCCTAAATTTGACTATATAAATCATTTTAAATCTTCATTAGGAATTGGAAAATTATATAATTGTTATGCATGGTTATAAGTGAAGCTTATGAACCCATTGAATTATTATATTAATTAATATAAAAAACTTTTTGAAAAAATCGAACGAAATATCAATTACTTGCCAATATATAGTGTAAGACAAAGGAGGGGTGGTATATGAAGGATGAAACAGTGTATATGGATTTAATCCAATTAACTTTATCGGGCAATAAAGAAGCGTATAGCGAATTGTATGATAAAACGATTCAAGAAGTATATAAAACGGCGCATTTCTTAATAGATGATAAAACGGATGTAGATGATGTCGTTCAAGAAATATACATACAGCTATATGAATCGCTTCGTAAGTATGATAGCGAGAAGCCGTTTCGCCCTTGGTTAATTGGACTTACGATTAAACAAATTCATTCTTATAGAAGAAAGAGGTGGATGCGACTACGAATTATAAAAAAAGCAGAAGAGCAAAGAAAACCAGTGCAAATTGATTTTTCAAACGATGTTGTAAGTAAAATATCAAACCAAAAGCTAGTCGAACTCATTCATAAATTACCGTATAAATTGAAACAAGTAATTATTTTAAGATACTTACACGACTACTCACAAGAAGAAGTAGCACAAATATTACATATTCCACTTGGTACTGTGAAATCTAGAATTCATGCGGCATTAAAGAAACTACGTCAAAAAGAGCAAGTAGAAGAAATCTTTTTAGGAGAGGTAGGGAATGTGAAATGAGTTTAGATTGTAGAGTTAGAGAATCTATACGAGAAGAGGCGAAGGGGATTGTTGCCCCGCCGGAGTTAAAAGAAAAAATATTCGTTCAAATAAAAATGAATCAAGGAGGGCGTAAGAGAAAGAAACATCTTATTGCAGGAGTGCTTGCAGCAGCTCTTTTAATCCCGACGACTGGTTTTGCGTATCAATCTATTATGGCAGATGGTATATACGGGTCGTTTGAAAATTTAAAGCAGCATGCCGGTGCTATAACATTAGAAGGATACATGCGTTTTAATGCAAAGTTATCACAAGCGAAAGATGAAATGGGTGCAAAAGAACATGAAGAGTTTACAAAAGAACTAAAGAAATTAACAAATGCAAAGCTTGCATACGGGGATTCGAACGGTAATATTGATTATGATCAATTATCACCAGCTAAAAAAGAGGAAATGAAAAAGGTAAGTATGGGCCTTCAACCATACTTTGATAAATTAAATGGTCATAAATCTAGTAAAGAAGTATTAACACAAGACGAATTTGATCGCTATATGGAAGCATTAATGACACATGAAATAGTACGAGTGAAGACAAAATCAACTGGTGGAATGAAAGTAGAAGAAGTACCTGAGGCGTACAAAGAAAGATTTATTAAAGCGGAGCAGTTTATGGAGTATGTAGATGAAAAGGTGAGATAAGTAGAAAAGCTCAAAGCTTTAGCTTTGAGCTTTCTTTATTAAAACAAAATACAGTATTCAATTATATTTTTTCATATTTGCAGTATCTTTTTGTATAAAACAATCTAAAAGTGAATAACCAGCTATTAAACTAATTATCGTAACAAAAGTTGTGTTTATAAGAATAATATTAGCTAAATAAGGTAGGTATGCACCAACTGGTGAAAAGAGTAGAGCTGGAGAAAAGGAAATGAATAGCGTAGGCACAGTAATAGCAATAAATTTATCCGGTTGAAAGCGCCAGTTTTGTTTACTTGTTTCGCGATTAATGGATTGAAGGAACCGTAATAAAATACCAAATATAAGAGGGAAGAGTGTAAAGTAGAATAATCTTGGATAAACGTTAAAATTCACCTGCGCATCTGTATCTAAATAAAATTGAATTTTCACTCCGATAAATAATAATAAGACGATAAACAATGTGAAGCAGAGGTATAGCATCACTTTTTGCATTGCATTCCACCATCCTTTACTCAAAATATATTCAAAAAAAGAAGAGATATACAATAACTATTGTTGTATATCTCTTCTTTTACGGTTAGTTATTAGTGGAGTTTGCTTATTCTTGCTTCGTGAAATAATCTATAATGCCCATCGCGCTAATTTCTATATCTAGATGTAAAATGTTATAAACGGAATGATCTGATGGAACGTTTAACTTTGTAAGGTGGGAAGAGGTCTTATCCATTAATACAGTTTGTAAAGCTTTAGTCGCTTCATCGAAATCATTATACTGTTCAAAGACCTCTTTACCAGTATGAACGAAAATAGGTAACCAATATTCCAGTTGGTTATATACTTCTGTAACATTGGATGATGCGCCGTAATGGCCGAAATAAATAGTATCTACATTCATACTTTGAATGTGATTTTTAGAAGCAATCATCGCATCGGGTTGGAATTGTGAAGGGGACGTTGATGGTAAATATAGTTCTACACCAACGTCTGCGAGTTCTCTATAATAAATGCCAATTGTATCGCCAGTAAAAATGCCATTTGTTAATGAATCGTGAATGCTAATATGGTGCTTAGCATGTCCCGGTGTATCGTAAAATGTAAGGATGCGGTCTTCGGCAATTTGTAATGTATCACCATTTTGTACAATATGAACACGTTCTTCTTCTATAGGAAGAATTGGATCAAATAGTTTATCGAAATCTTCTTTGTACACAGCTTTTGCACCTAAAATGAGTTTTGTTGGATCAATCATATGACGAGCACCGCGAGAATGCACATATAAAGTAGCATTTGGGCACTTTTCCATCATTAAACCAGCAGCCCCGGCGTGATCTAAATGAACGTGTGTAACGATAATGTTTTTAACATCGTTTAAATCAATATGTAATTGTTCTAAGCCATCTAAAATATACGGAAGAGAAGGGGCTGCACAAGTTTCAATTAAAGTAATATCGTCACCTAATAAAACGTATGTACCAGTTCGTTCATTATGTTGTAAATCAAAATCATCAATAAGATATAGGTGAGAAGATAATTGCTCTACTTTTTTCATATTTACCACTCCTTATTTACTGTATGTTTCTATTATACGCTAAAATACAAAAAGGCAGAAAACGAAAGTTTCGTCTTCTGCCTTTTTGTAATGTAGTTATCCCGCATTAACGGGCAGTAAGACCCACACCTCAAAATTTAGCGAAAGCAAAGAAGTTAGGTGGGGATCAACTGCCCGTAAAAGCCCGATTGGTTCAAATAATAATCAGTGGGGGATGAAGCCCCCTACACTAATTAAAGTTTCACTTTATCTCGATTGTTCTTTATTGATAGACATAACGAACAATCCAACTATGCCACCAACGATTGGAAGCATAATCTCTCCTGCTAAATTAAAGTAGGAGCTTAAAAATAAACCATTTACATCGATTACCCAGCCAATCACATACAATAACATCATATATAGTACGAAATAAAACTCGCGATTTGAAATCGTTTCATGTTGTGCAGTTTTCATAATGAACACCATCCTTTTCTTTAATAATGGAATATAAACTGTCACATTTTGTTCACAATTCAATTGTAAAACTTTCCATTATAAAAGTCTAGTAGTCTGTGTCGAATTTTCGAACGAGAATAAAGCGCTAACATTTGATCTTATAAGTACGTAATAAGAGCTGTATATTCACGAATGTAGTATAGTATAAACATAGAATGATAGTGAAGAGAGGGGCAAGGACAATGACAGTTTATGATTTTTCGGCTAAAACGATAACAGGAGAAGATAAATCATTAAAAGATTACGAAGGAAAAGCACTTCTTATTGTAAATGTAGCTAGCAAATGTGGTTTTACACCGCAATATAAAGGATTACAAGAAGTATATGATAAATATAAAGACCAAGGACTTGAAATACTCGGTTTCCCTTGTAACCAATTTGGCGGACAAGAACCAGGTACAGAAGCAGATATTACTAGTTTTTGTGAATTAAACTTCGGTGTAAACTTCCCGATGTTTGCAAAGGTTGATGTAAAAGGTGATAAGGCACATCCTCTATATACATACATGACAGAACAAGCACCAGGTTTACTCGGTATGAAAGCAGTGAAATGGAACTTTACTAAGTTTCTAATCGGAAAAGACGGGAAAGTAGTAGGACGTTTTGCGCCGCAGACAAAGCCGGTAGATTTAGAGGTTGAGATTGAGAAGATACTTGGGGAATAACTAGGAGTTTCACATTATTAAAAAAAGCCTCAAAGAACAATGTAGTTCTTTGAGGCTTTTTCAAGATTAAATCGCTGAATAGAAGTCATTTGATTTAGGCGGAGAAGCTGCTTTTTTCATAAGGATTTCCCATAAGTGTACGGATTTTTCCCATTCTGCTGTGGCCTGTCCCTTTTGATACATAGCCTTTTCATAACTGAAAGTAAGCTGTTGCATATCATTCGAGTTGTAAAGTGTATCGATATGGAGAGCATATTCTCGGAATGTTTGACTTTCCTCTCGTGGTATACCAGTTCTCGCAAATTGGTTCAAAAGTGCACTGTAAGCTTTACTATAAACAGCATCATCTTTTCGATATTTATAGAAAAGAATGATAAAAAATGTAATCCATTTCATTCTAGTAGCGAAGAGAGCATAACTGATGATACTAATTGGTATCGTAGAAAGGAATACGTACCACCAAGAAAATTTATTTTTAGCATTTGTAATCTTTTTAGTAGGAGTTTCTTCTGTATCTTCTATTAAACTTTTAAGCTTTGCTTCATTGTTTCTTTGGTGCATTTGCTCGTTTTGAGAATTAGTTTCTTCGCTATTTTGTATAGTAGGAGCAGGAGTATTATTTGTAAAAGTATAGGGATTCGTAAATCCTTTTGTTGGTTCGAATGGAATCCATCCGTATCCAGGGAAATATACTTCGACCCAAGAGTGTGCGTTATCGTTCGCGATTTTATAAACATCCTCACCTTCAGCACCCACAAGCGTATTATCAAGAGTTCCTTCTGTATAACCTTTTACCCAGCGAGCGGGAATCCCAGCAGAACGTAGTAACACGATCATAGAGGTCGAGAAATTATTACAGTAGCCGCTTTTTGTATCGAAAAGAAATTGATCAACATAATCTTGGTTTTTGGCAGGGAACAACACATTCATTGTTTCATATACGAAAGAATGGTCGGTGAAGTAGTTTTCAATAGCCAATACTTTGTCATATCGGTTGTCTTTATGGTTTGTTAGATTAGCAGCTAAGTCTCTTACTCGCTGCGGTAATGATTCGGGAAGTTGCGTGTACTTTGTCATGAAATAAGGATTTGTTTCTTGACCTTCATTCATTTTTATAGCTTTTAAGTTTTCTATGGAAAACTTCGGGACCTCATATGTTACTTTATATGAATGTAAAGTAGTAGAAGAATCTCCGTCCATCGTATAGATTTTTTCTGAAAATGGGTCAACACTGTATTCTACATCAGAAGAAGCTTCAACTGATACTAACCCTGCTGGATAGGTAAGGTGTGGATAACTTTTTTGCATGGTAATTGTCGCCTCAGTTGCCTCTGTTTTTGTATTTTGTTCGTACCAGCTCACGACGTCATTTTTATTTTTAAAAGAAACCTTTTTTTGATTTTCAGAAACTTCCCAGCCTTTTCCTGTATAAAAATCTTTCGTTTCGACTCTCCAATATTGTTTGTTTTCTGTTTGTGCTGTGAATACAATTGTAGGATCAGCTTTAAAAGGACCACCTAATCTCGAGTCATCTAAACCATACCCAATTTTAGAAACTTCTTGCTTTTTACTTGCTTCGGATGTGTTAAATTTTAAAAAATCCATTGGGTTTGGCCATTGAGGGCCAAATTTTGGAGCAAAGTATGCGATGGTTGCTGACAATACAATAAATACTGTAAGAGGTCTAAGCAATTTTGAGATTTCTCTAGCATAATTTTGTAAGTGTTCCAACTCTTTTATTCGTTCTATGCGAAGAAGACTAAGCATAAAAAAGCCGATAACAACAGTACGAATAATAGCGTAGTTAGCATTATATAAATGCAGGTTATGAAAAACAGTGATATAAATAATAGTCAACATAAGAAATAACAACCCACGTTTTTTATGAATCATCCAAAAAGAGATGCAAGCACTCAAAAACCAAAATGATAAAAAAAATAAAAGTGTTGGAAAAACTGGAGAAATATCTAGCAAATTCCCCTGAAATAACAAGGAGGAATTTCGAGAAATATCAGTGAAAAAATTTGTTAGCCAAGATGGATTTATAAAAGCATTTTTATAATACAGGAAATGAATGATGAATAAAATTGTGACAATATTTATAGGAATCTGCCATTTTGTTTGAAAAAAAGAGAGAGTGAAACAAATCCCTATAAATATTACAAAAATATCTAATCTACCTACGTTTGTAATACCTATAAGAGGCCTTAGCCATTCTAGTAAAAGTAGAAATGCGCATGCATGCATGAAAAATCTATTCATATCCAATTGTTTTTTTGCCTGTAATGTTATCATTTGCTCACCTCAAAAAACACGTTTGTATACTGGTTTCCATAAACCACATTTACAAATATTTTTCTTTTTTGTAGAGTTTCTAGAATACTGAGTTCTCGATGTGAGAGTTGATTTGCTTTTTCTTTCACGACAAACACCATTAATTTTCTATTTTTTATAGCAGCAAAGTCAGCCGCCTTTTGAATATCGGGAGAAAGATCGCTTGTCACGAGTATAATCGTGACGGGCTCATAAATTTTTCTTAATTCCATTTCTACACTCCGTGAGAGCGGGAATACACTATCTGCTTGTACTTTCGCTAAATGACAAAAGATTTGATGCAACTGACTATCTCCATTGTCTAAAGGGAAAAAGGTTCGTTCTTTTCCGACAGATACGAATGACGCCGGTGAATTTTGCTTCAAGACAGATTTGACAATAGAGGCAGTAAATGTGACGACTGATTCGAATAGAGGGGATGGGGTTCTGTCCATGAATATCATAATATTATGGCTACGCTGTTGTTCAAACTCTTTCGTCATAATGTTGTTTGTTCGTGCAGTTGCTTTCCAATCAATCCATGAAAAGCGGTCACCAGGTTTATAGTCTCTCACACCGACAGAAATGGTAGAGTCTTTTACTAAATTTATATTTGCTGAAAGTGCTCCTTGTTCGAAATGATTTTCCATTTGTCGATATGTTATATCTATATACTGAGGGTAGACTAAAAATGTATCTGGAACTGAAAAAGTTACTTCCTTCTCCATCATACCGAATAAATCGCCAGTTTTGACACGTACGCTTGAAAAAGAGTGCTCTCCCCTAGGGATTGTGTCAATTGCATATTGAAACGAAATATTTCGTTTCAATCCTGGAAAGAGTATTACTTTATTCATCTTCGTTTGTTTACAATTTGTAAATTGTGATGGTAGCACATCTTCTATAATTAAATAAAGTAAGGGAAAAGGAAAACTTCTTTTTATTGTAATCGTACTTAAAAATGGTTCTCCTGCTACATATTCGTCTTGATTTGTTCTTCGTTTTACCTCGGCGTTCCGTAAAGCATAGAAGGGGAGTAATAGTGAATAAAGGCCAATAGGAATCATACTGTAAAACAAAAACCAACTTACAAATCCTCCTTGAAGCATAGCGTATACAAATGTTAAGACTAGGCATAACGGAATGAGTGATAACTTAGTAAAATGATAGAGTGCTCGTAGTATCCGTTTCATCAAAGGTTCATCTTCCTTTGAGTAGGTACGGTAGTTCGCGCAACGATTTTTGCGATAACTTGTTCACCTGTTATTCCTTCAAATTTTGCCTCCATTTTTAGAATGAGTCTGTGAGCCAATACGTAAGGAGCTAAAAATTTAACATCGTCTGGAATAACGTAATTTCTGCCATGGATGAATGCATAAGCTTGTGACGCTTTCATTAAAGCAATCGAGCCACGTGGACTTGCACCTAGTTGTATAGAACTATAAGAACGAGTCTGACTAACAAGCTTTACAATGTAATGCTTGATTGCTTTGTCTATACTTACTTCCTGTACGGTCTGTTGTAAATACAGTAATTCTTCTATTGTTGTAATAGCTTGTAAATGGGAGAGGGGATTTGTTTTTTCCATTCGGTTTAAAATTTCAAATTCTTCTTCTGGCGTAGGATAACCCATTTTTAGTTTCAATAAGAAACGATCGAGCTGGGCTTCTGGTAAAGGATATGTTCCTTCATATTCGACCGGATTTTGTGTAGCCATTACAAAGAACGGTTTTGGTAACGGTCTTGTCCTGCCATCTATTGTAATATTGCCTTCTTCCATACTTTCAAGTAAGGCAGATTGTGTTTTTGGAGATGTACGATTAATTTCATCAGCAAGTATAAAATTCCCCATGATTGGTCCAGGCTTGAACTCAAATTGGAGCTCTTTCGGATTATAAATAGAAACACCTGTTACATCTGACGGCAGTAAATCAGGTGTGAATTGAATGCGCTTGTAATCAGCATCAATAGATTTAGAAAGAGCACGTACTAACATTGTTTTCCCAACGCCAGGAACATCTTCTAATAGTACATGACCTTCAGCTAAGAGAGCTGACAAAGCTAAGATCGTTTCTTTTCGCTTTCCGACCATTAGCTTTTCAATATTGTTAATTATTTTTTCTACAATGGGATGTAATGAATCAAGCTGGTGCATCGTAAGCCTCCTAATGTTATTATCGTTTTCTAATCTATTTAGTGGAAAATAGAATGTATCCATCTAATTGCGGGCAGTAAAGATTTCATCTTTAATTCTAAGAATATTCAGATTATTTATTCTGATTACATCTAGTATAATTGTTTCCATAACTTAGGGCAATATGGTAAATAATGATTTGTATTTTTATATGAAATATGTCTTGCTATAAAATAATATCGTGAAGAAAAAATTCAAAACTCTGTTTCATATATTTATAAAGAAAAACGTAGGGACTCCTCCTACGTTTTTTCTTTTGTAAAATCGTCGATACCCCAAAATACTATTCTCGTAATAATCTAGATTAACCATAAATCTTCATAACGAAACAAAAGATTTTCTCACAAACTTATTTTCTACTGAATTTTTGACAATCTGTTGAACTGTGCGAAATGTCACATCGGTATTTTACAACCTCTCTTATAGTAAGGGTATGTAAGAGAGACGTATTAAAGGAGTGAACAGTATGAAGAAGAAACCTTCAGCACTAATGAGACGTTTAAAATATTTTTCACCAATAGATCGTTATAACGATAATCATACACAAGAAACATATGAAGATCGCGAATGGGAGAATGTGTACAGAAAGCGTTGGCAGCACGATAAAGTAATTCGTTCTACACACGGCGTGAACTGTACTGGTTCATGTAGCTGGAATATATATGTGAAAGATGGAATTGTAACTTGGGAAGGGCAGGAGCTTAACTATCCTACTACAGGTCCTGATATGCCTGATTTTGAACCAAGGGGATGTCCGCGTGGAGCAAGTTTTTCTTGGTACATTTATAGTCCACTTCGTGTGAAATATCCGTATGTACGTGGTGTTCTTTGGAATATGTGGCAAGAAGAGTTGCAAAATAACGAGTCACCATTAGACGCTTGGAAAAGCATTGTGGAAAACCCTGAAAAGGCACGTACGTATAAGCAGGCGCGTGGTAAAGGGG
Organism: Bacillus cereus group sp. MYBK79-1; assembly: GCF_051915365.1. Lineage (NCBI taxonomy): Bacteria > Bacillati > Bacillota > Bacilli > Caryophanales > Bacillaceae > Bacillus > Bacillus cereus group sp. MYBK79-1. The sequence goes on along the minus strand of NZ_JBQAEO010000001.1, from coordinate 721,246 downwards.
GATTCATTCGTGCGAATTGGGATGAAGTGTTACAACTCGTTTCAGCGTCTTTACTATACACAGTAATGAAATACGGTCCAGACCGAAATGTCGGTTTCTCACCAATTCCAGCAATGTCGATGTTAAGTCATGCAGCTGGTAGTCGCTTTATGCAACTTATGGGTGGACCGATGCTTAGCTTCTACGATTGGTACGCAGATTTACCACCAGCTTCTCCGCAAATTTGGGGCGATCAAACAGACGTGCCAGAAAGTAGTGATTGGTATAACTCTGGTTACATTATGACATGGGGTTCAAATGTACCGATGACGAGAACACCAGATGCACACTTTTTAGCAGAGGTTCGATATAAAGGAACGAAAGTCGTTTCTGTCAGTCCTGACTTCGCTGAATCTACAAAGTTTGCGGATGATTGGATTAGTGTGAAACAAGGTACAGATGGTGCACTTGCGATGGCAATGGGGCACGTAATCTTACAAGAATTTTACGTAGATAATCAAGTGGAATACTTCACAAAGTATGCGAAGCAATATACTGATTTTCCTTTCTTCGTCACATTGAAACAAAAAGGAGACCAATTCGTTGCGGATCGTTTCTTAAATGCTTCTGATATTGGACGCGAAACGAAGTTAGGAGAATGGAAACCTGTACTTTGGAACGAGAACACGAATGATTTTGCAACACCTCACGGCACAATGGGGTCACGTTGGGATAACGAAAAGAAATGGAACTTACGTTTAGAAGATGAAGAAACAGGTGAAAAGATTGAGCCACGCCTTTCTTTACTTGGAATGGAAGATGCTGTTGAAACGGTGCAAATTCCGTACTTCTCTGATGATGGAAATACAATATTAGAACGTACAATTCCAGTGAAAAAGGTTATGACAAAAGAAGGCGAAGTGTTCGTTACAACTGTATACGACTTAACGTTAGCAAATTACGGCGTGAACCGAGGTCTTGGCGGACAAGAGCCGAAAGACTTCAATGATGACGTACCGTTTACACCTGCATGGCAAGAGAAAATGACAGGGGTGAAACGAGAGCTTATTATTCAAATCGCTCGTGAGTTCGCACAAAATGCTGTTGATACGAATGGTCGCTCAATGATTATTGTTGGAGCTGGTATTAACCATTGGTTTAACTCTGATACGATTTATCGCGCCGTTTTAAATCTTGTTCTTCTCGTTGGGGCACAAGGTGTAAACGGGGGAGGTTGGGCGCATTATGTTGGTCAAGAAAAATTACGACCAGCAGAAGGGTGGCAAACGATCGCGATGGCAAAAGATTGGCAAGGGCCACCAAAATTACAAAACGGTACATCTTTCTTCTATTTCGTAACAGATCAATGGCGCTATGAAGATACACCAGTTGGACATTTAGCGTCACCAGTGGAAGGGAACTCTCGTTATCAACATCACGGTGATTATAACGTATTAGCAGCGCGTCTTGGCTGGTTACCTTCGTATCCAACATTCGAGAAAAATGGAATTGAATTATATAAAGAAGCTGTTGCTGCTGGTGCAACAACGCAAGAAGAAATCGGAAAATACGTTGCGCAAAAATTAAAAGATAAAGAACTGAAATTTGCGATTGAAGATCCTGATAATAAAAATAACTTCCCGCGCAACTTATTCGTATGGCGTGCAAACTTAATTTCAAGTTCTGGTAAAGGACATGAATATTTCTTAAAACATTTATTAGGTACAACGAACGGATTAATGAATGACGATAGTGATTCGTTGCGACCAGAAGAAATTAAGTGGCATGAAGAAGCACCAGAAGGGAAGTTAGATTTACTCATTAATTTAGATTTCCGTATGGCTGGAACCGCACTTTATTCTGATATCGTCTTACCTACTTCGACTTGGTACGAAAAGCATGATTTAAGCAGTACAGATATGCATCCATTTGTACATCCATTTAATCCAGCAATCGGTTCACCGTGGGAAGCGCGCTCTGATTGGGACATATTCACCTCTCTTTCTAAAGCTGTGTCAGATTTAGCGAAGAAAATCGATCTTGAACCAATGAAAGAAGTTGTCGCAACACCACTTCTTCACGATACACCGCAAGAATTAGCGCAACCACTTGGCAAAATTAAAGACTGGAGCAAAGGTGAGTGTGAACCAATTCCAGGTAAAACGATGCCACAAATTCATGTTGTCGAAAGGGATTATAAAACGATTTATGACAAAATGACTGCACTAGGACCAAATACCGGAAAACAACCGATTGGTACGAAAGGGATTTCTTGGTCTGCAGAAAAAGAATATGAGCAATTAAAGAGCCGATTAGGAGTCGTTCGAACGGATTCTATTGCGAAAGGTTGCCCAGACATAAAAGAAGCAATCAATGCTGCTGAAGTGGTATTAACACTTTCTTCTACAACAAACGGTCATATGGCTGTAAAAGCATGGGAAGCACTTGAAAAACAAACGGATTTAAAATTACGTGATTTAGCAGAAGAACGTGAAGAAGAATGCTTCACATTTGAACAAATTACAGCGCAGCCAAAAACAGTAATTACTTCTCCGGCCTTTACAGGTTCTGAAAAAGGTGGACGCCGTTACTCACCGTTTACAACAAATGTGGAACGTCTCATTCCTTGGAGAACGATAACGGGTCGACAATCTTTCTACTTAGATCATGACATGATGAAAGAATTTGGTGAAACGATGGCAACATTTAAACCAATTCTGCAACATAAACCGTTCCGTAAATCACGACCTGAAGTAGAAGGAAAAGAAATAACATTAAACTATTTAACGCCGCATAATAAGTGGTCCATTCATAGTATGTATTTCGATTCATTACCGATGTTAACGCTGTTTAGAGGTGGTCCAACCGTTTGGATGAATAAAGAGGATGCTGAAGAAGCCGGCGTTGCAGATAATGATTGGATCGAGTGCTTTAACCGTAACGGTGTTGTTGTAGCGCGTGCTGTTGTAACGCACCGTATACCGAGAGGAATGGCATTTATGCACCATGCGCAAGATCGTCACATTAACGTACCTGGTACGAAATTAACAAGTAATCGCGGTGGAACACATAATAGTCCAACTCGAATTCATGTGAAACCGACACATATGATTGGTGGATATGGTCAATTAAGTTATGGATTTAACTATTATGGTCCAACTGGGAACCAGCGTGACTTAAACGTTGTAATTCGCAAACTGAAGGAGGTAGATTGGCTTGAAGATTAAAGCGCAAGTCGGAATGGTAATGAATCTAGATAAATGCATCGGCTGCCATACTTGTAGCGTAACGTGCAAAAACACCTGGACAAATCGTCCAGGTGCTGAATATATGTACTTCAATAACGTAGAAACGAAACCTGGTATCGGTTATCCAAAGCAATGGGAAGATCAGGAGAAATATAAAGGCGGCTGGGAATTGAAAAATGGTGAAATTCAGCTGAAATCCGGTTCAAAAATGAAGCGCCTTATGAATATTTTCCACAATCCAGATCAACCAACAATTGATGATTACTTTGAACCTTGGAACTATGACTATGAAACGTTAACAAATAGTCCGCAGCGTAAGCATCAGCCAGTTGCTCGTCCGAAATCAGCAATTACAGGTGAATTTATCGATAAAATTGAATGGGGTCCGAACTGGGAAGATGATTTAGCTGGTGGACATATAACAGGATTACAAGATCCGAACGTAAAGAAAATGGAAGAAGAAATTAAAACGGATTTTGAAAATGTCTTTATGATGTATTTACCACGCATATGCGAACATTGTATGAATCCATCTTGTGTATCTTCTTGTCCATCTGGTGCGATGTATAAACGTGAAGAAGATGGGATTGTTCTTGTCGATCAAAATGCATGTCGTGCTTGGAGATTTTGTGTATCTTCTTGTCCATATAAAAAAGTGTATTTTAACTGGCAAACGAATAAAGCTGAAAAATGCACAATGTGTTTCCCTCGTATTGAAGCTGGTATGCCGACGATTTGTTCGGAAACATGTGTAGGACGTATTCGATATATTGGAGTAATGCTATATGACGCTGACAAAGTAAAAGAAGCGGCTTCTGTTGAAGATGAAAAAGATTTATATGAATCTCAGCTTACTGTTTTCCTAGATCCAAATGATCCAGAAGTGGCAGCAGAAGCGAAAAAACAAGGAATTCCTGAAGAATGGATAAAAGCGGCACAACAGTCGCCAATCTATAAAATGATTATCGATTGGAAAATCGCTCTACCTCTTCACCCAGAGTATCGCACTATGCCAATGGTTTGGTATATCCCGCCGCTTAGCCCAATTATGAACATGGTGGAAGGGAAAGGGAGTAACTGGAAAGCAGAAGAGATTTTCCCTGCTATTGATAATATGCGTATTCCAATACAATATTTAGCGAATTTACTCACTGCAGGAGATGAATCCCATATTCGTCTAACATTGAAAAAAATGGCTGTTATGCGAACGCATATGAGAGCACTTCAAATTAATAAAGAGCCAAATGAAGCTGTATTAAAAGAACTCGGTTTAACGAAACAGGATGTAGAAGATATGTATCGTCTTCTTGCGATCGCGAAATATAAAGATCGCTTCGTAATCCCAACGTCTCACCGCGAACAAGTTGCAGATTTATATAACGAACAAGGAAGCTGTGGTTTATCCTTCGTAGGTGGCCCAGGTTCTTGTATGACAATTTCTTAAATAATGGGGGCGGAAACATATGAAACAAAGTTTGCAAACTGCTTTTTCGTGTTCTTCATTTCTTCTCTCCTACCCGGAACTAGGGTGGAGAGAAGCTTTAACTGAATTACAAGAAGAGGTTGAAGCGATTGAACAGGACGATGTTAAAGCTTCACTTACAGTATTTATAGAACAAGCATTAAATAAAACGAATGATCAATTAATTGATGGTTACGTATATACATTTGATTTTGGTAAAAAGACTAATATGTATCTTACTTATATGAACACTGGTGAACAAAGAGAAAGAGGTATTGAATTACTAGAGTTAAAGCAGCATTATAAAAAATCTGGTTTTGAAGTAACAGATAAAGAACTCCCTGATTATTTACCACTTTTACTTGAGTTTTTTGCAAATGCAAATGAGCAAGACAGTGAACCAATTATGAGTAAATACAAAGAGAACATACAAGCATTACACGTTCAGTTAAAAGAAGCAGGTAGCATGTATGAACCAATTCTTGCGGCTGTTCTACTCGCTATCGATACATGGGGTGTACAGACAAATTAGAAAGGAGAGTTGTTGAAATGATGGATCAATTTCTATGGGTATTGTTTCCCTATATCATTTTTGCGATTTTTATCGGTGGACATATTTTCAGATACAACTATGATCAATTTGGATGGACATCAAAATCTAGTGAACTATTAGAAAAGAAAATGCTCCGAATCGGAAGTCTATTATTCCACTTTGGAATCATGTTCGTAATTGGCGGTCATGTTATGGGGATTTTAATTCCAGAAGCTGTATATCGGTCAATAGGTATTTCTGAACATACGTATCACATAATAGCAATTAGTTTCGGACTTCCGGCAGGTATTGCTTCTATCATCGGTTTAATTATATTAACGTACCGCCGCGTAACAGTAAAACGTATCATTGCAACGAGTACAAAGGGAGATTATATTGCGCTTATTTTATTACTTATCGTAATGCTAGCAGGACTTTCTTCAACTTTTTTAAACATCGACTCAAAAGGGTTTGATTATCGTACAACAATCGGCCCTTGGTTCCGAAGTCTCTTTATTTTCCAACCGAAAGTCGAATATATGATGGAAGTACCAGTATGGTTTAAAATTCATATTCTTGCAGGGTTGGGGCTATTTGCAGTATGGCCATTTACTAGACTTGTACATGTATTTAGTGCCCCAATTAAATATTTAAGTCGTAGTTATGTAATTTACAGAAGACGTATTCCTAATGAGTTGAAAAAATAATTTTGTATTATATGTTTAGTAACTTATAAGGAAAGCCGAGATCTAATTGGAGACCTCGGCTTTCTTTATAAGTAAAAGTTAATCAATGCTACAAACAGAAGCAGAGCAATCTTCACAAGCAATTTCACATTTTAAAAATTGTAAATCGTGAATGGTAATCTTTCCTTTATGAATAGAAAGTGTACCTTGCTTTTTTAATTCATTTAACATCCGATTTACGCTTTCACGTGACGTTGCACAGAAATTAGCAAGTTCTTGATTCGTTAAAGGTAAATCGATAAGAATCCCGTTTTCTTTTAACACACCATAACTATTTGTCATTCGAATGAGAGTAGAATACAGGGCACCTTTTTTGCCGTGTAATACTAAATCTCGGAACTTCGTTTGCATTCTTCTTAAATGTTCACTAATCCATTTCATAAATTCAAATACAAGTGCTGGCTTTTGGAGTAATTCTCTTTCTAGGGCTTCGCGCTTTATAACGCCTACTTCAACATCTTCAAGGCATTTTGAATTTAATAAATACTTCGCATCGTCCGTGAACAATGTTAATTCTCCAATAATGTCATATGCCGAACAAATACGGAGTGTCAATTCTTGCCCATCAGCACTAAGTTTACTGATCTGTACTTTTCCGGAGTGGATGATATAGATCTCTGTTGCCTCCATACCTTCTTGAAAAATAAAACTTCCTTTTTTAATTTGCATTTTATATTCAACAGATGCAAGTAATTCCTTTAAATCTTGAGATAATGTCATACTGTTTGCCACAGCGATCACCTTTCTTCTCATAAAGTGAAACTTTAATCAGTGGGTGTGTGTTCATTTCCCACTAATTATTAGTTTAACCAATCGGGCATTAACGGGACAGCCCGACTCCCATCTAACTTATTTGACTCAGCCGAATAGCGGGATAAACAATATATTTCTTATTTTGAATGTAATTATGATGAAAATGCAAGAGATATTTTTGAAAAAAAGTGAAATTTCAATGACCGTAAGGGGGAAGGCTGGAGATGTGAACAAAATGCGAACAGATTTGTGAAGAATTTTTGAATGGGGAAAGTGATGTGAGAAAAGTCACATTGAATTTGTAGCTTATTTTTTATAATAAAGGCAAATAAAAAATTGAAAGCTTATAAGGATTGCAGCAGAAAAGAAGGGATATAGATGCACGAGAAAATGAAAGATTCATTAGAACGGCCACTTCAAGATTTACGTATTTCAGTTATTGATCGTTGTAATTTCAGGTGCACGTACTGTATGCCTGCTGAAGTGTTCGGACCTGATTACGCTTTTTTGCAAGAAGAGTTTTTATTAACGTTCGATGAAATAGAAAGATTAGCAAGATTATTTATAAGTATGGGAGTCAATAAAATTAGGCTTACTGGCGGTGAACCGTTATTGCGTAAAGACTTACCGCAGTTAATTGCAAGGCTTACAAAGCTAGAAGGTTTAAAAGATATTGGGCTCACAACAAACGGAATTCATTTAGCAAAACAAGCAAAGGCGCTAAAAGACGCGGGATTAAAACGTGTAAATATTAGTTTAGATGCGATAGAGGATCATGTCTTCCAAAAAATTAACGGAAGAAATGTAAATACAAAACCTGTACTGAAAGGAATTGAAGCAGCAAAGGCTGCTGGATTAGAAATAAAGGTAAATATGGTCGTAAAAAAAGGAATGAATGATAGTCAAATCCTTCATATGGCTCGTTATTTTAAAGAACAAGAAATTCAGCTTCGTTTCATTGAGTTTATGGATGTAGGCAGTACGAACGGGTGGAATTTTGAACAAGTGATTACGAAGGAACAATTAATAGAGAAAATTAATCGAGTATATCCAATTGAGCCTGTTCCACCTCGCTACTTTGGAGAAGTTGCGAAATTGTATCGATATGTAGGGAGCGATTCAGAAGTTGGATTTATTACTTCAGTATCAGAGTCATTTTGTTCTTCTTGTACGAGAGCTCGTATTTCGGCAGACGGCAAGTTTTTTACGTGCCTATTTGGAACGAAAGGAACGGATTTGCGAACGCTTCTTCGAGAAAATATTTCTGATGCATCACTATTGAAAATTTTACAACATACATGGAGATATAGAACAGATCGATATTCAGATGAAAGAACGGCGGAAAGTACAAATAAACGTCCAAAAGTTGAAATGTCATACATTGGCGGATAGCGAAAGGAGGATTCCCAATGCAAGAGCGATATTCAAGGCAAGTATTGTTTTCTGGAATTGGTGAAATGGGACAAAGAAAAATAAGAGAAAGGCATGTGCTCCTAATCGGTGCGGGTGCACTAGGAGCTGCAAATGCGGAAGCGCTCGTTAGGATGGGAATTGGGAAATTGACAATTGCCGATCGTGACTACGTCGAATGGAGTAATTTACAGCGGCAACAGTTATATACAGAAGAAAATGCACAGCAGTGTAAACCGAAAGCAATTGCAGCGGCAGAACATTTAAGAAAGATTAATTCTGAAGTGGAAATTGTACCAGTTGTAACGGATGTCACAATGCAAGAAATAGAAGAGTTAACAAAAGATGTGGGTCTCATATTAGATGCGACTGACAATTTTGATACGCGCCTACTTATAAATGACATTTCGCAAAAAGAAAATATACCTTGGATATACGGTGGATGCATTGGAAGCTACGGCGTAACGTATACAATTCTTCCTGGGAAAACACCATGTTTTCGCTGTCTGATGGATCATCCTATGGGGGGTGCAACATGCGATACAGCCGGAATTATTCAGCCTGCTGTACAGATGGTTGTTGCTCACCAAGTTACAGAGGCGATGAAAATATTGGTGGATGATTATGAGTCGCTAAGAGGTACGATGTTATCATTTGATATTTGGAACAATCAATATCTCTCATTAAAAGTAAATAGACAGAAGAAAAGTACATGTCCATCTTGTGGGAAATCACGAACGTATCCAAGTTTAACATTTGAAACGCAGATGAAAACGGAAGTGTTATGCGGACGGAATACAGTTCAAATCCGTTCAGGAATAAAGAGAGATCTTAATTTAACCGAAATTCAAAAACGATTACAAAAAAGTGTACGTGTCAAAAAAACGCCGTACTTACTATCATTTCTAATTGATGAATATCGTTTCGTTTTATTTACAGACGGTAGGGCATTTATTCATGGGACAAATGATGTGAAAATAGCAAAACGATTATACGCAAAATATATGGGATGAAGAGAAAGAAAAGTTCTCCTTATTAAAACGAGGTGAAAAAAGAATGTTAGAAAAACGTATACCAATTCCAGTAGCAGAAGCAGTTGCACGTGTAATGGAATATGCTTACCAGGGTGAAGTAGAAAAGGTTTCTCTTATAGAAAGCTACGGTAGAACGCTTGGAGAAGATGTTATTGCAGATCATGATGTCCCACATTTTGATCGCTCTCCGTACGACGGGTTTGCAATTCGAGCGGAAGATACAAAAGGAGCAAGTAGTAGTAATCCCATTCAGTTTGAAGTAATTGGTGAAATTGGAGCAGGTTTTGTTTTTACAGAAGAAGTGAAACCATTTCAAGCTGTCCGTATTATGACAGGTGCGGCAATTCCAGCTGGGTGTAATGCCGTTGTTATGTTAGAGCTAACGGAAGGATTTGAAGAAAACGAAAAGACTTATATGGTATTAAAACGCTCTTTCTCTTCGGGGGATAACATTTCTTTTAAAGGAGAAGATGTAAAACAAAATAGCATCCTTGTGAAAAAGGGGACTGTTATTAATCCTGGAGTAGTAGCACTTCTTGCTACGTTTGGTTATAGTTCAGTACATGTTGTAAAACAGCCGGTTATTGGAATTGTAACGACAGGAAGCGAACTGCTCGAAGTACATGAACACTTAAAGCTAGGGAAGATTCGAAATAGTAATTCCTATATGATTGCTGCTCAAATTGAACGAGCGGGCGGAGTTGTACAGTATTATGGACAAATGGCTGACGATTTAGAGACGTGTTATAACACTGTAAAAAAAGCGATAAAAGAAGTTGATATTTTAATTACGACTGGTGGCGTTTCGGTAGGAGACTATGACTATTTACCTGCTATTTATGAGAGATTGCAAGCTAATGTACTTTTCAACAAAATAGCGATGCGACCAGGAAGTGTGACAACTGTAGCTGAGGTAGAAGGAAAACTACTATTTGGTCTATCTGGTAATCCTTCTGCTTGTTATGTCGGATGTGAATTATATGTTCGACCAGTCATTCGAACATACTTGCATAAGAAAAATCCGCACGTATTTCGTGCAGAGGCAATATTACAGAAAGACTGTCCGAAAGCAAACCCATTTACTCGTTTTGTAAGAGGGAGAGTGGAAGTTGTAGATGGAACATTGCAAGCTATACCAGTTGGTTTAGATAAATCTAGTGCCATTTCTTCACTTGCAGAGGCGAACGCATTTATCGTCCTACCGGGAGGAACGAGAGGGTTTGAAGCAGGAATAACTGTTTCGGTACTGTTATTAGAATCAAACGCTGGAAGTGAGTGGCCGTGGGAAGAAGCGCTTCGATCGTACAAATAATAGAAAAATAGATTGCTAATTTAAATGAAGATAAGAGGTGCAAGATGATACAAACGTATTATGAAGTGATTGATACACCTATTTCAATTGAGGAAGTTACAAACAAAGTAATTCGTCGTGAGTGCGGCGCAGTTACTACTTTCATTGGTACTGTTAGAGAATTTACGAAAGGACGTCGTACGCTTTATTTAGAGTATGAAGCATATAAAACAATGGCAGAAAAACAGCTTGAGAAAATTGGTACCGAAGTAGGAGAGAAGTGGCCTAGGACATATGTCTCCATTACACATCGCATTGGTATATTGCAGATTTCTGATCTTGCTGTTGTCGTTGCTGTTTCTACACCACACCGGAAAGCTGCCTATGAGGCGAACGAATATATTATGGAGCGTATAAAACAAATTGTTCCGATTTGGAAGAAAGAGTTTTGGAAAGATGGTGAATCATGGATTGGTGATCAGTTAGAGAATGTAGCATATGAGAATGGTGAGCCTGAAAAGGAGATGAGAATATGATTGAAGTACTATTATTCGCACATTTACAAGAAGAAGTAAGTAAGCCAGCATTACACATAGAGTGTGAAAATATTACGGTTGCGAAGCTAAAGGAAGTACTCATTAAGAAATACAACGTAGCGATTTCAAGTGAGATTATGGTTGCTATAAATGAAGAGTATGCAAATGAGGATGACATCATTCAAACTGGCGATGTTGTAGCAATGATTCCGCCAGTAAGTGGTGGTTGATTCTTTTCAGCCTAATCATGTTAGGACGTGATTAGGCTGGAGGGAATGAATATAACTATGCATACATAGGAGGGAACAGGATGAAAAGTCCAAATTTTCAATTAAGTTTACAAACTTCTAATCTAGTTATCGGTTTTATGGTATGGGTCATTTTATCATCATTAATGCCTTATATTAAAGCGGATATTCCATTAACTGCGGGACAAATTTCAATGGTAACAGCAGTACCGGTTATTTTAGGTTCTGTTCTTCGCATTCCGATTGGTTATTGGACAAATCGTTTCGGAGCAAGAAAATTATTCTTTATTAGTTTTATTCTATTATTATTTCCTGTCTTTTATATTAGTGTTGCTAATTCAATGATGGATTTAATTATTGGTGGATTATTTGTCGGAATCGGTGGGGCCGTATTCTCCGTAGGGGTAACTTCTTTACCGAAATATTTTCCGAAAGAGAGTCACGGTTTTGTAAATGGTATTTACGGTGTCGGTAACGCCGGAACAGCCATTACTTCGTTTTTAGCACCTGTCATTGCAACTTCAGTTGGCTGGAGAACGACAGTACAGTGTTATTTAGTTTTACTTGCAGCGTTTGCACTTATGAACTTTTTATTAGGCGATCGTAAGGAGAAAAAGGTGAATACACCATTAATGGAACAAATAAAAGGTGTATATAAAAATGAAAAACTTTGGTTTCTATGTATCTTTTACTTTTTAACATTCGGATCGTTTGTCGCATTTACAGTATACTTACCAAACTTCTTAGTATCTCACTTCGGATTAGAGAAAGTGGATGCAGGTATGCGGACTGCTGGATTCATTGTACTCGCAACAATGATGCGTCCAATTGGCGGTTGGCTTGGTGATAAATTTAACCCATTTAAAATATTAATCTTCGTATTTATCGGTTTAACACTTTCTGGTATTATTTTATCATTTATGCCTAGTATGAACGTGTATACATTTGGTTGCTTACTAGTCGCATTTTGTGCAGGTATTGGTAATGGTACAATCTTCAAACTCGTTCCAATGTACTTCTCAGAACAAGCTGGTATTGTAAATGGACTCGTTTCAGCTTTAGGTGGACTAGGAGGGTTCTTCCCACCATTAATTTTAACTTTACTATTCCAACTAACAGGTCATTATGCAATTGGATTTATGGCATTATCAGAAGTCGCACTTGCTTGTTTAATCATTACAGTGTGGATGTATAGTCAAGAAAAACTGTTAGTGATGTTAAAGAATCATTAAAAAAGAAAAAGAGCCGTCCCGAAGTATTTTGGGATGGTTCTTTTAGTAATAGGCTTCAACTTGTTTTTTATTGATATCTTAACAAATGTTTGTTTTCTAAAATAATGTGGTTTTAAAATGAAAAACAGAAGGAGAATGGAATTTTATGTTAAAATATAGATATCAGATGTTATTCAATTAAAGGGCAGGTTAGTTAAAGAAAGTTTAAATTTCTTCCAAAGATCGAACTAATTTTTAACATACAAATATTTAATTGGATCGGGGTGTTTAGATGAAAAAATTATATAAGTCCACTCAAGATAAACAAGTTTCAGGTGTGTTAGGTGGCTTAAGCGACAAGTATGGAATTGATGTAAGTATTCTTCGCATAGTAACTGCATTATCAGCTTTTTTTACTAGTGGATTTACAGTGTTACTTTATATAATCGCTGCAATTGTTTTGCCTACAGATAAAGAAATTAAGCGATAAATGTATAAAATTAAATCGAATTCCACAATGGGGAACTTTAAAGGAACGAGTAGATAAAGGTACTTCGCCTCTTACACGTCTAGTGTAAGAGAAAGGGACTTTTCCTTTGTCGGAATATATCGAGAATGAAAATAATAACTTTTGAATTAAACGATGACTATTGATTGCTAATGAATCGATTAATAGTCGCTCCTTTCTAAAAGCTATATATTAATATATTTAAAGATTCTGAAATTAAATAGCGCATGGAGGTATCTATAACAAGAAAAAACTGCATATTTTTTTAGGATCAGATTTTTGGGTAAGGCAAATGGATATTGTGAAAAAGTACACTTAAAATAAAGAATACAGTTTAGGTTGATAAGATAAAATTATGAATTTGTATAAATAATCCATAATTTTCTTTGTGAGTCATATTTGATATGTTAAAGAAAAGAGAGGCTTTAAACCAACTAAAATATATGTAGAATGAGGTTTTAAATGTTTATTTTTATTATATTAGACGTAATATTACCAATATTAATATTGATGTTAATTGGTGCAATCTTACAAAGAAAGTTCCAATTTAACTTAAAGCAGCTATCTACACTTATTACTTATTGCTTGATGCCAGCGGCTGTATTTGTGAATATATATGATATTAGTATAGAAACAGGTTTGTTGCTCCAGATTATGTACTATTTAATGCTTTATAGTCTGAGTCTAATGCTGGTAAGTCATTTCATTTCAAAAACATTAAAGTTAGAAAAAGGAGAAAGTGCAGCTCTAAAAAATAGCATTTCGTTAATGAATTCTGGTAATTATGGATTACCAGTAAGTCAATTGATTTTCAGTCATAATCCAGTGGGGGTTTCCATTCAGATTTTTATTGTGATTTTCCAGAATCTTTTAACTTATTCATATGGGATATATAACTTACTATCAGCAACAAAAACAATCGGAGGTATTATTCAATCATTTCTAAGACTGCCTGTATTTCATGCGCTCGTATTAGGGATTCTCTTTCAATCGTTTACATTTCAAATACCTAATTCTATCTTTCTACCTCTTAATCAGCTTGCGAATAGTTTTGTTGCAATAGCTCTCATATTGCTAGGAGCACAATTATCCAACATTAAGCTTAATTTTTTCCATCGAGTCATAACATGGGCTTTAGTAGGAAGGTTACTGATGGGGCCATTATTAGCACTTGCCATGATCTACCTACTAAACATTGATGGTATTGTTGCACAATCATTATTTATTGCAAGTTCTTTTCCTACTTCAAGAAATACATCAACCATTGCTATGGAGTATCAAATAGAGCCTGAATTACATGCACAAATCGTTTTGTTTTCAACACTTTTCAGCATTATTACAGTAACCGTCGTTATTTATTTGTCATATATTTTGTTTTGAATATGCGTTTAAAAACGAATAGATTTGAGGCGGTAAATGATGGACGGAAATCCCATCGATATGAGAGGAAAACAGTCTTTGATATATTAGGTGTCGTTTACAATTGTACCATGCCTGATAATTAAGCGGCTTAATTCAAAAAAGGAACCAAAACAAAAAGAACAAACGCTTCTAAAAAACGTTTGTCCAAAGTAAATTCATAGTTAGATAATAGGTAGATTACGATTTATGTGTACGAGAAAGCTTTTTTATAAGAGTAGGAAAAATAGATGTTAGTTCCTGCTTCAAACGCTTCGTAAACGATGGATCCTTACCTGAAGTTGAAATCGTTATAACATATTCATCATGTCGGATGACGCCAGGTGTGTGAAAAGATGATTCTGTACCATCACTTACAACGTTAACCCACTGGAAATCGTGGGCGGCCTGTTTAACCATCAGATTTACAGCATGTTGATTTGTAGCTGCATAAATAAGGTGAGCATCTTTAATATCATCATTACTAAAAGTTTTTTGCTTCCAAGTAATATAAGGAAGTTCCTTCATTTCTTCGCAAATTTCTGGGCTGATAACGGTGACAAAAGCGCCTGTATCTTTTAATCCAGACGCTTTTCGATATGCGATTTTACCTCCACCAATAATAACGACCACTTTTTTATTTAAATTAAGCATAAGAGGGTACATGTTATACATACACACATGCCTCCATTCGTTCTAATAATGTTAACTTCATATATGTATCAAACTGAAGGCAGTTACAAGTCGTAACGTAATCATATTTTCTCGTATGCAATTTAATTTTTTGAAGCAACAGTCCGGTAAAGAGAAGGTACGGCATGACGTATACACGTGGTGCAGTTGATGTTATAGTCTTCAGCTCAGCAGTAAAAGAGGGCGTTCCTTTCGTTAAAAAGGAACACGATACTGACATACCGAGTTTTTGTTCGACAGCTGATCCGATTTGTTGTAACTCATGTATTGGCTGTGGATCACTACTGCCCCTACCTACGAGTAAAATACTACTACCTTGCATTGGCATAGCTTCACGTATTCTTTTTACTACAAGTTCCACCATATGTGGATGCGTACTAAAAGGTGGTACAACTGAAAATGTTATTTGGGTATATTTCTTTTGTAATTGCTCAATCTCAAAAGGAATATCACGTTTATAGTGAGCTGCTGCAAATAATAAAACAGGTACAATCATTATTTCAGTTGCGCCCTCTAGTATCGCTTCTGTAACTGCATCCAAAATAGTAGGTGTTGTTAGTTCTAAAAAAGCTATTTTTTGAATTCTTTCGTTACGTTCTTTCATAACAGATTGAATAAAGTGAATGAATTGTTCATTACCTTCTTGGAGCCGGCTCCCGTGTCCAACATATACAATTCCTTTCATCGTACCACCAAATCTTTCTCCATAATCATGTCTTGTAATTGCTCATCTACATCTTGAAATCCGACTTTATTCGCATAGTGTAAAGTTGGAATGTCGGTATACGAGAAGGGAAGAGTAAGGATATCGATAAAGCCAAGGCGTTTTACTTCTGATAGAAACGTATCAATTGAGGCACGGCCGTCAAATACAATGCTATCCCATGAGAATTCAGAAAGCATACGAGAATGGACTTCATCGAAACGATGATCAATCGTATACGCATGAGTCATCATATAAGACCCGGCACCAATTTTCTCTTGAATAAAAGCAATTCGATTAATATTTCTGCCTAAATAAACAGTAGTATCGGAAGAGAACTCTGCTTGTTTACTTAGTAGCCCATATTGCATAAGTTTTTCTTGAGTGGCAACGTTCATATATTGCAGTTGCGCCTGTAAGGAACGAATATCTTTCTGATGTTTACTACATGATTGCATCAATATTTCTACACTTTCAGCGGAACAAAACACAAGGCGATCAACGTTGAAAATTTCATTGATTTGTTCAGAGGTTAATGTGTTTTCTTCCTTTTTCAAAGTAGGAATTTGATATATTTCTGCACCGCCTTCTTGTAATTTTTGCTTCATTAAACTTGTTTTATTTGTTGCGGATGCAAATAAAACCTTTTTACCATGTAATGGCTTACGTTCTTTCCAAGCGATTTGATCCCGTAAGGAAACGACATCACCAACAATTGTCATGGATGGATTGGAAATATTTTCTTTTTTGACGATAGGAACAATGGTTGAAAGTGTTCCTGTGACAACACGCTGTTTTCCAGTTGTACCCCATTCAATAACTGCTACGGGTGTATCGTCTTTTTTTCCTGCTTGTAGTAAGTTATCGCAAATTGTAGGTAAGTTTTTTATACCCATGTAGTAGGCGATTGTGTCGCCATTGTGGGATGAATTACATTTTCCATGATCGGTTAAAGGACCTTTTGCATGCCCAGTTAGTAAAGTGACACTATTACTGTAGTTGCGGTGGGTGAGGGGGATACCTGCATAACTACTAGCAGCAATGCTAGATGTAATACCTGGTACAATTTCATATGGAATGTTCGCTGTTGCTAAAGTTTCTGCTTCTTCACCAACACGGCCAAAAATAGATGGATCTCCGCCCTTTAAGCGGACAACGATTTTTCCTTCTTTCGCAAATTGAAGGAGGTGGGCATTTATCATTTCTTGTCGCATAATATGATTCTTTGGCATTTTTCCGCAATAAATAAGTTCACATGTTTCTTTTGTATAACTAAGAAAGAAAGGGTTTAATAAACGGTCATATAAAACGATATCTGCGCGCTTTAAACAATCTATCGCTTTCTTTGTAATAAGCCCTTCATCACCTGGTCCTGCACCAACTAAATATACATATCCGTTCATAATCGCACCTCATCAATTTTTATTTAAAAGGAAGCCAGAGGAGGCTTCCTTTCGTAAATTACATGTATAAATAAATGTCACCATCATTAACTTCTACTTCGTACGTTTGAATACAACCGTCATCAGGTTTTTGAACTTCACCTGTTATTAGTGAGATTTTCCAATCATGCAGTGGACAAAAGACGAATTCTCCAGATACAATTCCTTCTGCTAACGGTCCGTTTTTATGAGGACAACGATTTTCTACAGCTCGAATATCACCATTTGAAAGGCGGAATAGGGCGATAGACATACCTTTCATTTGCACCTCTTTACCGATTTGAGTAGGAAGGTCTTCTGCACGCATAACTTTTATTTTTTCTTTCGTTTGTATCATTTAGATCACAGCTCCTTATTTCACAGTTTCTACTTCATACATCGCTTTTAATGACTTCGTTTCTAGTGCTTGTCCCCAAGCTTCCGTATATGTGCTACGAGCTGTTTGGAAACGATCATTTAGCATAGTAACCATACTTTCATCTTGTAGTATTTCTTTTATGTGATCGAAGCCTAAACGCTCTGTCCAGTAGGCAGTACGCTCTCCGTAAATGCCAGTTTCACGATAATATTGCATATAAGCTGTAGCGATGCGAAGGACATCATCTTCGGTAGGGACAATCATGACAAAATCAGCTTCGCGTACTTCTGTACCACCATTTCCGCCGATATAAAGTTGATATCCATTTTCGACACAAACAACGCCAAAATCTTTCGTCAATACTTCTGCACAGTTACGCGGACAGCCCGTTACACCCATCTTCATTTTATGAGGTGTATCTACCATTTCTAATGATTGTTCAAGGAGCATACCAAGTCCTAATGAATCTTTCGTACCGAAACGGCAGAAGCGAGAGCCAACACATGATTTTACATTACGAAGAGATTTTGAATACGCATATCCAGAAGTCATATGTAAGTCAGCCCATACGTTAGGTAAATCTTGTTTCTTCACACCATATAAGCCGATTCGGCTCGCACCTGTAATTTTTATAAGTGGAACGTCATATTTCTTCGCAACTTCAGCAATTTTCATTAAATCATCTGCTGTTGTAACGCCTCCGTACATACGTGGAATAACAGAGAATGTACCATCGTGCTGGATATTACCGTTCATTCTTTCATTCACGAAACGGGACGCTTTATCATCTTCGTATTCTTCTGGAATCGCCATACGTAAATAGTAGTTCAAAGCAGGGCGACATTTCGAACAGCCGTCTTCCTGTACAAAACCAAGAACATTTCGTACTTCTTTTGGAGATTTTAAACCTTTCTCGTGAATGGCCGCTACGACTTCATCACGTGATAAAGTTGTACATCCGCACATACCAGTAGACTGCATAGAAGCATCAAAAGCATCTCCGAGTGTATGAGATAAAACTTGTTCCACAAGCGGACGACATTTACCACAAGAACCAGCGGCTTTCGTGCATCCTTTTACCTCTTCAAAAGTAGTTAACTCTTGCTCTAAAATAGCATGAACGATTGTACCTTTCGTAACACCATTACATCCACAAATCGTGTCATCCGCACTCATTGTAGCAACGTCAAGTTCACTTTCTTCACCAGCTTTGTGAAGAAGGGAAGCGGTTGTATATTCTTGTATATCTTCTTCTTTCTTTAACATGCTAAAGAGACGTGTACCATCAGCAGTATCCCCGTATAAAACGATACCAACGACTTTATTGTCACGAATTAATACTTTTTTATAGGAACGTTTACATTCATCAAAGATTGATATTGCTTTCGTTTGATCATCTTCATAAATTTGGCCAGCAGAGAATAAGTCACAACCAGCAACTTTTAATTGCGTACCAACGATACTGCCCGTGTATCCATTCGTTTGTAAATTCGTTATATGTTTCGCTAATATTGTGCCTTGTTCATAGAGAGGGGCAACAAGTCCATATGCAATACCATCATGTTCTGCACATTCACCAACTGCATAAATGGATTCATCATTTGTTAGCATATAGTCATTGACTACAATGCCGCGATTGACAAGTAAACCAGTATCTCTTGCTATTTGAGTATTTGGGCGTATTCCGACAGCCATTACGATTAAATCACAATCTACAACTTCACCATCTTCAAATTGAATGCCCTCAACATGTTCTGTACCAAGAATTTTTACAGTTTTCTTTTCCATTAGAAACTTCATGCCTTGCGCTTCTAAATCTTTACGAAGAAGAGAAGCTGCTTTCGTATCTAGTTGTTGCTCCATTAAGCTAGGCATTAAATGAACAACATGTACGTCCATTCCTAAGTCAATTAGACCTCTTGCGGCCTCTAAACCAAGTAACCCGCCACCAATGACAACGGCTTTTTTCTTTTCTTTAGCGGTATCAATCATAAATTGTGTATCTTCAATAGTTCGAAATCCTGTTACACCAGGAAGAGTGGAACCTTCAACAGGTAAAATAAAAGCGCTAGAACCTGTTGCGACAATGAGTTTGTCATATGTAACAGTACGATTCTTTTCTGTGATAATGATTTTTTCTTCACGGTTAATACTCTGAACTCTTTCATCTGTATACAAGGTTATTTCGTTTTCCTCATACCAACTGTATTCATTCATAATGATATCTTTCATATTTGTTTTGCCTTGTAAAACATGAGAGAGCATAATGCGATTGTAGTTTGGATGCGGTTCATCTCCAAAAATAGTAATCTCATATAAATCATTATCATGTTTTAATATTTCTTCGATACAACGTATGCCAGCCATACCATTTCCGATCATAACTAAACGTTTTTTCATTTTCGTTTCCCCTTTTTATGTGAAATATTGAACAAAGGATTATATTTTTATTATAGAAAATCAAATAAGGGGGAGATGTGATATTTATCACATTTTTATAATGATTCACAAATTGTTAAAATTCGGTTTTATGTGAAGGGGGTGTGGATATTTTTCGCAAAATGAAAAAGCAGGACATAAGTATTTACACTCATGTCCTGCAATTGATCTATGCTTTTGTAATGGCACGTGGAAATAAAATATTATTTTCTAAATGAATATGCTCAAATAAATCAGACTCTAGCGATTCAAGACGTTGGTAGACAAGTCGATAAGTACCGCAAGCGCCTTCTGGAGGAGTAAAGTCATTTGTCACTTTACGAAGTTCTTTTATAATATTTCCGGCATGATTGTGCTCATTTTCTAGTTCATCTACTACTTTACGTAACTTTATATAGTTTTCATCGGTTGGATTTTGTTCAAATTCTAAAATTAATGGGAAATCTTCTGTTTCTTCTTTAATTAAATGCTGTTCTAATTCCATTTTAAGTTCGTGAAATAGCTTATGAATTTGAGCTAAATGAGGCTGACTTGCTCCATGAACACGTAACACTTTCGTCACATAAGGACTTAATTGTGGCAACTCTTCATTTAAATAACGATGATGCTTATTTATAACATAATCAATCAATTCGCGATAAGAAGCACTTTTCCAATCAATTTCAGATTCATTTAATCGTTTCGTATTATGATAAAGCGTATTTAACTCTGTAATTACTTCATCCGCCGATAAATTTCTTTCATGAATTGCATCAATAAGTGGCTTATTACCACCACAACAAAAATCTATTCTATATGATTTAAAGAGATCACTAGCTTTCGGAAATTGTGTGACAATCTCACCAACAATTGAAGTTTCAGTAAATGTATGTTCCATATGAATGCCTCCATAAAGTTTAAATGTAATATCTAAATTAAGAATAGCGATAAATGAAAAACAATGTGGTGATTGAAATCACTTTTTATGTGTCTGATTTGAGAATAATAGGATTATTCTTCAACAGAGGACATTATAGAAAAGACGGCGAAGAATTTTGGGATAGGAAGTATATCTTTTATAGGAGGTTTTTATGGAATATGTTTATCATATGGTACCAGAAGAACTAAAAGGAGAATATTTAATCCCATTAAATGAATTGAAAAGTGTATATCCAAATTTATACGGTGAGTATATCCAAAAATATAAAGATCATCCTCACAGGGAGAAATTATTAACACGTAAAATACCAAAACTAGAATGTTTATGGAATGATGTTGTGCATTTTTTACCATTACATCCTTATGAGATTTATAAAGTATCACTGGAAATAGGAATAAACCTTCATACAAATAAACTGTTTTATAAAGTTCCTATTAGCGCATTGAAGGGTCAGTGTATGGCAATATACAAGTACTCAAAGCATAATTGGGGTGGACCAAATAGAGAATTAAAAGAATGCGAAATAGAAATCATCAACTTTAATGAATATAGAGAATTAAAGCAATTAAATACCTGCACCAAAGAATATTACAGGGAGGAATATGAAAAGGGTAGAAGATTTGGGATGTTTCACTTAATTCCACATGTTCTTGTCAAAGGAAAAATAGAGGTGAAAAATCTTGAAATAATAAATTGGAGTATTGCTCCAGTTAATGATTAATATTACAAGCATTTAAAAAATAAGATGTCAATTTGAATTGATATATGGCTTACAAGAATGGAAGAGTAATAACTATACGTAATAGTAAAAAAGAAGCCTACTAGAAGCTTCTTTTTTACTACTATTTTTCACATGCAACTCCATCGCCATCACGATCAAGATGTGAGGCATAACCTGGTTGTCCTTTATATAGAGGGGCTTTCCCAGCTTCTCTAACTGCAGCACAATTTTTGTAGTATGCATTACTAGTATTTCCAGCAGCAGGTTGTGTTTGAGCTTGCTGTGCTTTTTTCTGTTCCTCTTGTTGTTTGCGAGCTTGTTCATCAGCTTGGCGTTTTTGCTCTTCTTGTTGTTTACGAGCTTGTTCATCAGCTTGGCGTTTTTGCTCTTCTTGTTGTTTACGAGCTTGCTCATCAGCGATACGTTTTTGTTCTTCTTGCTTACGAGCTTGTTCCTCGGCTTGACGTTTTTCATCCTCTTGCTTCCGATTTTGTTCTTCAGCTTGACGCTTCTCATCTTCTTGTTTTTGAGTTTTTTCGTCCGCTTCTTTCTTTTCTAGTTCTTTTTTCTTCTCGCTCTCTTTTTCTTCTGCATTGTTAGAAGTAACTTTTTTACTAGTTGCTGTCGTTTTTTCAGAAGAAGGAGCTGAAATACTTGAGAGTGCAACAAAAATGACAAATAAAATAGCTGTGATAATAAATTGTTTTTTTGCTACACCTGTCTTTTTAATTACAGATAAGATTGCTAGTGCAAGGAAGAAAACAAATAAAACAAAACTTAAAATAGAAAAGAATTCAACAATTGGGTTATTAGAAGTCTCAGCACTAGTTATTATTAATACAATCGAAATCATAAAAAGAATAACGGCAGGACGACCATATTGTTTAGCTTTTCCATTTCTCTTGAAAAACGAGATGATGCATAGAATTAAAAGAATAAAAGCAATAAAAAATAAAGCTGCACCAATATTACTCAAAATCGTCATTTTTATACCTCCATTTGTAAGATTTTTACTATTGATTATATAGGAATTTATTGGATATTACACGATTTATATAAATTTAGAAAATTAGTATTTTTAATAGACTAACAAATATTTATTTATATATAAGGAAAAATAGATATATTTCCTATTTCATTTTCAAAGAGAATTCATAAAGTATAATATATCGATTGAAAGGAGGGGGTTTAAATGGAATTTCAATTATTGGTAACTTGTATATTACAAGAAGGTAATGCTTTCTTTTTAGTAACGAAAGTAGACGATGTTATTACGTTAAAAGTACCGATTACTGCGGGAGTAGCAGGTTTATTCTTAGCTTTAGGTGTACCAAGATGTTCTTAATTTAAATCTCTACAGTAGAAAGAGGAGGACAAGCCTCTTTCTACTGGTACATAATTATTTTATGTAAACTAAAATGTTATTTTAGTAATAGCACATTTAAAATGGACATGCATATACTATAATGTTTTTTAAGTTATGAAATTAAAGAGGTGCTATTATATATGAAAAGAAGAACATTTGATATTCCAGTTACATTACGAAGAGAGTGGTTTTTAATAGAATTAGCCCATTTAACGAAAAAATATGGAATTGAAATTGCAAATAGCAAAATGGAAGCTGCACCGTTTTTAAGAGATCAAGTTACGGAATCAAAAATAGGATCAGGGCTCCAATACGATAAATATGATGATGAGTATATAATTGAAAATTAAAGAGTAACAGCAAAAATAAATTTCTTTATAACAAAATATAAAATAAAGCAGATTCTAAATATGGAATCTGCTTTATTATGAAATACTTCTAGTCAACTAGCCTCTTTCTAGTGTTTTTCCTACATATTTCTCTTGCGTTATTCCAAAAGATTCACGAAGAATGCGAGCATAATCTTTTGATTCTATTGGTCGTTTATTTTTTGTGCCTTTAAAGGTTTCTGTATAATTTTTATTTGTTAATGATACGTGACCATAATCAGTTAATTTACAAGTAATAGCCCCTTTATTAAAAGGAGATTCTTTATGCTCTACAATCACTTTTTGAATGTTATTCACTTTTTTCTCATCTATTGGATCTAAAGTGAAAGCATAGCCTATTTTCCATTCATGTGAAGGTTCAGATTGCAAGAAATTTGTAGATTCCCCGTTAGCCCCTTTTCTCATTTCTAAAATGTGTGTGCCTTTTCGGGTAGTTCGTTTGCGAATTTGATATTCTCCTGTTTGAGAAGAGATGACTTCGCCGTTAAAAGGGACTGGATGTAAAGGTAGATGAGATGCAAACCCTGCATCTATAACATAATCTTTATTATTATGATTTAATATGATAATGACATGACCATCATCGGGTTTCCATTTATTATCGTAAAGATCATAAACAGTACCAGCTACTTTATATACTTGAAATCCACAGTCCATTAAAAAGTAATACAATAAGGAGTTTAATTCATAACAAAGACCGCCTCGTTTTTGAATAAGTAACTTTTCTACTAAGTTCTTTTTTGAGATGTCTTTAAAAGTACCAGCCATAATATCAAGATTTTCATAGGGGAGAATCAATCCCATTTTTAAGAGGATTTCATCTAAATCATCAAATGTTATTTCTTTTGCAGGAATTTTTAATCGTTTAAAAAATTCCTTTTGTAACTTGGTCATCATAAAGCATTCTCCTTTCTTTTTACAGAATTTTCTTCTGCTCATCGCTAGGTTAGTACTTCTAAAATTTTAATTCAAGGCTGCGAAAATTATCATAATATATGTTTCTGGAAATCTTATTTTCTATTCGGAAATTTCAGTTTAGTTTTTAATCGTAGGAAAGTCTTACAATATAAGCTTCTATTCCTTTAGTTTGTATTTAATTAAATAAAAGTACATATCTTCATTAATCTTTTTTATAACTAGCTGGTAATAAAGTGTTTTTTTACTAAAGTTTTTTCAAGATTTGTATACTTTATATAAACAATAATGGTTTAGGGATATTTAGATTTAATAAAGTTAAAAATTATTGAGAAACTTTTTTGTAGTGTTCTCTCAAAAGGAAGAGATAGAAACAAAGAGAATAACGTGTGTTAAGGAAGAGGGTGTACTAGTAATCTCTTGAAAATAGGGCAAAATCTTGTTTAAGTAAAAAGATTATCTATTATTAAGAGTGAAGATAAAAAATATTACAAAGAGCACCTTCTTTCAAAAAAAGTGGGGGGAATAACATGCGATTGATGAGAAGATGTGTTACTTTACTAATTATATTTTTTATCATGGCTCCAATAATTAGCACGAATGTACGGGCAGAAGTTGTAAAAGAGCTTGGAAAGGGATTTCCTGATACAGAAGTATTTACACCTGGAGAATGGTTTTTAGGTCAAAAACCTGCAAATTATGATGAGAATAAGCCTCCAATTCTTTTTGTACAAGGAAGGAATGGGAATGCTGATAGTTGGTATGGTAAGACAGTGTATCATGATATAAATGATATGTATGACTATGCTTTGAAAGCAGGCTATCAAACAGTTTTTATACAATTATATGATGCTGCTGGAAAAGGGTCAGCTAGTCAGTGGGACAACGGAAAATTGTTAGCACAAAAATTAGAAGAAATATATAATCATTTCGGTAAAAAAGTTAATATTGTAGCACATAGTAAAGGCGGTATTGATACACAGGCTGCATTAGTAGGATATGGTGCAAATCGATTTGTCGGAAATGTTATTACACTTGCGACGCCACATCATGGATCAAACTTAGCGGATTTATCATATAGTTGGTGGGCAGGATGGCTTGCTTCTATATTAGGTCAAAAAGATGATGGTACGTATTCATTACAAATGGGGGAAATGGCAAAGTTTCGTTCAACGATTGATAATAATCCAGCAGCTAAATTAAACCGTTACTATACGGCTACTGGGACTAGCTGGGGACCAGTATTTTCTGCTTTATCTATGGGTGGGTTATATTTGTCATCATACGGTTCAAATGATGGATTAGTAAATGAGTGGAGTGCTAAGTTACCGTATGGAACGCATTTATTTACAGATTCCAAATTTGATCATGATAATATACGAAAAGGATCTGCTGTTTTCTCTCGCATTGAACCATATTTACGTACATCAAATGTAGCCGTACCAGCTTTAGTAGCATCGAGTACTAGTTCAAATGAAAATATAGAACAATTAAATACAACTTCAAATCAAAACATTTTAGGAGGAGAATTGCCACAAAATCAGTGGATTGAGCAAACCGTTACAGTTGATAAAAAGGCAGAAGGAATCGTTTCTATCTTAACTGCTTCTTCTGATGTAGACGTACAAATGATATCTCCAAAAGGAAAAATGTATACAAATAAGGATAGCGTTATAACTACTGGTGAAGGTGAATCTTTCTTTGGTGGTGCGACAATTAGAACTTTTAAATTTGATAAAATGGATGTAGGAGAATGGAAAGTTAAAATGATGGCGAAGCAGTCGAAAGACGCATATTTAGTTGTAAGCGATTACAAGAGTGGCGCACCATTTGTTCTCCAAATGCCTACAAAAGTTAAAGTGAATAAATCTGAGTATAAACTGAAAAAATCACCTGTGGCACCTGAAATGAAAGGGGATCTTTCTATAACAGTAAGAGTCGTGAATAAAGAAGGGAAACTAGTCTCTGAATACAATGAACTACAAAATGTTAATAACAATACATTTACTGGTGCTTTGAAGGACATAAAGCAACCAGGAGTATATAACGTTACGATGGATATAAAAGGAATGAATAAAGAAGGGCAACCGTATAATCGTACAATTGTTAAGTCGGTTTATGTGGAGAAGTAAGAAAGAATAAGAAGTTTTTAATATAAAAAGTACCGAACTTTTGTAGAAGAGTTCGGTACTTTTTTCATGTCTATTAGATGAACTGAAAGATACAATGGAATTTATGTTCGATGATGGGAATTTAAAGAACATTATTCAATAAAAAAGATGCTGAAATAGCATCTGAATGTGAAGATGATTATTAACTTAGTTTTATAACTGTTAATTCAACTGCATTGATACCATTATCACAAGTTATAATACTCTGACGATTAAAACCACTATTATTTTTCAGTTGAAGAGTTGAATTAGCGGGAACTGTAACAATCGTTTCGCCTGTTAGTTGAAGGCATTCGTTATTTGATGAAGTATTCATTTGAAAAGCAAAGTCACCTTGACTATTAGCAAGTGGATTATTATTTAAAAATATAGTCATGACTGGTATATGTGGAAACACAGGATTTAAAGTAGTGTTAATTGTTGAAATGAAAGAAACTCTATAATCACCCGCTTGACTAAATTGTATAGTAGTAGGATTTAGTAAGGAAACGCCTCCTGCTATAGGGCCAACGTGATTAAATGGAAAAGGATCTCCAAACGGAACAGTTATAAACTCAGTTTGCCAAAAAGTACCGTATGCCGGACAGCTTTTTTTATGTGAATGGTCGCATGAACATTTTTTATATGAACTAGAAGAGCAGTTGCATGAGCATTTTTTATATGAGCTGAAAGAAGAGTTACATGAACATTTTTTATTTGAGTCTGAAGAATGATAGTATGAACCCAATATATTACCTCCTATTATGAATGAAGTTTATACTCATAGTATTTTATGCTTGTCTTATATAAAAGGTGATAGATGTGAAGTGTAAAGTGCTAATACGATGAAATGTAGTAATAGAATAGTAGCTGTAACAATTTTGAAGAAGAAAAGGTTGATGTTTTGGTAAAAATACCAGTGGAATATCGAAGTGGAGCGGGAACGCATATTTTACTCTCACATGTAAAAATAAAACCAGTATCCTCAGTTGCGATGGTGTGATCGTTTAAGTGAATGCCTGTCATTTAAAACGTTTGTATATTAGAGTTTATGGTTGTTTATCTTTATTTACGTAGTGGGGCAGGAAGAAGACGAAAAGTATCGAATGAATGTACATATGTAGCATTGTTTGCTTTTGGTGTGAATAGTAGTAAAAGATACGTTGAAATATTTTAAACCGTAACAAAAGAGCGATTAAATAATAGAGGGAGCAACTTACATGGAAAATATATTAAAGGTATCTTCAAAATCAAAACCAAATTCAGTGGCAGGTGCAATTGCAGGTGTACTAAGAACAAGTGGAAATGTAGAAATTCAAGCGATTGGGGCGGGTTCTTTAAATCAAGCAATTAAAGCAATTGCGATTGCAAGAGGATTTGTCGCTCCAAGTGGTATTGACTTAGCTTTTGTTCCGGCATTTCAAGAGGTTACTATTAATGATCAAGAAAGAACGGCGATTAAATTAATTATTGGTCCTAGAAGGAAAAGGTAACTGCAGTAACTCAGTATTGAAATGATATTTAATATAACAAACAAAAAGTGTCACAAATGCTTATAAAACCAGGCATTTGTGACACTTTTTTTGTTTTATTTAAAATGAAAGGAACAACCCTAAAACTGCTCATTCTTCTCCCAAGATTCCACAATATAATGTGCAATCGTCGGGTTGAATCCTTTCCCAACTAAAAACATAATCGCAGCAACTTCTGTTAAAGCGTGTTTGTGTGATGTATGTTTTGCTTCATTTAAACCGTAATCTACCCAAGGTTTTACGAAATCTAATACAGGTTTCTTTAAAGGTAAAAACTGTGTACCGACAACTTGCTGGATTTGTTGTTGCGTTGGTTCTGTAATCGGTCCAGGTGGTAAGATTTGAGGTTGTGTAATATCAAATGTTGGTCCAGGTGGTAAGATTTGTGGTTGCGTAGGATCGATTGTAGGACCAGGCGGTAAAATTTGTGGTTGCGTAGGATCAAGTGTTGGTGGTTTGGGCGGTGAAACACGCGCGTCATAGTTTGGTTGATACATTTGCGGCTGATATTGTGGTTGTTGAGGCTGAGTTGCGTATGGATTTTGTTGAAATTGTTGTTCTTGATTTTGTGGTGCTGCATATGGATTTTGAGGGTATTCATAATTTGGACGTGAGTCGTATGGATTTTGTTGATATTCAGTTTCTTGATTTTGCGTTGTTGCATATGGGTTTTGCTGAAATTGTTGTTCTTGATTTTGTGGTGCTACATATGGATTTTGCTGAAATTGTTGTTCTTGATTTTGCGGTGCTGCATATGGGTTTTGAGGATATTCATAATTTGGACGTGTGTCGTATGCGTTTTGCTGATATTGTTGCTCTTGATTTTGCGGTATTGCGTATGGATTTTGTTCATATTGTTGCTCTTGTTCTTCATATTGTTCTTCATACCGTTGTTCCTGTTGCTGAGGGTAAAATGGTTGTTGTGGATAAGGCGGTTGATTATTATAGAACATATTTATTCCTCCTTCATGATGATGCTTACCACTCAGTGTATGGGCGGACAAGAAAATATGTGATGAAAAAATGCGGGCGTGTTACAATAAGTAACTGGGTGAAGATAAAATGACAAAACAAGAAAAGATTCAAAAAACAATTACTTTTGTAAAACATATTTTAGAAAAAGATGCGAGTGGGCATGATTGGTATCATATTGAACGCGTACATAAACTGGCGATTTCATTATCCGAGCAAGAAGGAGGAAATCGTTTTATAATTGAAATGGCAGCATTACTTCACGATGTGGCAGATGAGAAGTTAAATGAAAGTGAAGAAGCAGGAATGAAAAAAGTTTCTGATTGGTTAGAAGAATTACATGTGGAAGAAGAGGAAAGTAAACATGTTCTTCAGATCATTGCCAATATGTCTTATAAAGGTGGTCATGGCGGTAAAGTGGAGTCACTTGAAGGGAAGCTTGTTCAAGATGCGGATCGCTTAGACGCACTTGGAGCAATTGGAATAGCTCGCACATTTGCGTATGGTGGGGCGAAAGGGAGATTAATGTATGATCCCACTATTCCTCCACGTGAAGTGATGACGAAAGATGAATATAGAAAAAATAACGATCCATCTTTAAATCATTTTTATGAAAAACTTTTGAAACTAAAAGACTTAATGAACACGAATGCAGCAAAACAAGAGGCTGAAGTTCGTCATCGTTATATGGAACAGTTTATTGAACAATTTATGAAAGAGTGGAATGCACAAATATGAAAATGTTAACTGTGGAAAACTTATCGAAATCATACGGAGAAAAACCGTTATTTGATGGATTATCATGTAGTATTACAGAAGGACAACGTGTCGGAATTATTGGTGTAAACGGTACTGGTAAATCGACATTATTAAAAATTATTGCAGGGTTAGAAACTCCTGATACAGGTGATATGACGCATTCACGTGGTTATACAATTAGTTATTTATCACAGCAACCAGAGTTTGATGAAAAACTAACAGTATTAGAGCAAGTGTTCCATGGTGATACTCCTTTAATTCGTCTTCTTCGTGATTATGAACAATCGTTATTAAATATCGAAAAAGATCCAAGTAATGAAAAAGTACAGGAACAATTATTTGCAGTGCAACAACGTATGGATGCGATGAGTGCGTGGGAAGCAAATGCAAATGCAAAATCGTTATTAACGAAATTAGGAATTACTGATTTCACAGCAACTGTTGGGAATTTATCTGGTGGACAGAAAAAACGTATTGCGATGGCGCAGTGCTTTATTGAAACACCGGATCTATTAATTTTAGATGAGCCTACGAACCATCTTGAC
Source organism: Bacillus cereus group sp. MYBK79-1 (assembly GCF_051915365.1). Classification (NCBI taxonomy): domain Bacteria; kingdom Bacillati; phylum Bacillota; class Bacilli; order Caryophanales; family Bacillaceae; genus Bacillus; species Bacillus cereus group sp. MYBK79-1. The sequence goes on along the minus strand of NZ_JBQAEO010000001.1, from coordinate 690,987 downwards.
CATGAGACAGTGGAATGGTTAGAGGAATATTTAGCACGATATAATGGTGCCGTATTACTTGTAACCCATGATCGTTATTTCTTAGATCGTGTGACGAATCGTATTTTCGAATTAGATAATGGAAAACTGTATAGTTATGAAGGGAATTACAGTACATTTTTAGAAGCGAAAGCACTTCGTGAAGAACAAGAAATTGCGCAAGAATCAAAACGTCAAAACTTATATCGCCGTGAACTAGCATGGATCCGCCGCGGTGCAAAAGCTCGTTCGACAAAGCAAAAAGCACGTATTCAACGATTTGATGAGTTAAAAGGTCAAGAAGGACCAGCTGCAAAACAGTCAGTTGATATTGCGCTTAGCGGGAGTCGCCTTGGCAAAAAAGTACTTGAGTTAAAAGATGTAACGAAAAAATTCGGTGATAAAACGGTATTACACAACTTTAATCATATAGTGAAGCCGGGCGATCGCATCGGGATTATCGGAGCGAATGGAAGCGGGAAATCTTCTCTTTTAAATATGCTTGCAGGTAAGCTGTCTCCTGATAGTGGTGAAGTTGAAGTAGGACAAACTGTAAAAGTTGCTTATTATACGCAAGAAAATGAAGAGATGAATTTAAATCAGCGTATGATTGAATACATTAAAGAGATTGCAGAAGTGATTCATACGACAGATGGAAAAGTAATTGGTGCATCTCAAATGCTAGAACGTTTCTTATTCCCGACGCATTCACATGGTACACCGCTTGGTAAACTATCTGGTGGTGAAAGAAGACGTTTATTTTTATTACGTATTTTAATGGGCGAACCGAATGTACTATTACTGGATGAACCTACGAATGATTTAGATACACAAACATTAACAGTACTGGAAGATTATTTAGAAGATTTCCCAGGTGTCGTTTTAACTGTATCGCATGACCGTTACTTCTTAGATAAAGTAGTAGATGAATTGTTCATCTTTAGTGGCGGAGGCGAAGTGCGTGAATTCCTAGGTAGTTATACGGACTTTTTAGAAATGGAAAAGACGAAAGAACTTATTGAGAAGGCGGAAGTTCAAAAAGAGAAAAAAGTGGTAGAAGAAGCGCCGAAACAACAACGTAAACGTAAACTCTCATACAATGAGCAGCGTGAATGGGAAACAATTGAAGATACAATTGCCGAACTAGAAGAGAAAATTGAGTCAATTGGAGAAGAACTTGCGAAAGTTGGATCTGATTTCACAAAGGCACAAGAATTATCTGAAGCACAGCAGAAAACAGAAGAAGAGCTAGAAAAAACGATGGAAAGATGGAGTGAACTATCAGACATCGTTGAAGGATTAAAATAAAAACAAGCTGCATATATTGAAAAGTAAAGAGAAAAACTTTACACTATTGGTAGAACCTATTTTAGGAGGGAAAAAATGAGAACATCTAATCCAATGTTGAAAAAAGAGGCATTCCGTAAAGAGGGAGCAAGCGCTTCTGCGATGACGATTGGCGGAACAGTAGGCAAAACGTTTATTATGCTTATCTTGCTACTTGCAACGTCTGTCTATTCATACATACAGATGATAGAGGGTACGATGAAAATGCCAGTATTAATTGGTGCTTTAATCGTTGCGGCAATCATCGCATTTGCGTCTATGTTCTTCCCGCGTATTTCACCTTTTGGTGCACCAATCTATGCGGCAGTAGAAGGGGTAGTATTAGGTAGTATTTCAGCTGTTTATACAATGAAGTTTGGCGATTCTATCGTTTTAAACGCTGTATTACTAACAATCTCAATTCTATTTGCAATGTTAGTGTTATATGCAACGCGCGTAGTAAAAGTAACGGATAAATTCCGTACAGGCGTGATGGCAGCGACACTTGGAATTATGGTTATGTACTTAGTCGTATTTTTACTAAACATGTTTGGTGTAACGGTTCCGTACATTCACCAAGGTGGTACAATCGGTATTATTATTAGTGCAGTTGTAATCGTAGTTGCTGCATTAAACTTATTACTAGATTTCGATTTAATCGAAAATGGTGTACGTAGTCAAGCTCCGAAATATATGGAGTGGTACACTGCAATGGGACTAATGCTTACATTAGTTTGGTTATACTTAGAAATTCTTCGTTTCGTTTCTTACTTTACGAAAAATGACTAATAAAAAAACCCTGCATGAAAAATGCAGGATTTTTTTATTTTTAAAGATAAATTGAGAATGTAGTATTATTGGATGCTGTTAACTTGAAATGAAGGGGATGGAGTATGATGAAAGAGAAGAAAGGGATTATGAAAAAGCTATTTTCTAAAAGTTTTTTCATAGAACTAGATGATGCTTTAACGTATCCATCATCAGAAGTTATTACTACAGCAATAGAAAGATATGCGGCTGAGTGTAATGAAAGACTACAATTCGAGAGTAAAGTTAAACCGATTACTTTTTACTTAGAAAATGTAATGTACAGCGTTGAGATAAAGATGGCTCGCGGTGGATATTACATTTCATGCAGTGAAGTATAAAGTGAAACTTTAATCAGTGGAGGGTTTCTTCATCCCCCACTAATTATTAGTTGAACCAATCGGACTTTAATGGGCAGCCCGACCCCCACCTAAATTCTTTGCTTTCGCTGAATTGTGAGGTGGGGGTCTTACTGCCCATTAAAGCGGGATAAATTTTGAAACCCTACATGTTTAAAATATGTAAGGTTTCTTTTTTTCTTTTATAGCATATAAAATAATATTTTTCACTTTAAAATATATTATTTTACACTTTTTACCCTTCATACATTTTTCTTTACAATAAAGAAAAATATGTGAGGTGGTATAACTTATGATGAATCGAGTTGTATTAATCGGTAGATTGACAAAGGAGCCAGAATTATACTACACAAAGCAAGGCGTCGCTTATGCACGCGTATGCGTTGCGGTGAATAGAGGTTTTCGAAATAGTTTAGGTGAGCAACAAGTAGATTTTATTAATTGTGTCGTTTGGAGAAAATCGGCTGAGAATGTAACTGAATATTGTAAGAAGGGGTCACTTGTTGGAATTACCGGACGTATTCATACGAGGAATTACGAGGATGATCAAGGAAAGAGAATATATATAACGGAAGTTCTGATTGAGAGTATTACATTTTTGGAGAAAAGGCGGGAGGGTGCATCACAATAAGAGGGCTTAGTAGTATAGCCCTCTATCACTTTTGATTGATACCTTCCCAAACAACATCTAATTGTTGATTGAGTATATTTTTCGCGTTTATTTCATTAGCATGTAATAGTGAATTGGACATTAATGTATAAAAATAAGTACTCATAATAGTAGAAGTGATAATATGTATATCCCATTTACTGTTTAATTTTCCTGTCTCTTTTGCTTCTGCGATAATTGAAGACAAACCATCTTGTAGCTGGTGTATACTTTTTACTTCATTTTCTACTAAGGAGTTAGACTTTATAATCTCAAATACGGCATGCTTCATTAAATCACCATGTCCAGTAAAACGGTCTAGTAAGTCTCCTAGAACAAGTTTAATTCTTTCTTTTGGATGCTCCACATTTTCATATGCTTTTAAACTTTCATTCCATAGCTCAATTTGAGAATCACCTAAAAATAATAATATGTTTTCTTTTTTCGGAAAGTAGTTGAAGAAAGTTCCTTTTGCAATCCCGCATGCAGTAGTAATATCTTGAACCGTTACATTTTCGTACCCGCGTTCTTGGAAGAGCTGTACTGCTTTTAGGAATATAAGTTCTTTTAATTCTTTTTTTCTCGTTTCTCTAAGCATATAATCTACTCCTAACACAAACAATTATATCTGTTTAATAGATAATCTCAAATGAAATCTTACTTCATGATTAAGTTTATTGTTTTATAAAGTTTAATGTAATTGAAAGAAGGGTAAAGAATGCCGTTTCTCATTTTTGTCATAAATGAAAACTGTATAGTAGATGTGCTTGTCTATCAGAAACCCATTTCGGAATACGTTTCATTACTTCGTTTCTTACTATAGTTAAAGGTTTACTTTCCATTTGCGCCATTTTTCCAACGTTCCATGCAGTGTTTGAGATTTTCTCAATTCTATCTCGTCTTTTTTGTTCGTATTCTATAAATGCTTGACGATAGTGGGTATTATTCTTGATACATTCAGCAAGAATAATCGCATCTTCAATTGCCTGACAAGCGCCTTGACCTAAATTAGGAGTAAGTGCATGGGCGGCATCCCCAATAAAGACGATGCGTTTTTCAAAAAACTGTTTCATTGGTGTAATGTCTACAATGTCACGTTTAATCATAGTAACGTCCGATGCATTATTTAAAATAGATGGGATGGGATTGTGGTAAGTTTTGAAATGATTATATAAATCAGCTGTTGTGTAAGCCTTGTATTTTGGATCTCTAGCTTTCGCATTTATGAGCGCATACCAGTATACTTCGTTGTTAGGAAGAGGGACAATACCAAATCTACCGTTCGTTCCCCAAGTTTCAATAAAATCGTTTGTTAAAGAAAGGTTGTTAGTAGAAGTTACGCAGCGCCAACACGTATATCCTGCATAGCGATAATTATCAGTTTGTGTCACTTGTTTTCGAACGACAGAATGAATACCATCAGCAGCAATCAGTATATTGCCGGATGCTTCACTACCATCTTGAAATACTATTTTTAAGACGTTTTCTTCATTCTGTTCTATTTTTACGCATTCTTTTCCCCATTCGACGGTATCTTCTTGTAGTTCAAAAAGTAGTAATTGATGTAAATCTTTTCTATGAATAGAGTACATTTTTGGATAACAAGCTGGAATGATCAATTTATTGAAAACAGTTCCTTTTTCGGATACAAGGTTAAAGCCGTCACTTTCGTTGCCGAATTTTTTAATTCTCTCAGAAATCCCATACGGTTCAAGTGCTTGCATCGCATTCGGAGCAATGATAATCCCTGCACCAGCAACAGTAGGTTCAGTGTTCTTATCATATACTTTTACATCTAATCCTATTTTTTGTAAGGAAATTGCTGCGCAAAGACCAGCAATACCGCCACCAATAATTATGACATTATTCATTTGTTATCCCTCCACTTTAGAGTGACTTTGATCATAAAATGACCATGGTCATTTTATGGGTTAAGCTTAATCCCTTTTTATGGTATTGTCAATTAGACTTTTAACTATAGTTTTGGAACGATTAGGTGAAAATATAATGAAGGAAACTTCTAAGAAATGTAGAAAAGGAATTAGCAAAATTAAGCATCCGAGTAGGAGTATAGAGTGATAACATGTTACAATACACGTAAGAACACGCAATAAAGGAGAGTTTTTTACGTGAAGATTAAAGCAATTGAACCGACGCCAAGTCCAAATACAATGAAAGTTATTTTGAATGAAGTATTACCATCAGGAGCGCGTAATAATTATACAAATGAAAATAAAGAACAAGCACCAATGCAAGTGCAAGAAATTTTGAAAATTGAAGGCATTAAAGGTGTATATCATGTAGCTGACTTTTTAGCAGTTGAGCGAAATGCAAAGTTTGATTGGAAAGTTTTATTACAACAAGTTCGTGCTGTGTTCGGCGAAGAGGTAGTAGAAGAAAGTGAAGAACAACAACTTGCGCATTTTGGGGAAGTGAAAGTGTTTGTTCAAATGTTCTTTACAATTCCAATGCAAATAAAGTTAACAGATGGAACAACAGAAGAACGTGTTGGTTTACCAGATCGTTTTAAAGAATCAATTATGAAAGTTCAAATGTCTGCACCAAACGTTGTAAAAGAACGTAAATGGGTGGAACAAAGTACACGTTACGGTAATTTTGAAGAAATAGGGAAAGAAGTAGTAGAAGAGATTGTTGCTGCTTATTCAGAGGAACGTGTAAATGAAACGGTTAAAGAATTATTAAACCAGGCAGGTGCTGTTGAAGTAACGATTCAAAAGCGTGAGCCATATAAAGTAACAGAAGAGATGATGAAAGATGCTGACTGGAAAAACCGTTTTGCAGCATTAGAACAAATGGATCCTACTGGAGAAGATATGCCAGTGTTGAAGATGGCATTAGATGATGAAAAAGTTTCGATCCGCCGTTTAGCAACAGCGTATTTAGGTATGGTAAAAGGTGATGGAGTATTGCCGTTATTATATAAAGCGTTATTAGATCGTTCAGTAAGTGTTCGCCGTACAGCGGGTGATTGCTTATCTGACGTAGGTGATCCAGCAGCGATGTTCGTTATGATTAAATCACTGAAAGATTCAAGTAAATTAGTACGCTGGCGTGCAGCGATGTTCTTATTTGAACTTGGAGATGAAAGTGCGATTCCGGCATTAAAAGCAGCGCAAGATGATCCAGAGTTTGAAGTAGCGATGCAAGCGCGTCTAGCATTAGAGCGTATTGAAGGCGGAGAAGAAGCAAAAGGTTCTGTATGGAAACAAATGACGGAGTCTCGTAAAGGGGAATAATGTATGATTGTTTTCTATGATAGTTGGTGCCCGATGTGTACGGCGGTTGCAGAACGTACGAAAAAATTAGATAAAAAGGGTAAAATGAAATTTGTTTCATTTCGAGATGAAGATGTAGTTGAGAAGTACGAACTCTCTCAAGAACTACAAAGTAAGATGGAACAAAGATTGTATATTTTAAAAAATAATAAGTGGTATGACGGAATTCATAGCATACATGTATTAGCAAAGGCCGTTCCATCTTACTGGTTTGCTGTTCCTTTTCTAAAACTATCTATCGTACTCGGATTTGGAAGTAAAGTATACGATTATATCGCTAACAATAGAAAACTTCTCCCAGTTGGACATTGCCGTGAAGGGGTATGTGAAATCCCTACAAAAAAATGAAATCATCGTAATCTTTCTTTTGCACCTAGTAATAGAGCGTGATATGATGAATTTGGAATGAAAGTTGAAGGAGAGATTACAAGATGTCAAATGCTTATGAAGAATACATGCGCCAAATGGTAATTCCAATGCGCCAAGAATTAGTGCGTTCTGGTTTTGAAGAGTTAACTACAGAAGAAGCTGTAACAGAATTTATGGAAAACACGGCAGGTACGACTTTAGTAGTTGTAAACTCTGTTTGTGGTTGTGCAGCTGGTTTAGCACGCCCATCAGCAGGTCAAGCAGTTGTTCGTGCTGAAAAACAACCTGATCATCTTGTAACTGTATTCGCAGGTCAAGATAAAGATGCTACTGCAAAAATGCGTGAATACTTCGGAGAAATCCCTCCATCTTCACCATCTATGGCATTGCTAAAAGGAAAAGAAGTTGTTCACTTCATTCACCGTCATGAAATTGAAGGTGCAACTATGGACGAAATTATTACAAACTTAGAACAAGCTTTCGAAAAGAATTGCTAAAGAAGGGGGAGAGTAAATCTCCCTCTTTTCTTTATATAGAGGTGAAAAAATGATCGTAACAACAGCAGGAAGAACAAACAAAGAAATGACAGAGTATGCAAACGAGGTAGCGGCAGAATTAAATGGTTCATTCGTTAAACGTAATGATATACCAGTACATAAACTGCATGAGCAATATGGACAAGATGTACTCGTTGTAGGGAAAAATCGATTAGCTATTTATCCAAAAGGAACGGAAGAGTCGTTTTTCTTTCATCCAAACTCAGCGATGTTTCGTGTGAAAAGACTAATGCGCGGAGAACATGACCCGTTTGTACAAGCCACACAATTAGAGAGTGGAATGACAGTGTTAGATTGTACGCTCGGTATGGCATCAGATAGTATTGTAGCTAGTTATATTGTTGGTGAAAACGGAAAAGTAACGGGACTTGAAGGCAATGAATATATGGCTTATATTATGGGAAATGGTTTAAAAACATGGTCTTTATCCGTTTCTGAAATTGATGAAGCAATGAAACGAATCGATGTGAAGCAAACGGAGCATTACACATTTTTAACACAATGTGAAGATAATAGTTATGATGTTGTGTACCTTGATCCAATGTTTGAAGAAACTGTTATAGAATCAGATGGAATAAAAGGATTAAAACACTTCGCTTTGTATCATGATATTACTGACGAAACAATTGCAGAAGCGAAGCGTGTGGCGAGAAAGCGTGTCGTTTTGAAAGATCATTTCCGTAGTTCTAGATTTGAAAAACACAATTTTCACGTATATAAAAGAAAAAGTGCTAAGTTTCACTTTGGTGTAATTGACCCTTGCTAATTGTTTGAAAAGATGTATAATAAGCAATAATTAATTAAATATATTGTCGGTGATGAAGAGAGTAGTCTTTTTTAGAAGGAAAGCGAGCTAGGGATGGTGTGAGCCTAGTGCGGAAGAAAAAGATGAAGCGCACTTCGGAGATGCTTCTTGAACGAATAGTAGAGTAAGCCGAGGCCCCCTGTCCTCGTTATAAACGGGAAAGTGGTTCGTAATGAACAACAAGGGTGGTACCACGGGTTTAAACTCGTCTCTTTTTAGAGACGAGTTTTTTGTGTTTTAAAAAATAAGGAGGTTATATAGTATGGATTATAAAACGCAGTTTGGGGAAAGTTTATCCGTTATTTTTACGAATGCATTAACACAAAATCAAATTTTAGATTTAATTGAAACACCGAAACAAGATGAATTCGGTGATGCAGCATTTCCGTGTTTTTCACTTGCAAAGCAATATAAAAAATCACCAGCTAGTATCGCAAAGGAAGTTGCGGAGAAATTAAATGATCCATTTTTTACGAAAGTAGAGGCCGTTGGTCCTTACGTAAATGTATTTTTTAATCGTGAAACTGTAAGTGATGATGTATTAAAAACGATTTTAGCTGAGAAAGAAGAGTACGGTCAAAATCACTTTGGATGTGAAAAAACTGTAGTACTTGATTATTCCTCTCCTAATATCGCGAAACCTTTCTCAATGGGGCATTTACGTTCTACAATGATTGGAAATTCACTGAAACATATCGCTGAAAAATGTGGTTATGAAGTTGTAGGAATTAATTATATTGGGGATTGGGGAACACAGTTTGGAAAGTTAATTACCGCTTATAAAAAGTGGGGAAATGAAGCAGTAGTTAAAGAGGATCCAATACGTGAACTATTTAAGTTATACGTTCAATTCCATGAAGAGGTAAAAAACGACGAAGGACTAGAAGAAGATGGACGTGCTTGGTTTAAGAAATTAGAAGAAGGTGATGAAGAAGCTGTTGAGCTTTGGAATTGGTTCCGCCACGAATCTTTAAAAGAATTTTCTCGTATTTATGAACTTCTCGGTGTTGAATTTACTAATTTTCAAGGAGAAGCTTTTTATAATAACTTAATGGAAGATTTTATTGGGATTTTAGAGGAGCATGATTTGCTTGAAGAGTCAGAAGGCGCGTTAGTCGTTAATTTAGAAGGCGAGGGAATGCCTCCGTGCTTAATAAGAAAATCTGATGGTGCGACGATTTACGCAACGCGTGACTTAACGGCAGCGTTATATCGTCAAAACACATATGCGTTTGATAAAGCGTTATATGTAGTTGGTCCAGAACAAAGTTTACATTTTAATCAATTTTTCACTGTATTAAAAAAGCTTGGTTACAATTGGGTTGATGGCATGGAACATGTACCGTTTGGATTCATTTTAAAAGACGGTAAGAAAATGTCGACACGTAAAGGAAGAGTTATTTTACTTGAAGAAGTACTTGAGGAAGCCATAGACCTTGCAAAACAAAATATTGAAGAGAAAAATCCAAACTTAAAACAAAAAGAAGAAGTAGCAAAGCAAGTCGGTGTAGGGGCAGTTATTTTCCACGATTTGAAAAATGAGCGTATGCATAATATCGAATTCTCATTAGAAAATATGCTGAAATTTGAAGGGGAAACAGGACCGTACGTACAGTACACGCATGCACGAGCTTGCTCTATTTTAAGAAAAGAAAGTGTAGAATTTGAAACGTGTACGTTTGCATTAAAAGATGACCATAGTTGGAGCGTCGTAAAATTACTGAATAAGTTCCCACAAGTAATTGAGACAGCCTTCAACAAAAATGAGCCATCAATCATTTCAAAATACGTATTAGATGTAGCACAATCGTTTAATAAATACTACGGTAATGTTCGTATATTAGAAGAGAGCGAAGAGAAAGACAGCAGACTTGCATTAGTGTATGCTGTGACAGTTGTATTAAAAGAGGGATTACGTTTACTTGGGGTGGATGCTCCTGAGGAGATGTAAAATAAATAGGTATACGTATCATAGTAGATATGTATGCCTATTTATTTTTATAGAAAATGTGAAAGCAGAAGTTTTATTTTATTAACTCTAAACTTTTCTAGAATTGTTTCAAGTGTAGGAATGTCCGTATTAAATGGAGAATTGTAATGTCATATATATAAAGGAGGCGTTAAATTTGGAAACGTACGATTGGAATAGTAAAATAATATATTTAAAAAATACGAGAGATTTATATTACAATGACGATTATGTAAGTTTTTTAGTAAATATAGTTTGGAAGATTTCTAAGCCAGTACATATCGTTGATTACGGTTGTGGATATGGTTATTTAGGCTTAATATTAATGCCATTACTTCCAGAAGGTTCAAAGTATACAGGTATTGATAGCGGAGAAAGATTACTAGCTGAAGCGAGAGATTTGTTTCGCTTACTTCCGTATGAGTCACGATTTCTTGAGGGGGATGCTACAGAAATTGAATTGAACGATACATACGATATAGCAATCTGTCATGCTTTCTTATTACATATAAGTTTACCAAAAGCAATGCTACAAAAAATGATGCATTCAGTTAAAAAGGGCGGAAAAATAATTTGTTTTGAACCACATTGGATATCAAATATGTCGTCATACTTTTTAGATGGAGAGAATCAATCGGAAATTATTAGGCTAGGAGCTTTGCAGAAGTTATTTGAAAGTGACACGCAGAGAAGCGGAAAAGATGGAAATATTGGTATGAAAATACCGATGTTTTTAAGTGAACTAGGCGTAAAAAACATTGAATGTAGAGTAAGTGATAAAGTGAACTTTTTAGATCCTAATATGCATCATAATGATAAAGAAAAATTGTATCACTCATTAAAAGAAGAGGGGATTGCAGGGAATCCAGGTGATAAACAGCAATTTATAGAACGTTTAATGGCTAGAGGATTAACATATGATGATGCGCTAGCTCAATATAAAGTTGAAATCCGATTTTATAAAGTTTTTCATCTACATTCCTCTTTAGTATATGCCCCGAATATGAAAATTACCTTTGGTGACATAGAATGTTAAAAGGCAGCAATTTATTGAGAATTGTCATTTTTTTCGGTAAGTCGATATCCACCGTATAATCGCTGATATATTTAAATTATCGCCGATATAATTTCATGTACTGATTTGAGCTTCCAAAAGATAAGATCCTCATGTTACGTTATTCCATTTAATCAAACAAAATATGGAGAAAAACAATCATTTTTACTATATTTTGTTATAAATTCGAATAATATTAAATAATACTATCCATTATAGGAGATTTTAGTTGAATACCTACAATATGATGTGTAAAATCTAAGCAAGTAGCAGTGCAAAAAATTATTCGAGGTGAATACATGCTAGATTTTAAGCAGTTAGATGCTTGTTTGAAAGACAAGAGATTTATAGATGGATTACAGGAAATAAATAATGAAATTTCATATATAAAAGAAAAGAATACTTTATCTTATTTGAAGAGTTGGCTTGCTAATATTCCTTCACATAAGGAGTTTGATATATTAATACGTCTTACTGATGAAGGGCTTATGCACCAATACAGTTCATTCCTCATTCGCTACGCCTACAAAAAATTCCCAAATATGAGAACGCTCTCTTTATATTGTGATGAGTTAATTGATGAGCGGAAAATACTTGAAGTAGAACAGTTGTTAAAAGATTCATTAGAAGAGGTAAATAAAGAAGAGATAGAAGTTGATCTTTTAGCGAAAACATATTTTACGTTAGTACGATGTTTGTTAGAAATGAAACGAAATGAAGAAGCGCTTATTTATATGCAAAAGGCAGAGGAGTACAGTGCACGTGCCGTATTTGATAAATGGGGTTACGTCTATATGCATACAGGTGAATGGGAGAAAGCAGAAGAACAATTTATAGCTGGCATGCAGCATAAAGATTGTGAAGAGTTATCTACTTATTTATTAGCACAGTTATATGCAAATAAAGGGGAACAAAAACGTGCATTACAGCTAATTGATGATGCAATTGTAAAGTTCCCGCAAGTACCATATTTTCATTTTGAAAAGGTGAAATATTTATTAGATTTAGGGAAGTATGAAGAAGTGTTAGACGTAATAGATAACATAAATAATCAGCTTCCTTATCATGCGTATAAAACTTACTTTGTACATTTACGTGCAGAAGCGCTTTACAAAATGAATAAACTTGTAGATTTACAACAGTTATTAAAAGAAGAAACAAGTTTAAAAGAGTCTTTATATCATAATTTAGAAAAAAATCCAGATGGCCAAAAGGTTCACTTACCGATAGTTCCCATTGTACAAAAGGATAATTATTGTGTGCCGACAAGTTTAGAAATGATGTTGCAGTTATGGGGAGAAAAACGTACGCAAGATGAAATAGCAGAGTTCATTTTTGATATGACGGGCTCGAAGTTTTCAGATACTGTTTCTTATTTAGAAGATTTAGGTTATGAATATCGTTATTTTAAAGGAAATGTGGAAACTTATAAGAAATTACTCGGCGAAGGAATTCCCGTTTTATTAAGTATTGATATTGAGCATGCTTCACATGTGCAAGTGTTAGCTGGGTATGATGATAGGTTACAAGCTTTTTATGTTCAAGATCCAAACTTTATCGAACCAGTCATTGTGGAGTATAGTAAGTTACAAGAAAAATATCGTTATACAGGGTGTTTAGCGATTACGTTTGTTCCGCAAGAAAAGAAGGGACAATTATCATTTTTAAATGAGGAAGAGCATCATTATTTTAAATCCATTTTTTCTTTAACGGATCATTTAGATGAACAAGATAATGAGGGGATTCATAAGTTAGTACAATTTTTAAAAGAGACGAGTGATAATCCGAATACGTGGTTGTATACGGTTAAGCACTTAGATGTTGAAGTAGATAACGAGTTTATTATATCTTGTATTGAAAAGTTAATGGAGAAGTTTCCAAACTCAGATTTTGTTAAATTACATGGTGCACAGTGCTTTATTCGCCTTGAAGAGTTAGAAAAAGCGGGGCAAATGCTTGCGAGTGTTGAGAAGAAAAATAATCGTGCTTTATATCATTTAATAAACGGAAGGTATGCTTTTGAGCAGGAAAGTTATATAGAAGCGATTTCAAGTTTTCGTTTCTCGTTACAATTAGACGCAGATCAGCCGATTGCTTGGAGTTTTCTCGCTTTATCGTATATGTATATCGATCAGTCTGAAAAGGCGTTACAGTTTTCTCAAGTTGCCTTGGAACGTAGTCCAGAACGATTCACTTTAACGAATCACGGGTTAATATTAATAGATTTAGAAAGATATGAAGAAGCGTATGAAATCTTTAATGATTTGTTAAAAGAATATAAAAATGAAGCACATGTATGGTATGAGCGAGCGAGATGTGCGCATCATTTAGGGAAATTATATTTAGCGATAAAAGGGCTTAAAATAGCAATTCATTTGGATAGTAATGCACCATACATTTATACGAAACTTGCGGAAATATACGAATCTGATTTGAAGGATGAAGAAAGTACGAAAGAAGTTTTATTAAAAGGTATTGAGAATTGTGACGATAAGGCACCTCTATACGTAAAGCTCGGTGATTACCATTTCCAAAATGATAGTCTGGAAGAAGCTGAAACATTGTATGCTCGTGCTTTGGAAGAAAATCATGATGATGTATACTCTCACTTCGGACTTACACAAGTTTATATGGCAAGAGAACAATATAAAGAAGCAAAAGAATATATTCTCAGTATCGAAAAACAAATTGAAAAGAGTCAAGATTTCCTTATGAACGCAGGGATGGTTTTATGGGATGCAGAGGTTGAACTTGGTGGAAGTGAAGAAGGATTTAAAGTAGCGTTGTCTAAGTTAGAGAGTGGTATAAAGCAGAGCGAATATAATGTAGCAAGTGCGTTAGATGAATATGTGAATCGAATTAAAGGAACAGTATTTGTACAAAGAGGTATAGCATTCTTAAGAACGTTACAGAAAGAAAGAAATGAAGTAAGTGAATACGGCTGTTATACAGGTATTTTATATGAATCGATTGGACAGTACGGCCAAGCGATGAAAAGATATAATAAGGCGATAGAACAAAAGGAAACGGCATTACCGTATTACCGAATTGGTGAAACACTTATGCTATTAGGGCAATTGACGGAAGCAAAACAAGCGTATGAAAGATGTTTAGAGCTTGATGGGAATTTCGTAGGTGTACATTTACAGCTTGCGGAAATATACGAAAAAGAAGAAAATCGTTCTAAAGAACAAAGTCATATGGTTCAGGCGATGAAAGAAGAGCCGTTGCATATTAATATGGAATATTTGGCACAGCTTTCAGTAGAAATGAATCTACAGAAAGAATTGCTAACTGAGCTAGAACAATTAGCAGACGAAGTACCTGAAATATGGAGATTAGATGCGGTTGCATATGTGTATGGAGCGATGGATGAAATAGATAAAGAACAAGAACAGATTGAATACGCACTACAATTAGATGGTGAGCATACAGAAGTTCTATATCATTATGCAAAAGTACTAGTGAAAAATAGAAATGCAAAAGCAATTGAAATTGCGATGAAAGTGATACAAAAAGATGCAAATAATGAACGTATATTTGATGTATATGTAAAAGCGATAGAACAACATAAGAAATGGTCTAATATACGAGATTTTCTTCATACACTAAAAGTGAAAAAGGCAGAAAGAAGTATGGCATTTATGTATGCTGCATCTGCGGTTACAGAAAGATGGATTGAACGTCAACAAAATGATCAGCCGAAGAAATCCATAATTACGAGAGCTTTTTATCGCATGAAAAACCGTGCGAAAGAAATTTCGATTATTACTACAATCATTGATTTATATGAAATTTCGTTAAAGTTAAATCAAAAAAATAGTTTGGCAGCGCAGCGATTTGCACTATTTTACGAGAATGTGACGATGAACAACGAGGCAATAGATGTATTGCAAACATCGTTAGAAAATAAATGGGATTACGATGTAGCGAAGCAGCTTGTAAATGTTTTCATAGAGTGTGAGGAAGAAGATATGTTACGGGATGCTTCAGAGTTAACGAAGCAAATGGTTCGAGAATTACCAGATGATTATGATACTCTTCTTTTACAAGCACAAGTATTGTTTAAAGCAGGGGAAGAAAGAAAAGCAGAAAAGATTACCTTACAATTAACGGAGCAAACACCGTTTGTAAATAGAGCGTTTCTTGCTTTAGGAGAAATATATCAAAGTCAAGAACGGTTTGAAGAGGCAATTCATGTATTAGAAAATGCTTCTATACATCATCCAAATGAAACAGCGATTCTTCTTTCTTTAGCATCTGCATATCATGGTGCCGGTCAAACACTAAAGGCAGAGAAAATAGCGAATGAAGTATTAAAAATTAATGCGAATGATCTGTTAGCGAGATACGATCGTGCTTGTTATTTAGCACAGTTAAACAGAAAGGAAGAGGCGAAGGAAGAACTTGAAATTGTACTTCGTGAGGATGAGTCGGGATTTTTCGCTGAACTTATTGAGGATGATGAAAATTTAGCAGCATTGCAAGAATTTGAAAAGTAATTGTATAAGAATAGGGAAAAAGGGTATAAATAAAATATATTTCGAATTAGTTGACAATTCGTTGCCAAATGGCATAAAATAGCTTTTAACAAAGTATACAAATCTGAAGACGAGAAAGAGTAAAATAGTGTACTGTTCCCCAGAGAGCCGGTATGTTGCTGAAAGCCGGCGTGCAGACGTTATTTGAAAATCATCTCCGAGGAGCCGAGGCTGAAAGTGAGTAAGCCCGGACGGATGTCTACCGTTACAAAGAACACGTATGATAGTACGTTGCTAAGTGCTATTAGTGAAGAGCTAATAGAATTAGGGTGGTAACGCGGGTAAACCCGTCCCTACTTTATAGGGACGGGTTTTTTGTGTGCTTTAAAACATTCAAAGGAGTGATTGTAGATGAAGAAAGTAGATGTAAAAGAGTCAGCTGTAGGGAGAGAAACACGTATTCGTAAGCAGTGGAACGAGCAAAGTATTTTCGAGCAATCAATTCAGAATCGAGAAGGCGCACAGTCTTTCGTATTTTATGAAGGACCACCAACTGCGAATGGATTACCGCATGTAGGTCATGCACTTGGACGGACAATTAAAGATGTAGTAGCAAGATATAAAACGATGGCTGGATATAAAGTGTTAAGAAAAGCGGGATGGGATACGCACGGTTTACCTGTAGAATTAGGTGTTGAGAAGCAACTCGGTATTTCTGGTAAACATGAAATCGAAGAGTATGGAATTGAGCCATTTATTCAGAAGTGTAAAGAAAGTGTATTCACATATGAAAAGCAGTGGCGTGAATTTACTGAAAGCATCGGTTATTGGGTAGATATGGATAATCCATACGTTACGCTAGAGAATCCATATATCGAAAGTGTATGGCATATTTTAGGAACGATTCATGAAAAAGGCTTATTGTATAAGGGACATAGAGTTTCACCATATTGCCCAAGTTGTCAAACGTCACTAAGTTCACATGAGGTTGCGCAAGGGTATAAAACAGTAAAAGATTTAAGTGCAACAGTTAAGTTTAAAGTGAAAGATAGTGAAAATGAGTATTTCCTAGGTTGGACAACGACACCTTGGACGCTTCCAGCAAATGTTGCGCTCGCTGTACATCCAAATATGGAATACGTGAAAGCGAAACAAGAAGGTCATGTATATATTGTTGCAAAAGAACGTGTACAAGATGTATTAAAAGAAGACTATGAAGTACTATCTGTCCATAAAGGTGAAGAATTAGTAAACACATCGTATACAGCACCATTTCCAATGAAAGAAGTTACAAATGGCTACCGAGTTATAGCAGCAGATTTTGTCACGGCAAATAGTGGTACAGGACTTGTTCATATCGCTCCAGCATATGGGGAGGACGATTATAGAGTCGTTCAAAGTGAAGGATTGTCATTCCTGCATGTTGTAGATGAGAAAGGTGAGTATACAGAAGCAGTACCATTTTTGAAAGGGAAATTTGTGAAAGATTGTGACGTGGATATTGTTCGTTATTTAGCGAAGGAAGGCTTACTATATCATAAAGAAAAGTATGAACATAGCTACCCGCATTGCTGGCGCTGTGATTCACCACTTCTTTATTATGCAGGAGAGAGTTGGTTAATCCGAACAACTGCAATTAAAGATAAATTTTTACAAAATAACGATTCTGTTACTTGGTATCCAGACCATATGAAACATGGACGCTTTGGTAAGTTTTTAGAAAATATGGTGGACTGGAATATTAGCCGAAATAGATATTGGGGAACACCATTAAACGTATGGGAATGTGAAAGTTGCGATCATCAATTCGCACCGAAAAGCATTGTGGATTTAAGAAAGCATAGTATGAAAGAAACACCGGAAGATTTAGAACTGCATAAACCGTATGTAGATGAAGTGCAAGTTTGCTGCGAAAAATGCGGAAGTACAATGAATCGTACACCAGAAGTAATTGATGTTTGGTTTGATAGTGGTTCCATGCCATTTGCGCAATATCATTATCCATTTGAAAATAAAGAGTTATTTGAAGAGCAGTTTCCAGCAGATGTTATTGCGGAAGGCATTGATCAAACACGCGGCTGGTTTTATAGTTTATTAGCAGTATCAGCGCTATATACAGGAAAAGTGCCTTATAAGCGAGTGTTATCACTAGGGCATGTATTAGACGAAGAAGGACAGAAAATGTCTAAAAGTAAAGGGAATGCACTAGATCCAGTTGATTTAGTAAATCAGTTTGGTGCAGATGCTTTAAGATGGGCGCTACTCGTTGACAGTGCTCCGTGGAATGCGAAGCGTTTTTCTGAAAGAACAGTACTAGAAGCCAAATCTAAGTTTGTAGATACATTAGTCAATGTGTATAGCTTCTACGTTTTATATGCAAATTTAGATGGGTATAATCCGAAAGAAACGTATGATGTAAAGCGGACGAAATTGGATGAATGGGTATTATCAAGATTGCATAGCACAACGAAAAAGGTAAGAACAGCACTTGATGATTATCAATTTACGAATGCAGCTCGTGAAATCGCGACGCTTGTAGATGAAGTAAGTAACTGGTACGTAAGACGATCACGTAATCGTTTCTGGGAATCTGGTATGAATGCTGAAAAAGCAGCTGCGTATGAAACACTTCATGACGTGCTTGTGACAATTAGTAAGTTAATCGCACCGTTTACACCGTTTGTCGCTGAAGATATTCATTTGAATTTAACTGGAAGTAGCGTTCATTTAGAGGATTATCCAGTTGTAAATGAATCATTACTTCAGCCGAAATTAGAAGCGGAAATGGATGCTGTTTTACAAGTTGTTGAACTTGGAAGAAGTAACCGTAATCAGCATTCTTTAAAAGTAAAACAGCCGTTAGCGGAACTTGTACTACTTGAGCATAATGAAAATGATATGGAATGGGAATCGTATCGTGATATCGTCATGGATGAGTTAAATGTGAAGGCGTTCCATGTTGAACTCGATGAAACGAAATACACGTCCTATCAATTAAAGCTGAACTTTAAAACGGCTGGGCCAAAGTTTGGTAAAAATGTGAATGCAGTAAATGGCTGGCTAAAACAATTATCACAAGACAAGGTACAAAACTTTGTCTCTACAGAAAAAGCAGTTTACGAAGCAGCATCAGGAGAAGAAGTAGTTGTAACGACTGAAGATGTATTAGTAGAGAAAGTTGCAAAATCAGGATTCTCTAATACGACTAACGGACAATATACAGTTATGTTAGATACGAATGTAACAAAAGAATTGTTACAAGAAGGAGTAGCACGTGAATTTATTCGAGCGGTTCAAGAATATCGTAAGCAACTAAATTTACCGGTTAATTTACGAGTCGATGTTATTCTTGATACAGAGGAAGAACTAAAGCAAACATTAACGAACCATAAAGATTTATTGGAAGAAAATTTACTCGTTAAGCAGTTTACATTTGGTCATTTAACGAATGAAGACGATGAACTATCTTTAGGTGAGACAAAACTTAGAATTAAATTAAGTGCAGCTAATTAAAGAAAAAAGGAAGTTGGAATGATTCCAACTTCCTTTTTGTATGATGGGAATTTATCCGGCTATTTTCCGCATAATCCATTCGATAGGACCTCTAGAAAATTTATTTCTCTATAACACACTAATTAAAATGCTGTGAAAATTTATTTCTAAAGTATTGTTTTCATTTTACACATAAATATTGAGAAAATTTCACTCACCTTAAATAGAAAGGTAATAGAATTGTTTATAGAGAATTACTCGTAGATTCAATTTTTATCCATCCATTTTGCGGAAATGATTGCCGATTGGTAATGGGATAAGGTTGAGCTACTTTATTAGGGGGAGTGGTTCTATGTTTAATAAAAAAATGGTGGCAATGGCAATGACTGTGCCATTAGTAATGGGGACGATTTCTACGGTTTCAGCATTGGAAAAACAGCAGCAAGTAAAGCTAGAAGCTTATTCGCCGCAGAAAAAAGCAACTGAATATTTAAAAGAAAATGCTGCGCAGTATGGATTGAAAACAGACCTTTCAGACTTGCAATATATTTCTACAACAGAAACATCAGTAGCTTCATATGTTAGGTTCCAACAAGTTGTTAATGGTGCACCTGTATTTTCAAAACAAATTACAGTTACTCTTAACGGAGAGGGAAAAGGAGTACTTGCTGTTTCTGATTATCAATCCGTTAAAGGGGTGAAGGAAGTAACGACAAAAATTAGTGAAAAAGATGCAATACAAAAATCAATGGCGTATGTTGGAGAAGCAAGTGAGCAAAACTTATGGGCTCCTACAGAGAAAGAATTCGGATATATTGTGGAAGAAGGAATTGCACGTCCAGTATATAAAGTTGTAGTCCATTCTAATAACCCGTTTGGTGCATGGGAAACATTTATTGATGCAGAAAATGGAAAGTTAATTAAAAAGGTTGATATAAACCGAAAAGTAGAAGGAACAGGAAAAGTATTTTTACCTAACCCTGTCGTATCAAGCGGGAGTTTAGCAGGATTAAAAGATAATAACGATGCCGATTCAACTACGCTAACGAACCAATTGAAGACTGTTACGTTAAAAGGTTTAGATGGGACAGGATTTTTAATTGGAGAGTATGTAACGATTTCTTCCAAAGCAAAAACGAAATCTGCAAATTTACAATTCAACTATACACGCGCAAATGATAGCTTTGAAGATGTTATGTCGTATTATCATATTGATACATTACAGCGTTACATTCAAGGGTTAGGTTTTAAAAATATTAATAATCGCTCTATTAAAGTGAATGTGAATGGAACGACGGCTGATAACTCATTTTATTCTCCGACAACGAAAGCTTTAACTTTCGGTACTGGCGGAGTAGATGATGCAGAAGATGCTGGTATTATCGCACATGAATATGGGCATTCGATTCAAGATAACCAAGTTCCTGGCTTTGGTAGTTCAGCAGAAGGCGGAGCGATGGGAGAAGGATTTGGTGACTTCTTAGGTGCTACGTATGAAGATGCTGTATCGACTACAGGATACGGAAAAGCATGTGTTGGAGAGTGGGATGCGGCGGCTTACTCTAGTTCAGATCCAACATGCCTGCGCCGATTAGATACGAATAAAGTGTATCCGAAAGATTTAAAAAATCAAGTACATGCTGATGGGGAAATTTGGTCGCAAGGACAATATGAGATGGCACAAACTTTTGGCCGTGATGTTGCAACAAAAATTATTTTACAATCGCACTGGTCATTAACACCAAACTCTAAATTCAGTGATGGAGCAAAAGCGATTAAGCAAGCGGATGCTCTTTTATATGGCGGACAACATGCTGCTGAAATTGATCGTATTTGGGCAGCGAGAGGAATTAGTACGAATTAATATGAAAAGTCGTGGCATTTATAAGCCACGACTTTTTAATTTGCTTAAGAACTGGTACTAGTAAAGTAAGCTATAGGAATGGTAGTGTGAACTTATTCGCATTCTATTTATTTTTTTCATCTTTAAAAACAAAATGCTCTTTAAATTTTCTAGACTCAACTTTTTGGCCGTTTCTCATAGAGCGGAAAGGGTGTTCTTGCCAAGTAATGATTACATCAACTTCATCTGCTTTTGTAGCAACTGGAAAATTAGCATGTTTAAATCCAGTTTTTCCACTCGCTAAACGACTTTCCTTTCGGGAGAAGAGTTCATACTTCGTTTTCGTTTTTGGCTCGTTGCGGAATACTTCGACTTGTACGTTATATACTTCACTGTTGCCAACATTTTTTACTGAAAATTGATATGTTTGAAATTCATCTTTTTTAGCTTGAAGCATCTTTTTGCTTATTTTTTTTGGTTCATCAATATTCACTTGCCATTGATCAGAGTTTTGGGAGATTGGTAAAGACTTTGGTGAATAGGCGTACGTTTCATTTACTACGATTAGGCATAACAAAAGGAGGAAGAAACTTATTGTTTTTTTCATATACACACCTCGCTTTAAATTTGTTAATTAATATGCGTAAAAAACACAATTTTTATGTAATAAAATGGAAAAAGGTGATGATTTGATTCAAATTAATTTAAAAAAACTTGAAGAGGTAGTAGATGGAGAAGGATTACGAGAATCGTTTCACAATATGGAGATACAAGGTATCTGTATTGACTCCCAGAAAATTAAGAAAAGGAATTTGTTTGTCCCAATTATTAGAGTGAAAGATGGACATGATTATGTGAAAGAGGCAATGGATAATGGAGCTGTCGCTTCCTTATGGAAAAAGTCTTACAGCACTCCGCCAAAAGGGGTAGCAATTATATTTGTAGATGATACTTTGTTTGCTTTGCAACAATTGGCACAGTTTTATCGAAAAGAGCTAAATGTAAACGTAATCGGAATCACTGGTAGTAATGGCAAGACAACAGTAAAAGATATTGTAAGTACGGTTTTAAGAACAACTTATTGTGTGCATAAAACAAAGGAGAATTTAAATAGTCAAATCGGTTTGCCGTTAACAATTTTAGAAATGGAAAGAGATACAGAGTTTTTAATACTTGAAATGGGGATGAGTGAAAAAGGACAAATTCGAAACTTATCAAAAATAGCACAGCCAGATGTAGCGATTATTACAATGATCGGTCAGTCTCACTTAGAAACGCTTGGATCAAGAGAAGAGATTACGAAGGCTAAATTAGAAATTATTGATGGGTTAAAAGGAAATGGTTTGTTTTTATATAATGGTGATGAACCATTGCTTTTGCAAAATAAGAATCTATCGAGTATAAATTGTAAGGCATTTGGTGAAACGTATACAAATGATTTGTTTCCAACAAACGTGCAATTAGATGAATATGGTGTTCATTTTAAATTAAATGATTCAAAAATACAGTACGATGTCCCCTTACATGGAAAGCATAATATATTAAATACGATCGTCGGAATCGCTGTAGGTCAATTTTACAATGTCCCTACATTAAAAATACAGGAGGCATTGCGGCAAGTTAATATTACTCAAATGCGCTTTCAATTTTTAACTGCTAAAACAGGCTTTACGGTTATTAACGATGCATGGAATGCCAGTCCTTCTTCAATGAAGGTTGCAATTGAGACATTACAGAAATTAAATGCCTATGAGAAAAAAATTATAGTGATTGGGGATATGTTGGAGTTAGGAAAGAAAGCTGAAACATATCATAGAGAAATTGGCAAAATGTTAAATGAAGAGAGCATTCAATATGTATTTACCTATGGAGAGCTAGCTGAAATTGTAGCGGAAGAAGCAAGAAAGAAATATGATTCAGGAAAAGTACGGTCATTTAATAATAAGACCAAGATAGCAGAGGAAGTATTGAAAATTATTTCGAAAAAGGATGTTGTATTACTGAAAGGCTCACGTGGTATGGCTTTAGAGGAGATTGTACAAAATTGGATTTGAAAAATCAAAATATATTTAAAAAGGCTTGCGTTTTATAAAGTAAAGAGATAGAATACTCTGTAAATATAAAAAGTGAGGATCAGGAAAAGTACATAATGCAAAGGTCTACAGAGAGCAATCGGTTGCTGAGATGATTGCGATACTGCATGATGGAAAGACACCTGTGAGTGTTGCTTTGAACGTGATAATTAGTAAAAGCAAACGGTACCTACCGTTATCAGGGCTAAGATGGTCATTATGACAATTTGGGTGGTACCGCGGAAAAATCCGTCCCTATTTATAGGGGCGGATTTTTGTATTCTTTGAAAGGAGGTGAGTGACCGTGGATGATGACGATGACAACAATAACGTAAATAAATATAAATTTACTGGAGGGAAATGTAATGAAGCGTTCACTCACAAAAGAATGTACAAAGCAAAGCGGAAAAGTTGTATTACTTCAAGGATGGGTAAAGAAGATTCGTCATCTAGGTAATGTTAGTTTTTTATTAATAAGGGATCGATCAGGAGTTATGCAATGCGTATTAGAAAACGAGCTAGCTGGATTTAAAGTAGATGTGGAAAGTGTCGTTCAAGTCGTAGGCCAAATAGTGGAGACTTCAAAAACAGAATTAGGAGTTGAAGTACTTGCTCACGAAGTGAAAATATTAAATGGCGCAGAACCACTTCCGTTTGAAATAAATAAAAAGAAATTGCAAGTTGGCTTAGATCAACTACTGAATGAGCGGGTATTATCATTAAGACATGAGAGAACTGCGGCGATATTTAAAGTGAAATCTACACTCGTTCAGAGCTTTAGTGAATTTCTAATAGAGAACGATTTCACACGGATATTTACTCCGAAAATTGTTTCACAAGGGGCAGAAGGAGGGGCGAATGTTTTTAAACTTCCATACTTTCAAAAAGAAGCTTATTTAGCACAATCACCACAGTTTTATAAACAGATGATGGTAGCTGGAGGGTTAGAACGTGTTTTTGAAGTTGCCCCTGTTTATAGAGCAGAACATCATAATTCTTCCCGTCATTTGAATGAATATATATCGTTAGACGTAGAACTTGGATTTATTCATGATTTTTATGAAGTTATGCGATTAGAAACGGATGTTTTACGATATATGTTTCAACAAGTAGCAAAAAACTGTGAAAAAGAACTACAACTATTACAAATAGAAGTACCTGTTATTACAGAAATACCGAAAATTACATTGTTACAAGCGCAAGAAATTTTGAAAAGTAAGTACCGAAAAGAATCGCCAATTGGAGATTTAGATACAGAAGGTGAGAAGCTATTAGGGAAATATGTGAAGGAAACATATAAGAGTGAGTTTGTTTTCATTACACATTATCCGAAAGAAGCTAGGCCGATGTATACGATGCCGAATAATGAGAATCCATCTATTACTGATTCGTTCGACTTACTATATAAAGGACTAGAAATAACTTCAGGGGCACAGCGAATTCATGATTATGAAATGTTACTCGCTTCTTTTAAAGAAAAAGGATTACATCCAGATACATTTCAATCTTATTTAAATACATTCCGATACGGTTGTCCCCCGCACGGTGGTTGTGGAATTGGATTAGAGAGAGTTGTATACAAACTATTAGAATTAACAAATGTACGAGAGGCGAGTGCTTTTCCAAGGGACTGTACAAGACTTATCCCTTAAAAATAGGGGAAAGAAATGTATCCGTTGTGCTATTTTATAGTACAACGGATTTTTTAGTTCATAAAATTCAGCACTTTCTCACCAAATTTTAATGTGAGCTTAATTGTGCTCTCTTTTTTCACCTTTAGTATAAGCCTTAGAAACGAAAGAGATATACAAGGTGAAGGGAGAAATATTACATGCGTATTTTAGTTGTACCATCAGGATTTAAAGAAAGTTTAGGGGCGAAGGAAGCTGCTGATGTAATGAAAGAAGGGATTTTAAAAGTTATGCCACTTGCTACTGTAGAGACTTTACCAATGGTTGATGGTGGGGAAGGGTTTACAGAGGCAATTATAAATATTACTGGTGGAAAAATGTATAAAGTACAAGTAACGGGACCTATTGGAGATGAGATACAATCTTATTTTGGTGTTTTTGAAACGAGAAATGGTGAGCGTACAGCTGTTATTGAAATGGCTGCGGCGGCTGGGCTACGCCTTGTACCGAGAGATTTACGTGATCCAAGAAAAACGACTACTCATGGTGTTGGACAGTTAATAGAATTAGCTTTAAGTAAAGGAGTAGATCGTATATTAATAGGATGTGGTGATTCAGGTACGTCTGATGGAGGTGCTGGTATGGCTGAAGCGTTAGGTGTAAAGTTTTTAAATGAAGATGAAAAGGAAATACAAATTCAAGGTGGTACCTCTTTATTACAAGTTTCAAAAATAGATACGTCACAAGTAGATCCTAGATTAAGGCATGTTCAAATCGACGTTGCTTGTAATTGGTTTAATCAATTATGCGGCGAACAGGGAGTAGCTAGAGTGTTCGGTCCGCAAAAAGGTGCTAACGAAGCACAAGTAATAGAACTAGAAAAAGCATTGGAGCGCTATGCTACTATTATAAAAAAAGATATAGGTATAGATGTACATCATACACCAGGAAGTGGTGCATCTGGCGGTCTTGGTGCTGGACTGCAAGCTTTAATTGGGGCAACGCTTCATCCGAGATACGACATTATTATGAAGTATATGGATTTAAATAAACTATTGTTAAAGTGTGATCTTGTATTTACTGCGGAAGGAAGTATTGATTTTCAAACACCACGTGGGAAAATTCCAGCTGAAGTGGCTAAATGTGCAAAAAAATATGGATTACCAGTAATAGCGTTAGTAGGGACAGTTGGTAAAGGTGCACGTATTAATTACGATTACGGAATTGATGCATATACAAGCATATTACCAATGCCATCTTCGTTAGAAAATGCATTTTTTAATGCGGAGAAATGGCTTCGTGATTGTACAGAGAGTACGATGCGTACAGTTTTAGTTGGATATCAAATCGCTTCTCGTTTAAATAAAAGTGGGTACGTATCATGATTGAAAAAAATGTAGTGGAATTACATGTGAATAATAATGATACTCCGAAAGTTAAGTCATCCTGGGTTCTGCCCGTAGCACTTATATTAATTGTAGAAATAGTTCTTTTGCTTCCATCATCATTAACGATGGAAGCAAAATGGAGTTTGTTTGGATTTTGCTGTGCCATTATATTATGGACAACAACAAC
This sequence comes from Bacillus cereus group sp. MYBK79-1, assembly GCF_051915365.1. Taxonomy (NCBI): domain Bacteria; kingdom Bacillati; phylum Bacillota; class Bacilli; order Caryophanales; family Bacillaceae; genus Bacillus; species Bacillus cereus group sp. MYBK79-1. The sequence goes on along the minus strand of NZ_JBQAEO010000001.1, from coordinate 664,684 downwards.
GATAAATTCGGCCTATATTGCACTCGGTTCTGTCTTATTTCTAATTATTTCAGGAACAGCAAAGCAAGATCTTTTATTTGATTCGTTAGCTTCAGATGTGATTTGGCTTATGATAGGTTCTTTTATTTTAGGAAGGGCACTTCAAGTTACCGGTTTAGCTGAGAAAATGACGTACTTTGTTGTGAATCGTGCTCGAAATATTTCAGGCTTGTGCGGGATTTTAACAATGATGATTCAAATACTTGCCTTTTTTATTCCATCAACATCTGGACGCGCAGCGGTTGTATTACCTGTTTTTCAAGCTATATCAAAAGAAATTGGGAGTAGAAGAATTACGAAAGCATTAGCAATTTTAATGCCTACAGTTATTTTAGTTTCAACAAGTTCTACAATTATTGGGGCAGGCTCACATTTAATCGCCCTAGATATGTTAAAGGAATTTAATAATAAAAACATCACATTTGTAGAGTGGTTAATATGGGGATTACCATTTGGAATCATAATGAGCTTTATAAGTTGTCGCGTAATATTAGTATTATTTTTAGACAAAGAGGAAGTAAAAACGAAACTGCAACAGAAAAAAGTTAAGTTTGAATTATCGCGAAATGAAAAGTATACAATCAGTATTTTAATAGCGATGGTAGCATTTTGGCTAACGGAATGGTTACACGGTTTGGAAATTGCAACCGTAACTATAATAGGAGTATTTTTATTAACTTTACCAAAACTCGGTGTGATGCAGTGGAAAGAAAGTTTAAAAGGTGTCTCTTGGAATTTAATTTTATTTGTTGGAGCAGCAATTGCATTAGGGAAATCATTAATGGAGAGTGGTGCAGCGCAATGGATTATGCAGAAGTTATTTTTAGTAACTGAATTAATTAATAAGCAGTCCATTTTTATCGTGTTACTCGTAATTGTTATTCTTTCAGTCACATCACATTTATATATTACATCTCACACAACGAGAGCAGTAATTTTTATTCCGCCATTACTATACTTTGCAAGTAGTCTGCAATTAAATGAAGTAGCTGTCTTATTTTTAGGTATTGTTGGAATGAATTATTGTTTAACCTTTCCGGTCAGTTCTAAAGCATTACTATTATTTCAAGAAAGTGATAGAGAAACGTTTCAGCCACAAGATTTGTTAAAGTTAAGTAGTTATTTAAGTGTTATTTATATATTTGTAATGGTTATATTTTACTATGCATATTGGCAATGGGTTGGATTGTCACTTTAAAAATCAGGAATATATTTCATTCCTGATTTTTTTCAATAAGGATAAAACATATTGGGTATTTTTTCTTTTGAAGGAAAGTATTACTTGTTATACTAAAATGGTGCAAATATATATTATAGGAGGCTTTTATGGGAGAAAGGATTTTAATCGTCGAGGATGAAGAAAAAATTGCTCGTGTCGTGCAGTTGGAATTAGAGTTTGAAGGATATGAAAGTGAAATTGCAAAAACAGGTACAGAGGCAATGGAAAAGTTCGGCAATGGTAACTGGGATTTAATATTACTTGATGTAATGCTTCCAAATATAAGTGGGTTAGAAGTTCTTCGAAGAATACGTTTGAAAAATGCTGTAATACCTATTATTTTATTAACTGCTCGTGACTCAGTTGTTGACAAGGTTAGTGGTTTAGATCAAGGAGCAAGTGACTATATCACAAAGCCTTTTCAAATAGAAGAACTTTTAGCGAGAATTCGTGCTTGTTTAAGAATTTCAAATGTAGTAAAAGAAGAGGAAAATAGTAGTTATCAAATTGCAGATTTATATTTAGATGAGAAAACGAGAGAAGTGAAAAGAGGTAATAATCTAGTCGACTTAACACCACGTGAATTTGATTTATTACTCTTTTTAATGAAGCATGAAAATCAAGTGTTAAACCGTGAGCAAATTGTAACGAATGTTTGGGGATTTGATTATTATGGCGATACAAATGTTGTTGACGTATATATTCGATACTTGCGTAAAAAAGTAGATTGTAATGTGGACGTACCACTTATTCACACTGTTAGAGGTGTTGGGTATGTCTTAAAGGTGTAATATATGAAAATTAAAAATAAAATATATTTATTCTCTACAGTATGGTTACTACTTATTTTATTAATTATTAATAGTTCAATATATTTTTTGTTTTATAAAGTGACTACGAACGGAGAGTTAGAACGATTGAAACGTGAGGCAATACATATCATTGATGGAATGAACGCAGATTCAGCAAAGAAAGTAGATGCAATAAATCTATTGCAACCATACTTGCCTTCAAACGGTATGATTAGAATTATTAATGAAAATTCAAAGGTAATGATTAGGCAAGAAGTGGATAGTACAAAACCAATCCCAGCAGTAAATACGAAATTTGAAAGAAAAGAATCAGCTGGAATTTATGAGAGAAATGGTGGGAAATTCGCTTATATAAAAATGCCAATCATTTGGAATGATGGGAAAATCGTTTCGTTAGAAATGACAGAACGTTTAGATAGTTTGCAAGAGAATTTAAATATGTTAAAAAATGTATTAGTTATTGCATCACTTTTCGTTTTAATTCCGTCTTTTTTTGCGGGAAGAATGTTAAGTAAACTCATTTTAAAACCTGTAAATTCTTTAATACAAACAATGGAGCATATACAAGATAGAGGGATATTCAAAAAAATACCGCTTGAGAAAAAATCAAAAGATGAATTGTACAAAATGGGAACGACATTTAATAAAATGATTGATTTATTACATCAGAACTTTGAAAAGCAACAACAGTTCGTTTCAGATGCTTCACATGAATTGAGAACACCGTTAACTGTTATTGAAAGTTATGCGAAATTATTAAAAAGATGGGGAATGAAAAAACAAGATGTTTTGGAAGAATCTGTAGAAGCGATTTATTCGGAGGCAGTAAGAATGAAAGGTATGACGAATCAAATGCTGCTTCTTGCAAACAGTAGTGCTGAGTGGAATTTGGAGACTAACGAATCAGATTTGGTCCGATTATGTCAGGTGACTGCTGAGCAGTTAGAAAAAACATATGCTCGGACTTTTCGTGTTATAACAGAGGAAGAAAAGGTTGTTGTAAATATTGACGAACAAAAAATAAAACAAGTATTAGTAGTTTTATTAGATAATGCAATGAAATACAGTAGAGATTCTATAGATATTATAGTAGGAATACAAAAAGAAAAAGTCTTTTTTTCTATTCAAGATTATGGTATGGGAATTCCTAAGGAAGATATACAGAAAGTGTTTGATCGTTTCTTTCGAGTTGATAAAGCGAGGAGTAGGGAAACAGGGGGTACCGGTTTAGGTTTATCGATTGCCAAACAAATTATTGATGCTCATGAAGGAGATATACAACTTGAAAGTGAAGAAGGAAAATGGACGAAAGTTACAGTAAATTTACCTCATTTTTCATAAAGGGATAGGAGCTTTAAAAATGAAAAAGAAATGGAAAATTGCATTGTTAGTTTGCTTTGCGGTTGTAAGTGTAGCGTTTGTATCACAACGTATTGTTTCAAAGCAAGGAGAAACAATATTATCTGAGAAGCAAATTCAAAGTATTGTATCTGAACAGTATCCTGGAAAAATTAAAAGTATGAAATTAGTAAATAAAGGGGAACAAGATTTTTATAAGGTAAACCTTTCAAATGAACAAGGCTCATATGAAATAATAGTAGATGCCAAAAATGGAGAGATAAAACGTGCAAAAGAAATATCATTAAAAAGTAATACAATAACGAAAGAGAAAGCAGAAGAAATGGCGCTACAGAAAGTACAAGGTGTAATTAAACATACTATATTAGAAAAAAGAAATGAGATAGAAGTGTTCGTAATTACGGTAGAAACAAATGATAAGCAAAGTAAGGCAGTTGAGATTGAAAAAACAACTGGTAAAATTCAATTGTTAGAGAAATCGATGACAAAAGTTACAGAAGAGCAGGCAAAAGAAATTGCAGTGCAGCAAGTGCCAGGGAATATAAAGGGAATTAAGCTTGAGCAAAAAAACGAAAAAAATATATATGTAATAGAAATAGAGAAAAGTGCAAATGAGAATGTAATAGTAGAAATTGACGAAAGTTCAGGCGTTTTTATTGGTACTTCACAAATACAAAAAGCTATAACAGAAGAGCAGGCGAAAGAAGTGGCGCTACAAAAAGTACCAGGTGGATTTATCGAGAAGGTAAGTGTAGTTGATATAAATGGTATGGCTACCTACCAAATTATAATAAAAAAACAAACAGAAACGGTTGATGTAAGAGTACATACAATAACAGGAGAAATTATATCAACTACATCGGTAAATAACGCTATTCAGCAAAAGGAGTCATCACAGCAACAAGATGACGATGACCAAGAAGAGGGCAATGATGATCAAGATGATGACGACGAAGGATAATGACAACAATAAACGGATTCTCATCAAATTTTAATGTTTCTCACAGTTTTCTTTCATTTTAACATTTTAGTATGTAAGTAAGAAAGAAATGAAGAGGAGGAACATGAAATGAAATTATGGATTGGGATCGTCATGGTGCTTTTAATTGCTGGAGGGACAGCATATGGTGTAAATGCAATGGAACATGAAGAAACGGGATATGAAGAGTCTAAAGGAAAAACGTACGAAAGTAAAAAGCTTAGTCCTGAAACAGCTAAACAAATTGCAGTTGAAAAGGTAAATGGAGTTGTAGAGGAAATTGATGTAGAACGTATGGACGATAATGGTGTATATGAAATAGAGGTAGAAACAAATGTAGGTGAGGAAGAAATATATATTAATAAGAAAAACGAGAATATTATAGCGGAAAAGGAATTTGAATTTATAAAAAATGAAGATGATGAAGACCAAGATGAAGACCAAGATGAAGACGATATGGATCATGATGATCTAGATGATTAATAACATTGTCCTATTGTACAAAGTTACAATGAAACATTCTTTTCGACAAAAAAATAATATATCCCTTGACAGTTACAAATATAACCGATATACTTCATATTAATTTCAAAAGAAAATATATTCTAAATATTTAAATGTGTTGAATAGGAGTAGTAAGGTCGTATATTTGTACAGAGAGCTATGGGTTGGTGTGACATAGTCAAATGACATCCTGAACTCGCCTAGGAGCAGTAAGGTAGAACGGAATCACATTCTTAGTAAATCTTAACGGTTAACCTTCGATATTAGGTTTGTAATCAGACGATTACTACTAAGGTGGATTCATAATGGAATCAATAAGGGTGGTACCGCGTTAAGTAAATGGCTTAGCGTCTCTTTATATAGAGACGCTAAGCCATTTTTTATTTTATAGAAAAAGAAATGGAGGGTTTATTCGGATTGGTCTATAAAATTTATTTATCTATATAAAAAGATTTAAGTAGGAGGAAAACAAAATGAAACAGACGGAGCAATGGACTTCGAAATTAGGATTTATAATGGCTGCAGCAGGATCGGCAATTGGACTTGGTGCAATATGGAAGTTTCCTTATATCGCTGGTAAGAGCGGGGGAGGAGCATTCTTTTTAATCTTTATATTATTTACTGTATTAATAGGGCTACCGTTACTTATAGCTGAATTTATGATTGGACGCAGTACGCAGAAACAAGCAGTTGGAGCATTTAAAAGTATTGCACCAAATACTGGATGGCACTGGATTGGACGCCTTGGCGTTGGAACGTGTTTTATACTACTTTCGTTTTATAGTGTTGTAGGTGGTTGGGTACTCATTTATTTATTTAGAGGAGTAACTGGACAACTTATTACTCCGGGACAAAATTACGGAGCGTTATTTACTGAAACAATTGGAAATCCCGCTTGGGCGATTATGGGCCATTGCGCTTTTATGTTCATTACAATTTGGGTTGTATCAAAAGGTGTACAAAATGGAATTGAAAAAGCAAGTAAATATATGTTGCCAGCATTATTCGTTTTATTTGTCGCTCTTATTGTTCGCTCACTAACACTTGATAACGCAATGAAAGGTGTAAAGTTTTTCTTACAACCAGATTTTTCAAAGATTACTTCAGAAAGTATTTTGTTCGCAATGGGTCAATCATTCTTTGCGATTAGTATCGGAATTTCGATTATGGTCACGTATAGTTCCTATTTAAATAAAAAAGAAAGTTTACCAAAATCAGCAATAACAATTGTTGGATTGAATTTATTTGTTTCATTATTTGCAGGTCTTGCTATTTTTCCGGCCGTATTTTCATTAGGAATGGAGCCAACAGAAGGGCCTGGATTATTATTTATCGTATTGCCATCAGTATTTAGTCAAATTCCATTTGGTGGTTTTTTCTTAACTGTATTTCTTGCACTATTTACATTTGCGACATTAACTTCTGCATTTTCTCTACTAGAGACAGTTGTATCAGCATTAGCGAATGGTGAACAAGAAAGAAGAACGAAATTATCATGGATGATTGGTTTCGGCATTTTCTTAGTAGGTATACCATCAGCGTTATCATTTGGAGTATGGAGTGATATTACGATTTTCGGAAAGAATATTTTTGATGCAGTAGACTTCCTATCTAGTAATATACTAATGCCGCTTGGAGCACTATTTATTAGTATTTTCGTTTCATTCAAAATGGAAAAGAAGGTACTAGAAACAGAGTTTTTTGTAGGTGGGAATTATGGTAAGAAAGTATTTACTTGCTGGGCGTTTTTACTTCGATTTATAGCGCCACTTGCAATCATCATCGTCTTTTTAAATGTAATAGGGATTATTTAACATTAAATGTTATAATATTCAGTGAAAAGGAAGGTGATGATCATAAAGGCGAATTTGATAGAAGCAGGGAAATACATGAATATTAGAGGGAAAAAGCTATACGTTGAAACGCATGGAAATCCTAAAAATAAACCAGTATTATACTTGCATGGTGGACCAGGAGAAAATTGCTATGATTTTTCATTTTATCAAGCAGAACGTTTACAAGATTCTTTATTTGTAATTATGATAGATCAAAGAGGAGTTTGTCGCTCAGAGGAAATTACTGAGGACGAAGCTTTTGGATTAAATGATTTGATTGAAGATTTTGAGGAACTAAGAAAAGTATTGCAAATTGAGAAGTGGTCTGTAATTGGACATTCTTTCGGTGGATATGTAGCATTGTTGTATGCATCGGTATATCCAAGTTCAATAGAGAAAATAATATTTGAAGGGCCGACTTTCGATTTTGCATTAACAAGTAGAGCTTTGTTACAAAAGACAGGGCATTTATTAAAAAAGTATGGAAAAGAAGAAGTAGCGGAAGAGTCTCTTGCTTATTCATCTAGCAATGCTAGTTCAGAAGAGCTGTTAGAAGCTTATATAAGACTAAGTGATGAACTAGAAGAAAAAAGAATGGAGATTTACAATAATAAGGAAGATGTGACAGACGAGAGTTTATATAGTGATGAAGAATGGGAAGTATTTTCAAATCGCTCTAAAATTCATTTTGATAGATTAAAATTAGAGGGAGCAGTTCATACTTCATTATTACCTAAAATAAAAGATTTACAAAATCCAATGTTATTAATTGTAGGGAAATATGATGTCGTAACGTGTGAAAAACAAATTGAAACGTTTAATAAAGATGCTCAAAATGGGAAGTATATTGTATTCGAAGAGAGTAGTCATACACCGCATTATGAGGAAGCAGATCGATATGCAGAATTAGTCATTCAGTTTTTGAAATAATGTAGAAAGGGAGCTTCGTATAATGCGAAGCTCCCTTTTTATATTTTTGGATAAGTAATTTTTATGTTAGGCCATTTGTTTTGCCAGTTCTTTTTAGTAACTCTAGCATTGTACATATGTAATCGTTCTTTTGTTTCAAGAAAATGGGCTGTCGGTCTCACTTGTAAGGCAATCACATCTTCAATACCACATGGAGCCGTTAATATGACGTTGTTTAGCTCATCAAGTGTAACTCCTATAGCCGTTGCTGTTTCAGGGAATTTAGAAATAGCATCAACAGAAGAAGAATACGGTGGCATATTATTCACTACATGCATACGAGCTTGATTTTTTACCGACCAAGGTATAGAAGCATCCATATTTATCAGTGCTTTCTCTAGTGATTGCTCATATGCCTCATCTGTATGTAATTGATCAAAATAAATGACATCAATATCTGGTGTAGCCGTTCGTATTTCGTAGTCATGTAAGGTATCCCAAATTTTAGAGCGAACAAACCCGGCGCAAATCCACCAATCAGGTAGCTCTAGCGATTCTGCCATTTGTAATACGTTCATCATCCATTCGTCATTTTCTATTAAGCGAATTATATCTTGCTCTGTTTGTATAGTCATTTGTTATCCCACCTACTTTTTTATAGATGACTAATTCATCAATTTAATAATCCAAGTGATCCAGTAAGCACCTGGTATGAATAATAGTTGTGCTAATAACGTACCGAAAAGTCTAGAAATCATTAGCCAACCATACATTTTACTCATTGCTTCTGCACCTTCTTCTGATTGAAGTGCTCGCTCTGTTAACAAAGCGATACGTGGATCAAGTAGCACTGTTAATAAAATAGTAGCAAAACCATTAATAAGACCAGAGGCTGTACTAGCCTTTGTCGCGTAAGTTGGAAGTAAAAAAGAAGCGTATAGGGCTGAAAGAACACCAGCTGTATAAATAGCAGTAGCAAACATGTTAATAAGCATAATACGTTTTGGAATACCACCTATGCGTAGCCTATGAATCATTTCTAATTTTGGAAAGCGTACATATTTTTTTGTGTACTTTAATTTTTGAATGTTATTTGTTTTCATCATTCGAATGAAAGAACCATCTGTTTCAAAGTTTTGAATGACATATCCAAATAGTTTGGTCAAAGTTGGATACAGTATAATCGCAAGTAATGTACCAAAAGAAGCTGATAATAGTACAAGACGTATTATATGCTCTAAATGAATAGAAGCATCTCGTTTAGCTTCGTCAACAATGCCGCCGAGTAAAAAGGCTTGTAGTAAATTTGACGTTCTAGAAATGAGTAATACAATTCCTACAACGGATAATGCAACAGCGATTTTCTTTAAACGTACACCAGCTAATCGAATGCTATAAGAGCTCGTTTCAACCGCGTGAATAACAATTGTGAAAGCCATTATAACAATTAAGGTAATTGACATTAGATTCACCGTTTCTATTAAAATAATTGTAACTTTTTTACTTTATCATATGTATCGTTTTTTGTAACTGAAAGTATGTGACATAGGAAAAGTAATTTTTAAGAAAAAAAGATAATGATAGTATAATAGAAGGAAAAGTGGGAAAAGATGTTATAGGATACTTATACAGTAAAATGAATGGGGGAAGAAAACATGTATACAACATTTCTATTTGATTTAGATGGAACATTGACGGATCCGAAAGAAGGAATTATAAATTCAGTATTGTATGCATTACAAAAGGTTGGAATTGAAGAATTACATGTAAGTGAATTAGACTCATTTATTGGTCCGCCCATTCAGCAATCATTCGTAGAGAGGTATAATATGAATGAAGGAGAAGTTGAACGAGCTGTTTTTTATTTCAGAGAGTATTTAAAGCAACGTGGATTGTTAGAAAATAATGTTTACGATGGTATCCCAAATCTTTTGAAACAATTAAAAGATACTGGAAATCGTTTATTTATAGCAACTTCAAAGCCTACTGTATTTGCTGAACAAGTTATAGAGCATTTTCAATTAACAAATTATTTCGAAGGTATCGTTGGAAGTAATTTAGATGGTACGAGAATAAAAAAGGAAGAAATCATTGCTCACATTTTACAAACAAATGAAGCCCTTAATAAAGAAGAAATTGTTATGATTGGAGATAGAAAACACGATATAATAGGAGCAAATTATAATGGAATTGCTTCAATCGGTATATTATATGGCTATGGTAGTGAAAGAGAATTGACTGAAGTTGGTGCGACTCATATAGTAAATGATGTAAAAGAACTACATCATTTTTGTGTAGACAGTAGTTTGATAGAGAAGTAAATATAGAGACTGAAAATCCCTTTATAACGTATGAAGATGAAATCGTTTATGTTTAAAGGGATTTTTCATATGTAATCGAATACTTATAATTAGACATTTTTAGCATGAAAAATTTGTATGAATAAGAGGAGGGATGTCAGAATCAAAAGATTAGTAGAAGTTTATCTATAAAAGTTTGAATTTTCAGTTTAAGGGAGGGGTATAATTGGAGCTAGTTATTATATTATTAGCACTTAGTTTACTAATGTTTGTAGCATATAGAGGGTTTTCTGTTATTTTATTTGCACCGATATTTGCATTATTTGCGGTATTTTTGACAGAGCCTAGTTTTGTATTACCTTTCTTTTCAAATATCTTTATGGAGAAGATGGTAGGTTTTATTAAACTATATTTTCCTGTATTTTTACTTGGAGCAATATTTGGAAAAGTAGTAGAAATGTCAGGAATCGCAGACTCGATTGCAAAGACAATTATAGAGCTAGTTGGTGAAAAGCGTACGATTTTAGCGATTGTATTAATGGGTGCTATCTTAACGTATAGTGGTGTTAGTGTGTATGTAGTAGTATTTGCTGTATATCCGTTTGCAGCTAAGCTGTTTCGACAAGCGAATATTCCGAAGCGTTTAATCCCTGGAACGATTGTACTTGGAGCGGTCACGTTTACTATGGATGCGCTACCTGGATCACCACAAATTCAAAACGTAATACCTACAACGTTTTTTAAAACAGATATTTATGCTGCGCCGATACTTGGTATTGTAGGGGCAATTTTTGTACTGACGTTAGGTTTACTATATTTAGAGAGTAGACGTAAGAAGGCGAAGGCAGCAGGAGAAGGGTATTTTGGTTTTAACGATGGGGATACTGAAATGGCAGCTTCTTTGCAAGTGCAAGTAGATCAAAAAGATATGCCATTACTGAAAAGCATTGAAATTACAAGAGTTCAGCAAGTGATTGCTTTTATACCACTTATTTTAGTAGGTGTAATGAATAAAGTTTTCACTATTATGATACCGAAGTGGTATCCGAATGGTTTTGATTTTTCTGCAATTGGTATGAAAGCATTTGGAAAAGTAGAATTAAGTGCAGTAGTTGGAATTTGGTCAGTAGAATTGGCACTTATTATAGGTATTGTAACAACGTTATTATTATATTGGAAACGAGTAGTAACAGGGTTTCAAGCTGGATTGAATACAAGTATTGGTGGAGCGTTACTTGCAACGATGAATACAGGAGCTGAGTTTGGATTCGGTGGTGTCATCGCAGCACTTCCAGGATTCGCGATTATGAGAGATGGTATTTCTGCCACATTTACAAACCCTCTAGTGAATGGAGCGGTAACGACAAATATTTTAGCCGGTATTACAGGCTCTGCATCAGGAGGAATGGGGATCGTTTTAAGTGCAATGGGAGACAAGTTTATTGCGGCGGCCAATCAATTTGATATTCCACTAGAAGTAATGCACCGCATCGTATCAATGGCATCAGGAGGAATGGATACATTACCACATAACGGAGCGATTATTACTATTCTTACAGTAACAGGTTTAACACATAAACAGTCATACAAAGATATATTTGCTATTACAATTTTGAAAACGGTTGCTGTGTTTTTAGTTATTGCATTCTATACTGTAACAGGAATTTATTAAGTCGATATTTTATAAACTAAAACATTAATTAGGGTAAGAAGGGGTGGAATATTTGCAAGAAGTTGCTGAGTTTCGTATGCCGAAGTCCGTATTATATGGAAGAAATTCGCTTGAAAAGCTGGGGGAACAATCTAAGAAGTTGGGGAAAAGAGCGTTTATAGTTACTGATACAATTATGGAGAATTTAGGATATGTTGAGACGTGTATACAACAATTAAATACGAAAGGTATTACTGTTATTACATATAATAAAGTAAATGCTGAGCCTACAAATATACACGTGTTAGAAGCGTTAACACTTTGTAAAGAAGGAAAGTGTGATTTTATTATTGGTATTGGCGGTGGAAGTTGTATTGATGCAGCGAAAGCAGTTGCGGTGTTATATACAAATGGTGGAGAAGTGGAAGATTATGTCCAAAAGGATATAGAAATAGACAATGATCCGCTACCACTAATTGCAATCCCAACAACTTCTGGTACTGGATCGGAAGTAACAAGTGTAGCAGTAATTACGAATAAACGAACAGATGTAAAAATGATGATGAAACACCCGAGTTTTACCCCACAAGTAGCGATTATTGACCCAATTTTAACACGTTCGGTGCCACCTAATATTACAGCAGCAACAGGGATAGATGCATTATGTCATGCAGTCGAAGCATATATTTCTAAAGTTTCACAATCACTTACCGATGTACTTGCACTTTCCGCAATTGAAAGTATTATGAAATATTTACGTATTGCATATGAAGATGGAGAGAATATGGAGGCAAGAGAAGCAATGATGATTGCGTCCTTACAAGCTGGAATCGCATTTTCAAATGCATCTGTTACGCTAGTTCATGGAATGTCCAGGCCGGTAGGGGCATTATTTCATGTACCACATGGTATATCCAATGCAATACTATTACCTACAGTTTTAGAATATACAAAGGTTAGTGCAGTAAAAAGACTAGCGGAAATAGGACGTTGTTTAAATAAAGATATGTATTCCTATTGTGATGAAGAAGTAGCGGACTACACGCTCGGGGAAATAAAAAAACTTTGTTTTGATCTTCGTATTCCAAATTTAAAAGAATACGGAATTGGTGAGGTTGAATTTGAAAAAGCTATTTCTAAAATGGCATCAGATGCAATTGAAAGTGGAAGTCCAGCAAATAATCCACGTGTGCCATCATATGATGAAATTAAACAGTTGTATCGAGAGTGTTTTCATTATCAATATGAAGATTCTATAATAATATTAGATAATTAATTTCAGAATATTCTTATAAAATTTCCTTGGAAATAGTTAAAACAAGACTTTATATTACAAACGTAAAGTCTTGTTTTATTATGTATAATATACATAATAAAATGTTGTAATTAGTTTTAAAAAACAGTATAAGGTGGGTGGGTTGTTGTAATGAAAACAATAGGTTTAATTGGTGGTATGAGTTGGGAATCGACTTCTGAATATTATCGAATCATAAATGAAGAAATAAAAGAGAGATTAGGAGGGTTACATTCAGCAAAATGTATGATTCATAGTGTGGACTTTGAAGAGATTGAACGATTCCAGTCTAACGGAGATTGGAATGGAGCAGGAGAAGTATTAGGGAATGCAGCATATTCATTACAAAAGGGAGGAGCCGATTTTATAATTATTTGCACAAATACAATGCATAAAGTAGTTGAGAAAATAAAGGAGAATATTCATATTCCAGTTTTACATATCGCTGATGCGACTGCAAAAGAAATTAAAAGGAAAGATATTCAAAAGGTTGGTTTACTTGGAACTAAATATACAATGGAGCAAGACTTTTATAAATTACGCATAGAAGAAAATCATATAAAAGTAATGGTTCCATCAAAAAAAGATAGAGAGAAGGTAAACGAAGTAATATATACAGAATTATGTTTAGGAAAGATAACATCTCAATCTAGGGAGTATTATAAAAGAGTAATAGAAGAGCTAGTACAAGAAGGGGCCCAAGGGATCATATTAGGTTGTACAGAAATAGGATTATTAATAAAGCAGGAAGACGTACTAGTTCCGATATTCGACACAACTCATATACATGCGGTTGAAGCAGTTAATTTTGCTTTACAAAATAGATTATAATTATATTATGTAACCTAGTTCTTGTGTGTGGAAAACATTCAGAAAATACTTTATAATGTAAGTGGTTACATTTAAGGGGGAATGCGTATGTTTTCAGTTCAACCAATCGCATTTGTACATAATGAAAGAAAGGAAATAAAAGATGATGAGTGGGGAGAAGTAAGATCCTATATTACTTTAACTGAAATGTATACAGAAGAAAGTATACAAGGGATTGAAGATTTTTCTCATATTGAAGTTGTTTTTTATTTTCATAAAGTAACTGATGAACAAATTCAATATTTTGCTAGACACCCTAGAAATAATCATGATTATCCTAAAGTAGGCATTTTTGCACAGCGCGGGAAAAACCGTCCGAATCGCATAGGAGCAACGATTGTAAAGGTGATAAAAAGAGAAGGGAAATCAATTATTGTTGAGGGGTTAGATGCTATTGATGGCACCCCTATATTGGATATAAAGCCGATAATGAAAGAGTTTATGCCAAAAGAAGAAATTCTACAGCCTAAATGGGCAACGGATATAATGAGACAGTATTGGAAGGGGAATGGAGTAAAATGAGAATATATGAGGCAACAATTGCAGATTTAGATGGACTAGCATCAGTTTTTAATAACTATCGTATGTTTTATAGACAAGATTCCGATATAGAAGGAGCAAAAGTATTTTTACGAAATCGAATTGAGAGAAAAGAATCTGTTATTTTCGTGGCAGTTGAAGATGGTGAATATGTTGGATTCACGCAATTATATCCATCATTTTCTTCCATTTCGATGAAAGAATTATGGATTTTAAATGATCTATTTGTACAAGCTACTAAGCGCGGGGCAGGAACAGGAAAAAAATTATTAGAAGCGGCTAAAGAATTCGCCTTAGAAAATGGTGCAAAAGGTGTAAAATTACAAACAGAGATTGATAATTTATCAGCACAGCGATTATACGCTGAAAATGGTTATTTGAGAGATAATCGTTATTTCCATTATGAATTAACATTTTAAAAAATATAAGATGAAAAGGGACGTTTCCATTGTGAAAATGTCTCTTTTCATTTGTATTATAGTTGATTTAAAATCCAATTTGTAGCATCTTCAAAGTTTTCTGCAATGTAGTTTGGTTCAATATGTGCCCATTTGTCTCGGTACGTATGTAAAGCATCATATCCAGCGCCTGTTCGAACTAATATCGTCGTCGCATGTACTGTTGCTCCTGCAACGATATCGGTCCAGCGATCACCAATTACAGCACATTTTGTTAAATTAAGTCCATGTTTTTCGGCTGCTTGTAGCAGCATACCTGTACTTGGTTTGCGGCATTCACAACCATCACCGTGTTTGTGAGGACATATGTAAATATCATCAAAGCCGAAACCTTCTAATTCTTGTGCAAAATCAGCAACAGTCGCTATCCCGCCTGCGATACCTGGCTGGTTTGTGAAAGAGAAAATTTTTATATTTTGATCCTTTAGTTTTTGCAGAGCTGCTTTTGTAAAAGGAAATAATGTAAAAGAACCTGGATAATGTATTGTAGTGTCACCACCAATTGTACCGTCACGATCAATAAAAATAGCTTCGATGTTTGTCATAGTTTTAGTCCTTTCCATGTATAAGTAGTTTAAAAATGTTTTACAAATCGATACCCATTCACTTCATATCCTTATTTTTTATAAAAAGGATGTGCTTCTACTCTTTTTGTTCCACTAACTAGCCATGTACCAATGCAATTATGTTTTTGGCTAATTGTTCTGCATAATCCATTAATACTTGTCCAATGCCTTTCCGTCGTATTGTAGAATCAACGCTAATAATTGAAATTTCCCCATAACGAGTTATAACTTCTAATTTTTTACGTATACAAAATAGAGGAACCTTTTAATTCTGTTGTTAAAGAGCAAAGTGCATCTATATCGTCTATCGTAGCTTCACGAATTTGAAAAGACGTATTATCCACTCCAATTAAATGTAATCAAACATTAAGTATTCTGTTAAAAAATATTTATTCCTGCTATGAAAATAAATATTTTATAATGATATATAGATAGTTATATGTTATTCTTTTCCTAGTTTGTATTGGAAATGGAAAGAAGGGGAATGTATGTTAGACGTGAATATCCGCACTGCCGGATATGATATAGGGGAAAAGACAATCCATGATATTGCCTTTTCAATTGAAAAAGGTGAATTAGTTGCACTTATTGGTGCGAATGGTGCTGGGAAGAGTACGACGATTAAAACGATGCTCGGTTTACTTGTAAATATGAATGGTGAAATATCATTTGGTGAAAAGAAAAATCCTTATGCATACGTGCCGGAACACCCGACATATTATGATTATTTGACGCTTTGGGAACATATCGAACTATTAATGGCTGCTCGCGAGAATGAAGTAGGAAGCTGGGAAAGAAAAGCAGAAGAGTTATTACATATGTTTCGAATGGATAAACATAAACATGAGTATTTATCAAAGTTTTCAAAAGGTATGAAACAAAAATCGATGCTCATTTTGGCATTTTTAACTGAACCAGATTTTTATATCATTGATGAACCTTTTATCGGTTTAGATCCAGTAGCTACGAAAGAGTTTTTAAGTTATTTATATAAAGAAAAAGAACGTGGCGCAGGTATTTTACTTTGTACGCACGTATTAGACACAGCTGAAAGAATTTGTGAGAGATTTTTACTCATTTCACAAGGTACATTAGTCGCAGATGGACATCTAGAATCTATCCAAACGTTAGCGGAAATGCCAGGGAGTTCATTATTAGACTGTTTTGATGTAATTGTAAGGCGTGAACAGCATGATTAAACAACAATTTTATAAAAGATTGCGTCATGAACTGGGACGGAAATGGAAGTCTATACGTTCTATAACTGATTGGACAGTCGCGCTATATATTATTATTCCAGCACTTATATTTATGGGGATTTATTATCGTTCACTATGGATAGAAGAATTATTGATGGGAGAGACAGTTTATTTTGGGTTAGGTCTACTCGCATTTTATGTGATTACATATTCGAGAGGAGTTCGCTCATTTTTTGAACAAGCGGATAGTTTATTTTTAATTTCGTATCCCACTCACATGCAAAAGTTAATCCAGTATGGCATGACATATACGTTAATTCGAATAGCGATAACGAATGTAGTGGTAGTAGTTGCTATGTTACCAGTGTTGATGAAAAGTATTGGAGTGACGAAAGTACAAATCGTATTATTTTGGATATTCTTTACTGCATTTCGATTTATGTTGTCGTTGTTAACGAGATTTATTCATATACGTGTGGGAAAACGATGGCTACTATGGATTGTAAAAAATGTGATATTTTCTATAAGTCTATCTTTTTTTGGATTGAGTCTGTTTCTTATTTATAAAAATCCCTTTTATTCTATACTATGTATCGGTCTAGCAGTTTTATTAATCATCGCATTGATAAAAGAAAAACTAAATTATAAAAATTGCTTTTTTAAAGAAGTTGAGAAAGAGAAAGAAGAAAGTATGCGCTGGACGAGTGGAATTATGCAAGTTGGTGGCCATGCGGCTAAACCAAGTAGTTCGAATAAAAAGCCGTGGATGTTTCCGCGTTCTAAAAAGTTTTTAGGAAAGAAAAAGGATTCTCGTATTGTTGAATCCTTTTTAAAAGAATTTTTCCGTACAAGTAGTGCACGAATATTTTATATTCAAATTGTATGTATAAGTACTGTCAGTATTATCATGAGTCCGAGATGGATTGCAGCTATTATTCTTGTATTTGCTTTAGTTGCAATTTCTCGTTATGCGCGCGATTATTGGAATGAATTTTCGGAAAAAATGTTTCTTCATTTATATTGTGATGAAGGAAAATTACTACTGTTAAGATGGAAGGCAGATCGCTATTTATTACTTCCAGTACTACTTTTGTATGGAATAGTTATACTTTCTCATTTTTATTTATTACCAGCTGTAATTGCCGGGATTCTTTTTATAGTTTGGATTAGTTGGATTGTATTTTTACCATAAAAAAAGAGCCGGAAAATGGCTCTTTTTCTAATCTGTCACACATTGATAAAGAAAATATACTAAAACGAGTATGCTTGCGGCGGAATACATGACATCTAAAGACATATGATCGCCTCCTCATTATTGTTGTATTGATATTGTATGAAATCTTACAATTTCATATTCAAGTGAAAAATATGTGAACGTTAACAAAATTGTAAAGTGCAAAAATTACAATCATTTTGTATAATAGAAGAAACAACCGTTATTTAAAATATAATGAGTGAAAGGGGAGGGAACATACATGCCAAATTGGTTTAGAAAAACCTTAGTCGCATTAATTACCGTATTTACATTTGGTTTAGTGACGCCTCCTTCCATATTGCTTGATAATGCCAAAGCTGCGGACAAGCCTACGAGCACAGCTGGGCAACAAAATTTGGAGAGTACGTCCTATACATATGAAGAAACGAATGACAGGTTAACCACCGATACTTTTATTACGTATGCAATGCAAGAAGCAGAGAAACAGTCGATGCAAAAGTTTGGCACTAAAATTGGCCCAGTAATTGAAGATGAGTTTAAAGATGTAATATTACCGAAAATTGAAGAGGCAATTGCTGAACTTGCCAATGATGTACCAGAAGATTCGCTACAATCATTAGCGATTTCTCAAAAACCAGCTGGTGGGAATAATGAAAAAATCTTTCACGTTTATGACACGAAATCAGGAAATGACTTATTGCGATTTCATGTAAGGAGAGATCATCCACCGCAAGATGGTTACTATTTTAATTTCCACTATCACCGTTTTGATGATGGGTACTCTGGACACCATGAGTTAGGGAATATTTATTGGAATACGAATGTACCACCAAAGTGGCTTTCTTAAAAAGAACAAGAGAAAATCTTGTTCTTTTTTTATGTGTATAGAAGGGTAAGACAACTACGGTGTTGAATAAGATAGGTTTAGAAAAAAGAAGTAAAGGGAGTATGGGAATGCAAAAATACATTGTTTTTGATTTTGATGGCACATTAGTAGATTCACAAAATATATTTGTACCAATTTATAATCAAATTGCTGAAAAGCACGGATATAAAACGGTAAGGGAAGAAGAAATTGAGTATTTACGTAAATTAACGATGCCAGAAAGATGTAAACAACTCGATGTACCACTATATAAACTACCGATATTAGCGCTGGAATTTTATAAATTGTATCAACCTGCTATAAAAGATCTCATTTTGTTCCATGGCATGAAGGATGTATTAGATGAACTCCATAAAAAAGGATACGGAATTGCAGTCATATCATCGAACTCAGAAGAGCATATTCGGGCGTTTTTACACAATAATAATATAGAAAATATACAAGAAGTATATTGTTCTAAAAATTTGTTCGGTAAAGATAAAATGATAAAAAGATTTTTAAAATCGAAAAAAATAACAGAGAAAGATATGTTATACGTCGGTGATGAACAGCGAGACGTAGCAGCGTGTAAAAAGGCTGGGGTGAATGTAATTTGGGTATCTTGGGGGTATGATGTTATTGAAACAGTGAAAAAAGATGCACCAGATTATATGGTCAATACACCAATGGAAATTGTACAAGTAGTACAAGGGGCGTATTCTTAATATGAATACACTTCGAGCAGGCATTCATCATATTGAATTTTGGGTAGCGAATTTAGAGGGATCCATTTCTTTTTACGATATGTTGTTTTCCATAATTGGATGGAGAAAGTTAAATGAAGTATCATATAGTACGGGAGAAAGTGAAATATATTTTAAAGAAGTAGATGAGGAAATCGTAAGGACGTTAGGTCCTAGACATATTTGTTACCAAGCTATTCATAGAGAAGTAGTTAATGAGGTAGCAGAGTTTCTTTCTAGTACGAAAATAAAGATAATACATGGTCCGATTGAAATGAATCATTATTCGGAAGGGTATTATACAATTGATTTTTATGATCCGAATGGGTTTATTATAGAAGTAGCGTATACACCAAATGTAGAAATGTAAGGGGAATATACATGAAAACAATTACAGCATGGCAAAACAATATACAAATAGTAAAAGATGCAGCAAATATTGAAGAAATTTCTAAAGGTTTCTCACCTGATAAGAAATATATAGTTACGACAATTGATAATGAAAAATATTTGTTACGGATTGGCGATATAAAAGAGTATGAAAGAAGGAAAATAGAATTTCAAATTTTAAATGAAATGGTAAAACGTAACGTACAGGCACAAAGGCCGATTGAAATAGGTATATTGGAAGAAGAAGGTGTATATAGTATTTTCTCATATATAGAAGGGGAAGATGCGAAGAAGCTATTGCCTACGTATTCACCAAAAGAACAATATGAGATCGGTATAGAGGCAGGAAAAGATTTAGCAAAAATGCATACATATGAAGCTCCTAATGATATCCTTCCGTGGTATGAAAGAGCAATGAAAAAACATCGAAAATATGTAGAGGCATATAAAACGTGTGGAATAAAAGTAAAAAATGATGATAAAATCATTAAGTTTATAGATGAAAATGAAATATATGTAAAGAACCGTCCAAATCGATTTCAACACGATGATTTTCATTTAGAGAATATAATTGTACGAGATGGGAAATATGTAGGTGTTGTTGATTTTAATGGCTACGACTGGGGCGACCCACTTCATGATTTCGTAAAAATTGCACTATTTGCAAGGGACATTAGTATTCCTTATTCAATTGGACAAATAGAAGGATACTTTTGTGGGAGAATACCAGAGGAGTTCTGGAAATTATATGCGGTGTACGTTGGCATGACAGTTTTCTCATCAGTTGTCTGGTCATTACGAGCAGCACCACATATGTTAGAGGATACGTTAGAACGCCTTACTATCGTTTTAGAGGATCATAAAAACTTTGAGTTATTAAAGCCAATCTGGTTTCAACCAGAAAAGATTGATATGAAATAGAAAAGGTAGGTGTGATTCACATCTACCTTTTTTTATTTACCATTCTTCGTTTTGAAGCAGTTGTAATGCTAACTTTAAATCTACATCTTTTTGTATATGTTCCGGAGTCCACGGGATATGTATATGCGGTTGTATGCCAATTCCGGACATTCCTTCGCCTTTATCTATAATAGAAAGCCGTGAAGTAGGGTAGTAAAGAGCGAATGTATCAGCCCATTCCATTACAGCTAAATTAGAATAATCATTTAAACCAGCAGTAGGACGACCTATTACTTTTACTTTCGATGATTTTTTTGCAACTTCTACAAAAGAATCACCAGAACTTCCACATGTCACATCTGTTAAGATGACTACTCTATTAGGTGATTTTCTTCCGTGTATTTTTAATGATTGAAGTTCTTTTGGTAAATCAGAAGGATCGACTGTAACGAATCCTTTTTTATAATTCTTTTTTAAATCTTGAATAAATATATCAGTGAATAATTTAGAAAGTTCGTCTAAAGAATCATAATCTTCCATTTCGATGTCTTTCATACGTAAATGAAAGTTTCGTTCTGTATGGTTTAATTGCATTGTATCTGAAGAATCGAAAAGGGAAATCTCTTTGTCTTCGAATATGTAAGGAAGTAATTTAAAAAATGCATCATCGCTCCCGCCACGATTCAAACGCACATCTATTATTAAGTTTGGAAAAGTATTAAGCTCGTCTTTATGTGAGTCTAATAATTTATTAATAGCTTCAGCATTTGTGAAGTCCGTCAAAGTAATTAAAAGTGTATCTTTATTATGCTGTTTAAATGAATAAATAGGCGTGTATTCATTTTGTTTATACTTTTGTAAAGTAATTGTTTCCGTCAATCCATCTTCATCTATAAGTGTACAATTGGATGATTTTAATAAAACATAATCCCATTTTTCGCGTTCATATGAAGTTTCGTTTAAATACTTTTTATATTTTATTAATAGCTCAGGAATTTTCATATGATCTATTGCAAGAATAGATTGTCCTTTTTTCACTCTTACTTCATGTGAAGTGGATGTAATATATAGGCGGTCTTCGTATCTTTTCACTTGGAAGCCAACACTGTTAAGAGGTTGATTGTTAGAGTACATTTTGAAAAACATATGATTATCTTTAAATTCTAGTAAGTAATCACGTACAATTTCAGTAAATTGTACTGGTGTCAGTTCTCCGTGTTTCTCTAATTTCTCGATTGTCTGTAAATAAGTAGTAGGATCGTCCCATCCTTTTTTATCAATACAACCGGAATAATCGTGATGAGTAATCGAAACAACTTCTTTGAAAATTTCTGTGTACACAGCTTTTCCTCCTGATAATTTAATTAGCTGAATAATAGAATTCTGTATCCTTTACGTATTATCCTTTTTTGAGATGGATAATTTAAAGGGAAATAAAGGGATGTGTTATCATCCCTCTATTAAAATATTTATTTAATTTTCTTAAATGCAAGCGGCTGCGTACTTAACATAGCAGGCACATGTAACTGAAGGGATGGGAATTCACCACTCACATTCATTTCATAAGAGAATAATAAACTCATTTTCATTTGGAATAAATCAACTTCTGCTGAGAAAATGTCATAGTGATGATGCCCTAATTGAATGTCCATCTCCATAAATTGTACATATAACGAATCATTTCGTTTGTATACTTGCAATGTTCCGTATGCAGGATGTTCAAAAGTACCAGTATAATCCTCTAATTTGTGAGAAGGTGTAGTCCCTTTAATTTGTTCAGGAAGGGATTCGGTTGTTTCTTTCATCATTTCCTTCATTTTTTCAGTATCTTCTACGGCACGTTTATGCCAGTCGATGGATTTTAATCCGAGTAGCTCGTCGTAAATTTGGTTAGCAAGATATATTGGCAGTAATGTACCTCCAGCATTTGTTAATATAACAAGACCTATATTTTCATTTGGCATAAATGAAACAAACGCTGAAAATCCGTCGATATTACCACCATGATGAATCAATTTATAACCACGATAAGCGCTAATAAACCAACCAAGACCGTAACTATTTAATGGAGATTCAGGAAGTGATAAAACTGGTTGATCTGGAATGGAATTATGTGGTGTAGACAGTTGTTGTAATAATTCAGGAGAGATTAGCTCGTGATCTCCAAATTTCCCTTTGTTTAAGTGAAGAAGTACCCAATTTGCCATATCTTCAATTGTAGAATTAATACACCCAGCAGCGCCAACTGTATCGATGTTACGGAATGGAACTTCTTTAATTTCACCTTCCTTTTCAATGTAAGGTAAAGCATAATCATCTGTAGTTTGTGAATCTGTAACAGAGAAGTTTGTTTGATCCATATTTAAAGGATCTAAAATATGCTCTGTAACGTATTGTTCCCACGTTTGATTCGTAATGTTTTCTACAATATAACTCATTGTTGCATACATTAAGTTGTTATAAAGGAATGCTGTACGGAACGGAGCATCAAGTGATAAATGTTTTATTTTTTCTACTAAATCTTTTCGAGTTAAAGAAGAGTTGTACCAAAGAGCATCATGACGACTTACCCCAGTGCGATGAGAAGCTAAGTCTCGTCCTGTAACTTGTGAGCTAGCAAGTAGTTCAGATAAAGAGAAGTTAGGTATATAAGTCTGGACAGGAGTATCCCAATTAAACTTTTTTTGCTGTGCTAATAAACTTAATGAAAGTGTGCCAAAAGCTTTCGTTGAGGAACCAATTGCGAACCGAGTATTTGGTGTAACAGCCTCTTTTGTCTCTATATTACGATAGCCGAAACCTTCTGAAATAATAACTTCACCGTCTTTTATAATAGCTACAGCAGCACCAGGAACATTTAAATCCTTCATCATTTTTTCAACCATTGTTTGTAAAGAAGTCATAACAGGAGTTTCAATTTTAGACATACTTCTAACCTCCAAATATAAATTTTGTTCTACCGCACTATACTTTCGGTAATAGAAAATAAAAACCTTTATAAATGTGGAAAGTTAATAATTTTGTAAGAATTATTGAAATGAAATTTTATTAATCAAGATTATTAAATTCACTGTTTTTCATGTTATGATAAATTTCATATACGATTGAAAGAAGGTTTTACTACATATGAAACATGCTGAATATGAATACTTAAATTTATGCCGCCATGTAATGGAGCATGGTACGAAGAAAGAAGATCGTACAGGGACAGGCACTGTATCTGTATTTGGATATCAAATGCGTTTTGATCTAAGTAAAGGTTTTCCTTTATTAACGACAAAGAGAGTGCCGTTTCGCCTTGTAGCAAGTGAGCTGCTTTGGTTTATGAAAGGTGATACAAATATTCGCTATTTATTGCAGCATAATAATAACATTTGGAATGAATGGGCATTTAAGAGCTGGGTAGAAAGTGACGAGTATACTGGTCCTGACATGACTGATTTCGGTCTTCGCTCACAACAAGATGAGGAATTTAAAGTACAGTACGATGAGCAAATGGAATTGTTTAAAAAGAACGTTTTAGAAGATGATGATTTCTCAAATAAATATGGTTATTTAGGAGACGTATACGGTAAGCAGTGGCGTGCTTGGAAAACGACAGCTGGTGAGACGCTTGATCAATTAAAAGATGTAATTGAAATGATTAAAAAAACGCCAGACTCACGTCGTCTAATTGTTTCTGCTTGGAATCCTGAAGATGTACCAAGTATGGCATTACCACCTTGTCATACGCTATTTCAGTTTTATGTAGCAGACGGTAAACTTTCTTGTCAGCTATATCAAAGAAGTGGGGATATATTCCTTGGAATCCCATTTAACATTGCAAGTTACTCGCTATTAACACATTTAATTGCACATGAATGCGGACTTGAAGTGGGAGAATTTGTTCATACAATTGGAGATGCACACATTTATACGAATCATTTTGAGCAAGTAGAAAAGCAATTGGCACGTGAACCACGTCCGTTCCCGAAACTTACATTAAATCCAGATGTAAAATCTGTGTTTGATTTTGAAATGGGAGATTTAACGATTGAAGGATATGATCCGCACCCAGCAATTAAAGCATCGGTTGCAGTGTAATTGTAGAGGAGATGAAAAGATGATAGTTTCATTTATGGTCGCAATGGACGAGAATAGAGTAATTGGTAAAGATAATAATTTACCTTGGCGTTTACCGAGTGAATTACAATATGTAAAGAAAACAACGATGGGTCATTCGCTTATTATGGGAAGAAAAAACTATGAAGCGATTGGTAGACCACTGCCTGGAAGACGTAATATTATTGTAACTCGTAATGAAGGGTATCATGTTGAAGGCTGTGAAGTAGCACATTCTGTAGAAGAAGTGTTTGAACTATGCAAAAATGAAGAAGAGATTTTTATTTTTGGCGGAGCGCAAATTTATGATCTCTTTTTACCTTACGTAGACAAGTTATATATAACAAAAATCCATCATGCATTTGAAGGAGATACATTCTTCCCAGAAATGGATATGACAAATTGGAAAGAAATTTTTATTGAAAAAGGTTTAACGGATGAAAAAAATCCGTATACGTACTATTATCATGTATATGAAAAGCAACAATAATAATAGAGGTTGATGTGAGTATTCGCATCAATCTTTTTATTTGTATCCGTTAATATAGGTTTATAGATGAGATTCGATAGTGCTATAATGAATGGTAGCATGTAAAAATGCTAAAATTTTCAAGAGTATTAAGATAGAAAGAGGAGGAGAATCGATTGAGAAAGATATGGGGGATTCTTTTTCTTTGCTTAACATTCATGTTAGTCGGATGTGGTAAAGAAGAAAAACCACAAGAAGCATTTGATACATATGCAAAAGCATGGAATAAACAAAAATTTGCAGAAATGTATGATCAATTATCAGAAAAGGCAAAAAAAGATATTTCAAAGAAAGAATTCACTGAGAAATATGAAAAAATTTATTCTGGCATTGAAGTGAAAGATTTAAAAGTAGAAACAGGGGAAGTAAAAGAAGATAAAAAAGATGAAGGTCCTGTTCCTTTTAAAGTAAGCATGGATACAGTGGGTGGAAAAATCACTTTCGGCCATGAAGCAAAGATGGTGAAAGAAAAAGATGGAGATAAAGAATCTTGGAAAGTAGATTGGACTCCTGATTTTATATTCCCAGGTATGACAAAAGATAGTAAAGTGCGTATGCAAACGACAGAGCCAAAACGTGGTGAAATATATGATCGTAATGGAAAAGGTCTTGCAACGAATGGGAAAGCTTCTGAAATCGGATTGATTCCTGAAGATTTAGGCGATACTGCTCCGCAAACGAAAGAAACAGTAGCGAAGTTATTAAATATGTCTGTAGAAGAAATTGATCAAAAATTAGCTGCTAAATGGGTAAAACCAGGCTATCTCGTACCAATTGGAATTTTGCCTGAAGGGGCAACGCAAAATACGTACATTGATTTACCGGGTGTTTCAACAAAACCTGTAAATGTTCGTACATATCCGTTAGGGGAAGCGGCAGCTCATCTGACTGGTTATATTGGAAAAGTAAATGCTGAAGATTTAAAAACGCTACAAAAGAAAGGCTATCAAGCGGATGATCCAGTTGGTAAAGCTGGTTTAGAGCAAGTATTAGAGGAAAAGCTACGTGGTAAAAAAGGCGGCCGTGTCTTTGTAGAAGATGCACAAGGGAAAGAAATTAAAAATTTGGCAAAAACAGATGCTGTTGATGGGGAAAATGTAACTTTAACGATCGATAGTGCTGTTCAAGAAAAAACTTATAATGAAATGAAAGGCGAGGCGGGTTCAAGTGCGGCAATTAATCCGAAAAGTGGAGAAACACTTGCACTTGTAAGTAGCCCAGCATATGATCCCAACATAATTGCAAGAGGGACATCAAAAGCACAACGTGAAGCGTGGAATAATAATCCGAAAAAACCGATGACGAATCGATTTACACAATTATCAGTTCCAGGATCTGTATTTAAGCCGATTACAGCTGCAATCGGTCTTGAAACGAAAACAATTGATCCAAAAGAAGAGTTGAAAATTGAAGGATTAAAATGGACAAAAGATTCTTCTTGGGGTAATTATTATGTAACGCGTGTAAAAGATGCAAATCCGATTGATTTTGATAAGGCGATGAAATACTCGGATAATATTTATTTCGCACAAGAAGCTTTGAAAATCGGGAAAGATAAATTTATGAGTGAAGCGAAAAAGTTCGGATTCGATGAGAAATTACCAATTGAATATGGATTCCCAGCTTCTAAAATCGCAAATGATGGTATTAAAAATGATATTCAAATGGCAGACACAGGTTATGGACAAGGGCAAGTATTAATGACTCCACTCCATCTAGCATTAACGTACGCACCAATTGTTAATGATGGAAATATACCTTCTCCATATATTATTAAAACAGATAAGCAACCAAAAGTTTGGAAAGAGAATGTCATTTCAAAAGGCAATCAGGATATATTAAAAACTGCTATGACGAAAGTAATTAATGATCCAGATGGTACTGGGAAAATTGCTAAGATTGATGGAATGACTCTTGCTGGAAAAACAGGTACAGCCGAATTAAAAGTATCAAAAGAGGCCGAAGGAAAAGAACTAGGCTGGTTCGCTGCATTTGATTTAAATTCACCAGATATGGTCATTACGATGATGATTGAAGATGTAAAAGGTAGAGGCGGAAG
The DNA here is from genome assembly GCF_051915365.1 of Bacillus cereus group sp. MYBK79-1. Lineage (NCBI taxonomy): Bacteria > Bacillati > Bacillota > Bacilli > Caryophanales > Bacillaceae > Bacillus > Bacillus cereus group sp. MYBK79-1. Next base: position 637,347 of record NZ_JBQAEO010000001.1, on the reverse strand, counting down.
TAACATTCCTGCTGAAAAAGTGAAACATGTTTTTCAAAAATAGAAATTGAGGAAAACTATCTCCATGAAATGTGGAGGTAGTTTTTTTGTTTTACGAAAAATGTATTGAAGATATTAATTATTAACTTACGAAAAAAAAGTAGCTATTTTTATTGACATTAATAATAACTTTTTGTATTATACTTACATAAGGTAAGTTATTTACTTTAAAATTATGAATCTCAAATTAAAGATAAAATGTATAAAAGGGAGAGAATACAATGACAAAAGTACTATTTATTACAGCAAATCCAAATTCAGCAGAAGGTTCTTACGGAATGGCAGTAGGGGAAGCTTTCATCGAAGCTTATAAAAACGAACATCCACAAGACGAAGTTGTAACAGTTGATCTATTCAACACTACAGTACCAGCAATCGATGCAGATGTATTCGCTGCTTGGGGTAAATTTGCAGCAGGTGAAGGCTTTGAAACTTTAACTGAAGTTCAACAACAAAAAGTTGCAGCAATGAACACAAACTTAGAAACATTTATGCATGCAGACCGTTATGTATTCGTAACTCCAATGTGGAACTTTAGCTATCCACCAGTAGTAAAAGCATACTTAGACAACTTAGCAATCGCGGGTAAAACATTCAAGTATACTGAAAATGGTCCAGTTGGCTTATTAGAAGGCAAAAAAGCACTTCACATTCAAGCGACAGGTGGCGTTTATTCTGAAGGAGCATATGCAGCTGTAGACTTCGGCCGCAATCACTTAAAAACAGTATTAGGATTCATCGGTGTAAATGATACTGAATATATTGCAGTTGAAGGTATGAATGCCAACCCTGAAAAAGCACCAGAAATTAAAGAAGCAGCAATTGCTAATGCTCGTGAATTAGCAAAACGTTTCTAATATAGAATACTTAAAAATGTCCAAGCACTTGTTGTTTGGACATTTTTTCTTCTTTTTCCTTCGTTTGTCTAGTATAATGAAGGTCGGAATGATAATAGGTGGGGGTTCTGTATGATTCAAACGTTTTTTAAAATCTTTTATTTAATTTTAATCGTAATTGCGATTACACCGAGAATGTGGCGTCTGAAAAGACAAGTAAATACGATGTCGCCACAAGAAAAAGATAATGCTGTGTATAAAACGACAAATTGGTTTGGTAAGAAAATGGTACGAGTAGCTGGTGGGGCAGTTGAAGTAAAGGGACTGGAAAATGTTCCAAAAGATAAACCGGTACTAGTTGTAAGTAATCACCAGAGTAATATGGATATCCCTGTTTTACTAGGTTACTTAAATAAACCAATTGGATTCGTTTCAAAAGCAGAGATTAAAAAGTTCCCAGTTGTACCAACCTGGATGGAACTTATGAATTGTGTATTTATGAATCGTAATGATCGTCGTCAATCACTTCAAGCGATTAAAGATGGTATTGAGCTATTAAAAAATGGACATTCTATCGTAATTTTCCCAGAAGGGACAAGAAGTAAAGGTGGCGAAATTGGAGAGTTTAAGGCTGGAAGTTTTCACCTTGCAGTAAAATCTGGTGTAGCAATCTTACCTGTAACATTGGATGGGACATATAAAATGTTTGAAGCGAATGGAAACCGTATGAAACGAGCTCATGCAACAGTAACAATTTCTAAGCCGATTACACCTGAAGAGTATGCGAATATGGATATTAAAGAGTTAACGAAGCATACACAAGATGTTATCGCATCACAATTACATAAGTAAAAAAAGGTTTCAGCTTATATAAGCTGAAACCTTTTTTTATGCTGTAGGTAAGACATAAAAGAGTACGCAGAAAAACATCATTGCACTACCACCTAAAACGAAAAGATGCCAAATGGCATGATTGAAAGGCAACTTTTCCCAAAGAAAGAATATAGCCCCTACAGAATATAAAATTCCGCCCGCTAAAAGTAGTGAAAAACCATGTCCAGTTAGATTTTCATAAAGTGGTTTAATAGCAACGATTATAAGCCATCCCATAATGATATAACATAACGTTGATGCTTTAATAAAGCGACGTACAAAGAAAATTTTGAAGATGATACCCCCGATTGCTAGTGTCCATATAATAGCGAGTAACGTCCAGCCTAATGGTCCACGAAGCGTAATCAGTAAAAAAGGAGTATATGTGCCAGCGATTAATAAATAAATGGCTGAGTGATCTAGTATAGTAAATAATTTTTCTACTTTTGGATGGTGAATGCTATGTAACAATGTCGAAAACAAGTACAGTAAGAACATGCTTACACCATAAACCGTAAATGCAACTACAGCAGATGCGGTACCATGCTTAGAGGCATGAATAATCAATATAATTAAGGCAGGGATGCTTAAAATGGCACCGATACCATGTGTAATTGCATTTGCAATTTCTTCTTTCACAAAATGTGTCATTCGTGTCATTTTTTCAGTCATAATGCAAATCCTTTCTACTATCATAAAATAATATGTCGTTTCCCTTACCATATCATACACAAGGGCAATAGAAAATGAAATTTGTATAATTGATTATATTTTTGAATTTTTTTGACAAAAGGCAATGGATTTGTTGACGTTTTCAAACTTTTTTGACAAAATAAAATTATGCAATAGTAGGACAAGGAATCTACTAATAAAGGGGATGGAGAAATGTTTTCAAATATTGGCTTTCCAGGATTAATTTTAATTTTAGTAGCTGTACTCATATTGTTTGGGCCGAAAAAATTGCCAGAAATAGGAAAGGCTTTAGGGGAAACGTTAAAAGAATTCAAAAAATCAACGAAAGAATTGACTGATGATGCATTTCAAGAGAAGGAAAAGAAAGAAAAAATGTAATGAATTTTCTTCGAAATGGATAAATAAAGTGTGGTGAACGAGATGGAAGATCGGGAAATGAGCGTAGTAGAACATATTGTTGAGCTTCGCAAACGAGTAATATATACAGTGCTATCCTTTGTACTATTTTTAATTATCGGATTTACATTTACGAAGGATATTTATTTTTGGCTTGTAAAAGACTTACCAATGAAATTAACTGTTCTCGGTCCAAGTGATATATTGTGGATTTTTTTCTCGATTGCTACAGTATTTGCTATCGTTTGTACAATTCCTTTTGCTGCTATACAAATTTGGTTATTTGTAAAACCGGGTTTACATCCAAATGAACAAAAAATGACAGTCATGTATATACCGGTATTGTCTATATTATTTATTGCAGGTTTATGTTTTGGATATTTCGTTGTAATGCCGTTTTTATTTCATTTTTTAACTACGATAGGTAATGAAATGTTTAATACAATGTTTACGACAGAAAAGTATTTTCATTTTGTTCTTAATTTAACAGTTCCATTTGCTGTAATTTTTGAATTGCCTGTAGTTGTCATGTTTTTAACGAGTATTGGACTATTGACGGCGGAATTTCTAATGAAAATAAGAAGGTACGCTTACGTAGCATTGATTATCATTGCATCATGTATATCACCGCCTGATTTTTTATCACATAGTTTAGTAGCGGTACCGCTTATTTGTATTTATGAAATTAGTATCGTTTTATCAAAGATTGTTAGTAAGCGAAAAAAGAAAAGAGATGAAGAAATACAGTCGAAAAGTGCCTCGTTATAAAGGCACTTTTTTTATTTAGTTGTTATACTATAGCTATAAACGTATACAATATAAAGAAGAAAAAAATTATAGAATCTCCAAAATTTAGACAAACTTTGCGCTTTACTAAGTTTATACTAAAATCAGTAAGCGATATACGGATAACGAGATTCCTGTCTTATCGGATATGTAGGACGGAGGATGGATTAGGTGGAGATGAATAGAGTATAAATCTTCTAACCAAAAGGACTACAGGGATTGACTAAGAGTACTTTTGTATTCATAGAAGTCTCCACTTTAAACAACGTGTTACAGCGTAAAGTTGAGGAAGTTCAAAAATCCAATGAAAAAGAGGATTGATATTGTGATTACGAAAAGTTTTTATTTCACTCATTCAACAGGGGATTGTATTAAAATATTCGAAATCCCTGTCCTACAGGCACAGCATCCATTATCGTTTCTAATTCAGTCTCGTCTTCAATTATTTATTGCAAAAATTCAAAAACAAAAGCACCCAAGATTTTCGTATTCTTTCCGTGAATATTTGCAAAATTGTTTGAAGTGGAATGATTATTTAAATGTATATAAAACAAATACCCTTGAAAAAAATGCATGATACGGAGTATGGACAGGGTTAGTAAACTCTGTCTTTTTCATTTTAGGTATAAAAATATAATTAATTTGGTGAAATTTGTTCGAAATTGTTGAAAGCACAGGGAATGCTAGTATAATAACAAGGAGAGCGTATTGGAAAGGGAAGAATATAATATGCAAAAAATTAAAATTGTAACAGATTCAACTGCAGATTTATCACAAGAGGTAATTGATAAGTATGGCATTCATGTGCTACCACTATCAATCTCTGTAAATGGACAAACATATTTAGATCGTGTTGATTTACAACCTGATGAATTTATTGAAGAAATGATCAAATCAGAGGAATTACCAAAAACATCACAACCGGCAATGGGTACATTTGTAGAAATGTATGACAAGTTAGGTGAAGATGGAAGTGAAGTACTTTCCATTCATATGACAAGTGGAATGAGTGGTACTGTGGCAACTGCCAATAGTGCTGCATCAATGACCGATACAAAAGTAACAGTTGTTGATTCTCAATTTATTACACATGCTTTAGCATATCAAGTAATAGAAGCTGCGAAAATGGCAAATGAAGGACGCTCACTAGAAGAAATTTTAAAACGTGTAGATGAAGTGAGAAAGAATACTCGTTTATATGTAGTAGTAGATACATTAGAAAACTTAGTGAAGGGTGGGCGTATCGGTAAAGGAAAAGCGTTTATCGGTTCATTGCTTAATATAAAACCAATTGCTAGCCTTGAAGATGGTGTTTATAGCCCTGTAACGAAAGTGCGTAGCCAAGGTCAAATTGTAAAAACATTAGCTAAGTTATTTGAGGAAGATACAGCTGGAAAAGTTGTAAAAGCTGTAGCAATTCCACATGCAAAAGCAATTCCTTTAGCTGAAAATGTAAAAGCGGCTGTTGAAAAAGTAAGTGGATTTGCTCAATCAGAAATTTTCTTTACAACGCCTATTATTAGTACTCATACAGGCCCGGGTGCAATCGGATTTATGTATTTAGCAGAGTAATAAAAAAGCTACTTGAAATATATTTTCAAGTAGCTTTTTTATGTGAATAGAAAGTAAGAAATAAGAAGCGTTATACAGGCACTGCCGCTAATGATATAGCGAGTCTGTAAATATTCATTCATAGAAAACACCCACTGATTAAAGTTTCACTTTATGATTTTCTATAGTATATGTTAGATATAGAAAATAAGTAGTTACGTTATACGTGTAATGTTTCAATTTTTTCATTTACTTGCTTACCGTTTGTTGCACTAGTATAAGTAAAAGTTTGGCCTACAAAGAGTACATGCAGTTGTTCCCACGGTAACATACGTAAATTCCAATTATTTCGAAGCCTTATTACTGCCTCGCGAGGTGTTTCATCAGCGAGGGCAAAAGCTCCGTAATGCATCGGTATAAAGTGTGTAGCGTTTAAATCTAAATAAGCTTGCACTGCCTCTTCAGGTGAAACATGAGATACTTTCATAAACCATTCTGGTTCATAAGCGCCAATTGGCATAAGGGCAATATCAATTGAAAAGCGTTTGCCAATTTCTTTGAAACCTTGGAAGTAACCACTGTCACCACAAAAATAAATGGTTTCTTTCGTTGTTTCATTATTAATAATCCATCCACCCCAGTGAGATGTATTCATATCAAATAATGATCTTCTCGTCCAGTGCTGAGCAGGTACGAAGTGAAAGGAAACATCATTAATGATTGTATTTTCCCACCAATTATATTCTTCTACATGAGTAAATTTTTTGCGAGTAAATAATTTTTTCAGTCCAATAGGTACAAGGTATAAAATATCATCATTTAGCTGGCGAAGCGTTGAAAAATCTAAATGATCATAATGACCGTGCGAAATGAGGACAATATCAATTTTAGGTAGTTCTTGTATTGAAAGACCAGGTTCAGTAAGTCTTGGAACTAATTTTAATTTAGTAGCCCATACTGGATCTGTTAATATATTTAGCCCATTCGTTTGAATAAGAAATGAGGAATGACCAATCCAAGTTACAGTCGTCTTTTCAAAGTTGTTTTGTAGGAATTTACTTTGTTTAACAGGTGATTGTTCTACTAAAAAAGAAAAATCCTTTTTATTTTGTTTTCGTTCTTTTCGCCAACGTATAAAGGAACGAATTGATTTTTTTGTGCTCACATTATCCATGTTTTCATAACGTTTTGTCATGAACATCACCTCATTTAAAATCGTTGTAATTGTATTGTACCGAAATGTTGTTAAGGAATACAGTGTTTAACATGGATGAATGTTTAAGGAATTGTTAAAAAATAGGGGGATGCGTTTACAAAAGTAACAATAAAATTAGTTTTGCACCTTTTATTTAGAGAAATAATAGTAAAAAAATATATTTTGTCTAGTAATTCGCTTGAAATTAAGAAGTAACATACATAAATTCGTACGATTTCGTGAACAAATGTAGTAAACAATTTTCTCGTAGTGTTAACTTTTGTTATGATAAACATAACCTATTTAAATTTAGGATAGAGAAAAGAGGTTTATAAATGAAGCGTTATCAAAAAGTAATTGGTCTTATGGTTGTATTTTGTCTCTTTGTACTTGCTGGATGTAGTGGATCAGGTTCAAAGCTTCGTAAACCATTGAATTGGGATTTAGAAACTTTCCAATTTACAAATCAAGATGGAAAGTCATTTGGTACAAAAGATTTAAAAGGGAAAGTTTGGGTTGCAGATTTTATGTTCACAAATTGCCAAACAGTTTGTCCGCCAATGACTGCTAATATGGCAAAACTGCAAAAGATGGCAAAAGAAGAGAAATTAGACGTTCAGTTTGTTTCGTTTAGTGTAGATCCAGACCTTGATAAGCCTGAGAATCTGAAGGCTTTCATTCAAAAGTTTACAGAGGATACTAGTAACTGGAATTTATTAACGGGTTATTCGTTAGAAGATATTACAAAGTTTTCAAAAGATAATTTCCAATCACTTGTAGATAAACCGGAAAATGGTCAAGTTATGCATGGTACATCATTTTATTTAATTGATCAAAACGGAAAAGTAATGAAAAAGTATAGTGGTATTAGTAATACACCGTACGAAGACATTATACGTGATATGAAGCGATTAGCGGATTAAAAAGAAGGGTGCACAGCACCCTTCTTTTTTTACATTAGTCGATGGATAAAATGTCATGTTGTTGCGGAAGTTTTGGTGCCCGAATTTCTAACACGCCGTTTTGATACGAAGCTTTCGCTGCTTTTTTATTAATTGAGTACGGTAATTTAATCAATCTTGATGCTTCTGAAATGGAACGTTCTCGGCGATAATAGTTATGAGATGTTTCTTCATCTGCTTCTTCTAGTATCTCTTCTTTTACAGAGACCTTTAAGTATTCAGTTTGTATTTCAATTTGAATTTGTTCTTTTTGGATACCCGGCAGTTCAGCTGTAACTACAAGCTCTTCACCAACTTCATATAAATCTACAGGGAATGTTAATAAACGGTTTCCTTTTTGGAAAAAATGATTTAAATCAGCGATTACATTGCGAAGTGGTGTTTGCTCGAAGAAATCATCAATTTGTTTTAAATAATTGCGAACCGGTGGGCGAGAAGAGTCTTTTTTTTCTTCACTCATGGAATTCCCTCCTAGAAATCAATTTGCAATATCATATGACAAAAGCGGAGAAAGGTGATTGCCTAGTTTTCATGTTTTCATAAAAAATTGTTAAAAATGTGAAATGGAGTGATTTTTTTATAGTTTTTGGTCGCCATATTCAATTGATTATGCTAGTATAAATAGGGTTGATATAGTAGTATATAGACAGAATGAAAACTGAAAGAGGGTAAGAAGTATGTGTGGTTTTGTAGGATGTTTATGTGAAAACCCTAGAGAGTTTTCAGAAACAGAAAAACATCAATTTGAAAATATGAACACGATGATTTTCCACCGCGGTCCAGATGACGAAGGATATTTTCGTGATGAACATGTACAATTTGGCTTCCGCCGTTTAAGCATCATTGACTTAGAGGCAGGACATCAGCCGCTAACTTATGAAAATGATCGATATGTAATTATTTTTAATGGTGAAATTTACAACTATGTAGAATTACGTGAAATGTTACTTGAAAAAGGTGCAACGTTTGCAACACAATCTGATACAGAAGTTATCATTGCATTGTATGCACATATGAAAGAAAAATGTGTAGACTATCTTCGTGGTATGTTTGCATTTATGATTTGGGATCGTGAAGAGAAGAAACTTTTCGGTGCACGTGACCACTTCGGTATAAAACCTTTATACATCGCACAACAAGGTGATACTACATTCTTCGCATCTGAGAAGAAAAGTATTATGCATGTGATGGAAGATAAAGGCGTTAATCCAACGTCACTACAGCATTACTTTACGTACCAATATGGTCCAGAGCCAGAAACATTAACAATTGATGTTAATAAAATCGAGCCTGGTCATTATTTCGTAAAAGAAGTCGGTAAAGAGATGGAAATCCATCGCTACTGGAAACCTTATTTCAATGCTTCAAGTGCAACGAAAGAGGAGCATATCCAAGCAATTCGTGATGTGTTATATGATTCAGTAAAAGTGCATATGCGCAGTGATGTACCAGTAGGTTCATTCTTATCTGGTGGTATCGATTCATCTATTATCGCTTCTATCGCAAGAGAAATGAATCCAAACCTATTAACATTCTCTATTGGTTTTGAGCAACGTGGTTTCAGTGAAGTTGATGTTGCCAAAGAAACTGCTGAGAAATTAGGCGTTAAAAACCATAACGTATTCATTTCAGCGAAAGAGTTTATGGATGAGTTCCCAAAAATCATTTGGCATATGGATGATCCTTTAGCAGATCCAGCAGCTGTACCATTGTACTTCGTGGCAAAAGAAGCACGTAAGCATGTAACAGTTGTTCTTTCAGGTGAAGGTGCAGACGAGCTATTTGGTGGTTATAACATTTATCGTGAGCCAAACTCACTAAAAATGTTCTCTTACATTCCTAGCCCAGGTAAGAGCGTTCTAAAAGCATTAAGTGGTGCTCTTAAAGAAGGATTTAAAGGAAAAAGCTTCTTAGAGCGTGGATGTACGCCAATTGAAGAGCGTTACTATGGAAACGCGAAAATCTTCCGTGAAGAAGAGAAAGCTGAATTAATGAAGTATTACGATGAAAGTGTTAACTATATGGATATCACGAAACCATTGTATAACGAAATTAAAGATTATGATGATGTAAGTAAAATGCAGTACATTGACATGTTCACATGGTTACGCGGTGACATTTTATTAAAAGCTGATAAAATGACAATGGCAAACTCATTAGAACTTCGTGTACCGTTCTTAGATAAAGAAGTATTTGATGTTGCATCTAAAATTCCAACTGAATTAAAGATTGCTAACGGAACTACGAAAGCTATTTTACGTGAAGCAGCACGCGGAATTGTTCCAGATCACGTATTAGATCGTAAAAAACTTGGATTCCCAGTACCAATTCGTCACTGGTTAAAAGACGAAATGCATGATTGGGCTATCAATATTATAAACGAGAGTAAAACAGAGCATTTAATCGACAAACAGTACGTATTAAACTTACTGGAAGCACATTGTGCAGATAAAGGCGATTATAGCCGTAAAATTTGGACTGTACTTGCGTTTATGGTATGGCATCAAATTTATGTTGAGCATAAATACGATACGAATAAGTTCCACGAAGAAACGAAACGTGCGTATAGCTTAGTTTAATTAGAAAAACCTTAAGATCGCATATGATCTTAAGGTTTTTTTCATAAATAGAACGAATTATTGATACAATAATAGTAAAAGGATGGACAACATATGATTATGTTTGAAAAAGTAAATGTAGAAAATGAAAACGTTGTTAAAGAAATGTTTCGCTCACATAGTTTAAGTGAGAATCAGGTACAGTATTGTGTGAAAGTTGATGATACATATATTGGTGTAATAGATTATCGTGTTCAAGAGGAGAGTGCGGTTTTATCTCAGTTAATTATTCACTTTGATTATCAAAGTTATGGTTATGGAACAAATACGTATTTTACATTTGAAACGATGATGAAAGAAAGAAATGTGAAAGAGATAAAAGTAATACAAACGGAATTAACGGAACAAGCTAAATCTTTCATAGAGAGCTTTGGTTTTAATGAAGAAGATGGAATATATGTGAAGAAAATATAACGATGCGTAGTTACGCGGGATAAATATAAGGCAGGTGGATATATGACGATGACTTCTGGTCTTGTATTAATTGGAGGGTGTTTTGTAGTAGCAGAGCTAATCCATATGTTCATTCGAAAAAGAATGAATAAGAAGAAAAAGCCGTATGAATTACAATATGCCCCTGTTTTTTTTCTTTTGTTTAGTATGCTTATTACATTACAAAACATAACGAACTTTCCGCCGCTTTTAAATATTTTTGTAAAGTTCGGTTTGCTGTATAGTAGCGCTGGAATAGCTTTTTTATTTCTTTTATTTTGCATACGTTATATTCACTATCAATCGTATATATTTATTTTAAATTGGTTAAAGCAAAATGATAGAAACCGCCTTACATAAGGCGGTTTTTTATTTGTAATTGTAATGGTTTTGTATGTAAAGCTCAAATTTTCATTAGAATTTATTAAAATGATTGGATGATTTAATATATTATCTATTATTAGTACGTGGTACTATATATTCTTAACATATAACGTAAGTAGGTGTATAAATTTGAAATGTTAATCAACTAGTTTATCTTAAGTGCTGACAAATAGTAGAAGGGAATTTTTTAGGAGGTATCGTTTTTGTATGTTTAATATTGATATGTTATTTCTTGAATGGATAACAAGTTTGGAGGGAAGTGTACTGACAACATTTTTTAAACTTGTATCTAGTATTGCAAATGAAACGTTATATTTAATTATTATTTCAATTTTATATTGGTGTGTTTCTAAAAGAAAAGCATTTCATATGATTGTTATGCTTTGTTTCTCTGGTTATATAGGGATAGTGCTAAAAGAATTCATGAAAATACCACGGCCGTATATATACGACGGAATTCAAACTTTATATGAAAAATCCGCCGTAGGCTATTCTTTTCCAAGTACACACGTTCAGTTAGCGACAACATTTTGGAGCTCATTCATGATTTTATGTAAAAAGAGAAGCATTTGGATCATTGGAATTATTTTTATTATATTGGTTGCTACTTCGCGTCTATATTTACGTGTACATTGGCTCAGTGATGTAATAGGTGCCATTTTATTTAGTATCATAGTTATTTATATATATACGAAAGTAATAGTGGGATTAAGTGATAGGAAATTTATATTATTACAAAGAATTGTATTGGCTGTTACACTTATTATGTATTTCATGACAGATCAAATAGATAATCTTAAATTGCTAGGAGTTTTAACAGGTTCTACGATTGGTATACTGTTAGAAAATCATTTCATTAAAATGAATGAAAATAATGATATTAAAATGCAAGTGGTAAAAACATTATTAGGCCTTAGTGTCATGATAATAATGCAGCTTATACTAAAGAAAGTAATACCTGATATGTATTATTTACGTTATGCATTGACTGGAATTACAATTACTTTCTTATGTCCGTTTATTTTTCATATGTTATGGTTTAAAAATATGGATAAAAAATAAGTAATAGTTTGAATAAAAATGAGATCTAAATTATATATATTGAAAAAGTTTTCTGATATATCTATTGACAATGTATGAGATATACATTACTCTTTAAAATGTAAATGATAATCAATTTCAACTAGGAGGACTTATGACACGTACTAAAAATATGCTTATACTTTGCGTTATGTTATTAACGATTATAATCGCAGGGTGCGGTAAAGAAGAGAAGAAAGAAAAAGATACATCAGCTAACGCTAAAGATTCATATACGATAAAACATGCAATGGGCGAAACGACAGTGAATGGTACGCCAAAAAGAGTTGTTGTTTTAACAAATGAGGGTGCTGAGGCACTTTTAACTGTTGGAGTAACGCCAGTTGGAACGACAAAACCACGAGCTGGTGATGAATGGTATCCTCATTTAGCAAAAGAGTTAAAAGATACGAAAGTAGTAGGAACTGAGCGTGACATTAATTTAGAGGCAGTAATGAAGCTTAAGCCGGATTTAATTATTGGAAATAAAATGCGTCACGAAAAAATATATGAGCAGTTAAAAGAAATCGCGCCAACAGTATATGCTGAAACATTGCGCGGTGATTGGAAAGAAAACTTTACGCTTTATACAAAAGCTGTAAATAAAGAAAAAGAAGGACAAAATGCTCTTAATGATTATAAAAAGCGTATTGCAGGAATAAAAGAACAATTAGGTGATAAAATTAACTCTAAAGTTTCCATTATTCGCTTCGTCCCAGGTGATGTTCGTATTTATCAAAAAAATTCATTCTCAGGCGTTGTATTAAATGATATTGGATTTAAACGACCACCACTACAAGATAAAGATGAATTTGCGATAAAAGGAATTACAAAAGAACAAATTCCAAATATGGACGGGGACTATGTATTCTATTTCACATCTGATAAAGATGCGGATAAGAATAATGAAGGAAACACGTTAGCGAAAGAATGGACAGAAGATCCGCTCTTTAAACAGTTACAGGCTTCTAAAGATAATAAAGTATTCCAAGTAGATGAAGTGATTTGGAATACAGCAGGTGGTATTGTAGCTGCAAACCTTATGTTAGATGATATTGAAAAATATTTTCTGAAGTAAAGGAATGGCCCGGTACATCACTTTAAATGGGTGATGTGCTTTTTTATTTGTAAAAATACAGAAAATTCCTTCTTTTGAGTGTTAATAAGTTGTACAATTAAACCAATCATGGAATAAAGGAGTGGGAATAAATGGAAGTTATTCATAAAGATTGGATTTTGTTTAATGGAAGAATTGTAAATACGAAGGAAGAACAGCCGATGATTCCATTAGAGGAGAGAGGCTTTCAATTTGGTGATGGTATATATGAGGTATTCAGACTATATGATGGGAAGCCACATTTATTAGATTTACATTTGGAACGATTCTTTAATTCTATGGAAGAAATAAAACTAATTCCACCTTTTACTAAGGAAGAATTAGTGGAAGAGTTACATGAAATGATTGAAAAAAATCAATTTCAAGAAGATGGGAATGTATATTTGCAAATATCAAGAGGTGCTCAAGCACGTAATCATGTATATGAGTCAAATATGCAACCAACATATTTTGCAAATATTGTTTCGTTTCCAAGGCCAATTGCTGCTATGGAAAGAGGAATAAAAGTTACTGTAGAAGAGGATATACGCTGGAAGTTTTGCCATATAAAATCTTTAAACCTGCTACCTAATATTATGATTAAAAATAAAATAAACGAACAAGGCTATCAAGAAGCGATATTAGTACGAGATGGAATTGTAACGGAAGGGTGTCATTCAAATTTCTTTATGGTGAAAAATAATAAATTGATTACACATCCGGCTGACAATTTCATTCTACACGGCATTACCCGTCATTACGTTATTACATTAGCGAAAGAGTTACATATTGAAGTAGAAGAACGAGAATTTTCACTACAAGAAGTATATGAAGCTGATGAGTGCTTCTTCACAGCGACACCACTTGAAATATTCCCAGTCGTTCAAATAGGTGATGAGCAGTTTGGAACCGGAGAAAGAGGACCGATTACAAAGAAACTTCAAGTTGCATATGAAGAAAGTATTAGTTTGTTTAAAGTTACGAACTAATATTGAAGAAAAAAGCTGGTACTCCTCCAGCTTTTTTTCATGATATAATTCAAGCATAGGACAAGTTTTGAAAACGCTGTAAAAAGGGGATTTAATGTATGAATTATGAAGATTTTAAAGAAGTAATTCACGGTAGACGAAGTGTTAGAAAGTTTACAGAACAAGAAGTAGCCACTAGTGATATAAAAGAAATTATTGATTGTGCTCGTTATGCACCGAGTGATACGAACTCACAAACGTGGGAATTCTTGGTCATTATGAACCGAGAGAAAATTAAAGAAGTTGAGCAAATGACATGGGATGCATTACATAAACTTGCGGCAAAAGCGGCAGAAAACGGAGAAGAGAAAGCAGGGAAATTACTTACACGTTCTTTCGGACCATATGCAACAGCTTTCTCCGAGGCGCCAGTATTAATCGTATGTTTGGCAACACCATATGAATCAAAGTTTCGCGAAAAGATATTTGATCCAATCGCTTTTGTACCAGATTCAGTTTGGGAAGAAGAAGGAATTAAGAGTAGCTGTTTAGCGGCACAAAACTTAATGTTGGCTGCACATGCGAAGGGGCTTGGTACTTGTCCAATGACAGGACCGGTATTGTTAGCTCAAGATGAACTACGACAATATTTACAAATTGAGCCTGAAAAACAAATAAATATGGTTATTTCACTTGGTTTTCCGAAAGATAAGCCGAAGAAACTTCCAAGAAAAGAAGTAGATGAGATTACAACATTTGTTTTTTAAAGCCGGAAATAAAAAGACATTGAATGAACAATGTCTTTTTATTTTGGAAAGGTATGTAATTCATTTGTTGGGCTAAAATGATAGATAAGAGGGAATTACTATTTATTTCATAAAAAAAATTAATGTTCTATTAAGGAAAGTATGATACATTAATCGTGAGCAATATTCTATTTGTTCATGAAAGTGTTGAAAATAGTCTTAAAATTTAAAAGTTATTTTTGTATAATAAATTATAATGAAATGACAGGGGGGATGAATTTTGAAAAAATTCATAATCACTGGATTGTCTGTATTGTTATTAGCCGGTTGCGGTACTCCACAAGAAAAAGAGGATGCGCAATCAAAGCAGGAAGAACGAGTTGTAAACGCAAGTAATGAGAATATAGTTGTATTTCCTGAAGGTGCAGTGCCAGTGGGTGAAGGAAAAGTAAAAGTTATTACACCGGATGGTACTTCTGAAAATGGCAATATACCAACTGTATTCATCAAAAAGGATACTTTAATTCAACATGTTGAATTAGAGCTTTCTAATTTTCAAAATGATAAAGAAACATTTATATTTGTAGATCAATTGTATGCAGATAAACATCAAGTAACTAGTACAACACAGACAACAGTACAATTAAAAGAAAAGACGCTTGAGACAGGTAGTCATACGATTACTGCAGTTCAGTATGAAAACAATGATCCAAAAGGAAAGGTTATTAGTTTAAATCAAGCAACATTCGAAACAAAACCTGCGTCATAAGAAGAATAAAAAGTACATTACTCAAAAAGTAGTGTGCTTTTTTGTTTATACTAGAGGATGTAATAGTGAATAACTTGTTTCGTTTTCTAATACGATTAAGTAGGAAGAAATCACTTGTTTCTACTATGGCAGAGAAAGAGGCTGAAGATGTGAGTTGGTGTATTCGTATCGTCTTGATTATTTTAACGATGTCAGTCATTTGGTTTACGATCCAAGAGGTGACTCAAATTACGCTTGACTATCAAATTCACGACTTGCTAATAGGAGCTATTTGTTTTACCATTGTTTATCTATTATATGATAAACTCGGATTAAGGTAAGTTTTACATGAAAAATATAGGTATTTCATTTGAAATGTCGAATAGTACATACGATGTCGTAATAACAAATTTTCTATTGTTTACTGTGAAACAGAAGAAGGGGAGATAGTAGTTATGAAACGAGCGCTTATTAATATTGATTATACATATGATTTTGTAGCTGAAAAAGGTGCTTTAACATGCGGGAAACCAGGACAAGAAATTGAGAAGGAAATTGTCCATATAACGAAGCAATATATTGAAAATGGAGATTACGTAGTCTTTGCGATTGATAAACATGAAGAAAACGATGTATATCATCCAGAATCAAAGTTATTCCCGCCTCATAACATAGCTGGTACAAATGGAAGAGATTTGTTTGGTGAGTTACAAGAGGTATACGAAACATATAAAAATGCTGAGAATGTATATTACATGGATAAAACACGATATAGTGCATTTGCTGGAACAGACTTAGAGATGAAGTTAAGAGAAAGAGGAATAGAAGAAGTTCATCTTGTAGGTGTTTGTACTGATATTTGTGTTCTTCATACAGCAGTAGACGCTTATAATAAAGGATTTAAAATTGTTGTTTTTGAAAAGGCGGTTGCATCTTTTAATGCGAAAGGACATGAATTTGCACTTGGACATTTTAAGTCATGCTTACATGCAGAAGTCAAGTGAAAAAAGAGGCCTTTAAAAAGGTCTCTTTTACATTTAAATTGAGACGAGGTTTCGCTCAATTAGTTTTTTTATGAACGGACTAATATTTTCGGGTAACGCATTTAAATCAAAAAACTGTACATGTAATGATTCAAACCCATCAGCTTTTAATGTGCCGCCTGTAATGTCATTGCAAAGATATGCGATTGTGATAGGATAAAATTCATCTCCGTTCGGTAATTTCACAAAAAATTCTTTTCCGGAAAATACGCTTATTAATTGTAAGGTTCCTATTTCAATCCCTGTTTCTTCAAGCACTTCTCGTCTTCCGGCTTCTTCTGTTGATTCACCAAGTTCAACAAATCCACCAGGGACACCCCAAATACCACTTCGCCTTTGTTGTAGTAATATTTGTCCTTGTTCATTGAAAACAGCTACAGCAACGCCAGCTAAATTGAGTGGTCTTGATCCGATAACTTCTCTTAGCTCTTCGATATATCCCATTGTTAGTAACCTCCGAGAGTCAAAATGTTTTTAAATGAACTATTCGGCGTTGTGTTAATATTTCCCTTTTTGTATAGGGAAGTGTTGCGATTTTAAAAAAACTTTATTTAATAAAATTTCAATTGTCAGCTCCCCTTAGGTGATGAAAAAGGGTATATTTATAGAAGAATGTGTAACAAGTTTTAAGGAAATCAAAAATTAAACAATAAACGAGTTTTTTATGAAATTTTCATTAGTTAAGGAAGTGGATGGATGAGTGTATTAACGTATACTGAAGAATTTTTTAATTATGTAAGAGAGTTTTTACTTTTAAGATTTTTACTATTTGCTTTAGTTTTAATCATTATCTCTTTTGTAATCAACCGCATTATTGATTGGTTTTTTAGGAAATCAAGCTTTTTTGATGAAGAGGTAGAGCAAACAATTCAAAGTGTGATTCGATCTATTTTTAGATATATCATTATCATCAGTCTAATCATTTATTTAATTAGTCAATTTGTAGATATAAAAAGTATTATTGCAGGTGCAGGGATAGCGGGAGTTGTTATCGGTTTTGCTGCACAACAGATGTTAAAAGATGTTATATTAGGCTTTGCACGATTAGCGGACAAAGAGTTTCGTGTTGGCGATTTTGTTACTTTTAACGGAACAAACTCAGGAACAATTGAGGAAATTAGTATTCGTTTTATGCAAATTCGTGAATGGTCAGGAAAACTTCTTACGATACCACACGGAGAGATTAGAACGATACAAAATTTTAATAAAGGGTGGATGCGCGTAATTGAACGGATTACAGTAAGTTATCAGGAGGATCCTACAAGAGTTAAGGAATTGTTAGAAGAAGTTTGTGTTAATTGTAATGAAAAATTGGCCCCTAGTCTTTATAAAGTAGAAGATGAGGCTGTTGAACCGTTTAAATATGTTGGTGTTACAGATTTAAATCCGAATCTTAAATACGTTGGATATGAATTTTGTATTACAGGTTTAATAAAGCCAGAAGATTATTTTGAAACTTCTAGACAAGTAAGGTTTGAATTAATGTCTATGTTCCATAAGAATCAAGTGCAAATGCCAGCAGCAAATATGGTCGTTACTACTGAAAGCTTGCAGCATTCCCATAGTGGACAATCTTTATCGGACAGCTAAAGTAGAACAGTTTGTTAACAAAAATTTTGCTTCTAACATTGGAGAGAATAACAATAATAAAATGATTGGTATAAAGAAAGGACTGAAGAAATTCGGTTCTTTTTTGTTTGTAGAATTTAGAAATTTCTTAATGTTATAATGATAGATGGTGATGAAAATGAATTTTGAAGAAAAAGAGATGCATCGTTTAGAAGCATTAAAAGCAATTGCTGAATTATTAAATGAAGCAACAGACTTACAAGACATGTTAGAAAAAGTGTTACATACATTGTTACAAGTTATGAATTTACAAACAGGGTGGATATTCTTTATTGATGAAAGTGGAAAGTACCGTATGCTTGTAGACCAAAACTTACCGCCAGCTCTTACGTGGCAAGAGAAGAAGCCGATGTGTGAAGGAGACTGCTGGTGTGTAGAGCGTTTTGTGAATGGCAGATTGGAAAAAGCGACAAATATTATTGAATGTAAGCGAATAGAGGATGCGATTGAATGTAATTGGGGAGAGACCGAAGATGTTACGCATCATGCGACAATTCCGCTAAGGTCTGGATCAGAAAAGTTTGGTCTATTAAATGTGGCCTCGCCTCAAAAAACACATTTTTCAGAGGAAGAATTAGCATTATTAGAATCGATTGCATTTCAAATAGGAACGACAATACAACGTATTCAGTTAGTGGAAAAAGAACGTAAATACGTAGTTGTAGCAGAACGAAATCGATTAGCTCGTGATTTACATGATTCAGTAAAACAATTGTTATTTTCTATTATGCTAACAGCAAAAGGTACTCTAAATATGACGCAAGATAGAGACTTGCAAGACATGTTGAGTTATATTGGAGAATTATCACAGGAAGCATTACAAGAAATGACACTTTTAATTTGGCAATTAAGACCGGAAGGATTAGAGAAAGGTTTAGCAGAGGCGATAAAAAATTATGGGAAGTTGTTAGGGGTTCGCGTGGAAGTTCGAATTGATGGAATGGTTTCAATTGGAGATGAAATAGAAGAAGTTTTATGGCGTATTAGCCAGGAAGCTATACATAATTGTAAAAAACACGCTTCATGTGAAAAGGTAAATGTTCTTTTAAAAATAGAAAATAATCAGTTGTATTTTTACATAGAGGATAACGGAATAGGATTTATACAAGATCACGTAAGAGAATCAGCGCTCGGTTTAAAAAGTATGAAGGAACGTATTCAGTTAATGAGGGGATCATTTCAAATAAAAACAGAGCTGAAAAAGGGTACGAAAATTGAAATTCAATTGCCAGTTTGAAGGGGAGAAGAAGGTTGAAGATAAAATTACTATTAGTTGAGGATCATCATATCGTTCGAAGAGGACTTGTATTCTTTTTGAAAACGAGAGAAGAATTTGAAATAGTTGGGGAAGCGGAAAATGGTGAAGAGGCATTAACATTCGTCCGAGCGGAAAGACCAGATGTAGTATTAATGGATTTATCAATGCCGAAGATGGATGGTATTGAAGCAACAAAACGGATAAAACAATATGATGAAACAATAAAGATACTTATATTAAGCAGTTTTTCAGAGCAAGATTATGTATTACCAGCGCTGGAAGCTGGAGCAGATGGTTATCAATTAAAAGAAGTACAACCTGAGCAACTTGTAGCTTCAATTATTGCAGTACATGAAGGGAATGCGAATTTTCATCCGAAAGTAACACCAGCACTATTAGGACGATCAGCAGTTAAGAAAGAAAAAGAAAACCCTTTTTCCATGTTAACAAAAAGAGAGCAAGAAGTACTTCGTGAAATTGCGAAAGGGCGAAGTAATAAAGAAATTGCAGCAGAGCTTCATATTACAGAACAAACTGTGAAAACACACGTTTCAAATGTTTTAGCTAAATTGGAAGTCGATGATCGTACGCAAGCTGCATTATATGCGGTGAAACATGAGGGGAATCGTAAGTATGAATAATGGAGTACCATGTTATGGAAGAATATATAGAGTTAGCCCGCTATTTGCGGGCTAACAATCAGTGAGAGATGTACAAAACTCGCACTGATTTACATTACAAATCATAGTGATGCCAAATAAAGGTTTTTCTTCTTTCAATAATTAGGTACAATAAAGTGAAACTTGAATCAGTGGGAGCCACCCCAACTGATTATTAGTCTGTACCAACTGGATTTTTACGGGATTAAGCTAAGATGGAAGGAGAAGATACGCTATGCCGGGTACAAGAAGTGGGATTGGAAAGATTCAGGCTTCGTTAAACGGTTTATCACCGAAATTGCGAAGTATTGCCGAACATATATTGAAACATCCACAAGATGTTGTACATAAATCTATTACAGAATTAGCTGAAGTTACGAATAGTTCTGAAGCTACGATATTTCGCTTATGTAAGCACCTTGGATTTCAAGGGTTTCAAGATTTAAAGATTACATTAGCTCGTGAAATTGTACATACTCCTATGCAAAATATTCATGAAGAAGTATCGGCAGAAGATAGTATGGTAACCGTTGCTAAAAAAGTTTTTCATTCGCATATTACAGGACTGCAAGATACATTGCATTTGTTAAATGATACAGCGCTAGAGCAAGCTGTAAAAGTATTGCAAGATACAAGCCGTATGGAGTTTTATGGAAATGGTGGTTCTGGTATTATTGCGATGGATGCATATCATAAATTTATGAGAACGGGTATTTCTTGTATTGCTCATACAGATTCACATTTTCAAATTATGGGTGCGGGTTTACTTACGAAAGGAGCAGTGGTTATTGCAATTTCTCATTCTGGTAGCAATAAAGGGTTACTCGAAGCGTTAGAAGTAGCGAAAGCAAGGGGAGCTCGCATTATTGCAATTACGAGCTATCAGAAATCAGCATTAAGTCAACTTGCTGATATTACATTATATACTTCAACACGTGAGACGGAATTCCGCACAGAAGCCAGTTCATCAAGATTAGCACAGTTAAGTTTATTAGATACTTTATACGTTGGGTTATCTTTACAACGCCAAGAAGAAACGTTGCAAAATTTACAAAGTATACGTGAAACAATTTCGATGAAACGAATATAAAAAGTCCTTCAGATGAAGGGCTTTTTATATTGGTCAATACTCTTTTATTAAAATTTGATGATTATAGTTTCCTGTTTTAAAAAATCTGTATTAATGGAGCCTTATATTCCCGTGTAGAGTTCTCATAAACTATACATCGATGCAAATTCAGTTTTTTCTTCAAATAAACATTTGGTTAATAATTCAAATATTGTTCAATATTTAACAAAAGGCTTTTAAAATTCCATGTTATGATGAACGTGTAATGATGATTGAACATTTAAATTTGGTGCAATAATTGGCCAAAACAGTGCAGGTAGAAGTTGTGAGATGAACTCATTAAAATTCTAAAACACTAAAGGGGAGATCACATATGAAAGCAGTAGTGGTTAATAAAAATAGTAAAGCAAACATTGAAGTTATTGAAAAGGAATTACGTCCGTTACACTCAGGTGAAGCGCTAGTAGATGTAGAGTATTGTGGAGTTTGTCATACTGATTTACACGTTGCAAATCATGATTTCGGAAACACAGATGGCCGCATTCTTGGTCATGAGGGTGTAGGTATTGTTACGAAAATTGCTGATGATGTTACTTCACTAAAGGTAGGTGACCGTGTAAGTATTGCATGGATGTTCCAATCTTGTGGACGTTGTGAATATTGCGTAACTGGTAGAGAAACATTTTGCCGTGAAGTTAAAAATGCTGGTTATTCAGTAGATGGTGGTATGGCTGAACAATGTATTGTTACAGCAGATTATGCGGTGAAAGTACCAGAAGGATTAGATCCTGCTCAAGCATCATCAATCACATGTGCGGGCGTAACTACATATAAAGCGATAAAAGTATCACATATTAAACCTGGTCAACCTATCGTCATCTATGGTTGTGGTGGATTGGGTAACCTAGCTATCCAATATGCAAAAAACGTATTTGGTGCAAAGGTAATTGCAGTAGATATTAATGACGACAAATTAGCCTTAGCAAAAGAGGTTGGCGCTGATATGACTATCAATCCAATTTCTCAAGGTCCTGCTGATAAGATTGTTCAAGATGAGTTTGGTGGTGCTTATGCTGCTGTAGTAACAGCCGTTTCTAAAGTAGCATTCAATTCAGCAGTTGATGCAGTACGTGCTTGTGGTAAAGTTGTTGCAGTAGGTTTACCAGTAGAAACTATGGATTTAAACATTCCGCGCCTTGTATTAGATGGAATTGAAGTAGTTGGTTCATTAGTCGGTACTCGTAAGGACTTAGAGGAAGCATTTATGTTCGGTGCAGAAGGAAAAGTAGTGCCGGTTGTTCGAACTTGCTCTCTAGATAAAGTACAAAATGTATTCGAAGAAATGGAACAAGGTAGAATTCAAGGACGTATGGTAATCGATTTTAAACAACATAATTGTGATTGTAAATAATCTACTTTAAATATAAAAAGCATGAGTCTAGCTAAAGATATGTAATAAAGTTAGACGGCATAAAAAAACTGATCCCTGCATTCAACAGGGATCAGTTTTTTTATCAATGCCGATTCATGAGAGATGATTAAAGGTTCACTTTGTCTGCAAACGAAAAAGAATCTTTACTATTAACAAATTTCTTATGATCTGGAACGGTTTGAATTGCAATAATTTGCGAATCTCTTGCTTTCAGTGCATCTTGAATCCCGATTGTCATAAGCTTAATAAATAGAATTGTAATAAAGAATGAAACGAGAGTATAAAAAATAATCCACCATGAAAGATTCATTTCATAACGATTTAATCCAATAAGGCCAGCCCAATCATTAGATAGAGAAACAGGCTTGAGCACTCCGTCATAGAGTTCTCGCATTTGAATCCCGCCAATTACGATATCAAGCAACGCTAAATGGATAACGAGTATGAGTGCTTGGACGATATGTTCCATAAATAACACAAATAAGCGATCAAGTAATAAGACTCGTAAGTGTTTTTTGATAATATGAAAACGGCTAGCCCCTAGCAATTGGGAACTTAAAATGTAATCTTGTTTCATAAATTCATCAACCTCTGAGGATATATATAAAGAAAGTGTAGGCAGAGCGACGAAAATAAGTACGAGTACTTGATAAAACGCAAATGAAACATTTGGATCTAATCTATCAGCATTTGATACGATTACAATATTAACGGGTGTGATGAGTATAAATGCGATAAATAAAGTAGGAATGTAATAAAAAACTTCTGAACATGACTGGAAAAATCTCTTGAATTTTGGAGCATATAAACTTAAAAGGATTCCTATACATGTTCCGAATAAAATTCGAAAGAAGCTAATTGCCACTGCTAATAAAATGGTGAACTTTGCTCCTTCTATAATTTGTAAGAAAACAGACTCTCCAAAACGATCCGATCCAAAAGGCGGTATTAATGATGGTGGAAAGGGAGCCTTTCCAAGCAATTCGTTATTGCCATTGTAAAGTAACTGGGGAGCTTTTGGGATGGTATCTTTAAAGAACCAACTATAAATAAAACTAGCTGAAACAAGTATGAATAAATAAGTAAAGCCGATTAAAAAGCGTTTTGATTTCCAAATAGATTTCATAAACCTGCTCCTTTCAATTGCTTTTGCCATCTATTCATCATAAGAGAGATTATTTGAAAAATGGCATAAAACGGTAAAATAATCATGACAAGTATGATAAATGCAGCTGGAGGTGAAATAAACGCCTTTTTAAATAAAAATTGAATAATGCCTTGCATATTAAAAACGAATTCTAAAATGAATAAGTTAGACAGTAAGAAAACAAAAATCGTTTTTAAATGGTGGAAGAAGTGGATAGATATATTTTTGAATAAATGAATGCGTAGTATATAACTTGATGAAAGGCCTTTACCATATGCAACCTCTACGTAATGTTTTCCATGTTCTTCTTTTATGTATAACACCATCATTCGAAACATTTGTAATGTAGGTAAAACAGATAAAGATAAAATAGGGAGTAAATAAGCTCGATTTTCATTATAGGAAATAATGGTGAAAGGAGCTTCTCCGAATTTCTGAAGTACCCATATGAAAAATATTTGCAAACAAATCATCATCATCATATCAGGGACAGCTTCTAATATGAACACAATTCGGTTTATCCATTTTTTTATATAATCTTTTGCTAAAAAATAAAAAAATGCCATGCTAGATGATAAAAAGAGCGCAAGCAAAAAGGCTAAAAATAATATAGTAAATGAATATAGATAAGGTTCTAAAACAGTTGGAAATAATGGTGTTGTTTTTAAATGACCATACTTTGGGTCTGATCCTATAACCAACAATGATTCAGGAGAGAAAACCTGTTTTAACATAGTAACGATCTGGTCAAAAAAATAAATGGGTTGAAAGGTAAATCCTTGTTGAGTGATAAATAAATAAGGTAAATTTAATAATAGTAACAGTGATAAAAGAATGGATGAAAGCTTAATTGTGAATTGAGATATTTTATGTAACATTAAATCCCTCCGACATCTTTTTACAACATTATACAATAAAGTTCATATTAATGTTTTATTTTTCTGAAAAATATAAATACTATTAGGTTTTATAGTATGAGCGTATATTTACAAAGTAAAAAATGATAGTAGGGACCTGAGCTCTATGTCCAGCGAGATAAAAGGACTCTATATGTGTTGTTAATGAAGGGAAAAGAGTATGTTGTGAAACGAATATAATACAACTTTACCACACGGAAAATCTAAATTTAGTATGTAAGTGAAATGGAATGAGGGGATTTGTTTTTGGTTATGAAAAAAATTTTCTTTTTAAAACTTGATTAAAGAAAAAATATTTTATATACTAATTCATGTAAACGGTTTACTAAATCGTATTTTGCTAGAAACGAAGGGAAGAGTGGCATGGAAACAAGGGGGAGAGTAATCGGGATTGATATCGGTACCACAAGTACAAAAACGGTTGTGTTCACAGAAAAAGGAAAAGTCGTTGCATCACATGCAGTTGATTATCCAATTATTCAACCGAAAGTCGGATGGGCTGAGCAAGATCCTGATGTAATATGTGCTGCTGTATACAAAACTGTAAGCGTTGCCATCAGAAAAGGTAACGTGTTACCAGAAGATATTTCTTCAATCGGTATTAGTACAGCAATGCACGCATTAATTGCAGTAGATGAAACTGGTGCGCCATTAACGCGTTCTATCATTTGGGCAGATAATCGAAGTACGAAACAATCGGAAAAATTATTACAACATATGAATGGGCATGACATTTATAGACGAACGGGTACACCGATTCATCCGATGTCGCCGCTTTCGAAATTATTGTGGATGAAAGAGGAAGAGCCGGAATTATATGCGAGCGCTTATAAATTTATTTCCATTAAAGAGTATGTTGTGTATCAATTGTTTTCACGTTACGTAGTGGATTATTCAATAGCATCAGCTACTGGGTTATTTAATTTAGAAACATTAAACTGGGATGAAGATGTTTTAACGATGTTACATATGTCGCCAGAACAATTATCAAAACCTGTGCCAACTACATATATTTTATCCGGTATGAAACCGGAATTAGCACAGAAGATGGGTATTCGTGAAGATACTCCAGTTGTTATTGGTGCAAGTGATGGTGTTCTTGCGAATGTAGGAGTTGGGGCAATATCGCCTGGCTCAGCTGCAATTACAATTGGTACAAGTGGTGCAGTTCGAACAATTTCATCAAGTGTTAATACAGATGAAAAAGGAAGAACATTTTGTTATGCATTAACAGACGAGCACTGGGTGATCGGCGGACCAACGAATAACGGTGGAATTTTACTGAGATGGTTACGTGATGAATTTGGTAGTCCGGAACAAGAAGTAGCAAGGAAGCTTGGAATTGATCCGTATGATTTGTTAATTAAATATGCGGAAAGTGTACCGGCTGGAGCAGGTGGATTGCTATTTTTACCGTTTCTATCTGGAGAGCGTGCACCTTATTGGAATGCAAATGCTCGTGGTACATTCTTTGGAATAAACCTTCAGCATAAACGAGAACATTTTATACGCGCAGTCATGGAAGGTGTTTGTATGAGCGTATATTCTGTTGCACTCGCAATCAGGGATTGTACAGGACCACTTACGGAAATACGCGTTTCAGGAGGTTTTGCGAAATCTGCATTTTGGAGACAAATGTTATCCGATATGATGGGAAAAGACTTGCTTGTTCCTGAAAGTCATGAAGCATCTGCGCTTGGGGCAGCGGCAGTTGCTTTATATGCTGTAGGGAAAATTGATTCTCTTGAAGAGGTAAAGGATTGGATTGATATTGTTCATCATCATGTACCGAATAAAGAAAATACGGCTATATACTTAGAAATGTTTTATATGTATGAACGACTTTACAATCGCTTGAAAGAAGAATTTGATTGTATAGCTGCTTTCCAACGTAAACAATAGGGGGATTGGGAGAAATGGTAGTTGGAATCGTACTAGCGGCAGTTGTCATACTACTTTTACTTATTACGGTAGTAAAATGGCATCCATTTGTCGCGTTAATATTAACAGCAATTGGTGTAGGATTAGCAATGGGAATGCCATTGATTGGAACTTCACCAAAAGATCCAGGGATTATCGATTCTATTAAACTAGGGCTTGGTAATACGTTAGGGTTTTTAGCAATAGTTTTAGCATTAGGAACGATGCTTGGAAAAATGATGGCCGAATCTGGCGGTGCTGAACGAATTGCTAACACATTAATTGGTCGTTTTGGGAAGAAACGTGTTCACTGGGCAATGATGTTCGTAGCATTTTTAGTAGGAATTCCGGTGTTTTTCCAAGTTGGATTTGTACTACTAATCCCATTAGTATTTACAATTGCGTTAGAAACAGGGGTATCACTTATTACAATCGGTATACCACTAGTAGCAGGACTATCCGTTGTACACGGACTCGTGCCGCCACATCCAGCAGCGATGGCAGCGGTAGGTATTTTTAAAGCAGATGTAGGGAAAACAATTTTATATGCATTAATTGTCGGACTTCCAACTGCAATCATTTCAGGTCCGCTTTACGGGAAATGGATCGGTGCTCGTATACATAAAGAAGTACCATTAGATATAGCGGAGCAATTTATTGAAAGAGATAAGAAGAAGGAACTTCCTAGTTTCGGAAATACATTGTTTACTATTTTACTTCCAGTATTTCTTATGCTAGGTGCATCGATTGCAGAAGTAGCGCTAAACAAAACAAGTCAACTTGCACAAGTATTGCACTTTATTGGAGATCCAATAGTCGCGCTATTAATTGCAACGATATACTCTTTCTTTAGTCTTGGTTATGCGAAAGGTTTCACAAAAGATAAAGTATTACAATTTACAAATGATTGTTTAGGACCTATTGCGAACATACTGTTAGTTATCGGTGCAGGCGGAGCATTTAATAAAGTGTTATTAGATTCTGGAATTGGAACGACAATCGCAGAAATGGCGAAAGAATCTCATATTTCACCGATATTATTAGGTTGGGGAATTGCGGCACTTATCCGAATTGCGACTGGATCTGCTACAGTTTCTATGATGACAGCAGCTGGAATTGTAGCGCCGATTGCAGTAAGTACACCAGGTGTAAATGTTGAACTACTAGCACTTGCAACAGGTGCGGGGTCATTAATTTTATCACATGTAAATGATTCTGGATTTTGGATGATTAAAGAATATTTTGGAATGACTGTGAAAGAAACATTATTAACATGGACTGCAATGGAGACGATATTATCTGTTGTAGCACTTGGACTAATTTCGTTATTAAATATATTTGTATAGAATGGGAGATTGATTAATATGAAACTAGGTTTAATTGGATTAGGAAAAATGGGATTCCCATTAGCAGAACATTTATATGAAGACAAGCATGAAGTCGTTGTATACGACGTTAATAAAGAACTTGTTGAAAAAGCAGGGGCTTTAGGGATTACTGCTCGTCATACATTAAAAGAAATGATTGCTGAACTAGAAGCCCCTCGTACAATTTGGGTAATGGTACCTGCGGGAGAAGTTGTTGAGTCAGTATTAAAAGATGTATATCCATTATTAGAGGAAGGCGATATCGTTATTGAAGGCGGAAATTCATTCTATAAAGATACGTTACGCCGTGCTGAAGAAGCGAAAAGCTTTGGTTTACATTACGTAGATATCGGTACATCAGGCGGTGTAGACGGAGCTAGATACGGTGCTTGTTTAATGGTTGGTGGAGAAAAAGAAATTTACGATCAATTAGAACCTTTATTTAAAGATTTAGCAGTAGAGAATGGGTATTCTTATGCAGGCCGCGTTGGAAGTGGTCATTTCTTAAAAATGGTTCATAACGGTATTGAGTACGGTATGATGCAAGCAATCGCTGAAGGATTTGAAGTGTTGGATAAAAGTGATTTTGATTTCAATTATGAAGATGTTGCAAAAGTATGGGCAAACGGATCAGTTATCCGCGGTTGGTTAATGGACTTAACTGAAAAGGCATTTGCAGATGATCCAAAACTAGATGGCATTAAAGGTGTGATGAACTCTTCAGGAGAAGGGAAATGGACTGTGGAAACGGCACTTGAACTTCAGGCGGCAGCACCGGTAATCGCAATGTCATTATTTATGCGCTATCGTTCTCAAGAAGATGATACATTCCACGGAAAAGTAGTTTCAGCGTTACGTAATCAGTTCGGTGGACATGAAGTTGTAAAAAAATAAAGATGTTTTGAAAAGAAACTTGTGCATAAGCGCAAGTTTCTTTTTTAGTGTAAGGAAACTCTAATTTAAAAATACCAATCAACCATCGTTTTTTTATCACATATGATAGCTTCAACATGTATTGATTGAACAACGTGTTCTATATTTTCGTCTTTCGCTAATAAAAAGTTGTAAAGGAATCAAATACACTCATGAATGCATAATCCATGTTTTCATCAGTAATAATGAACTCACTACAGATAAGGTCCCAAATATTTAAGGGGGGAGTATCATTTGCCTGGATTTGTCATCTAGCCAAATGTAATCCAAGAAAATAAAACCTCCTCGTAAACTGTAGAATATACTGATTTTTCTGTTAAGTTATATATATTCATTTTGTACTGATTGTATCAAAAATATAGTGAAGCATGAAAGATGTCCCAACATAAAAATAAGAATAAATAAAATGAAGTTTTCATAAATAGTAAAAGGATGATTATGTCATCAGTGTAGCTATGAAGTGGTGTTACATATGAAAAGAGCGTGTTAATAAAATATGAGGTGGTTAAATGAGTAATGAGCAAGTGAAGAATGTAGGGGAAGAAAAAAAGTTATGTCTTTGTATGATTGTTAAAAACGAGTCTAGAATTATGGAAAGATGTTTAAATGCAACAAAATCAATTGTAGATTTTGTTTCTATTTGTGATACGGGATCAACTGATCATACACCTGAAATTATTGAAAATTGGTGTAAAGAAAATGATATCCCTGGAACAGTTCATCATGAACCATTCCAAAACTTTGGTTATAACAGAAGTTTAGCAGTTTCATTAGCACAAAAAACATATCCAGAAGCAGATTATTTATTAATATTAGATGCAGATATGATATTAGAAGTGGATCCCGAGTTTGATAAGACTAGTTTAACAGAAGACCATTATCTTACATTGCAATATGATATTCATATTAAGTATTGGCTCACACGCCTTTTGAAAGCTTCTTTACCATGGAAATCTGTTGGTGTTACTCATGAGTATTGGGATATAGATCGTTCCAAAGTTGGTGCGAATTACAATACGAGAGTAGCAAGGTTAGACACGCTTGTCGTTAACGACCCTGGGGATGGTGGTAGTAAAGCTGATAAATTTGAGAGAGATGAGAGATTGTTGTTAGAAGGGATTAATGATCCAGAAACAACGCCTGATTTGCATATAAGATATTTATTTTATTTAGCCCAAACTTATTTTCATTTAAGTCAATTTGAAGACTCGATTAAATGGTACAAAAAAAGAGTGGAAGCAGGGGGATGGGTTGAAGAAGTTTTCTATTCATTATTGCGAATAGGATTTTGTTATGAACAATTAGCAAACCGTTCAGCAAATAAACAACATGAAGTAACAGAAGCGGATGAAAAAGAAAATGCTAAGACGCAAGAAGAGCAATATACAGCATTAGCTATTCTTTATTTTCAAAAAGCGTGGGAATATAGACCAACCCGGGCTGAGCCATTATATCAACTTGCAAGAATGTATCGATTAAAATCTCAAAATAATATTGCTTTAATGTATGCCCTGCAAGGGAAGGAAGTTCCTTTTCCGAATAATGATCTTCTATTTGTAGATTATCATGTGTATGATTACTTATTTGACTATGAGATTTCTATAAGTGCTTTTTATATACCACATAAAAAACATTTAGGTGCAGTGTCACAAAAAAAATTGGAATCGAAAAAAGAAGAGTTACCGTTGCATATAGCAAATATGGTAGAAAGTAATGCGAAATTTTATTAAATACAATTTCGGTTAAAGGAGTAGTGGAGTAATAATGGAATTAATACGATGGGCGCTAGAACTAGGGGAATCTGTGCATGGGAATACGTATGAAGAATTGATGCCACTACTAGATTATTATTATGATCGTGATCATTTAAAAGCGTATTGTATCGCAAATCTTCTTTTAGACATGGACGTAGCAGATGAGCATCGGCAAAGAATTGAATTAAGAAGATGCATTGCTGCTTATTATGCTGGATTATATAAAGTAGCAAAAAAACATGCAAATGAGCTTTTACTTAAACACCCGGATGTGGATTTATATAAAAATAATTTAAGGCTAATGGAAGCTTATTTGAATAAAGAATATGATTATTGTCTTTTTATATGCCCAAAGACGTATGGTAGTTTCATAGATGTTGCGCGAGCTTTGAAATGGCGATTGGAGCAGGAGGGAAATACAGCAATTATATCAGAAACAATACTAGAAAATGTGAAAAATACAATTGTTTTTGGAGCGCATACATATGCACATAACCCGAATCTACTTCCGAAAAATGCAATTATTTATAATTTAGAACAATTATATGAAGGAAGCCCTTATGCGCACCCACTTTATTTAATGTTATTAAAAGATAAGAAAATTTGGGATTATAGTAAACAAAATATAGAGTGGTTAAAACAAAAAGGGGTAGGAAAAGAAATAAGCCATGTAGGAATGAACTATGCGCCAACTTTGGAAATAAAAAAAGATGCATTTGAAGATGAGATCACTGAAGACATCGATATACTGTTTATAGGTGCTCTTAATCCGAGGCGGCAAGCTATTTTGGATCAATTAAAAGCAGTTGCCCCGAATTTAAATATTGTTTTTAAAAATAATGCGTGGGGAATTGTTAGAAATGAGCTGATTGCTAGGTCTAAAATTATATTAAATATTCATTTTTACTTATCAGGCATTCTTGAAACACCTCGAGTTTCTTATGCAGTGGCAAATAAGAAATTTATTATTT
Organism: Bacillus cereus group sp. MYBK79-1; assembly: GCF_051915365.1. Taxonomy (NCBI): domain Bacteria; kingdom Bacillati; phylum Bacillota; class Bacilli; order Caryophanales; family Bacillaceae; genus Bacillus; species Bacillus cereus group sp. MYBK79-1. Next base: position 605,845 of record NZ_JBQAEO010000001.1, on the reverse strand, counting down.
CGGAAAATAGTAATCAAGAGGACGAGATAGAGTGGCCAGGAATTGTGTTTACTCCGTACGAAAAAATAATAGAAAATATTATGAAATATGTAGCCTTACCAGAAGAACGTATCAAATTAGCAGAAAAAGCGTATACCCATTTTGAAGCGAAAGGAAGCATAGGTATACTGAGCCATAAAGAGGTGGAAAAGTAATTGTGAAGAACTCATACTTTCGTATGGGTTCTTTTTTACGTCTATCATACTATTTTATCAAGCTAGTTACCTCTTTATATTGTGTTTTGTGTAGAAATTTCTGATAATATATAAGTATAACTTGAAAATAAAGGGGAGAAATAATTATGAAACTAGTCGTTATTAACGGTACACCAAGAAAATTTGGTAGAACTCGTGTGGTTGCAAAATATATTGCTGATCAATTTGAAGGGGAGTTATACGATTTAGCAGTAAAGGAACTGCCTTTATATAATGGGGAAGAATCACAACGTGAATTAGAAGCGGTAAAAAAATTAAAGGCATTAGTGAAAACTGCAGACGGTGTAGTACTATGTACACCAGAATATCATAATGCAATGAGCGGAGCGCTGAAAAATTCGTTAGATTACTTAAGTAGTAGTGAATTTGTTCATAAACCTGTCGCATTACTTGCAGTGGCTGGAGGCGGTAAAGGTGGAATTAACGCATTAAACAGTATGCGCATTGTAGCTAGAGGGGTATACGCAAATGCAATCCCAAAACAAGTTGTGCTTGATGGACTTCATGTACAAGATGGTGAACTGGGAGAAGATGCAAAACCATTAATTCATGATTTAGTTAAAGAATTAAAAGCGTATATGGGCGTATATAAAGAGGTGAAAAAACAACTAGGAGTGGAGTGATATGCCATCTCTGTATAAAGATTCACGCTTGTATTTCATTCTAGGGGCCAATAGTCTATCAGCTATTGGTTCCGGAATTGTTATGATAACGATTCCGTGGTTGTTAATTAAAGAGAGTGGAGGAGAGACAACGTTTGGTTATGTTTCCATCATCGCAACTCTTATTATGTTTTTATTAACACCTTTTATCGGGCAAAGTATTGATCGTTTTTCAAGAAAATCTTTATTACTATGTAATGAAGGTATTGGGATAATCGTTATAGGAATGATGGCTATATGGGGATTTACTGGGCAACCTTATCATTCTATTCACTATATTCTTATATATATAGCTGGATCATTTTACTATTTATTATTTTATCCTACCATATTCGCTTTCAACCAAGAGATATTTCAAGCAGAACATTATAAAAGTTTAAGTGGAACAATGGAAATACAAGGACAGTTAACGCAAGTTATTTCAGGGGCGGCTGCTAGCTTCCTAATTGAAATCATTTCTTTAAAATGGATCTTGTTAGTAGATATGTTAACTTTTGCAGGAGCATTCGTCCTTTTCTTATGTATACCGTACGTAAAGAAAAAGGAAGTGAAAAAGAAAGTAACATTTAAGAAGCAATTGTTCGAAGGGATTCACTTTATGCAAAAGCGTCCGAAGTTCTTTTGGTTTTTACTTGCGACTTATATGCCGTTTATCGGTGTTATGATGGCAAATTATTTAATCCCGGTATATATTTCAGATATATTAAAAGCCAGTGCCTCAGTATACGCAATAGAAGGTATGATGTATGGTGTCGGAGCGGTTCTGGCGGGAATAAGTATTCCAATTATGATGAAATATGTCAAAATAGAAATTTCAATCGTCATGACTATGTTCCTATATGTAATTTCAATTACCGTAATGATTATTGAACCTTCCGTAATGTTGTTATATGGACTTGCAATTTTTCATGCAATTGGAAATGCAGGTACAAGAGTGGCGAGAAATGTATTAATGATGGAGGAAATTCCAAACGAAGTAATGGGAAGAGTGGACAGCTTATTTCGTTTAATTGGTACAGGAATTCGAATTGTATTATTAATGCTGTTTACAGCTGGTGTATCTAAAACTGGGGTAATGCTCCCTTTTTACGTATTAAGCTGCATATTGATCTTATCATTAGGAATCGCTATTTATTATGTACTTTCACAACGTAAAGTAGGGACGAACGTTGCCAATAAATCAATCGTATAAAGTGAAACTTTAATCAGTGGGGGGGTGTTCATCCGCCACTGATTATCAGCCCTCACCAATCTGGCTGCCCGCAAATAGTGGGATAAAAAGTACTTTTGCCTTCCAATCTTTTTCTATATAATAAAAAGAAAGGGAGTGAAAACTTATTTATGAACAAATGGATCTTGCTTATAATCTTATTATTACCACCACTATACATTCTTTATATGACGTTTCGAATGAAGCAGGTTGCACGTGAAAAATTGAGCCCTCACTCTCCATACGTTCTTATATTAGGCGCAAAGTTATTTGGAGATAGACCGTCTTTATCTCTTCAAAACCGTTTGGATGTAGCACTGGAATATTTAGTTTCTCATCCTGAAGTGAAAGTAATTGTTTCAGGTGGTCAAGGAGAAGATGAAGATATACCGGAAGCTCATAGTATGAGAAATTATTTAATGGTACATGGTGTAGATGAGAGTCGTATTTTAATAGAAGATCAATCTACAAATACGTATGAAAATTTAAAGTTTAGTATGGATTTATATGATGTGAAACATGCGGTAGTTGTAAGTAATACGTATCATTTGTATAGAACGAAAATAATTGCAAAGCGTTTAGGAATAAAGATGGAGGTACTAGCTGCTGAAACGCCAATGCGCTCTAAGAGAAAAATGTATGTGCGCGAATATGCCGCTATTATGAAAACAATATTATTAGACCGTTAGAGCTCAAATGTGAGCTCTTTTTTTGTAGAATAATGCGTATCATTTGAAATGAATTCCATATTCCATCAAAATAAAGGAAACAACGATAAAGGAGTTGTATTTGTGATTCAGTTTAATCAAGTGTCAAAATCATATGAAGATGGCACAAAAGCAGTGGATTCATTGCATTTAGAAATTAAAAAGGGAGAGTTTTTTGTCCTTATTGGCCCGAGTGGTTGCGGGAAAACAACGACAATGAAGATGATTAATCGTTTAATTGAAACGACTGAAGGCTCAATTTTAATCGATGGAAAAGATATTCAACAATACAATATTAATGAATTACGCTGGGATATAGGGTACGTGTTGCAACAAATCGCTTTGTTCCCGCATATGACAATTGCAGAAAATATTGCAGTTGTTCCTGAAATGAGAAAGTGGAGCAAAGAAAAAACAAAAGCCCGTGTCGATGAATTGTTACAGATGGTTGGGCTAGATCCAGACGTATATCGCGATCGTATGCCTGATGAATTATCAGGGGGTCAAAAACAGCGCGTTGGTGTTGTACGGGCATTAGCCGCAAATCCGAAAATCGTTCTTATGGACGAACCATTTAGTGCGTTAGATCCATTAAGTAGGGAGCAGCTTCAGAAGGATATTGTACAATTGCAAAAAAAGATTCAAAAAACAATTGTATTCGTAACACATGATATGCAAGAAGCATTATCGCTTGGAGATCGTATTTGTATTATGAAAGAAGGAAAAGTTGTTCAATTAGATACACCAGAAGGAATTATACATAATCCGAAAAATGAATTTGTAGAAGAGTTCATTGGAAATCGTGGACGACCTTGGTATGAAGGGAAAAGTATAGAAGATGTATTGCCACTTGATGAAAGTATGCGGGTAGAAGATGGGGATGCGCTATCATTACATTCTCCTTTACAAGAAGCATTAGTTCGTGTACGAGCTGACGAAGTCGTTCCAGTTGAAGAAAATGGTCAATATGTTGGAGTTTTAACAAGTCGTCATATTGTCAATTACATTGTTGAACAAATGAAGGAAAGAGGCTAAACAGTGACTGATTTTATACAAACGTTCCAAGAACGAAAAATAGAATTACTAACTGCATTAAGTGAGCATTTACAAATATCGCTTATTTCACTATTTTTTGCAGTAATTATTGCGGTGCCGCTTGGCATTTTATTAACGAGAAAAGAACGGATGGCAGAGTTTATTATAGGAACTTCTGCAGTAATGCAAACAGTGCCATCACTTGCATTACTCGGACTATTAATTCCGTTAGTAGGAATTGGAAAGCTTCCGGCCATTATCGCATTAGTTGTGTATGCACTATTACCTATTTTACGCAATACATATACAGGAATAAGGGAGTTAGATGAATCTTTAATTGAAGCAGCGAGAGCTATGGGGATGAATAGCTGGAGAAGACTGTGGAAAATAGAACTACCACTAGCGCTTCCGATTATTATGGCCGGTATTCGTACGGCGATGGTATTAATTGTTGGAACGGCTACATTAGCAGCTCTTATAGGTGCTGGTGGGCTCGGTAAACTCATTTTACTTGGTATCGATCGAAATGATCATGCACTTATCATTTTAGGGGCCGTACCAGCCGCGTTACTCGCTTTATTCTTTGATATAGTACTTCGCGTGCTAGAGAGTCCCAAACGCTCTTCTAAGCGCGTTATATTGACGATATGCATCGCTCTTGTAATGGTCGTCTCTCCATTTCTTTGGAATACACAAAAGAAAGATATTGTTATTGCCGGCAAACTTGGATCAGAACCTGAAATTTTAATTCAAATGTATAAGCAACTTATTGAACAAGACACAGATTTACACGTAGAATTAAAACCAGGTCTTGGAAAAACTGCATTTGTATTTGAAGCGTTGAAATCAGGAGAAGTAGATATATACCCTGAGTTTTCGGGAACAGCTTTATCTACTTTCGTGAAAGAAGAGCCAAAAAGCACAAATCGGGATGAAGTATATGAGCAGGCTCGCATTGGAATGGAAAAGAAATATAATATGGTTATGTTGAAGCCGATGGAGTATAACAATACATACGCACTAGCTATGCCGAAAAAAATAGCAGATCAAAATAATATAAATACAATTTCTGATTTAGGAAATATTGCACAGGATGCGAAAGTAGGATTCACATTAGAATTTGCTGATCGTGAAGACGGTTATAAAGGAATGCAAAAATTATATAACTATAAGTTTTCAAATGTGAAAACGATGGAACCGAAACTACGTTATAGTGCAATTCAATCAGGAGATGTTAACGTAATCGATGCATATTCAACAGATAGTGAACTTGAGCAATACGGACTGAAAGTACTAAAAGATGATAAAGGGTTATTCCCGCCGTACCAAGGTGCACCATTATTAAGAAAAGAGACATTAGAGAAATATCCTGAACTTGAAAAAGTATTAAATACATTGTCTGGGAAGATTACAGATGAAGAAATGCGAAAAATGAATTATGAAGTAAATGTGAATGGAAAAAGTAGTGAAGAAGTTGCGAAACAATTTTTACAAAAAGAGAATTTACTTCGTTAATTTTACAAGAAATATACAAATTTATATATGTGAAATGACCGTTCATTACAAAATGAACGGTTTTTTTTGTGCATACTTATACATTTTTTCAAAAAAGTATTCCATTTTTCTTCATTTTCTTTTAGAATAAGTAATGTTTTCCTGAAAAAATATAAGAGAAACGTCTATTAGAGAAAAAGGTGACTTTAATAGTTGAACGAACATAACACCTAGAATGACAGATGGGGTGGTACAAATAGAAAAGAAGTTAGGTTTTTTTCCATTAATTGCATTAGTAGTCGGAACAATGGTCGGTGGCGGTGTTTTTAGTTTACCGCATGATTTAGCAGTAGGAGCAAATAGTGGCTCTATAATAATTGGTTGGTGTATTACAGCGATGGGAATGATTCCACTCGCGCTCGTATATCAAACGTTAGCAAGACAAAAACCGGAGCTTGAGGGCGGAATTTATAGTTATGCACGTGCTGGTTTCGGAGAATATATCGGATTTAACAGTGCTTGGGGATATTGGCTAGCAGGAATTTTAGGAAACGTTGCAACAATCATGTTACTGTTTAGTACATTAGGTTATTTCTTCCCCATTTTTAAAGGCGGAAATAATGTTGCATCTATCGTTGGAGCATCACTTTTATTATGGACACTTCATTTTCTAATTCTATTTGGAATTCGTGAAGCATCTATTATGAATGTTATTGCAACGATAGGGAAATTGGTTCCAATCGTATTATTTATTGTTGTAATGGTAACAGCGTTTCGCTGGGATACATTTACACATGATTTTTGGGGAGAAGGAACAATCTCAGTTTCCTCTATACTTGGTCAAGTGAAAAATACAATGCTTGTAACTCTTTGGGTTTTCATTGGGGTTGAAGGAGCGGTTGTATTATCTGGTAGAGCGAAAAATAGCCAAGATGTTGGTAAAGCGACAGTACTTGGACTTATTTTAGTAATGTCTATTTATATTTTAATTTCTGTCTTGTCAATGGGAGCGATGACAAGAGGAGAGCTTTCCGTGTTAGAAACCCCGTCAATGGGACATGTATTAGAACATGTTGTTGGGACGTGGGGCGCAGTTGCGATTAACATCGGGTTAGTTGCTTCACTTGTAGGTACATTAATAGGCTGGTTTTTACTTGTTTCTGAAATTTCCCACGTAGCAGGAAAAGATGGCGTGTTTCCGAAAGTCTTTACGAAAACAAATAAAAAACAAACGCCACATATGGCATTATGGATCTCAAACGGCGTTGCCCAAATTATATTTATAATCGTTCTGTTTTCAGAATCAACATATCAAATTATGTATTTCATTGCTTCAACATCAATTTTAGTACCATATTTATTATCAGCGTTATTCCAATTCAAATTAGTTATTACAAACGAACTAAAAGATGCAAAAGTAAAAAACGGCTCGTTAGCTTTAATTGCTTCTACTTATTCTGTATGGCTTCTATATGCAGCGGGTTTGAAAAATTTATTGCTTGTTTCAATTGTATATGGAATCGGGATTATTGTTTACATGTATGCAAGAAAAGAAAAAGGAAATCGTTGTTTTAGAGGTATTGAGAGATATGTAATGTGGGCAATTGTTATTGCAGCAATCACATCACTTTATATGTTATTGACTGGAAATATAAAAATGTAAAAGTCCTTTTAAATAAAGGGCTTTTTTCTTTGTCTAGAGAATATTTAATTCATAAGATATTCAGGAGGGATGAAAATGGAAGAAAAAGAACAGTTAACCAGAATTGTTGATTTAGCGAGTGAAGTAAGGAAAGTATTAGTGCAAGAATCCTTTTTTAATCATCATCCTGAACTACGAGGAGTGATTGAAAATTTAGCGAGTGCTGTAGAGAATTTGGCGGAATTACAGCAAAATAAAGATGAAAACGCTGAAGATCGTTTACGTTATGTACTTGCTAAAATGAAAATTGCTCATAATGCCATTTTACAAGAGAAAAACGCATTTCCATCTCATTAATATACGTTTTCATTTTGAACCTGGCGGATAACGTCAGGTTTTTTGTTTCTAGTTTTTCTTTTCTTTCATACACTAAGAATAGTATGAAAAAAAGAAGGTGATGAAGGTGAAATTACATAAAGCTCTTCAACCAAGTTTTATAAAACGAATGTACTATATGAGGTTTATCGGAAAGTTTACAAAAGCAGAGAGAGAGAAGAATGGAGAGAATTTCTTTGTACAATGCCTATCGCCAATACCATTTACGTTACAAGAGCAACTAAAAAATGAACCTTATGTATTTGAAGGTTTATGTAGTAATAAAAAGAATGAAAAAGTCTTTGCGGAATTAAAGAAAAGAAAGTTAGAAAAGCAATTGGTTATGTTTCGTCTCTATTATGAAAGAGGAAATATATACGCGGAGTTAATTTGTACAGAAGAACCGCGAGAAATGGCAAACGGCTATAAAATGATTCCAGTACCTAAAGTTTCCGATTACAAAAAAGGAGAGTCTTTAGAAAGAAAACTTAGTAATGGTTATTTGTCATTTCTAATGCCAAAATATCCGAAAGACTTTGAACCACCCGAATTATTGTGGCACGATGGAAGGTTATATGGAAATATATCTTTAAAGTCATCATCAATTAGTTCAATCGCATATTTTGAACAGCAGCGGGAATGTAAGTATATAGACTTTAATGACTGGATGAAACATGTGGAAATAGCGGTAGAAGATCAATTATATTTTGTAAGTAATCATGTGTATGAGCAATTAAAAAAACGAATGACTGAAGAAGGTAAGCTTGTAGAAGTAGAGGAAATAAAAGTGCAAAAGGATGAATGGGAATGGGATGAGCGTGAATCCGTCTTTTTACAGTATGTAAAAAATTTTGTACGTAATAAAGGGCTATATTTGGATGAAACGGACATTTATAATTTCCATATAAGTGCGAAAACAAATATGTTGACGATTCTAGGTGGTATACCAGGCGCTGGGAAATCCCGTTTTGTGCAAGCTTATGCAGAAGCACTTGGATTACAGTATGGGGAAGAATTGGTTTGGATTCCGATTTCACCATCGTACCAAGAACCACATGATTTACTTGGTTACCTTCACCCGAATGGTACTTTTATTGAAAGTGAAACAAAATTAGTTAGGGCGTTAATGAAGGCAAAAGAAAATCAAAACCAGCTGTATATAATCGTTTTTGATGAAATGAATATGTCACATATTGAGCATTGGTTTACTCCATTTCTATCTGTGCTTCAACTTGAAAAGCAAAATCGTATTTTAAATTTATATGAAGGTGTACAAGAAAAAGAAAATCCAATTCCACCATCAATTGAAATTGGAGAAAATATTATATTTGTAGGTACTATAAATTTTGATGAAACAACGAAAGAGCTCTCAGATCGATTATTAGATCGGACGAATTTAATAACGTTACAAAAGATTCCGTTTTGTGAAATGTGTATGGAACAAGAGAAAGTTGTATTACAATCTCCTCTGAAAGTAACCGCAGGAGAATTTCGTATAAATTGGATCAGGAATAAAACGATGATCGAGGTGTTTTCTGGGGAAGAGTTAGAACTGTTAGATAAGTTACATGCTGTATTGTCATCACACGATGCGTCAAAGGGAATTTCTTTTCGATGTGCAAACGCAATTGCTTCTTATTTGCAAAATATACCGTTCCAAAATAACCATTCCTATATGATCAGTAGAGAAGAGGGATTGGATTTACAAATCAAGCAACGTATATTGACGAAAATAAGAGGGACTGAAATGATGGTTGGACCTTTACTTTCTGAAGAAGTAAAAAGGGGAGCGACATTAGTACCTCTTTTGCAATCTTCACTTGCAAACAGAGTATCTACATTTGAACACTCTTTAGCATATATAAGAGAAAAGCGTAGAGAACTGGAGTTGTATGGCTATGCAAAATGAAGTACGATATGAAACAGAAATCGTTGATACGAAAGAAACACTCCCTTTTGTATTAAAATTAATCATTGGATCTGAGGCGAAAGGGGAATATATTTTATTAAATCGTCTTTGTACATCTACTACGGCATTAGTTCAATGTATTTATAAAGTACAAGAATTAAAACCAATCAGATTGCATTACCATTATGAAAGTCCAATGAATATTACTTTTATATGGAATAAAGTATATGAGGGGCAGAAAAATATAAAAGAGTCAAAGTATGAAATAAATGAAAAAAAACAAAAGGTATTAATATATGAACATGGAAAAACGGAATTCTTTTATCCATGGCGTTGTGGATTATATCATTTTGAAGTGAATATAGAAGATAGAACGTATTATGGCGCTTTTCAAATCGTTCCCAAAAATTTTTTTGATGATCAATTTGAAATGATTCAAAACTATGTAAAGTCAATTTTGAATGAGTTGATTTTAGATAGAGGCTATTATAAAAAGACTTTCTCTGCGCTTAGTGATATTGAAGATTCTTCGTATTTAGTGTTACTTAGAAAGTTGCCGCAAAAAATGAAAAAGATAAAGCAAATTTTTAAGAAAATAGAATCGAGTTCAAAGTTTATACATGAATATAAATGGGAAGAAAAAGAGCGGAAATCAACGAGAAAAGGGGCCATAGTGGCGGAAAGAAAACCGTATGCAAAATATTATAATCGTAAGTGTATAGAACAAAAAAATAGTAAGGAAAATGCTTTTCTTAAATTTAAAGCGATGCAATTTAATCTCTATTTATTTGAAGCTGAAAGTTTTTTGCGTCAAACAATTGAAATATTAGAAAGAGCAAAAAAGAAGAAATCAGAAGAATTTCAAGCTGTAAAAACGATTATACAAACAATTGAGCGTAATGGATCAGTGACCGATAGAGAGAAACAAAAATATAAAAATATACATTTACTAAAAGAGGCGGATTTACGAAAGAGTTCTATGAAGATACAAGAATATAAAATATTATCACATTTTGTACATGGAAGTGTACAATACTTTCAAACTTTAATGCATTCGCCATTTTGGAGAGAAGTTGCTGAAACGGGTAACATAAACTCACATAATTTACCGATACCACATCAACAATTACTACAGCATTTAGATTTATTTCCACAATATATAGATCAATCTCCATCTTTACTATTTGTTTATAAACCCACATTTTTAGTGTATGAATATTACGCTTTTTTTATCGTTATTTCCATGTTAGAGCAAATTGGTTTTGAGGCTAGAAATTCCATTCGTGAACAAATACAAGAACATTTTTATGTAGATGGATTACAGGATGGAACGACAGTAGTTTTACACCGAGATGATATTAGAGTACATGTCGCATTTAATGATTTAATTGAAACGCATCCTCTTATTGCATTAAGTAAAGGGAGTAATTTTTATAATGGAGAAGACACGAAGAAGCCAGATATTCGTTTAGACTGTTATGTAAAGGAAGAAGGGAAATATGTATATCAATCTTCTATTATTATTGAAGTGAAGTATAGCCCCATGTACAATATTTTTCAGCACGTTGGAAATACGAAAGCAACTGAGCAAATGTATAAGTACTGGTCTATAAAATATGTAGAAGAACAGAATGGCAAGCGAGTCTATTATAGAAGGGCCATTTATGAAGTCATTTGTGTATATCCAGGAAGTCATATGCATAGTAAAAAAATTGAGTCTGGATGTGGTGTGTTCTTGCAATTATATCCGTATAAAACGAAACAAGGGGAAGAGAAATTAGCTGGAAAACATGGAATGGTACAAATTTTTGAGAAGTGGTTAAAAAGCATGAAGAAGTAAAAAAAATCCTTTTTTATAAAGGATTTTTTTAGATTAAGAAGAATTATATGCGGTATGGAAAGAAGTTTCATACGATTTGAATTTGAAAGTAATATAAATATGTTGTTAGAAGAACGGTACATGAGGAATAAAAGACGATTAAGATGGAATTTAATTCGTTTTACAGAATATAATAAGTCATAAATATTTTTAGTTGCATACGAAGATTTGTTCTTATATGATAGATAGTGAAAGCGTTATCAAAAACAGAGCGGCGATGGGAAAGGCGGGTAAATATGTTCCAGCGTGTTCAAACAAAGGAAGAACATTTTTGGTTCGAGCAACTATGGGGAGATTTTTGTGAAGAAAGAAACTTAATGTTCGTAGAACGTAATTTAAATCCATCACGATTTTTATTAATAGAAGATGAACATCATATTGGTACAGTAGAATGTATTAAGTATACGGTACCAGAGCAATCGAATTCTGAGTTTTTCTATCCGTTTTCTAAAAATGATCTAGTGAAAGATTTGAAAAATGTGTATGAAATAGGCAAGTTAAGTATTGCGAAAACGTCTCGTGGGAGAGGACACTTCAAAAGACTAACCGCTATTTTATTTATGCATGCATTAGAAACGAAAGCAGAATGGTATATTGCAGCAGTTACAAAAAGAATGTATATGTATTTGTTAACACTCGGTTTCCCAATTGAACCGATAGATAATCCATTTCAGTTTCATGATACTTTACAAGGTGTACCAGTACGAATTCATGCTCGAAAAGGGGCTACACATTTGTATTCTTTAAAAGAATTTCGAGATGTGATTCAAGGGAATGCACATGCACAGGCATTAATCGCAGAATACAGTAAGAATATTATGTTAACCAAATAAAACGAAATGAATATGTATAATAAAGAGAATACTAATTTAAAATGAAATCATTCTTCATGAAAAAGACCCTTATTATTTTAATAAGGGTCTAAAAATTATAATCCAAATATACTAAAAATCATTTTGCGGCGCTTCGGTTTCTTTTCACGTTCATATGTTGGTTTTGTATCGGGAGTAATATATAGTGGTTCTTCTTTCTTGAGGTCAGCTTCTAGCTTTTGAATTCGCTCTAACATTTCCTCCATTTCACGGCGATGTTGTAAAAGTTGGTACGTAACTACATCATTTGCCTTATCTTGCATTTGTTCTTCCATTCGATCTAGCCTTCTCGTAATTGTGCTTAATTGAGCGGATAATTGCTCAAAATCATGCGATGATATGTTTTGAACAATTGTATTTACTTGAGTTTTTAATTCTTCAACATCGTTTGACGATGTTTTTGGAGTAGGGTGAGAATTTTGAGACTGCTCTATTTGTGAAAGATGGTATTCTAACATTTGGTCTAAATTATCTTGTGTAAAAATAAAGTGACCATATTTATTTTTTTCTATCGTAAGATTTAATTGTTGTGCAATCCGGACAACAGCCTTTGGGCTAACACCTAATTTTTTTGCGATAAATGGTGTTTTATATTCCAAAATAATCCCTCCTATATATATCCTGTTGAATGATTTCGATCTATGAAGTAAGTTCCCTTCTAGTGTGACAAAAGAAGTGTGGAATCGGCAAAGAAAGTGTTTTTTCACGAAATGAAGCTGTGAAGAATATATCGTGTATATAAAAATATTTTATCCTAAAATTTAGAACAATTTGACTGATGGAAATGAATTAGATTATCATAATGATAAATATCTTTTTTATGTATGCATATAATATATAAAAAGGTGGTTGCTAATGTAGAATTTTGTTAGAGTATTAGAATACTTACTTCACTTGAATAAAATTAAGTAGGAGGTGGCTTCCTTGCTTACAATGTAAGTAAGGAAAAGTATTTGGACATATATAGTATAAGTATAGTGATTGTTTTAATTGCCTTAACGGCATTTTTCGTTGCAGCAGAATTTGCAATTGTTAAAGTGCGAAGTTCACGAATTGACTATTTAATTGCAGAAGGAAATAATCGCGCAACACCTGTCAAAACAGTCATTACAAACTTAGACGAATATTTATCTGCTTGTCAGCTAGGAATAACAGTTACAGCTCTGGGGATTGGGTGGTTTGGTAAACCTGCGTTAAAGCAAATGTTTGACACGCTTTTTGTAAATTTGAACATTTCTTCCCAACTAGCAGACATTTTTGCTGTAATTTTAGTGTTTTTGTTTATTACATTTTTACATGTTGTAATAGGGGAATTGGCCCCAAAAACATTTGCGATTCAAAAAGCTGAACAAGTGAGTTTATTTGTTGCTAAACCGTTAATTTTCTTTTATCGTATGGCGTTTCCATTTATTTGGCTATTAAATGGATCAGCCCGAATGATTACGAAGTTGCTAGGGCTGAAACCACCGAAAGGGCACGATGAGGTTCATTCAGAAGAAGAATTACGGTTATTAGTTTCAGAAAGTTACAAAAATGGAGAGATTAATCAATCTGAATATAAATATGTAAATAAAATCTTTGAATTTGATGATCGTATAGCAAAAGAAATAATGGTACCCCGAACTGAGATGCATATTATTAGTAAAGAAATGCCTGCTGAAGAAGCTTTGCAAAAAATGTCCCGGGAAAAATATACGAGATATCCAGTTGTTGATGGCGACAAAGATCACGTAATAGGTTTTGTAAACTTTAAAGATATTTTCACAGATTTTGTGCAGCATAAGGCGGTAAGTAATAAGAAAGTAGAGCAATATATGAGGCCGATTATTTTAGTTATCGACTCTATCCCAATACACGACTTGTTTTTAAAAATGCAAAAAGAAAGAACACATATTGCTATATTGATAGATGAATATGGTGGTACGTCTGGACTTGTTACTGTTGAAGACATTTTAGAAGAAATAGTTGGAGATATTCAAGATGAGTTTGATACAGATGAACAGCCAGAAATTCAACAAGTTAGTGAAACGAAAACGATATTAGAGGGAAAAGTGCTCGTTAGTGAAGTGAATACGTTGTTAGGATTAACGATCGATGATAATGGTGTTGATACAATAGGTGGATGGATTTTAACGAAGAATATAGAAATTGCTGAAGAGGATTTCATTGAAATTGAAAATTATAAGTTTTGCGTGAAAGAATTAGATGGACACTATATAAAGAGACTAGAAGTTACAAAAAGTGTAGAATCAATTGTTGTATTAGAAGATGAAAAACAAATTTCATTACAAGAACAAATTAGTTCGTAGGCTCTGCTATTTGGCAGAGTTTTTTTGAGCATAATGTTTTTGGCAGAATAAGGGCTATGATACAATGACATAAGTCATACCTTTCACTAGGTGAAGTATTGTTGTATATATGGAAGGGGAAAACTTATGAAAAAACATTTATATATAAATGGAGATTGGAAGTCTGTAAACACGTATAAACCATTATACGCACCATATTCTGAAGAAACATTAGCGGAAATTGCACAAGGAACGGAAGAAGATATACAAGAGGCTGTTACTGCTGCAAAAAATGCAATGAAAGAAATGAATACATTATCTGCATATGATCGTGCGACTATTTTAGAGAAGGTTGCACAAAAAATGGATGAAAGAAGAGAAGAGTTTGCACAGATTATTGCAAAAGAGGCTGCAAAACCAATTCGTGCTGCGAGGGGAGAAGTAGATCGTACCGTTCAGACATACAAATTTGCAGCGGAAGAAGCGAAGCGTATATACGGCGAGACACTGCCACTGGATGCAGCACCTGGTGCAGATGGGCGTATTGCATACACAATGCGAAAACCGATTGGGGTTATAGGAGCTATTACACCATTTAATTTCCCGTTAAATTTAGTGGCACATAAAGTCGGCCCTGCAATTGCTGCTGGAAATACAGTGGTGTTAAAACCAGCTGATCAAACGCCATTATCGTCTTACGCATTAGTTGAACTATTTGAAGAGGCAGGATTGCCAAAAGGAGCTTTAAATATTATTTCTGGTCCTGGTGCAACTGTAGGTGAGGCGATAGTTACAAGTGATGATGTTGCTTCCATTACTTTTACAGGAAGTCCGAAAGTTGGAATTGGAATTAAGGCAAAGGCTGGGTTAAAGCGAGTTACGTTAGAACTAGGATCGAATGCTGCTGTTATTATTGATGAAGATGTAGAATTAACAGATGAATTAATTGAACGCGTAAAATGGGGAGCATTTGTTAATAATGGACAAGTTTGTATTTCGATACAACGTGTTTTTGTACATGAAAAGAGAATGGATGAATTTCTTTCAAAGCTAAAGAAAGCAATGGAAACAGTTGTTGTTGGGGATCCATTGCTTGAGGAAACGGATGTATCGGCTTTAATTTCGAAAAAAGATGTAGAGCGAATAGAAATGTGGGTGCAAGAAGCGATTAAGGAAGGTGCAGCTGTTTTATATGGTGGCAAGAAACATGATGCAAGGATATTTGAACCAACTGTATTAACAAATGTTCCAGAGTATGTATCTGTACAGTGCCAAGAAGTATTTGGTCCACTTATGACAGTAAATACATTTGAAGAATTTGATGAAGCGATAGAGCAAGTAAATCATTCACGTTACGGTCTACAAGCAGGCGTATTTACAAATAATTTATTTAAAGCTATGCGTGCAATTGATGAGCTTGAAGTTGGCGGTGTCATGATAAATGATATTCCAACGTTCAGGGTAGATCATATGCCTTATGGTGGTGTGAAAGAAAGCGGCACGGGGCGTGAAGGAATTAAATATGCAATAGAAGAAATGACAGAAATGAAATTAGTATGTATTAAAAAATAAAGTAAATAGGACTTAAACAATAAAAAAACGAGTAGGGAATGTTTACGATTCCATACTCGTTTTTTTATTGTTTGTTTTACGTTTCTCAGAATGAATTCATTTAATCAAGTGTACCTTTTACTTCATTTCTTGTTTGAAAATAGCATCTTCTACATAAATTTGTTCTTTGTCAACAGCAGTGCTATGAGATAATACTAAACCAATTGGTGTTTCTGTACCTTTATTTTGAACAATTGTAAAAGGAACATTTTTTTCATTTGCTAATTTAATGTATTTAGATAAATGTGGGTAAGCAATGCCACCATTTAGGAATATTTGTAATGATTGAGAAGAGCGCATGCTACTAGCTACTTCAGAATATACATTACTTTGCATTACTTGACCGATAGTTAAAGCGATTTCTACACGCTCACGTAATGTAGTTAAATACATATTACGTTCTTCTGGTTTGTTCTGCTTTTGGCCGTAAATGCCTTCTTGGAGATAATCTTCCACATTTTTATTTACCATATTTTTCACACCTTTCATTTTCTATTGTACGAAAGAATGAAGCAGGATGCAAAAAAAGTCTCATCGAATGTAAAAAACTTTGAGTGAAAGGAAGGAAAATGGAATGTATCAATCTAAACAATTAATAAAGACATTAAAAATTTTATCAACACATATTAACAAAATGTGACAATAATCTATTAACGAATCGTGATTTTTGTGTTAATATTCAAAATATAAAGGGTGTTCGTCGCATGGAAATGGAGGGAATGGAGGTTTTTCCAATCGATAAGGATATTAAAGAAGTATTTTGTTCGCACTTGAAAAACAACAGGCACCAATTCGTTGAGAACTGGAAAAACAAAATGATAATTTCCGATAAAGATCCATTTAAACTAGAAGCATTTCAAAATGGGGAGGATTTATTAGAGTTAATTATCGAACTTACTATGGAAGAAAAAGATATAGATTATCTTCAGCCATTATGCGAGAAAATTGCTATTGAACGTGCAGGAGCAGATGCGAATATTGGAGATTTTGTTTATAATGCAAACGTGGGAAGAAATGAGCTTTTCGAAGCGATGTGTGAATTAGATGTTAGCGCACGTGAATTGAAACCAATTATGGCTCAAATACATACTTGTTTTGACAAATTAATTTATTATACTGTTTTAAAATACTCGGAAATAATATCAAGAAATTTAGAGGAAAAACAGCAATATATTAACGAAACACATAAAGAAAGGCTGACGATTTTAGGGCAAATGTCAGCTAGTTTTGTACATGAATTTCGTAACCCACTTACTTCCATTATGGGATTTGTCAAATTATTAAAGGCCGATCATCCTAGTTTATCGTATTTAGATATTATTTCGCATGAATTAGACCAATTAAATTTTCGTATTTCACAATTTTTACTCGTATCGAAAAAAGAAATGTGGACTGAATCAGAACGATTTTGGCTTAATGATTTGTTTCAAGATATTATACAGTTCTTATATCCGAGTTTGGTCAATGCAAATGTATCAATTGAAAAGAATTTGCCGTATCCAATTCCACTTGTTGGTTATCGGAGTGAAGTGAGACAAGTAGTTTTAAATATATTAATGAATTCAATTGACGCTCTTGAATCAATGAAAGAAGAAAGAAAAATTATCATTGATGTATTTGAAGAAGATCAATCGATTCGAATTGTAATAAAAAATAATGGACCAATGATTCCAGCTGAAAATGTAGAAACGATTTTTGAACCATTTGTAACTACTAAAAAATTAGGAACTGGTATTGGGTTATTTGTATGTAAACAAATTGTAGAAAAACATAATGGGTCCATCATGTGTCGTTCAGATAACGATTGGACAGAATTTCAAATTGCATTTCAAAAATAAACAGTCTACACCAAATAAATGGTGTAGACTGTTTTAATTCGTAAGTATAACGGCTTCTAATTTAGGATCTTTCGTTGAATAACCTAAAAGTGAAATTGTATAAATGATATTCGGTTCGACTTTGAAATCCGGAATAGTTAGCAAGACCCTTGGATTATCTGCGAGTGAAACTTCAATATCTGCTGTACCTGGGCTAACTTCTAAAAAATCTGTTATTTGTTTAAAGAGTACATTTTCAAATAAATGATCTCCACCTTTTAAACTTACATTTATAACAGGGGTATCTGGAGAAAAATGTACAAACCGTATTTTGGCTTGGCCTGCTGGTAAATGAGTATTATCAAGCATAGGTTGTAATTGTAGATAATTATCACTATTTATTGCAGCAAAAGTATAAGAGTGATTTCCCATTATCGGTACTAAAGCTGAAAAGACGGCAGTTTCATTTCCTACAGGGACAATATCTATACGGTATTTACCTTGCACTAATGTTAAATAGGGACTAAATTGTTTAAAAGAAATATTTTTAATAACCTTTTGTCCGTTTACTAAAATATCAACTGCAGGTGTATTTGAAGCTGAGTGAAAAAACCTTATGTGTGACGGTAAAGCAGCTTCTTGTGAATCTCTTTTTTCATATGCCTGTACAAGTTTCGTAAGCGCATCATAATATTTCATATATAGTTCTACATATTTTTTCGGATTATGAAATTGATAGTAACGAGCGAGCTGTTCGTATCGTGCAGCTTCTTGTCCATATTTTTCGATTTCAGATTGAGACATGAACATTCCTCCTTTGTCATCATTAAAACTATATGCTTAGCAAGAACGGGGTTATGCGAAAAAATTGTTTTTTAAAGGAGGAAAGTTGAAAGTGAATAAAAAGTATTGCTTAGGGATAAGTGTAGTTAGGCGAACGAGCGTTATATATTTCTAGAGGAAACAGCAATTGATCATCCTTATTGGGTGATGATGTAACGATTACAATGTGTATTTCAAAATAAAAAACCTTAAGAACGTATCAATTAACATATCGAAAACATGTCCCAAAATCCTTAGGAAACTAGAGGATTTTTTAAATTATGGGCAAATACACATACAAAGTGATAATTGTCCTACATAAATTATAAAGGAAAGGTAGTTTGAAAATGAGGAAAGGAATAGAAGCTTGGGATGGAGATATCCCGACAGGAATTGTGAATGGAGTTATGGACGATTTTGTGCTTTAGGCTGTAGGATGAATTTTGAATTTGTAACATTCTTTTTTCTATTTATGTTGGAAAGTGACAGTATTAACCGATAAAAGAGCGTCGTACCGAACTGATTAATGTGGTTAATCGGTTCTTTTTTTATTGTTAAAACAATGGAGAATGTATGTGAAATATAGATTACTATAAAAATAATTGCTATGCATTTAGTAGGATTAATTGTCGAGAATTGTTTGAAAATATGCAATGTAAAGTAAGATATTAGGAAGGAGTTTAAAGGGAGTTTCGTCGAAGTTTACACAATGTCGGCATTTGAGGGAAGCTGGCATTATGTTAAAAAATATTTAGTGAAGCGTTAATTTTATATAAGGGAGGGTGTTTGAGCATAGATAAGGGTTGGTCTTCGTTCTAAGTTCCGAATTTTCTGTTTTTGAAATAATATTTAGCACTCATTTGTATATTTTATAATAGTTTTTTGATAAATTCACTGCTTTCGCAGAGGGTTCTTTTTTATGAAAGAAACGTCAATTTTCTTCATATATATATACAAATTGGAGAAATGGGGGAGCGCTATGCGCGATTACTTAATTAAACCACTTGTTGGTCAGCCGTATCCAATGATTTCACATGGAAAAGGTGTGTATTTGTATGACCAAAATGGAAATAAATATTTTGATGGCTCGTCAGGGGCGATTACGGCAGGTATTGGACATGGCGTAAAGGAGATTGCGGACGTTATCAAAAAGCAAGCAGAGGAGATTGCTTTCGTTTATAGATCACAGTTTACGAGTGAACCAGCTGAAAAATTAGCGGAAAAATTAAGCGATTTAAGTGTAGGAGATTTGAACTGGAGCTTTTTTGTGAATAGCGGTACGGAAGCAAATGAAACGGCTATGAAAATTGCAATTCAGCATTTTCAAGAGCGAGGTATTCAAGGGAAGCATAAAATTTTGTCACGATGGATGAGTTATCACGGTATTACGATGGGAGCCTTATCAATGTCTGGGCATCCACTGCGCAGACAACGCTTCGTGTCAATTTTAGAAGATTATCCAACTATTCCAGCACCATATTGTTTTAGATGTCCAGTGCAAAAGGTATATCCAACTTGTCAGCTTGCTTGTGCGACAGAACTAGAAAGATCAATTGAAAGAATTGGAGCAGAACATATCGCAGCTTTTATCGCTGAACCGATTATTGGAGCAGCTGGAGGCGCAGTCGTTCCGCCGAAAGAATATTATAAAGTTATTAAAGATATTTGTAGTCATTACGATATTTTATTTATTGCAGATGAAGTAATGACTGGGCTTGGTCGTACTGGCGCATGGTTTGCGATGGAGCATTGGGGTGTAGAACCGGATATTATGACACTTGGTAAAGGTTTAGGAGCTGGATACACACCGATGGCAGCGACGGTTGTAAGTGACCGAGTAATGGAGCCGATTTTACGAGGATCACGTTCTGTTATGAGTGGGCATACGTTAAGTGCAAATCCATTATCTGCAGCAACAGCTCTAGCTGTTATTGAATATATGGAGAAACATAATCTACCTGAAAACACAGCGGAAAAGGGAGAGTATTTAATAAAAGGATTGCAGAAAGTTCAGCAACAATCGACAATCATTGCTGATGTACGCGGGAAAGGGTTGCTGATCGGAGTAGAATTGCAATCGTTTACAAAGGCGTCGGAACTTATTTCGGTTGCAGCTAAAAATGGTCTTCTTTTATACCAAGCTGTTTCAGGGCAGGCAGGAAAAGAAGATAGTGCACTGCTTGTGGCACCGCCAATGACAACTACATATTCCGAGTTAGATGAATTACTTTCAATTTTTGCAAAAAGTGTAGAAGAAATGATGCAAAAAGGAGGGCATAGTATCGCATGACAACTATTACGAATACATTCGATAAATTAAAAGAGATAGAGGAAGTAATTTCTTTGTTCCACGATGATATGACATTAATGTTTGGAGGATTTGGGGGGATTGGATCCCCTCCATCTTTAATACAGGCGATTTTAGAAAAAGGAGTTACAAATTTAAATTTAATAGGAAATGATACGGGATTTCCTGATGTAGGGATTGGTCGTCTCGTTACGAATGAAAGGGTAAAATCATTAATTACTTCTCATATTGGTTCAAATCCAAATGCAGGACGACAACTAAACGAAGGAAGATTACAAATTGAGTTTTCTCCTCAAGGAACATTAGCAGAGCGTATTCGCGCTGGTGGTGTAGGACTTGGAGGTGTATTAGTTGATGTAGGTGTTGATACGATTGTAGAAGAAGGAAAACGTACAGTTGAAATGAATGACAAGACATATTTAGTTGAAACAGCATTAACTGCTGAGGTTGCGATTGTATATGCGAAAAAAGCGGATCCGTTCGGTAATCTTGTGTTTGATAAGAGCGCCCGTAACATGAATCCTCACGTTGCTATGGCCGGGGATATAACGATTGTAGAAGCAGAAGAAATTGTTCCACTCGGAAGTTTAGATCCAGAAGAAATTGTTGTCCCAGGAGTATTTGTAAATTATATCGTACCATCGGAAGGAGTGAATTGGAAATGGGTATGGGCGTAGAAGTGAGAGGTAAAATTGCTAGACGTGCAGCGAAAGAAATACAAAATGGTATGATTGTAAATTTAGGTATTGGTATACCATCGCTTGTACCGAATCATCTTCCTAACGATATAAACGTTATGTTTCATGCGGAAAATGGAATTGTAGGTATGGGACCTACGCCAAGCAAAGGAAATGAAGACGAAAACTTATGTAACGCAGCAGGTTTGCCAACTTCCCTTATTACTGGAGCGAGTTATTTTGATAGCTGCACAGCGTTTGGGATGATTCGAAAAGGTTTACTAGATATTACGATTCTTGGTTCATTACAAGTGAGTGAGAATGGTGATTTAGCTAACTGGATCGTTCCAGGAAAACGCGTTCCTGGTATTGGGGGAGCGATGGATTTGGCACAAAAAGCAAAGCGGGTCGTTGTTGTAATGAATCATGTCGATAAATACGGAAATGCAAAAATTGTTTCGGAGTGTACGTTACCATTAACTTCAAAGAAATGTGTAGATTTAATAATTACGGATATGGCAGTTATGGAAGTGACGCCGAGTGGACTTATTTTACAAGAATTAATGAGCCCGTACACAGTGGAAGATATAAAAAAACATACAGAAGCGGAGTTTGAAATTGGCTCTAACTTACTAGTAATTGAATGAGGGGAGATGTAATATATGGAGCAATTAAAAAAACAAGTTTGTGATTATATTGAGAGTCATGAAGAGGAAAGCGTAAAGTTTTTAAAACGATTAATTCAAGAAAAGAGCGTATCTGGTGATGAAAGTGGTGCGCAGGCAATTGTAATTGAAAAATTACGTGAGCTAGGTTTAGATCTTGATATTTGGGAGCCTTCATTTTCTAAAATGAAAGATCATCCTTATTTTGTATCACCGCGTACAAATTTTTCAGATAGCCCCAACATTGTAGCAACCCTTAAAGGGAGCGGCGACGGGAAATCTATGATATTAAACGGGCATATAGATGTTGTACCAGAAGGAGATGTGAATCAGTGGGACCATCACCCTTATAGTGGTGAGAAAATAGGAAATCGTATATATGGTCGTGGAACAACGGATATGAAAGGCGGCAATGTCGCACTTATGCTTGCGATGGAAGCAATTATTGAATCTCGTATTGAATTAAAAGGAGATATTTATTTTCAAAGTGTAATAGAAGAAGAAAGCGGCGGGGCAGGAACATTAGCGACTATATTACGAGGATATAAAGCGGATGGTGTTATTATTCCAGAACCAACAAATATGAAGTTTTTCCCGAAACAACAAGGATCCATGTGGTTTCGTCTACATGTGAAAGGGAAAGCAGCACACGGTGGAACGCGTTATGAAGGAGTAAGTGCAATTGAAAAAAGTATGTTTGTTGTAGAGCATTTGAGAAAATTGGAAGTGAAGAGAAATGACCGAATTACAGACCCATTATTCAAGGGAATCCCGATTCCAATTCCAATTAATATTGGGAAAATAGAAGGCGGGAGCTGGCCAAGTTCTGTTCCAGATTCGTTAATTTTAGAAGGAAGATGCGGTATTGCGCCGAATGAGACTATAGAGGCAGCAAAAGAAGAGTTTGAGAATTGGATCGCTGAATTAAATGATGTGGACAATTGGTTTGTTGAAAATCCAGTAGAAGTAGAATGGTTTGGTGCGAGATGGGTTCCTGGTGAACTAGAAGAAAATCATGAGTTAATTACAACACTCGGGCATAACTTTGTTGAAATCGAAGGGAACAAACCAATTATTGAAGCATCTCCGTGGGGGACTGATGGAGGTTTATTTACACAAATCGCAGGTGTACCAACGATAGTATTTGGCCCAGGAGAAACGAAAGTAGCACATTATCCAAACGAATATATAGAAGTTGATAAAATGATAGCTGCCGCAAAAATTATTGCATGTACATTACTAGATTGGTGTGAGGTGAAAAAATGAAATACTATGAATCTTTTAGAGAGCAGACGAACGGTTATACAGTAGAAGGCGTTTTGGACTATTTTAATAAACGTATTCGAGTAGATCACTACACAGGAAATATTGAGAGGATTATCCAAACAATTGATGAATTAGCAGAGAAACATTCTTTCACTAAATGTATTGTTAAAGGAAAGGGAGAGCATGTTTCAACATGGCTCTCTTTCGGTTTTTTATTAGAAGCAACGATACCACATTATTTTCAAGGTCATGATGCATACTTCTTCGTGAAATTTAATAATGATGAAAGACGAAATAGTATTCATTGGGCTGAGGAAGATACCATTTTAAGCGGTGTAAAAGAAAAAGAAGTAAAGGAAAAAATAGTCCCTGAGAAATTTTTATTAAGAAAAGCGACAGAAGAGGATGCAGAAGAATTAGCAGCTGTATTTGGAAAAGTATTTGAAGTTTATCCTACTCCTTTAAACGAAGCGAGTTATGTAAAACAAACGATGAAAGAAGACGATACAATTTACTATGTATATGAATTTGATGGGGAAATAATTAGTACAGCATCTGCAGAAATGAATATAAAAGAAGGAAATGCAGAATTAACGAATTGTGCTACTTTACCCGAATATCGTAAACATGGATTTATGAAAAGTTTATTAATTAAGTTAGAAGAAGAACTGCAAGAAAAATCGATTTTCTGCTCCTATACAATTGCTCGATCGCTTTCTTTCGGAATGAATGCGGCCTTTCATCAGTTAGGTTATACGTATACAGGAAGACTGGCGAACAATTGCTACATTTTCGATAAGCTGGAAGATATGAATATATGGGTGAAAGATTTGTCTAAGTAGTACGGTATAAAAAATAGAACGGAATCGTCATGCTTATAATCGCATATAGGTATGCCGAAAATCTGGCATGTGATTGCTGGATTTTCGGCAAAAGGGGGGATGACATTGCTAGCAGTTTCGACACAAGAAGTCATTGAAGCGATTTTGGGCAGTATTGATGAGGCTATACACGCAGTAGATGAAAATGGTATTACAATTTTCTATAATACTGTAGCTGCAAAACACGATGGATCAAAAATTGAAAAAGTGTTAGGTAAACATTTGTTAGAAGCGTTTCCATCTTTATCTAGGGAAACAAGTACGTTGATGAAAGTGTTAGATACAAAAAAACCAATCGTTCATCAAGTTCAGCATTATCAAAATTTAAATGGGGAAGACATTTGTACAGTAAATACGACGTTACCTATTTTTATAGATGGAAATATTGCTGGAGCTGTAGAAATTGCAAAGGATTATTCCACCGTTCAAAAACTTACGGATACAATTGTAGATTTGCAATCAAAAATAAAGCGGTCATCTAGAAAAAAACCAATCAAAAAGCATTTTGCGTTTGAGACGATTGTGACGAACGATGCTCGGTTTAAACAGACGAAAGAATTAGCACAAAAAGTAGCGCCAACTGATGCAAATGTTTTAATATATGGGGAAACAGGAACAGGTAAAGAATTATTTGTACAAGCGATTCATGAAGCTTCTAAACGGAAGAACAAGCCATTTATTGCACAAAACTGCGCAGCTTTGCCAGAGTCGCTATTAGAAAGTTTATTGTTTGGAACGACGAAAGGTAGCTATACTGGGGCAATTGAACGAGCGGGATTATTTGAACTTGTAGATGGTGGGACATTGTTTTTAGACGAACTGAATTCAATGCCTCTCGATTTACAAGCGAAAATGCTACGTGTATTAGAAGATGGTGTTATTCGTCGAATTGGTGATAATAAGACGAGAAAAGTAGATGTTCGCGTTATTACTGCAATGAATCAGCCCCCAGAAGTATGTTTAAGAGAGAATAAAATTCGTACTGATTTATATTACCGATTAAATGTCTTTTCATTATATATTCCGCCGCTACGTGAAAGAACTGAGGATGTATTATTATTAGCGTCTTATTTTTTGAACGAATATAATAAAAGTTATAAAAAAGGTGTACTTCAAATGGATAAGGGAGCAAAAGAAAGACTACAAGCTTATCAATGGCCTGGCAATGTTCGGGAGCTAAAACATACAATTGAACATGCTGTCATAATTGCAGAAGGGGATACACTAACAGCCAATTGTTTACCGCGTACGTTTCGAAAAGAGAATCTGCCAAAGAAGAAGAGCATATTGCCACTTAGAGAAGCACTTCGTCAAACGGAAAAGGAATTAATAGATCAAGCGTTAATTGAAACGGAAGGGAATATATTACAAGCTGCAAAAATGTTAGGTATCCCTCGCCAAACGCTGCAATATAAACTGAGTAAGTACGACAAAACCGCCGAATAATTGGCGGTTTTTGTGTGTTTGCACCAATAAAAGAGCGTTTACATATATAAAAAGTAATGAATATGATAGTATGTATGGATTTCAAACAGTGCTTACAAATATTTTTTCGCTTATGTAATAGCGTTCTCCGTACATTTACTTATCAATAATGTAAAGTTGGCATAACTATTGCTTATATAAAGGATGAGCGTATAAAAAGGGGGAATAGCAATGTTACATGATGTATACAAACCAAATCGTCACTGGAAGGATATCGAGTTGTGGAAGGATGTTACTGAAGAACAATGGAATGACTGGGTTTGGCAATTAACGAATACGATCAAAACTTTGGATGACTTAAAGAAAGTGATTAATTTAATACCTGAAGAAGAAGAAGGCGTTAAAATTTCAACAAAAACGATCCCGTTAAATATTACACCGTACTATGCTTGGCTAATGAATCCTGATGACCCACGCTGTCCGATTCGGATGCAATCTGTACCGATCTCGGAAGAGTTATATAAAACAAAATATGATTTAGAAGATCCGCTTCATGAAGATGAAGATTCACCAGTTCCAGGTCTAACACATCGTTATCCAGACCGCGTATTATTCTTAGTAACGAATCAATGTTCTATGTATTGTCGTTACTGTACACGCCGTCGTTTTAGTGGACAAATTGGAATGGGTGTGCCGAAGAAACAATTAGATGATGCAATTGGTTACATTCGTGATACACCACAAGTACGAGATGTATTAATTTCTGGTGGTGACGGTCTTCTTATTAACGATAAAATTTTAGAATATGTATTAAAAAATTTAAG
The DNA here is from genome assembly GCF_051915365.1 of Bacillus cereus group sp. MYBK79-1. Taxonomy (NCBI): domain Bacteria; kingdom Bacillati; phylum Bacillota; class Bacilli; order Caryophanales; family Bacillaceae; genus Bacillus; species Bacillus cereus group sp. MYBK79-1. The sequence continues at coordinate 579,222 of NZ_JBQAEO010000001.1, read as the reverse complement.
AGAGATTCCGCATGTCGAGATTATTCGTATCGGAACGAGAGCGCCGGTAGTATTCCCGCAGCGTATTACAGAAAACTTATGTAACATTATTAAAAAATACCATCCAGTATGGCTGAATACACATTTCAATACTTCTATTGAAATTACAGAAGAGTCGAAAAAAGCATGTGAAATGCTAGCGAATGCTGGTGTTCCAATCGGAAACCAAGCAGTAATTTTAGCTGGTATTAACGACAGCGTTCCAATTATGAAAAAACTTATGCATGACTTAGTAAAAATCCGTGTACGTCCATACTACATTTATCAATGTGACTTATCTGAAGGTATTGGTCATTTCCGTGCACCAGTATCTAAAGGTCTTGAAATTATTGAAGGTTTACGCGGTCATACATCTGGTTATGCGGTTCCAACATTCGTTGTTGATGCACCAGGAGGAGGCGGGAAAATTGCGCTTCAACCAAACTATTTAATCTCGCAAAGTGCAGATAAAGTTGTGCTTCGTAACTTTGAAGGTGTTATTACAACGTATCCAGAGCCAGAGAGCTATATCCCAGGAAGAGCAGAAGGGTACTTCAAAGAAATCTATCCAAACTACGAAGAAAAGCGTTCAGATGTTGGTATCGCAGGTCTTATGAGTGATAAGAAATTTAACCTTGTTCCAGACGACTTACAGCGTATGAGCCGCCGTAAAGACTATGAAGATAATGACACTCATGCATCACTAAAAGATAAACGTGATAAGCGCGATCAACTTAAAGATAAAAAGTATCAATCGCAAATGGCTAAATTAGAAGAAAACGACAAAAAAAATGAGGGTGATGCAGTATGAATTGTATGTGGTGTGACAGTACAGAAGCGAAAGAAAGCTTGAATACTGTATATTGGGAATTGCCAGATGGTACGAAAGCCATTGAAATCCAAGAGACACCATGCATTTCTTGTTCCTCATGCGGTATGGACTATCAAGCAGATCAAACAGTGAAAGAAATAGAAGATCAATTGTTCCTAATTTATACGAAAGATTTACCAAAACAACTAACGTATGAAGAATTAATGGGAAGACCACGTCTATTAAAAAGAAATTATTTCGACTTTTAACCAGCTTTTATGCTGGTTTTTTTCTTTTTTGCCTTGTATAATGTATCCAAGTTAGAAAGGTAGGGAATATTTTTGAAAAAGACATTTTACCACTATATGATGAAGCATCGTGCAGCTTTATTTAGTAATGAAGTATCGAATTTAGCAGAAGCAATGTATGATGATTTAAGCTTTCCGAAGCAATCTGAAGATTATGATGAAATTAGTTCATACTTAGAGTTAAGTGGAATGCTAGAAAGTATGTCTATATTTGATGAAGCTTGGGATTTATACATACAAGAGAGATAAGAAAGAACTATATGAAATTTTTGACGTGAAGCTAGTCTATTTGCTAGCTTTTTTTACGTTGTAAATAATTTTTTTATACGGTGATATTTTTTATTAAAAAATTTATGAATATACGCTTCTGTGATAAGCGTTTTTATGTAGGTTGCATATACTGTTATCAAAATCACGACGTCAAAAAAAGGAGAGATATAGATGGCAAGAAAAAAGCAACCTAAATATAACGTAGGGGACATAGTCGTGATTACGCTATATGGAACCGTTGGTAAAATCACAAATATGAAGATTTTAGATGGAGTTTACGTATACGAAGTCAATAATCACGATGGGTTTTACGTAGAGCAAACATTGCAGCACGTTTCAGAGCAAGATATGAAAAAAGGTGAAACTGAGTGGATTGAATTAAATTATAATTTCACATTTGGTGATCTAGTGCAAGTAACAGGATATGATAAAGATGTGTTTCGAATTGTTGGTTTTCGTACAGAAGTATGGAGATATAAAAATGACGCATGGGAAGATACCATATATGAATTGTCACGAATTACGGATGGTGAATGGTTAGAAGCAGATGAGTCGGATTTAACGTTACTTGCCAATGCTCAAACCGCAAATGCAATTTTGAAGAAAATGAAACAAGATAAAGCTGGTATGAATAAATTAGATTTAGGAAAATTAAAGTCAATTAACAACTCAAAAAAAGTGAGTGTTAAGACAAATCGTCAAGAAATCATTGATGGATTACTTGATATTTATAACGATTATCAATTGTTATTCGATATATTTAAAGATGAAGAATACAAAATTGTTATGGATGTTGTTCATAATTATTTAGTTAAATTGACAGAGAAAAAATAGTTAACTAGAAAGAGAGAATGAATTGAACAACAACATATGCAGTATAAGGTATGCCTACAATTATTAAAAAAATAAAAAGCCATTTAATAAGAGAGTCTGCCCATTGATCTTCATGCATGAACTCTTCTTTTGTTTGCCCTACTTCTTGCTTTTCCTCATATTGGTATTCCATAATTAAATCCCCCTTTTTGATAGCTTGTACTACCATCGTATGAACCTCGTCCTAAAGATATGACCTATAAAAAAATAAAAACTATTTTTCTAATCTCATATACATATTTTTGAGATTTTTTCATAAAACAGAAATAAAGGAGTGATGCTCATGAAGGAAATTGAAGTCGTAATTGATACGGAAGAGATTGCGGAGTTTTTTTATGAGCAACTAATTGAAAGAGGATACGTCCCAAAACGAGAAGAAATTGAAGATCTCGCAGATATTACATTCGAGTATTTATTAGAGAAATGTATGATTGATGAAGTGTTTGATGAAGAGGATGAGTGAAAGTAACGGCGGGCTTAACTCGTCGTTTTTTACTCTTTACAAACTTGTCACAAATATAGTCGGAAATTATTGGTATAATTAAAAGAAAATTTTACTCAAGAGGTGAAGGGATGTTCAAGAAAATTATTGATTCTTTATTAGGTAGGAAAAAAAATCGTTCGTATTCTAGTAGTGATTATCGTCATAGAGGTCGCTCTTATTCAAGTAGCGATTATAAACGACGTTCATCTGGTTATGGGCATCAGCATTATAAAAGAAAACGTAAAAGCCGTAGCTTCTTTTCAAGTAGCTGATGAAATGGCGTCGTATACTAGCTTTATTTGATAGACCACTGCGAAAAAATACAATCGTTGCAGAACGTTATAAAATTGAATCAGTAATTGGAATGGGCAGTTATGGGGTTACATATGTCGTTAATGATTTACAAATAAATAGAAATAAAGTCTTAAAACAATTAAGACAAAGTAAACAAAGGTATGAGTCTGGTAGAAAATCATTTGAACAAGAGAAAATGATTTTACAAACATTAAATCATCATGCAATTCCTAGTTTATATGATCATTTCGTATGGGAGAAAAAAAGCTTTTTCGTGATGGAATATATGCCTGGTAAAAATTTCGAAGATTATATTTTCTTAGATGGGCATGTATATACAGAACGTGAAGTTTTTAAAATTTTATATGAAATATTAGATATTGTATCTGTGTTTCATAGTGAAGGTATTATTCACCGAGATTTACGCATTCCCAATATATTAATTAAAGAAAACGAAATTAGTATTATTGATTTTGGATTGGCTAAATTGAAAGGTGAAGGTGATGAACGAGCTACAACTTATGAAGGTGAACAAGCTTTGATGCGAGAAGTACACTTTCGTAGTGATTTTTATGCACTCGGTCATTTCTCATTATTTTTATTATATGCAGGCTATGAATCTAATGAAAAACATGAAAAACCATGGTATGACGAATTAACTTTGGAAAATTATAACCGTGAAATGCTTATGCGCATGTTACAAATAAAAACGCCGTACTATGAGAATGTACAAGAATTAAAAAAAGATGTAGCTTTTGCTTTAGAAAGGATGGAGGATCCATGTTTCAAAAATTTTTAGCAAGCGTTGGTATTGGTAATGCAAAAGTAGATACAGTTCTTGAAAAAGATGAGTATATTGTTGGAGAAGAGATACTAGGGAAGGTTCATATAACTGGTGGTTCAGTTAGCCAACAAATTGAAAGCATTTACTTAACGTTATCAACTTCGTATGTACGAGAAGTTGATGATAAAAAAGTAACGGCAACGTATGATTTAGAGCGTGTTCGTTTAACAGAACCTTTTTCTGTTGAGCCGAATGAAAAAAAAGAAATTCCATTTTCATTTACAATGCCAGTTGAAACGCCGCTTACACTTGGAATGAAAACAGTTTGGGTACATACAGGCCTTGATATTAAACGCAGTATAGACCCAAGTGATCGTGATTACATTCAAGTGTTGCCAAATGCACTATTAAATAGTGTATTAGAGAGTGTAAATCATTTAGGTTTTAAAGCGCGTCATATAGAGTGTGAAGAATTACCGTATCGATTACGTAAACAAGTTCCATTTGCACAAGAATTTGAGTTTGTTCCTGTTTCCGGAGAGTATTATGGGAAATTAGATGAACTAGAATTGTTAATCTTACCAAGTGCTTATGATCGCCTAGAGATTGTTATGGAAGTAGACAGAAAATCTCGTGGATTAGCAGGTTTATTTGCAGAAGCGCTTGATCTTGACGAGAAAGTGATTCGCTTTACAGTAACGAATGAAGATATTCCAGTAATGAAGGAAAAAATTAACAATTATATTTTTTAATAAACTATGCATAAAAAAGAAATGGAGAGGAAAACTAAAACAACCGCTCCATTTTTTTGCATAGTGAGGTTATGTATGTGAAACGATATCGACATTTATACTTGTTAAGTTTTACGTTACTCATTTGTTTTGTCGTATTATCACTTTCGTATCATACCGCTTGTATTGAGAAATTTGACAATATAGTCGCGCATTTTATTCAAAGTTTTCGGAACGATTACTTGACAGCCTACTTTACTTGGATGTCTTTTATCGGTTCCAAAAGAATATATTTTCCGTTACTCATTATTCTTGTAATGTATTTTCTCGTTAGAAAAAAATTGCTTAGTGCATTACTTCTAACAATTAATTATTATGGATCTCGTTATTTAAACAGTATGCTTAAACTATGGTACGAACGAGCAAGACCTGATGTAACGCAGCTTGTTACTGCAACTGGATATAGTTTTCCGAGCGGTCATACGATGAATGCTACTGCTTTTTTAGGATTTATTGCATACGTCACAATTACAGAAGAACGTATTACATTGCATAAAAAATTGTTGATTATTTTTATAGCGAGCTTTGTTGTATTATCTATTTCAGTTAGCCGAATATATCTTGGCGTTCACTATCCATCTGACATATTAGCAGGATGGGCAGCTGGCGGTAGCTGGCTCGTTTTATGTGTTATATTTCATAAAGCTTTCATTAAAAAAGAACCTATGTCATAATAGGTTCTTTTTTAATTGGCTCAACATGAATGTGTGCATGGTAAATACCAAACTTTTTCCGAAGCATAGCCTCGATGTTGTCAGTAATACAATGACTTTCACCAACATCCATACGAGCATCTACTTCGATTGTAATATCAACGTACGTTTGATTCCCGTACATACGAGCACGAATATCTACGATATTTTCCACGCCACTAATATGTTCAATAGCATCAGCGTACTCTTCCATCTTATCTGGATCGATTCCATCCGTTAACATATGAGAAGCTTCTACGAAAATCTCCCATGCAGTTTTACAAATAATAAGGCCGACAATTAAAGCAGCAATAGGATCTAAAATAGGCATTTGGAACTGTGAACCGACAATACCTACTACTGTACCAATACTTACGAGAGCATCTGATAAATTATCCTTTGCAGCGGCTTCTAATGATTTACTTTTTGTGCGCGCTGCAATCTTTTTCGTATACAAATACACAAAGTACATAACGACAGCAGAAAATAAGGCTACCCATGCAGCAAGTACATTAGGCGCTGCGTGTTTCGGATTAAAAAAAGATTGAATGGCACTAATAACAACTTCTAATCCGACCGTTGCCATAATAAAAGAAGCAACAAGTGATGCAATTTGTTCTGCGCGCGAATGCCCATAAGGATGATCTGGGTCACGAGGTTTACGAGAGATTTTTAGACCAATTAATATCGCTAAAGAAGCACCGATATCCGTTAAGTTATTTAAACCGTCAGCACGTAATGCGCTAGAGAGGGTAATATAACTGATGATGATTTTCATAGAGGATAAAAATATGTAGGCCATAATGCTGACAATCGCACCTTTATCAGCTTCTTTATGAGAAAGAGTATCCATTTTAATCACTCACCTTTCTACAAGGAATTTCTTTCTATAAATAGAGTATCAAACGAAACTCGTGTGGGTCTATACAAACATTGTTGACGTTTTTTAGGTTTTTAAGAAGAGGATAACAAAGTTTCGTGAAGGAAAAATATGTTGTAAAGTGCAAAGTTAGGGTGTGAAATTAATTGGGGTTGATTTACAATTAAAGAATGGGAGGGTAAGAGGATGAAGAAACTAATACTATTCTTGCTATGTATTTTGCTTATAATGACTGGGTGTAATTCATCAAATATTGAAAATGGGAAAGAACATAATATTTCTAAAGTATCCATATCTACTTTTAATGGCTACGGTGGATTAAATGAAAATTATTTTCTAAACATAGAAGACAAACAAATAATCAATGGAATTAATAATATATTTAATGATATGAAAAAACAAAAGAGAAGAGGTGAAATACCACAATACGATATATTAATTACATATGAAAATAGTGATACGAAAGGTATACATTTATACCTCGGAGATGAAGGAGAAAGGAGTGTAATTATGTACATAGGTCATGAAAACACTGCATATTACACTTCTGAAGAAATGACGAAACAACTACGAAAGATAATTGTAAATAAAGATTAAAACCCTCTGAAAAATATTTTTCAGAGGGTTTTAATCTTAGTATGCTTCTAAAAACTCAGTAACTTGCTCTTCAGTTTTTGCGTTAGCACTATGTAAGTGGCCTAGCTTCTCGCCATTTTGATATACAAGTAAACTTGGAATACCCATTACTTGATATTCTTCAGCGATACTTGGAAACTCATCTTTATTAATAGAATACCATTCAAACTTATTGAACTCTTCCATTACATCTCCGATAAAGTTGTCCATACGTACGCAATCTGGGCACCATGTAGTAAAGAACTTAACAACTACTGGCTCCTCACTTGCGATGATGTCTTTGAATTCCTTGTCAGACTTGATTTCTCTCATGTTTTTGTCTCCTCTCAATGTCACACGGATAAGCTAGTATTTTTATGCAAAATCCGTAATTGCAAACATTTTGCAAACATTAGTGTTTTTGAAATAGATTATTTGCAAAATCTTCAACTGCTTTTTCTTGTAGGCCTGGTACAACATGTGAGTAGGTGTCCAATGTGATACCTACTTTTTTATGTCCTAATCGTTCACTTACGATTTTCGGGTGAATACCCTGTTTCAACATTAATGTTGCATTGGTATACCTTAAATCGTGGAACCGAATATCAGGAACCCCACATTTCTTTATAAGCTTTTTTCAGAGCTGTGTCAAACTTCTGAAATTACTTAGGAGAAATGTGGGATACAGCACATGATTATCCAGACAGTAAACTGCAATTAGCAGCTGACGTTGAAATAATTTTTAATTTGTTTATGGAATTAGGAACAAAACACCTCGGCTTTACTCATGAAGATATAGAACAAGCATACCTGGAAAAGAACGAAGTAAATCATCAACGCCAGGATGATGGATATTGATGATTACCTTTACAGTTTTTGGTGAACCAGTAGCACAAGGGAGACCACGAGCGAGCACTATTAATGGTCGAGTTCGTATGTATGATCCGAAAAAATTACGTGATTTTAAGCAATATGTAAAATTAGTTGCTTCAGAACATGCTCCAGCTAATTTGCTTGAGGGAGCACTCGTGATGAAAGTCAAAGTATATAAGCCATCACTTAAAAGTTTTTCGAAAAAGAAAGCACTACAAGCAGAACAAGGACTGTTACGCCCAACAGCAAAACCAGATGTCGATAATTACATAAAGGGCATAAAAGATGCGATGCAAAAAGAGTTACGTGAAGTATCGAAGCTGTATGAGGACCTCAAGAAAGCAAATGAGCTACTTGCAAAAGAACACATCGCAGAAACAAAATTACGCTTGGAAACGGAAGACGCACTAAAGTTATCACAAGATCAACTACAATCTCGTGAAGAAGATTACAGTACATTACTTAATGAATTTAATGCAATTACAGAAAAGAATCATGAACTAGAGCATGACTTACGAAAAATGCATATCAATGTACGTGCTGCGAAAGAACGTGAGCACCGTTTAGAACTACAAGGTAGATCACAAGCGCTTGGTATGGCGCTTAAGGCAGTTGTATAGGTGGATGGTATGAAACTGACAAAAGAAGAACGAAAAGAGCTCACATACCAGATTGGCGACATTATCGAACAGAAATGCAGACGTTGTTATTACAATCGTACATCAAACGAATGCTTTAGTATCAATGAATGTAAGGCATGCCAGACTGGTCAAGTATTACGCCAGTTGGGTAGATATTTTGATACACAATCTAAAAAGAATGGTGGACCTAGAAGGAAAGCGCCAAGTGGTTTAACACCTGAGGTTGTCAGGAATTTAAATATGCAAGGTATACCGGATAGAGATATTGGTATTATGTATGATCTTAGCCCCTCGTATGTCGGGAAAAAGAAAAACCAATGGAAACGAGCAGGTATTTGGAAAGGTCCAACTGATATGAGGGAAATAAAAAAGGCTAGGGTTTCTCCTAGCGTTCAAGCAACTTGTTATAAGAAAGGGGCTAACGCAGAACGCTTGCCACACCTTTAATATATAACTACTTTGGGACAAATAGTGCGAATGACAGCAATCTTTACAAGTGTTTTACGTAAGAGTTATATATTTAAAGTTTTTGATAGATAATCAAATTTGAATTTTGTTCCTAAATAGGTAGTGTATTCAATAGATTTTGATACCTGGGATAACTAAAGGTCCCCATACAAAATAAATTATAAGGAGACTTATTGTTTATGTTATTAGTTATTGATAGTTAAGGTATTTATTAAAATTATAAGTGAGCTAATAATGAAGGAATCATAGTTTATCGTTCTTTTTATTTAAGGATATTACTCTTTATTTTATATTATTATAATTTTACTTTAAATGTTTATTACTGTAGCGGTAAAATTTCTATCATTAATAGTTGGAGAACTTATGTTAGATCCAGTGATGGCTATTACCATATCGTATACGTAACTCCCAGGAAGAGGATTATCTATCCATATTCCTGAAATATTTTGTCTAAGATTAATTGTAACACCTTCTGGCTTAAAGTTTTGTTGGAAGTCACCTTGGCTAGAAAGTGGAACGGCAGTTCTTCTGAAAACAAGAGCTGCAGATACAATATAACTTATACCTGCAGCTGGAACACCAACAGAGGTACTAAAAGCTCCTTCTAACTTTACTATTTGATTAATTCCTACACTAACGGCTGGTAAAGATAAAGTAACGGGAGCACCTATACCACCAGTACTTTGACTGAAATTAAGTGAGTCAATCCCAGTACCAGTTGGTCCCGTTGGTCCAGTCGGTCCGGTGATGCCGGTAGGTCCTGTGTTTCCAGTAGGCCCAGTGATGCCGGTAGGTCCAGTGTTTCCGGTAGGCCCAGTGATGCCGGTAGGTCCTGTGTTTCCAGTAGGTCCCGTAGGTCCAGGTGGCCCATCAGGTGGTCCGGTAGGCCCAGTGTCGCCAGTCGGTCCAGTGACACCAGTAGGCCCAGTGTTGCCAGTCGGTCCAGTGACACCAGTCGGTCCAGTGTCGCCAGTAGGCCCGGTGTCGCCAGTCGGTCCAGTGTTTCCAGTAGGCCCAGTTGGTATTGTAAATGTTGGAGTAGGTGATAATGTAGGTCCAATCGAACTTGGATCTAATGCAGCTCCATGTAAGTATTCATGAGAGTCGAATTGATTCTCCTTTGACATAATTCACCTCCAGTATACTAACTCTTTACTAATAGATGCCCAGTGGAAGTGGAATATGAAAATTATTGGTTAATAAAGGATGGAGCACTGGTGTTAAAAAGAAAAATTAATAAAAGCGTTATTTTATTGCTAAATGTATTTAAAAGTTTTAAACAGGCTTTCTAAAATATAGAAAGGGAATTTTTGTTTATATAATTTATATTATTAAAAATTCCCCTTCATTTATGAGTATGGGTATAGGAACTGGTAAGAACTTAAGGTAATGGGAGTCTTGCTGCAGAAAAACTATACGATGCTGGTTCTGCGAAACTTGTAGTTTTGCCATCTATTGAAGCGACAAATGCTACACGTACGGTATCACCTGGATTTAAATGGTATATAGTGGATAAGCTAAAACCAGCATAACCAGTAGTTCTAATTACATCTTTACAAACGGAATCACTATTCACAAATATATCAAACATCGCAAAATAAGAAATACTGGAGTTTACAGTGTCAAATGCAAAATTTGCATTAATTTGGTATAAACCTTCCTGTTTGGCTGTAAAAGTATTTATACCATCATATTCATTATTAATATCAAAAAGTACATTTGGATAATTCACCGTATGATAATCAAAAGAAGTAAAAAATTGGGGGTCAACTGCTGAATTTGCCCTAAATGCAGATTCTATAGCTCCCGGCCCAGTAGGCCCAGTGATACCAGTAGGCCCGGTGATACCAGTAGGCCCAGTGATACCAGTAGGCCCGGTGATACCAGTAGGCCCGGTGATACCAGTAGGCCCGGTGATACCAGTAGGCCCAGTGATACCAGTAGGCCCGGTGATACCAGTAGGCCCGGTGATACCAGTAGGCCCAGTGATACCAGTAGACCCGGTAGCTCCGGTAGGCCCAGTAGTATAGTGAGATCGTTCTTTGCATGAGCGCCGTTTTTTATGTGAATCCAAAATATCACCTCATTTATATAAAATTTTAATAGCATAAATTATTTTATGAATTTTAAATTTTATCAGCTTGTATGCTTGTCCATTTGTACTGAGTTTTACAACAAAAATTTCATTTTGTCATAAATAAAAGAGCAGTTAGCCCAGTCTAACTGCTCCATAAGATATTAAAGAGAATTGGTTTGAAGATCATGTAGCCGAAATTCAAGGTGAAGAAGGGTTGCAGGTTATTTATTGGGGCAAGCCTTGAACAGGAATCTATCGCACTAAATTTGTCCTTTCTGGATACAACGTGTTTGTTTCTGGTGAAGCGGTGTATAACCTTACATGTCCAGCAACATTAGAAAATATTAAAGGATTCAATTTAGGATATTTCACTGGAAAGTGAACGGCATTTTGTGAGGGGCGTTGGAATTTCGATGAAGAAAAGGCTAAAAAGGAACTTGATGAATATTGGAAAGAATATGATATAAACGAAAGGGAGGACGGACAAGAAATATACGATGGAATTATTTCAGCCATTGGTGAGAGTACATCTATGGAAAGTTACCATTTTTGGTTAAATGATGTTTATCATAATAGCTCATTAGATTCGGAAACACTAGAAGATTTATTGGATTTTGGTAAAAGATTGCCGCGTCGTTTAATTGGCTACTGGTTGGGATTACAAATGGCCATTGAACAATTAGAAAAAAACAAACCTGCAGCAGAAGCAGTGACTTTATAGCAAAATCCTTATTTAAATAAAAGAAACCCCGATTGTCTGCGGGGCTCCTAAGGGTAATCGTCAAGTAATGACGTACTCGACTAATTAACGATATCATGAATTTTTTGGTAAAAGTACTGGTAAATGCGTCCAAATAAATAAGGTCATCATTTTGAACAAAAATGCTATTTTATAAAAAAGAGAAGCACTTGACCAGGGTGCTCCTCTTAATGCCAATACACAATACCTATTCAATTATAATGCATATGCGTTAGATATGTAACAATTACCAATGTGGTAAAAAATTCATTTTTTGTTAGTTTAAAACAAATAAGCACTTAATAAAGTGCTCTTGTGACGGGATTCATTTTGTAATGACTATTTCAATTTATAAAGAAAGGAACACAGAATATTATATGTATCTACTGCGAGTTTGGTACGTTTTCACAAAGTAAAAGAACAGCTAGCAAAAGCTAACTGCTCAAATCATTAGACGCTAGTAATATTAAAAGAAGTACTTAAAATTGGTTATGAATCTGAAAATAGCTTTTGAATATTGTTTGTTGCCACTAGGCTAGTTCATTTACCTATCTATTGAGTATAAATGTGTTATTAAGGATTAATTCCAAAACTATCACTCCGGTGGTGGCTTTTTTTATTTTTTTAGATGAGACCAGACAGTTTGAGTGTTGGATTTTTATCGTGGTATTCTAAATGTAACCTGGGGATATAAAAAAATATTAAGGAGAGATGGAGAAATGTCATACTACGATAATGAGGTTAGAAAAGAATTAGAAGTTGAAAAAGTTTATACGGAAAGAGAATTAGCTATTTTTATGGATAATGCTCGAGATAATATAATGGTTCTTTGTGATCAAAATCGTTCATTCGATATGAACAGTGAAGATAAATATAAAATTTTTAATAGATTAGATACATATTCGCATACACATTATGATTATAGCCATCAGGTTAACCGGAAAGTGGTATACATCGTAAAGAGAGTTTACTAAAAAAAGCATCCAAAACGGGTGCTTTTTTCTTTGTTATATCGAAATTACACATTAAACATGAAGATGGACAAAATGGACATTTGGATAGGAGGGTGAATGGTGGAGTATAGAAAGAAGCCAGTAGTAATAGAAGCATTTAAGTTTTATGTAGACTCTATACCAGATTGGTTTATGGATAAAGTATCATCTAATGCTATTGTTCTTCATAATTGCAATTACAAAAGATACGGAATTGACGAAGCTTATTGTGAAATCCAAACTTTAGAAGGTGTAATGATTGGTAAAGGTGGAGATTACATCATTAAAGGTGTTAATGGTGAGATTTATCCATGTAAAGCAGATATATTCAAAAAGACTTATGAAGCTGCAGATGATGTTGTGAGTATGGTAAGTAAGGAAATGGCTCAGTTAGCAAGAGTTAGATCATATCAAAATGATTAAACCAATAGCAATTATCGTAGGCGATACCGTGATCTTGGTGACGTCTTGTTTGTTGTTAAGGAAAGATAAGGGGAAAATAAAAAAGAGAGCTAATGCTCTCTTTTTTAGCGGTACGGTAATTAATCGCAGATTGGTATCCCGAGCACTCTTAAAGCTAATGCTACTTGAAGAGAAATCTCTAATCTAGCAATTTCAATACCAGCTACTGAAAGAACTAAAAAAGGTTGTCCATTTACAAACAAAACGCAACTATCCATGGTTACGCCTCCTTTCTAGCAATCTACTATAGTATATGGATTAAATTTTAATATGTAATAGTCGGATTAATTGATTTAAAAGAATTAATAGATTAGCCCATTTAAACAAAACAAACGAAAACAACTATTGAAAATAGAGGAGTGGGATAGACTTGCAAATTGAAATATTATTAGTCTAAAACATAAAACATAAAACATAAAACATAGAACATAAAACATAGACTACTAAACAAGCTATTTTCACCTTTTAATCATAGAATATGATGAATTCTATTTTTAGAGGAGGGAATCATATCTATGGGATGGAATAATAATTTTGGGCATTCTCGAGATTGTAATAGTTTTTGGGATGATTTGGTATTTTGTGGATGCGGTCGTAGACACAGAAGAAACGATTTTAACGAATGTCATTGTAGACGTAATCATGACTGCGATTGTGACAAGTGTCGTCGTAGACGTAATCATGACCGTGATCGTGACGAGTGTCGTTGTAGACGTAATCATGATCATGGTGAACATCGAGATTGGTAAAGTCTTTTGAAAGAGTGCTTATCTTAATAGCACTCTTTTTTTATTAGTACTTATTAACTAGAAGGATGCAGTTTCGATTTTATTTGTCATTTAACAAAACAAACGAAAACAATGTCCCGATTAGGTCTACCTTATATGGATATAATAGAGTAATCGGAATTTAATTAAATCAATGAAAGATACTTAGATTGATACGACTAGTGATAACCCATACAGTACTTTTCTGCTCAATGTCATTGCAGGTGCTAACCAGTTAGTTGGAAAGGGATCATAAGAACATCTTACGAATTACTTAGCGGTTAAGAAGTCAGGGGGCTAATGCAGATGTGGTAGAAAAAGATCATTATATTATTCTTTCAGAGGGGGATAATTAGGATGTTGAAATGGATAAAGAAACTGTATTCAAAAAAAGCCCACCCTACATTGTTTGTGAGAAACAAGAAGGTGAGCTTCACTTAAAAGAAACGAATTAGATTTGTGGAAATTGTGCCTTAATTACGCATGAACAAGGTATTGAAATAGATAACTATACTCTTTTACACCCTATTCCATAAATAAGAAAGTTGGTGGGCTTCTGATTCAAGAGCTATTAAATGATCATTATTAATAGAGTTATTCGTATACATTCTGTTCTTTTGGATGTTAAGGACTGTATAATTCACATCTTTATATTCATTTGAAAATGTTGATTCATTTAATAATGTCAGTGTTGAGTTGATGTTATATTTATCAATTCGCTCTTTTTTTCCTTTGAAAAACAGTTTAATAAGATGCGGCTCATCATTAATGAGCAAACCGAGTTCAGGTGACGAGCGGACGATTAAATTATTTGATAACCAATGTGATTTACCTGGATCAAACCAAGAGACGTCTTTGTTTTTAATAAATTTTTTGTACTGCCTTATAACATCAATGTAGTTTTGCTTTTTCTTCTGGTCAACAGTTTGTACTAATGTATCAAAACAGTCAAAAGGTAGTTCGTTTTTATGAAATTTAATAACAGTTTCTCGTAATTGTTTCCAGTAATCAAAAACCGGGTGATATTCAGGTTGAGATTTTATATTCTTTACAAAATTTGTTTTAGCTGCACTACTTTTCAATGTGAAGTCTAAAAATTGTGTAAGCCCCACTTTAATTTCCGCCATGTTACACCCCCTTTCCAAACATTACTAATTCGATATTGGAAAGGGAAATCCTGCATTTTTAAGGCGGTGAGTGAAGCGCGCTATCGTTAAAATGACGAATAACGTGCTTTTTTATTTTATTTATCCCGCATTAACGGGCAGTAAGACCCCCACCTCAAAATTCAGCGGAAGCAAAGAAGTTAGGTGGGGGATCAACTGCCCGTAAAAGCCCGATTGGTTCAACTAATAATCAGTGGGGATGAACAAAACCCCCACTGATTAAAGTTTCACTTTATAAAGCGCATGCATATTCATTGATTTACAGATGTGTGTTACGTGAGCATAGTGTTTTTGATAAATAATAAAATGGTTATAAGGCAGAAATAAAAACATGCAATTATACGAAAAAAGGTCCTGTTGTTTCCAACAGGACCTTTCCTAAAATGGCAAAGAGTAACTCTTACCTTACTCTTCTCGTATATAATACATGAAAAAGATAGATGTGTATACAACAAGAAATTCCAATACAATTATTCGAATATAGTGTTTAAAAATAAAGGGGTGGAATTTTAAATAAGGAATTAAATGGCAAACGCTGATTTATCAGGTGATTGAAATAGATCTCTATCAAATTGTAGTTAATAAAGTGATATTGAGATAATAAGATATGTAATTTTGCATACCGGTTGTAAAAAGTGAACAAGGGTATAAATTATCTAAATAATACGGAAGTTGTGGGAGAGTAATACTAAAATTTCATTTAGCTATTTACTGTATGAAATAAATTCATTTGAATAGAAACGAAAAATAGAGGTTTGCCTTAGTCATTTATGAAAGTCAAGAATATTTATAACAATAGGAGTAAATACACAGGTCCGATTTTTGTAATGATGGAGGAATTGATGTGGATATAACTCAAAGTATGGCACGAATAGTGGTTAATGGGAAAGATCTTCCGTTTAGTTCAGTTAGAACTTCTGTATGGAATCAAGGACCTGTAAATGATTTAATTGTTTCGACAAACCTGAGAGTCGAGGAGCTTTATCAGTTTATGTGGTCGCAAGTGCCAGTAATGCTTGCGATGTATTTTCTTCAAGGGGCGGATTTAATGCGGTTTGCAAGAATAACTGGGATTAATCAAAGTATAGCGGGGGAATATATATATCATTTCTCTTGGAGCTAAAATGAATGTAAAGTAGCATAACAGCTGCT
The DNA here is from genome assembly GCF_051915365.1 of Bacillus cereus group sp. MYBK79-1. Lineage (NCBI taxonomy): Bacteria > Bacillati > Bacillota > Bacilli > Caryophanales > Bacillaceae > Bacillus > Bacillus cereus group sp. MYBK79-1. Next base: position 563,065 of record NZ_JBQAEO010000001.1, on the reverse strand, counting down.
TTTTTATTTTGCAAAGGAATTTAGAAGGTGATGAATAGGAGGTTAATAATGGAGGTGACATTAGAAGAATTAGAAAAGTGTTATAATAAAGCCTTTATTGAAGGAGCAGAGTACTTAGCTGTTCAGATTGAAATGGATGGATTTCATAGCGATGAAGTAATTATTAACGACAAATACAGTATAGATTCTAAATTAAAGTATTATAAGAAAACATACAATGAAAATTTAGAACATAGATGGATTCCAGGGATTCGTATTGTAGGTTTTGCATATGGCTATTCGTTCTCAGAAATTCTATATGAATTAGGGTTGCTAGTGAAGTAATGATTAAATAAATAGCAATTATTTTACGCGATGCCGTGATTTTAGTGGCGTCTTTTTTGTTGTGAAGGAAAGATATAAATAAAAAAGAGAGCCTAAGCTCTCTTTTGAATAGATACTTAACGTTTATGCACAGATTGGAATTCCCAATGCTATTAGGGTCAATGCTACTTGAAGAGAAAGTTCTAATCTAGCAATTTCGATTCCAGCGACTGAGACCACTAAAAGAGGTTGTCCATTAACGAACAAAACACAACTTTCCATACTTACGCCTCCTTTCGAGTAATCTAATTTAGTATACGAATAAAACTTTAATACGTAGTAGTCGGATTTTTGAATTTAATAGAATTGATAATTTAACCTATGGTATAAAAAATTTAAGTAGAGTAACAGCTGATTTATTAACACCATTTATGAATGGCAAGAATATATTAGGAGTATATAAAAACGTAGGAGTGGTAAATATGTTCTTTGCAAAGTTACGCGGTAGGAATGAAGTTCCACCAGTAGAAACAGATGCTCGAGGAGAGGCTTTCTTTAAATTAAGCCTGGACAAGCTTAGCCTAAAATTCAAATTAGATTTATTCGATATAGAGGATGTAGTAGTTGCTCATCTGCATCTTGGATCAACAGGAACGAACGGTCCTGTTGTAGCTTTTTTATTTGGACCTATAACAAATCCAGTTTCAATAGATTGTGCAACCCTCACAGGAATGATTACTCAAGATGATTTGATTGGGCCGTTAGCGGGTCAAACATTAGGTAACCTTGTAAATGAAATCATCTCTGGAAACATATATATTAATGTTCATACAGTACAACATCCTAATGGTGAAATTCGAGGACAATTGAATTATTGTTAATGAATTAAAGTAGTGAAAAATAAAACATCCGTTTAGGGTGTTTTTATTTTGTGGCGGGTGTATAGATAAGTAATCTACTTTTAGTAATCTTGAACATTCATTTCCATAATTTCGAAAGTAGTCGAATTTAAAAAGTAATTATCAGAAACTTGTTAATGAAATGCCCCTCCAAAATTTAAATTAGTATTAGTAGAGGAACCTTGTAAATGAAATATGAAAGTGTAACAGATAATAAAAATCTTTAAACCTAATCAAATCTAATAGATTAACTCTCGGCACCCACTGAAATAAAGAATCATAACATAAATTGTAATTACTTTTACGGAAGTGAGCTGAAAATAATGTTTTATTCATATTTTGCTTCTTCAGCAGGTATACGACCAGCGTATGGTACATCAATAACGTTTAGCGGAGCACAAAGTACAGTTCAAGCTGTTCAACAAGCGTTACAAATGCAACAACAAATGCAGCAACAAGGTATCCAGCCGTATTATTCATCTATGGAGTATTTTTACCCAGTGCATCAAATCACACCGTATGGAAGTTCTTTTCTTACTATCCCATATGGAACTGTATTTAATCTATAAATTGAAAGTTTAATTAGTAGGGGGCAGGTATCCCAAATTGATTATTAGTCCTCATCAATTGGACATATATGGGTAACCCGGCTCCTACCTAACTTTCTCGCATGTGCCGAATTATTTTGGATGGGTCTTATTACTCGTAAATGGCGAGGTGTATATGCAGGCGTCAAATAGTCCCCACCTACTAATTGGAAATAACCGATGTGATAATCTCCGTACATACTATAAGTGGAGTTTTTTGATGAGAAGATACCGATTAAAAAAGAATGTGAATTATTTTATCATGACAAATGATGGTTAATGGCTCTTTATGAAAGGATATATGAACATATACTTATGCGAATCAGGTCGAGACGCAACAACGAAGTATATCATGCAGTACGATTATCCTATGATTATTAAACTACAAGAACAGGCGAACATCAGAACTGTTTTTTTACTGATTTTGAAGGATATATAAAGTCATAACATCACATATTTTGTTTATAATTGTAAATAGTTATTGAAATGTATAAATGATGTTTCTTTTTTATAAATAAAAAGAAAAAAGGAAAAATAATGCAACTTTTTATTTTGCTTATTCGTGTTATATATGAAAGGAGGAGGGGGATGGAGATTGAAGAAATATATAAGGTTTATATAAACGATGTGTATCGGTATTTATTTTCCCTTTCTCGCAGTCATCACGTAGCGGAGGACTTGATGCAAGAGACTTTTTATCGAGCGTATCTTTATTTAGAAGACTATGAAAATCAAAAGGTAAAATCGTGGCTTTTTAAAGTGGCATATCATACGTTTATTGATTTTGTTAGGAAAGAGAAAAAAGTAACTTTTGTAGGAACAGAGGAATTAGAGACAATACAAGCGGGGGAATCTACAGAAGAGTACGTAGTCGCAAAAAATAGTTACGAAAAATTAATTCAGATTATTCATGCTTTTCCGGTGATGGAGGCACAAGCTATTTTATTATGTGACGTACATCAATTAACGTACGAAGAGGGTGCGTCTGTATTAGATTTAAAGTTAAACACGTATAAAAGTCACGTATTTCGTGGGAGAAAGAGATTAAAAGAATTGTTACAAGAAGCTCTTCATCAAAGACCGGCTTCACTTCCTGATGGAAAACAGGAGCAAGTGTCGAAAATAGGTAAAAAAAGAGCACGTATTACGAATGTTTTAATTGTATTTACTTTTTTATTACTTATTCAACCTATTTTATATATATCTACACTCTTATATTATACATTGGCACCTACAAACGCAATGGAGATACGGAATGTAGTAAATCAAACGTTAAGTGTAACAGAACCAAATGTATTTTTGAAAGATAGGGATATGGAGCAAACATTGTTACCTCTTAGTTTGCAATTGCATTTTGATTTGTATAAAAGAGTAGGCAAGAAAGATATTCGAATAGGGGAAGAGAAAACAGATTATGTATTTAGTAGAGCAACAAAAGTAAGTCGTGAATATACAACAGATGAAAAAATTCCAGAAATCCTATATGCAGATAATGAGGTGTTGTCTCACCCTAATAACTATAATACGTCGTACAATAGTAGCGATGAAGCGCAAGTATTAAAAGGCCTTCCGCAAGAATCTGTTGTAGAAGCATTTGTATCTTTTAGGGAATTATTAAGTGTACAAGAGGTAACAGATATGTTTTCTACTATTGATATTGTGTGGTATGCCGTTAATACAGGATTAGAGGAGAAGCAAATGAATAATGAGGGGATGTATGTAGCCCCGATTGGTTTTCCAGCAGATATAATTTCAATGCCAAGTGGTGCTTTTGCAAGTGATTCATCTCATGAGGAACAATTCATTGATGTTTTAAAGTCATTACAGAAGCATGAAAATTTAGCAGTGAAGCTATCTAGAGCGAAAGTATTAGAGTTGTCAAAGCGTATTTCTTTCCTTGAAAAAAATGGGGTAAAAACATACGGGGCAGTTGTAACTGGGCCTAAAGTAGAAATTGAAAAATTGATGAGCCATGAAAAAGTTAGAAACTTGAAAGTAGGTGAAGTGAGGTTATGGAATTGGCATTCTTAAAAAAAGAAAGAATTATATTTATAAACAGGAAACGTGGATGGGGACTATTTCATTAATTATTGCCTTTCTAGCGTTATTGTATTTGAACATTATATTGCTTATCCAAGAAACATTCATAGGTAAAGGTTTTCTGCAAATAGTTGGTATTGGAGTGGTGTGCTCAGTTGTAGGTATGATTACAAAAAGCAAAAGTCGAAAATATGCATTGTGGGCATGTAGTTTATTTGTTTTTATGCTGCTGTTTGCTGTATTTGGATTTATGTTAGGTTGGATGATAAGCTTTGGGCCATAAATATGTGGGGAAGAGCGAATGTAGATTCGCTCTTTTTGTATTGAAAGTAAAATAGATAAGAGAAGAATCCATTAAATTTGAATGGATTGCACTATACATCTAGGTTGTGTTTTTATTAATATGATTTCCTCTCAAGTGTATATAAATAGGCGACTAGTATAATGCTAAAACAATAGCTCGTCCAATCATCACGAATTCCTTTTACATAATATGTAGTAATAAGCATGAAGGGGGAACTAGTATGTATTGCTATTACTACTGTAAGTATTGTAAAGAGTATAAAAAGGAACAGCATGATTGTTGTAAGAACACGAGTAAGTGTAATGACAACAAGGATAAGCTTGTTAGGGCATCAGCATTTAGAGCTAGAAATACGGTTGATCAAACGGTTCCTGCTAATAATTTTGTAAAGGTATTGTTCCAAAATGAACAATTTGATTTGGCAAATGAGTATAATCCCGCAACTTCTATTTTTATTCCGAAGACTAGAGGGGTTTACTCTATTATTGGAACGATTGGTTTTTTTCCAAACGATCCTAGCTTAAATTATAGAGCTCGTGTAGAAATTCGTGTGAATGGAAACGCAGCAATAGCTATAGATAATGACTTTTTCGGTCCAATCAGTTTTGGAAATGTAGTAAGTGTTTCGACAATCATTCAATTGAATGAAGGAGATCAAGTTGAGGTTTATGCGCAAAGTAGCATAGACGGAGTTTTAAGTCCTTTAGAAGACGGTTCACATTTTGAAGCGGCAAGATTCCCTTCTCCAATTAAATAAAGAAGAGAATAAAATAATTTTCAGTAGGTTTAGTGAATCCCCTTTACCAAATGGTAGGGGATTATTATTGTTTTTCTAAAATATATAAGTAAATAGGTTAAATCTAGTTTATTTCAGCAGCATTTCGGATGATAGGAAGTAAGGGTGAAAGAGCTATCTTATTTTGAGTATTATATTTTCTATAGATAATAAAAAGAGTACAACGAAACTAGTAACATGATGGTGAAAGTTCTTTACCATTACATTTGCTAGTTATTTTACGTCTTTTTTCTTTACTATATAGAAATTACATATTTAACGTAGGTTTGTGTAGGTACTGTTATTGTATGGAAAGGAATAACAGTAAGGAAATTACACTATATAAAAATAAAATAAATCCTAAGATGAGTAGTATTGGATGCAACTTGAACATGTTTGACCTCCTTGAGTATATAAAGATTTTAATTCATCTATGGTCAATTTAGAAGGGAAATGTTTTAGATGAATCACGTTTGAATAAATATACTAATGTAACAGAGGAGTATTGCTCGGTACACCTTGATTAAATTGTTTATAAAGAGCAGGTGGATTTATCACACGTGAAATATAAAAGTAAACAGGTTGATATGCACAGGATGAGGGATAAATAAAAAAAGAGCATACATAAACAGTAAGCTCTAAAGAAAGATAGGTTTTATGAGTGGATAATCTCCATACGATAATATATGCTCGGTTAATTAAAATGTGTGAAAATCAATAGATTATCATGAAATGAGTAATTTTAGTCTTTTACTGAAGTCGTTAAGCTAACCAAATTGTGGATAGAATGGATTAACAATTGGATAATGAACGCACTTCAATTTCATATTTTTTGTAGTTTGGATATTGCGTAATAGTTTGACACTTAGGTGTGGAAAGTTGATTAATTATAGAAACATTTGTAATTACCTCGTTACAAGGGCCGAAGAATGTAATTTTTAGTTTGGAATTTGGTGGAACTTTGACCACAATCGGTTTTTTTTTCATGAAATCAGCTCCTAAGATGCAGTATTGTATACTGCATTTTTTTGTTTCAATTATAAAGTCTTATTAATATATAATATGAAATTTTAGTTGAGTTGATAATGATATGGAGCTTTATAGCGTGATCATTATGTAGCAAATTAGTAGAAGTATAACTGGTAAATTGTATATTTTGAAAAAAATATCGATCCCCTGTAATATTTGAACAAAAAGAACATGATACATAGTTTTTTCAAATGAAATGAATTACATGTGGAAAACACATTGTTAACACATGTACACTGTATAGTTATTCTTATATAATAATAAAAGTGAGGTATTTTGAATTGAAAAAGAAAAAGCTATTTTTAGGAACAATTATTTCATGTGTAGTACTGGCATTATCGGCATGTGGTTCCTCAGACAACGTAGTAACATCAAAAGTAGGAAATGTTACAGAGAAAGAGTTAAGTAAGGAATTAAGACAAAAATATGGGGAAAGTACTTTATACCAAATGGTGTTAAGTAAGGCGTTGCTAGATAAATATAAAGTTTCAGATGAGGAAGCAAAAAAACAAGTAGAAGAAGCAAAAGATAAAATGGGTGACAACTTCAAATCGACTTTAGAGCAAGTTGGATTGAAAAATGAAGATGAATTAAAAGAAAAAATGAAGCCAGAAATCGCATTTGAGAAAGCAATTAAAGCGACTGTTACAGAAAAAGATGTAAAAGATAACTATAAACCAGAGATGAAGGTAAGTCACATTTTAGTGAAAGATGAAAAGACTGCTAAAGAAGTGAAAGAAAAAGTAAGTAACGGTGAAGACTTTGCGGCTTTAGCGAAGCAATATTCAGAGGATACTGGTTCAAAAGAACAAGGCGGAGAAATAACTGGTTTTGCTCCAGGGCAAACGGTGAAAGAATTTGAGGAAGCTGCATATAAATTAGATGCAGGACAAGTAAGTGATCCGGTAAAGACAACTTACGGTTATCATATTATTAAAGTGACAGATAAAAAAGAATTGAAGCCATTTGATGAAGTAAAAGATCAAATTCGTAAAGATTTAGAACAGCAAAGACTACAAGATACAACAGGTAAATGGAAACAACAAGTAGTCAATGATTTATTGAAAGATGCTGATATTAAGGTGAATAATAAAGAATTTAAAAATACATTTGAATTTCTAGAAAAGAAATAATGACTGTAATTAGAAAAGGGAACCTTTATAGGTTCCCTTTTCTAATTAGTGTGTGAGTTATAAATAGATAGTAAGACAATACAATATTACATTTAAATATTAAGAATTACAATGGAAATTTATGTAATTCTTATAAAGGTGATTAATCATTACTTCATAGAATATTGATATTATAATGTTTTATTTATTTAATTTCATTAAATATAAAGTTAATTTATTAATTGTATTTCACTATTTGTAAGCAGTATGATTTGCGTGGGCTAATTATTAGCCGGAAATGAACAAAACTTGAATTGAATTAAGTTTTACTTTATTGGTGTTAATAAACATAATTTGCAGAATGAAACATACAATAATATTGATGTTATATGAAGGGGAAAGTAGAGCATTCTAATAAAATGGATGTTCTTTTTAGTATGGAATTTTCAGAGGAAGAATGAACATTTTTACATGGATTATTGAATAGATAAATATATTACGTAGGAGGAGAACATGTGAAAGTAATCTTCCAAAGAGAAGGCGGAGGGAAAATTTTTGAATCGTATGATGAAGATATAAGTAACTTATTAGCGATTTTATATGAAACGAAAGGGATTAAGATCGGGATGGTTGAGTATGAAGTATTAAAATACGAATTAGAGTATTTTCGTAATCCGAAAAAAGCAGTAACAGAGAGAGAGTTACATATAATAGTACAACCAAAATTTATTGAATAATAAGGGCCAATTATTTTTGAGTAGTTTTATACAGTATGTATGAAAAGAGAGTATTTAAATTGCTCTCTTTTCATAGAAATTTTGTGAGTTCGTTCTTTATAATATATGCTTTCGTTTATGGATGGTTAATAAACTTGAAAATTAAAACTTTTTAGTTTAGGCAGGAATTTTATATTTGAGTAGATAAATGTTCATATAAATTGTTTTTTATAAGAATATTGGAGGAGTAAAAATGAGTTTAGCAAGTTATATAGGTTGCAATGTAGAAATTCCGTTAACAGATCCAGATTCTAATGATGTAATTGTTTTTGGATCGTGCTTTTCAGATGAAAGTATGCGTGAAATTGTACAAGAGTTTCAATTTCAAACAAGTTACACGTATGAAGTTTCAACGAGTTGGGGCATTGAGCTCGTTGAGTGTCAAAGTGCAAGGGAGAAGAAAGAAGCTAAAAAAAAGCTATTAGCTTTATGCTCGATTATGGAAAGCTATTTAAATGATGGGGACTATTTTGAATTATTCAGTTGTTGGGTTGGTGATGAAGATAAAGAACGAGCGGGAGAGTTAAAATTAAAAATAAATCATTTCAATGTAGATGAAATTTGTATTCCGGAAAGAACTCTTGTCAGAATAGAAAAATAAATATAGAAATATACGTTATTAGAAAAAGCGACTTCACTTTGTATGAAGTCGCTTTTTTAGTTGATTTGTGAACGTCCTATTAAATAAGAAGTGAAAAGCTCATTTGATGAAGAAAAAATAAATGATTTAAATTATAAAAATATAAATATATCTCTTCTCAAAAGAACGTAGGTTCGTGTATAATTAGAACGAATGTTCTTGTGGTATGTATAATATAAGATTTAGAAAGAATGTGAAACATTATTTACGGACAGTTGATTTTCAATTTACTTTTCTCGCCTGTAGCGAATATTGAGGTATGAGCTTTACTGTCTGTTAATGTGGCATAAATATGAGCCAAGAAATTATGAAAGAATAATCGAAGAACAATATGTATGAAATAAAATGGATAAATGATTAAGGAGATTAAGAAATGAATAATATAAAGGTGCAAAAAGAAGAAAGAGAATGGGTTCCATTTACAGTAATGTCGGAACAGTTGTTAAGTATGCGAAAGGTTATTGGAGAGAAGTTTAAAGTACAAAAAACGCTTTTAACAAACGAAGCGAAAGAGAAAATTTCAGAAAAATTATTAACGTCGTTATTGTCTGAGAAAGAAATATTAGTGACATATTTTGAAGATGGATACATACTAACAAGCTATATGACAGTTGTACATATAAACCCACTAAAGTGCATTGTAATATGTACTGACGCTTTTTATAAAACATATGTATTTAATACTGCGGATATTATTGAAATAACGTAAAGGAAGCTGAAATTTAAATTTTAGCTTCCTTTACGTTATGTTAGATGAGGGATATATATAATGAAACGAAAAAGCAGCTAGCTCCATACTAGCTGCTAAGCCCCAGGGAAAGGGAGAAAAAGATAGGGTACTCCAAAAATCAACAATAGCTGTGTAACAGCCTGATTATAGTATAGACAAATTTAAAATTCTTAAACAGAACGATGAAAAAAATAGGACTAGGCTGTACCCACTTGGTTTTGATCTGCAAGGTCAGAATCAAACGTATTAGTCGCGCTCACGCCATTAAAAGTATTAACAACAAAACCAACGTTTGAAGCACCAGATCCATTATAAGCCTTCGTATTTTCTTTCGGAGAAACGTTGTAGAAATCACCTAAGTTAAATGAACCGTTACTATTTTGTACAACTAAATTCCCTACAACTGAGGGCATAGTTTTCACCCGCTTTACAATCATTTGTTAACAATACTATATGGTCTTATAGTCCAAATGGTTCATGTAACAAAAATTGTGGAATAGTAAAATGTTTGAAGTGTAGCTTAATACCGCAATAAAAGTATGTTAAAATTAATGTAAGGTTGAGTAATTAAAAATAACAATTGTATAATTAATATATACGAAATCAAAGGAGGCAAAATGTAATGAATAATGTTATAAAAAAAGTAGATTTAACAGATGCAAAATCAAGTAATCTTGTTGCGCTTATTTATAGCAATGAAGTTATTTTGGTTGAAGAAGCATTTTGTCCAAATGAAATAAAATTAAAGTTTAATGAAATTGCAATTTTATCGGCTATTAAAACAGCGCATATAATGAAAGTATCCATTAGAAAAGAACTGGAAGCAATTTTTCATGACACAGGTGTTTTATTTGTGAAGCATAGTGTTGATTATGGTAACAGTCAATCTATCACTATGCATTTTGAGCAATTTAAAAAGTTGCAAAATGAGATTGAGAATTTAAATAAAAGTAGGTAATCTAGGTGTAGCTTATATGTATCGGTGTGAGAAATGCGGGAGAGAGAAACTGAAATATAAGAACAATAACGAAATAAATAATGATTTTTTGAGATATAAGCAAGAGTAACTGTTATGGTTACTCTTTTTGTTTACATAAAAACTCCTTCTAAAGTATGAAATGAGTTGATACTTTAGTAAATGGCTGAACGAATAGGAAGGGTGTAAAATGTTGTAAAGGAGGAGAGGTACATGAAGCGAAACGAAATTGGAAAAATTGTAATGATTACAGGAGTGACGCAAGGATTAGGACGTGCAATGGTTGATCGATTTCATGAATTGGGATGGAATATATATGGATGTGGACGTTCAAAAGAAAAAATTGAAGAATTGAAAAAATATTACGGTAATATACATGATTTTCAAATAATTGATGTTTCAGACTCTCAGCAAGTAAGTAGTTGGGCAAATTATATACTTCATAGAAATAGAGCACCAGATTTGTTAATAAATAATGCGTCGATTGTTAATGAAAATGCACCACTGTGGAAAGTAACCGCTCAAGAATTCGAAAAGATAATGAATGTAAACGTAAATGGTGTAGTAAATGTAATTCGGGCATTTGTCCCAGCGATGGTAGCTAGGAAAGAAGGAATGATTATTAATATGAGTTCTAGTTGGGGCCGAGAAGGGGAAGCTGAGCTGGCGCCATATTGTGCCTCAAAGTTTGCAATTGAAGGTATCACGAAATCTATGGCACTTGAATTGCCTTATGGTATGGCTGTTGTTGCTTTAGATCCGGGCGGAAGTATCAGGACCCCAATGCTGTATTCATGTGCACCACAGTATGTAAATGAATCACCCACACCTGAAATGTGGTCACATAATGCGATTCAATATATATTGAGTATAACAATAGATAAAAATGGAGCTTCATTGACATGCCCAGAATGTATGTAAATATGTATTGAATTAGCATATTTTCGGTGATACACACTTTGTATAAAAAAGTACCTTAAAGGTGCTTTTTTTGTATTTTTAACACATTATAGAATGCACAAAATTACATGTGGAAAATAAATATGAGAAAGAGGATGCCATTTATGTATTTCGAAAGCAGTAGAAAATTTCTAAATAGGTGATAAGAATGAATCCAAGCGGTTTAAAAGTGACGGGAGCATGGTTTCAAGTAGGAGGAAATCTTACGGCGGCTATTGGGACGACAAGAGGGTTTATTGGAGAAAAGAAAGTTGAATCAGATCTTGTAATTGTAGGAAGCTCATTACAAGCCCTCGGGTATATATTACAAATTATATCGAGTAATGATACCGAAGATGAAGCTGAAAGAGAAAACCAAAATATGTGTTTGGAAAATAAAAGTGAAATGCTCGATAAAATGGGCATTGAGTTATTAGCATTAGGGAATATATCAAATGTAATAGGAACATATTTTAATATAAATGAACAATTGAAAGAGAATGATTATCTCATAATTGTCGGGAACAGTTTACAATCGATCGGTGCTTTTTTAGGAGTAGAAGCAGCTTTGCTTCAGATGAAAGCAATACAGAGAATTATAATACTAGGTAATTCTTTGCAAAGTTTAGGTGCTGGACTTCAAGCGTATCAAGGTATTATTAATGTATCGAAGAATGGAAAAGAAAAGGGAAACAGTATGATTGATAAAAAGAATGAGAAGATAATAGCACTCATTGGTGTTTGGATACAAGCGATAGGAACTGCTATTTCTGCGATTGGATTAACTATAATAGAAAAAGAAGAAAGTTTAGAAAAAATAAAAATATGAAAATACACATTTGATAAAGGAAGGGGAATTTCAATTTTACATACGTGGTAAGATTGAAGTAGTAGGTTTTTAGGCATTTGAATAGAATATATAAGAGTAGAAAAGTTTTTCATGCTTAATTGGAATGTATGAAATATAAAAATAATTGGTTTTGTTAGCGTATGAAAAGAAGAGAGATAAAAAAATACAAAACAAGGGGTTTTTAAGAGATGATGTATTTATTGGCAATTCTACTACCACCTGTAGCCGTATTAATTTGTGGAAAACCATTTCAAGCAATCATTAACTTCATATTAACATTAATTTTTTGGGTTCCAGGCGTTATACATGCGATATTAGTTGTACATGATAAAAAAGCAGACCGGAGATTAAAAAAACAAATTCAAGCATATGATCAAATGAATAATAGGGATAGAAGATAGCTAAGTCGTGAAATGATTGTAAAAAGAAAGGGGGGACTACCTCCTTTCTTTTTTTCATTCTGTTTAAGTTTAAATTTTAGTATAGCGGTAAGAATTTTTAATATAAGTATTGTGATAATTAGTTTTAGATTGTGCGCTTAATAAACCGGTGTAAATGTTTTCAGGTACGTTAAAGAAATCATACATTCCATTCTTTAATTGAATGCGTAAAATCATAGAAAAAGGATTATAGCCAACAGCAACTATATTTTTTGAAATCACGGGAGATAGCTCCATCATTACGCAACTCCTCACTTTTCATTTTTTAATATTTCTTGTAGATGTTGGGGTTGTGGTGTTGAAATCCATATAATTAAAGAGGTATTATACTTATATGCAATATATTAAATGTTCGTTATACGTAATTATAAGGAAGTTCACACGAAGTACATATCGTTGTGCTATTTTTATTTCACCTTTGATTTATAAATAAGAAAATATTGACCATTTGAAAAAAAGGTATATTATTTATACGAGGTATGAAAAATTCACTTTTTACATCCTATGCTTAAAGGGGCAGCATTATTAGGAAAAATAGAAGTGAAATAGTTTGTATAAGAAGTATTCTAAAATTTATAATCTGTGAATTAGGAAAATATTGAATGCTCCAGGTCAATATACTTTCTTAATTAAATTCAGTTTAGAAAGTGACCTCAATATTTTTAAGTAAATCAACGGGAGAATTGAAAGGCAGGAGAAAGTAACATGTCAGAAAATTATCGTTCTCGAGAGGAGCGACGACAAGTTAAAAAGAAAAAACAGCCAGCTTCTAAAACACAAAAACCAAAAGGGAAAACTTCATTCTTTCGTAAGTTTTTAATTACTTGTTTATTACTTGGTATTGTTGGTTTAGTGGCGGGGGTTGCTACCTTCTTCGTAATGATTAAGGACGCACCTAAACTTGAGAAAGCAAAACTTGTTAATCCGTTATCCTCAAAAATTTATGATAAAAATGGCGATTTGGTATATGAATATGGGAAAGAGAAACGGACGAATGTTACGTATGATCAAATTCCTAAATTAGTAGAAAATGCATTTTTAGCAACAGAAGATGCACGTTTTTATGAGCATAGCGGAGTAGACTTTAAAGGTACTGCCCGTGCAGTTTTGGTGAGTCTTAAAGGAGATTACGGTTCTCAAGGTGGAAGTACAATAACGCAGCAGGTTATTAAAAACTACTTCTTATCGATGGAAAAAACATCAAAACGTAAAGTTCAGGAAATATATTTAGCGTATAAGCTAGAACAACAATATTCTAAACATGAAATTTTAGAAATGTATTTAAATAAAATTAATTTAGGAAACCGTTCATATGGTATCGCAACAGCAGCACAAAACTACTACGGTAAAGAATTAAAAGAGTTAACATTACCAGAAGTTGCGATGCTTGCAGGTTTACCGAAAGCACCGAATAACTATGATCCAACGAAAACGGACAATATTCAAAGAGCAACAGAAAGAAGAGATGTTGTATTAAAATTAATGAATCGACATGGTTATATTACGAAGGCAGAAATGGAAGAAGCTTCGAAAGTTAAAGTAACAGATGGACTTAAGACAGCAACGGAACTTCAAGCAATGCCACATACTGCATTTATGGATGCAGTAGTGAAAGAAGTAGAAAAGGAAATACCAGATGTTAATATTGGGTCAGATGGTTTAGAGATCTATACAACATTAGACCCGAAAGCACAGGAATTTGCGGATAAGATTTTAAATGAAAATATTATTAATTATCCAAATGATAAATTCCAAGGGGCTTTCACATTTATGGATACGAAAACCGGTGAGGTTCGTGCTATAGGTAGTGGGCGCGGTGAAAATAAAGCAGTATTTAAAGGGCATAATATGGCAATTGAACTAGATCGTGCAGCTGGTTCAACGATGAAGCCAATCTTTGATTACGGTCCTGCAATTGAATACTTAAAATGGGCTACGTATCATCAAATTGATGATTCTCCATTTAAATATTCAACTGGACAAGAACTTCGAAATGCGGACAGAAGTCATTTAGGTCCAATTACTATGCGTGAAGCGTTAAAAATGTCGCGTAACGTTCCAGCAGTTAAAACTGCAAAAGAAGTAGGACTTAATAAATCGAAGGAATTCTCTGAGAAATTAGGTATTACATTTAATAAAACACCGATGGAATCTACAGCTATTGGTACAAACGAAGTATCACCAACTGAAATGGCGGGTGCTTATGCGACATTTGGTAATGGTGGAAAGTATGCAAAACCGCATTTTGTTAAGAAAGTAGTTTATCCAGACGGCAAGTCACAAAGTTTTGAGCAAAAACCAAAACAAGTTATAGCTGACTCAACAGCATATATGATTACTGATATGCTCCGTTCAGTAGTAACATCAGGTACTGGTACAGCAGCAAATATAAGTTCTTTAGATGTAGCTGGTAAAACAGGTACAACAAACTATGATTCAAAACAACTAGCGAAATATAACATTCCAGAAAGTGCAACCAGAGATAGCTGGTTTGCAGGTTATACGCCGCAATATACGATGGCGGTATGGACTGGATATATGAAAGATGGTAAAGACGAGTATATTAGTAGTAAAAATACGAAAATTGCACAGTTGATCTTTAAAGAAATGATGAGTCAGTTTGCAACTGACAAATCACGCTTTAAAATACCAAATAGTGTTGTCCAAGAAGGTAGTGAGCTACGTATAAAAGGGGAAAAACGTGATTCTTCTCCAAATACGAGCGTACAGGATACAACAGAACAACCGAAACAAGGTCAACAGCAAAAGACTGAAGAAGAGAAAAAGCAAGAAGAATTAAAGAAACAAGAAGAACTAAAAAAACAAGAAGAACAAAAGAAACAAGAGGAACTTAAGAAGCAAGAAGAACAAAAGAAACTAGAAGAGCAAAAGAAACAAGAAGAAGAAAAGAAACAAAATGAACAAAATAATGGGAATGGCCAAGGAACGACACCTCCAGCAAATAACGGAGGAGGCCAAGGAAATACAACACCTCCAGCAAATAACGGAGGAGGTCAAGGAAATACAACACCTCCAGCAAATAACGGAGGAGGCCAGGGAAATACAACACCTCCAGCGAATAATGGAGGAGGCCAAGGAACAACACCTCCAGCAAATAATGGAGGAGATCAAGGAAATACAACTCCACCAGCGACCACACAACCAGATGCTGGTGGAAATGCAGGAGAGGCCCCTGTTAATAATGGGCAATAAGAAGATTTTATAAAAAATATTATAAAGCACTTAAGGTTTGTAAAAAATTACAATCTTAAGTGCTTTTTTCGTTTAAATGTTGTAGCTAATAGGTGATGTATTTTAAATGTTAAAAGTACCGTAGAAATTTTGGAAGTAAATAGAAGGGAAATGATAAAAAACTTGAGCCTGAGGTAGTGGAGGATAACTTTGGCTATGAAAGGTGGTACTACTTGGATGTGAGCCATGATGCCAAAATGAGGGAGTAACTTGACCGGGAATTTGATATTGTTGCCAAGTTGCAGGGAGTTCAATGCCAACATCCGAACTTGCCGTATGGACCACTGGAACGTGTATGGATGGAACGGATGGAACCGCTGCAGTTATTCTTGGTAATACCCACATAGTAATGATCACTCCTAAGTTTCAATAATAAAATAGTATATTCTATTCACACATATAAAGGTACATATAGATAGGACTTTAGGCTAAAACACAAATATAAAGTCGTAAGACCAATTTAGATTGATGGTGGACCATTTATTATAAAAAGATACGTCTATTTACGGAGGGAAAAGGGGCCGAGAAAATGTAAAATGGAGGTGTTAATTGCAATAACTTACGTGTTTATCCCACTTTAATGGGCAGTAAGAACCCCACCTCAAAATTCAGCGAAAGCAAAGAATTTAGGTGGGGGATCAACTGCCCATAAAAGTCCGATTGGTTCAACTAATAATCAGTGGGGATGAAGAAAACCCCCACTGATTAAAGTTTCACTTTATGGAGGAATTTTAATGGAACGATTATGGACGAAATCATTTATTCAAATGACTTTCGCGATGTTATTTTTATTTACAGGATTTTATTTACTTGTACCAACGCTCCCTCTCTTTATTAAAGAGATAGGTGGTAATGAATCGCAAGTAGGACTCATGATGGGACTGTTTACAATAGCTGCAGTTGTAATACGACCGATTATCGGAGGAATGTTAGATCAATATGGTAGAAGATCCTTTATAATTTTCGGACTCATCTTTTTTGGGATAACGATGTATTCTTATAATTTAGCGTCGACTATTGTCCTTTTAGCTGTTTTGCGTGTTATTCATGGAGTAACATGGGCTGTTTCTACAACAGCCGTTGGAACAGCGATAACTGATATTATTCCAGATTCACGCCGTGGTGAAGGTATGGGATGGTACGGGATGGCTATGACAATTGCAATGGCGATCGGCCCGATGATTGGATTATCGGTTGTACAACATTATTCATTTCACGGCTTATTCTTGTTAGCAACCCTTTTATCCTTTATGGCAGTCTTATTATCGTTCATGACGAAAATGCCATTCACACCACAAAAAGAAAAAGGAAAAATACAACTGTTTGAAAAGTCCGTTCTATCCATTACGATTGTTGTGTTCTTTTTATCATTTGCATATGGAGGAATTACGACGTTTTTACCGCTATTTGCATCGTCAATTGATGTGAATCCTGGGACATTCTTTCTTGTATATGCAGTTGCTTTAACGATTGTAAGGCCAATTTCAGGAAAACTATTAGATAAGTATGGAGAAGTATTTATTATACTCCCGGCACTATGTATTACTATTATAGCGATAGTTGTATTAACGATTTCAAATAGTTTAATGGGTGTGGTTATCGCAGCTGCATTATACGGTGTTGGATTCGGTTCAGCACAACCTGCACTGCAAGCTGCGATGCTTACAATTGTTGATCCGAGTAAAAGAGGGGTTGCCAACGCCTCATTCTTTACCGCATTTGATTTAGGGATTGGGCTTGGTGCGATTTTACTTGGAGTTGTTTCGCAAATGTTTGGTTACCGTATTTTATTTGCAGGTAGTGCAATTTCAGGACTAATCGGTTTAATTATTTTTGTTGTTTTTGTAAAACAGCGATTAGGTAAAAAAGAATTTGCGTAAACGAGAGGAACAAAGATGGAAATTTCAATTGAACTTACCGATTTGCAATGGTTAAAGGATAACATATTAATAGTTCAATTCAGCCGGACTATTCTTTAGGGGTAGTTTTTGAGAAATCAGATTGGGAAATCGTATCGATTGAGAAAGAAGACATTCTATTTTCGGAGATGTTTATAATCTTTGGTACTTTAAAAACTATCATTTAGTTGAATGTTACTATGAGGAAACGGAAGAAATTCAATTGAATTATGTAAAATAATAATTTTTTGAAAATAAATAAGTTTTATATAAGAATTATATTGAAGAGATAGTGAAATATATATCATGTAGAAACGAGTTGTATATGTGTACAGCTCGTTTTTTTTATTCTCTTAAGAAAACTGGAAGAATGATATATTCAGCGGGATTTTATGAGTCATCCTTATATTTTGTTTTAATAAGACATGTAAAGAAGTCTGTCCTTTCTTTATAAAATATGAAAATTATTTTTGAAAAATTGTATTGTTACATCGGTAAAAGTGTAGGAAACTTATCATTATAAAATAAATTGAAATCTTCTAAAAACTCTGATACATTGAAATAGAAATGTAGTTTCACAATGTTGTAAAGGCTTACAGTTATGTGCACGAAGATCTATTAGGATTGGAGGAAATAATGATGAAAGCTGAAGAGAAATTTTCCCCGGGATTAGATGGTATAGTGGCAGCGGAGACGAAGATCTCGTTTCTTGATACAGTGAAAGGTGAAATTGTAATTCAAGGGTATGATTTAATCGAACTCTCAAAAACAAAAGAGTATTTAGACATTGTGCACCTTTTATTGGAAGAACATCTACCAAATGAGGATGAAAAAGAAAAACTAGAAAAGAAATTAAAAGAAGAATACGCGGTACCAGAAGGTGTATTCAACGTATTAAAGGCGTTACCGAAAGAAACGCACCCGATGGATGGATTGCGTACAGGTGTGTCCGCATTAGCTGGTTACGATAATGATATCGAAAACCGCTCGTTAGAAGTAAACAAAAGCCGTGGGTACAAATTATTGAGTAAAGTACCAAACATTGTAGCGAATAGCTATCATATTTTAAATAATGAAGACCCAATCGAACCTCTTAAGGAATTATCATATAGCGCGAATTTCTTTTATATGTTAACAGGTAAAAAACCAACTGAACTTGAGGAGAAGATCTTTGATCGTTCCCTTGTTTTATATAGTGAACATGAAATGCCAAACTCTACATTTACAGCCCGCGTTATTGCATCAACGCAATCCGACTTATTTGGTGCTTTAACAGGTGCAGTTGCATCTTTAAAAGGTAGCTTACACGGCGGTGCAAACGAAGCAGTTATGTACATGCTTTTAGAAGCTGGTAATGTTGAGAAGTTTGAAGAGTTGTTACAGAAGAAACTATATAACAAAGAAAAAATTATGGGCTTTGGACATCGTGTGTACATGAAGAAGATGGATCCAAGAGCACTGATGATGAAGGAAGCTTTAAAGCAGTTATGTGATGTAAAAGGTGATTATACACTATATGAAATGTGTGAAGCTGGAGAAAAAATTATGGAGAAGGAAAAAGGAATTTATCCGAACCTTGATTATTATGCAGCTCCAGTATATTGGATGCTTGGTATTCCAATTCAACTTTACACACCAATCTTCTTTAGCTCTAGAACAGTGGGACTATGTGCGCACGTAATTGAACAACATGCGAACAATCGATTGTTCCGTCCACGTGTAAATTATGTTGGCGAGCGACATGTACTTAGTAAATAAGAACAACTGGGGAGTTGTTAGCGCCGCCCGCCAGATGGGTGTTTGACCGACACCCATCATTAATAATAACGAATTTTCGACAGAAAGGGAAGAATAGTATGATTAAAACAAATGAAATTAAACAAAAAGATGCATTATTAGAAGAGATTGCGGATTATGTATTAAATAAAGAGGTAACTAGCGCAGAAGCATTCAGTACTGCTCGTTACGTATTACTTGATACACTTGGATGCGGAATTTTAGCACTACAATATCCAGAGTGTACGAAATTACTAGGACCAGTTGTACCAGGAACGGTTGTGCCGAATGGTACACGTGTACCAGGTACGTCATATGTGCTTGATCCAGTGAAAGGTGCATTTAATATCGGATGTATGATCCGTTGGTTAGACTATAACGATACTTGGCTTGCAGCAGAGTGGGGACATCCATCTGATAACTTAGGCGGAATTTTAGCGGTTGCTGATTATATTAGCCGTGTTCGTATTTCGGAAGGAAAAGAACCGCTAAAAGTACGTGAAGTATTAGAAATGATGATTAAAGCACATGAAATTCAAGGTGTACTTGCTTTAGAAAACAGCTTAAACCGTGTCGGTCTTGACCACGTATTATACGTAAAAGTAGCAACAACTGCTGTAGTTGCAAAAATGCTTGGCGGAACACGTGAAGAAATCTTTAATGCATTATCACATGCGTGGATTGATAATTCTAGTCTTCGTACATATCGTCATGCTCCAAATACAGGGTCGCGTAAATCATGGGCAGCAGGTGATGCAACAAGCCGCGGTGTTCATCTTGCAATGACTGCTCTAAAAGGTGAAATGGGCTATCCAACAGCTTTATCTGCACCAGGCTGGGGATTCCAAGATGTATTATTCAATAAACAAGAATTAAAATTAGCGAGACCACTTGAGTCTTATGTAATGGAAAATGTATTATTTAAAGTTTCATATCCAGCAGAATTCCATGCACAAACTGCTGCAGAATGTGCTGTGAAATTACATCCGGAAATTAAAGAAAGATTAGATGAAATTGACCGTATTACAATTACAACGCATGAATCAGCAATCCGTATTATTGATAAAGAAGGTCCATTAAATAATCCAGCTGATCGTGATCATTGCTTACAATACATTACGGCAATTGGTTTATTAAAGGGAGATATCGTTGCGGATGACTATGAGGATGCAGTAGCAAATGATCCACGTGTAGATGAATTACGTAATAAGATGGTTGTTGTTGAAAACAAACAGTACAGTTTAGATTACCTTGACCCGAACAAGCGCTCAATCGCCAACGCTGTTCAAGTTCATTTCAAGGATGGTACTGTAACAGAAAGCGTGGAATGTGAATATCCACTTGGTCACCGTTTCCGTAGAGACGAAGCGATTCCAAAAGTTGTTCAAAAATTCACTGCGAATATGGCAGGTCATTATTCTAATAAGCAACAAGAACAAATTCATGAAGTTTGTTTAAATGAAGAAAAATTAGAAAATATGAATGTAAACGAATTTGTAGATCTATTCTTAATTTAATAATAGGGGGAATTTAGAATGGCTTGGGTTGTGGATAAACAGTCAACACAAGAAGAGCTTGCGAATCGCTTCCGAGCTTTAGTAGAAGCGAATGAAATTTTGCAAATTCCAGGTGCTCATGACGCAATGGCAGCTTTAGTTGCCAGAAATACAGGATTCTCAGCTCTTTATTTATCAGGAGCTGCTTATACTGCAAGTAAAGGGCTACCTGATTTAGGAATCGTGACGTCTACTGAAGTAGCAGAGAGAGCAAGGGATCTAGTAAGAGCTACAGATTTACCAGTTCTTGTTGACATTGATACAGGATTTGGCGGTGTTTTAAACGTAGCGAGAACAGCGGTAGAAATGGTGGAAGCAAAAGTAGCAGCTGTTCAAATTGAAGATCAGCAATTACCAAAAAAATGTGGACATTTAAATGGTAAGAAACTCGTTACGACAGAAGAATTAGTTCAAAAGATTAAAGCGATTAAAGAAGTTGCACCAAGCTTATATATTGTGGCACGTACAGATGCTCGTGGTGTAGAAGGCTTAGATGAAGCGATCGAAAGAGCGAACGCTTATGTAAAAGCAGGTGCAGATGCGATATTCCCTGAAGCACTTCAATCAGAAGAAGAGTTCCGTTTATTTAATAGTAAAGTAAATGCACCATTACTTGCGAATATGACTGAGTTTGGGAAAACTCCTTATTATAGTGCAGAGGAATTTGCGAATATGGGCTTCCAAATGGTTATTTATCCTGTAACTTCACTTCGCGTTGCAGCGAAAGCATATGAGAATGTGTTTACTTTAATTAAGGAAACAGGTTCTCAAAAAGATGCACTTTCAAGTATGCAAACGAGAAGTGAGTTATATGAAACAATTTCATATCATGACTTTGAAGAATTAGATACTGGAATTGCAAAAACAGTATTATCAGAGGATCAATAGATAAAGTGAAACTTTAATCAGTGGGGGTTTTCTTCATCCCCCACTGATTATTAGTTGAACCAATCGGACTTTAATGGGCAGCCCGATCCCCACCTAACTTCTTTGCTTTCACTGAATTTTGAGGCGGGGGTCTTACTGCCCATTAAAGCGGGATAAAACAACTAAGGCGATGAGAATACATCTTTGGCAAAACGAACTGCTTGATGTGAAAATTCATCGCCTTCTGTTTTCAAAAGTAAGAAATTCCACTCATCGTAGACGAGCATACGTAGTAGCAAGTAAGGCCGAAATGATAGGGGGATTCAGATGGAGAAAACGAAGTTACCGTGGGATGAATTTTTTTCACTTAATAAAGATGTGAATCATACTTTCTTTACGCCAGAAGATTTTTCTGGTGATGAAGATTTAATCGCAAAAACGACAGAACAATTCGTTAAACAAGAAATTGTTCCACAAATGGAGAATATTGAACAACATAACTATAAAATTTCTCGTCAATTATTTGAGAAAGCTGGAGAACTTGGATTATTAAGTATCGAGGTTCCAGAAGATTACGGTGGATTTGAGTTAGGAAAGGCAGTTTCAGGACTTGTAGCAGAAAAAATGGGATACGCTGGTGCATTTAGCGTTTCATTTAATATACACGCAGGTGTAGGTACATTGCCTTACATATATTACGGAACGAAAGAACAAAAAGAAAAATATTTGCCGAAAATTGCGTCTGGAGAATGGATTGGGGCTTATGCTTTAACTGAGCCAAATGCTGGTTCTGATGCTTTAAGTGCAAAAACGAGTGCAGTATTAAATGAAGATGGTACTGCTTGGAAGTTAAATGGTGAGAAGCAGTGGATTACAAATGCTCATATGGCAGATGTATACGTTGTTTTTGCGAAGACAAATAAAGGAATGACAGCGTTTATTGTCGAAAGAACATGTGAAGGTGTATCTATTGGACTAGAAGAAAAGAAAATGGGGATTAAAGGTTCTTCAACGGCTACCCTTATTTTAGAAGATGTTGTCATCCCTGCTGAAAATATTTTAGGAGAAGTTGGCAAAGGGCATCACGTAGCTCTTAATATTCTAAATTTTGCTAGACTAAAGCTTGCTTTTGGAAATATTGGAACAGCAAAACAAGCAATTGGTTTGTCGGTTCAATATGGAAAAGAGAGAAAACAGTTCCAAACGGAATTAGTAGACTTTACGATGATTCAAGAGAAAATTGCAAATATGACCATTGCTACATATGGAGCAGAAAGTGCAGCCTACCGTACAGCAGGTGTAATTGATGAAGCAATTCATGAGAGTGATGAAGATCTTATGAAGAAAATGTCTCAATTTGCAATTGAATGTGCACTTAATAAAGTAAATGCTTCTGAAACACTTGGTCATATTGTAGATGAAGCTGTGCAAATTCATGGTGGTTACGGTTATATGCAAGAGTACGAGGTAGAACGATTATATCGTGACGCTAGAATTAGTCGTATTTTTGAAGGAACGAACGAAATTAATAGATTAACAGTTGCTAAAATGTTAATGAAGCAAATGGAACAAATTGAAGATACAGAAGTAGAGATCGATGTAGCAAATGTCGAGAGAAACCATCGTTACATTTTATTAGCGAAAAAATTGTTGAAACAATCTTTGAAAACGCTCTCTAAAACTCCAGGGTTAAAAATTGATCAAGAGCAAGAATATTCACGTGTACTATCAAATATGTTAACTGACGTGTACGTCATGGAATCAGCATTTTTACGTACGAGTAAAGCAATTAGTAAAAATGGTGAAGAGAAAGAGCGTACGAAACAAATGATAACTGACGTTATTTGTGAAGAAGGCTACCGCAAAGTAGAAGAAGCAGCGATTTCTATACTTTCAGCGGCTGTCACAGAAGAACAAGATAGACACGTGATTTTAACTGAAATTCGTCAATTATTAGTGCCTTTATACACGAACGTATTTACAAAAAAGAGAGAAATTGCGAAAGTTATTATAAATCGCGGAAAGTATATTGTGTAAATAGGAGGAAAGCGATATGAAAAAGATTGGTTTTATCGGTTTAGGTAACATGGGTCTTCCAATGTCTAAAAATTTAGTTAAATCGAATTACACAGTGTATGGCGTGGATTTAAATAAAGAGGCTGAAGCTTCCTTTGAAAGTGAAGGAGGAATTATTGGCTTATCAATTTCAAAACTAGCAGAAACATGCGATGTGATTTTCACAAGTTTACCTTCACCTCGAGCTGTTGAAGCGGTGTATTTTGGGGAAGAAGGATTATTTGAAAATAGTCACTCGAATGTAGTTTTAATTGATACAAGTACTGTATCTCCACAATTAAACAAACAGTTAGAGGAAGCTGCAAAGGAAAAGATAGTAGACTTTTTAGCAGCACCTGTTAGTGGTGGGGTAATTGGAGCCGAAAACCGTACATTAACGTTTATGGTTGGTGGATCGAAAGAAGTATATGAGAAAACGGAATCTATCATGGGCGTACTAGGCGCGAATGTTTTCCATGTTAGTGAGCAGATTGATAGTGGTACAACAGTTAAATTAATTAATAACCTATTAATTGGTTTTTATACAGCTGGTGTGAGTGAAGCTTTAACATTAGCGAAAAAGAATAATATGGATTTAGATAAAATGTTTGATATTTTAAATGTAAGTTACGGTCAAAGTAGAATTTATGAGCGTAATTATAAAAGTTTCATTGCAACTGAAAACTACGATCCAGGCTTTACTGTGAATTTATTAAAGAAAGATTTAGGATTTGCAGTAGATTTAGCGAAAGAAAGCGAACTTCACTTACCAGTAAGCGAAATGCTATTAAACGTATATGAAGAAGCAAGTGAAGCTGGATATGGTGAAAACGATATGGCTGCTTTATATAAGAAAGTTAGTGAACAATTAATTTCTAATCAAAAATAATAGACTTATATACATCATAAAAAAGGAGAGAATATAATGATTACAACTGAAATTAAACGAGTAAAAAATCATATTAATGGTGAGTGGGTAGAATCTACTGGTACAGAAGTAGAAGCAGTTCCGAATCCGGCGACTGGAAAAATTATCGCTTACGTTCCGCTATCTCCGAAAGAAGATGTTGAAAAAGCTGTTGAAGCGGCAAAAGCAGCATTTGAAACATGGTCTAAAGTACCAGTTCCGAACCGTTCAAGACAATTGTATAAATATTTACAGCTTTTACAAGAAAACAAAGAAGAGCTTGCAAAAATCATTACGCTCGAAAATGGTAAAACATTAACGGATGCAACTGGTGAGGTGCAGCGCGGGATTGAAGCGGTAGAACTTGCAACATCAGCACCAAATTTAATGATGGGACAAGCTCTTCCGAATATTGCTAGCGGCATTGATGGATCGATTTGGCGTTATCCAATTGGAGTTGTTGCTGGTATTACACCGTTTAACTTCCCAATGATGATTCCATTATGGATGTTCCCACTTGCAATTGCTTGCGGTAATACGTTCGTATTAAAAACATCTGAAAGAACGCCACTTTTAGCAGAGCGACTTGTAGAGTTATTCTATGAAGCTGGTTTTCCAAAAGGGGTATTAAATTTAGTTCAAGGTGGAAAAGATGTTGTAAATAGCATTTTAGAAAGTAAAGATATTCAAGCTGTGTCGTTCGTTGGCTCTGAGCCAGTAGCTCGTTACGTGTATGAAACAGGTACGAAACACGGGAAACGTGTACAAGCGTTAGCTGGTGCAAAAAACCATGCGATTGTAATGCCAGATTGTAATCTTGAGAAAACAGTGCAAGGTGTAATTGGATCTGCATTCGCAAGTAGTGGAGAGCGCTGCATGGCATGTTCAGTAGTAGCAGTAGTTGATGACATTGCTGATGAATTCATCGACGTACTAGTAGCAGAGACGAAGAAGTTAAAAGTAGGTGACGGTTTCCACGAAGATAACTATGTTGGACCATTAATTCGTGAATCTCATAAAGAGCGCGTATTAGGCTATATTAATAGCGGTGTAGCAGATGGAGCATCTTTATTAGTAGATGGCCGCAAAATTAAGGAAGAAGTTGGAGAAGGTTACTTTGTAGGTGCGACAATCTTTGATGGTGTAAATCAAGAAATGAAAATTTGGCAAGATGAAATTTTTGCTCCAGTATTAAGTATTGTACGTGTTAAAGATTTAGAAGAAGGTATTAAACTAACAAATCAATCAAAATTTGCAAATGGTGCGGTTATTTATACGTCAAATGGTAAGCATGCACAAACGTTCCGTGATAATATCGATGCTGGTATGATCGGTGTAAACGTAAACGTTCCAGCTCCAATGGCATTCTTCGCATTTGCAGGAAATAAAGCTTCATTCTTTGGTGATTTAGGTACAAATGGTACAGATGGCGTTCAATTCTATACACGCAAAAAAGTTGTAACTGAGCGCTGGTTTTAATAAAGAGTAGACAGCCAAACCAATTATTAAATGAAAACCACCTCTAGGAATAGTGGTGGTTTTTGTCTTGTTAATTATTTTTTTCAAAAGCAAGTTTAATGCCAAAACCAATTAAAACGATTCCTGTTAACCCTTGAATATAACGTTGCGTCTTCGGTTTTTTCATAAAAGCGCTAATTTTATCAATTAAAAATATATAAAAAGCGAACCAAATGACTGTTAAAACGAGGTAAGTAAGACCCATTACGAGAAGTTGGATAAACGTATTATGATTTGGATTTAAAAATTGCGGTAAAAAGGTTAAAAAGAAGACTGCAACCTTAGGGTTTAATAAATTCGTAAGAAACCCTTGGCGAAAGCAAGAAGTATGTTCATCTTCATTATTTAAAGATATATCGTTCGTATCAACGCCTTCTTTGTTTCTTATCGCTAAAAGGGCTTTAATGCCAATATAAATTAAATACAGAGCTCCAACGTACTTGAAAATAGAAAATAAAAGCGCTGACTTTACAATAATTGCGGAAAGTCCAATTACTGCTGCTAAAGTATGAATCAAAAGTGCAACACATGTACCGAACACTGTTTTTACTCCGCCCACCTTACCGGCAACTAATGTATTTTTCGTCGCCATTGCAGTATCAGGACCGGGTAAAATAATAAGACAAATAGACATAATGATGAAAAGAAAAAAATTTTCAATCATAGTCGCTCCTCCTTTTTTATTTTTAGAATATTTGATTAAAAATAGTGTAGCACATATTTTGATTTAATAAAATTAAATTTTATTAAAAATTATTAAATGATAAAGAGGCTATATAGTCGTGACATTACACGACTATATAGCCTCAGGTTTATCCCGTATAAAAGGGCGATTGGAGAGCGGAAACCCACCACTTATGAAAGTTTCACTTTATGCATTAAGTAGGTTAAAGAATCGATTTACATCTTCTTCTGAAACATCACTTAACTGCTTATATTTATAATTCGGATTTTGATCTTTATCAACGACAACAGAACGTACTCCTTCGAAGAAATCTGCATGTCTCATGAAATTTTTAGCAAGTACAAGGTCGGTAGCGAAACATTCTTCAACGGATTTATCTTGTCCATCAATAAATTGTTTTAATGTTACTTTTAATGAAATAGGGGATTTTGATAATAGCGTTTCTTTTGTTTTTAAAGCAAAGGAACTTTGAGCTTTCTCCAATGAATGGGTGATCTCTTCAATTGTATCGAATGCAAAATGTGAATTAATTTCTTCTAATAAAGGAGCAAGCTCGCTTTCTAAGTTTGGAGCAGTTGCAAATGTACGAATGACTTCTTTTAAATTAGTATGTACATCATCTTCTTTATGCCAATTTACATTTTCAAGCTCAGTGAGGAAATTTGGTAATGAATCAGATGTCATAAAGTAATCAGCAGCGTTTATAAATAATACGTCAGAAGCTTTTAAAATAGATGCCGTTAAAGCAACATATCGGCCAGTAAACCCTGGAGCTTTATTTAAGAAATAAGCAGCACCGACGTCTGGGAAGAAGCCAATATTCATCTCTGGCATTGCCCATTTCGTACGCTCAGTTACAATTCGATATTTCGCACCATTTGTAAGACCGACACCACCGCCCATTACAATTCCATCTAAACAAGCGATGAGCGGTTTTTTATATTGATAAATATATGTATCAATTTCATACTCTTCTTCAAAAAAACGTTCCGCATGCTGTAATGCAGTCTCATTTGAACGTGCTTCATAAAGAGTTTTAATGTCGCCACCTGCACAAAAACCTTTTGTGCCAGCGCCTTTTAATACGATAAGCGCAATTCGCTCATCATCTTCCCACTCTTTCAGTTTTTGCCCAATTGGTTGTAACATGTCATAAGATAAAGAATTAAGTGCTTTTGGGCGGTTTAAAGTAATTGATGCAACGCCGTTTTCACTAACAGAAAATAAAACGTGTTCAGTCATAATTCATCCTCCCTTACATATCTTCTTATTCTTAATTCTTGATACGTATTGAAATGTCCTTTATAAATTTTGTCTAAAGTTGACGGTACATGTTAATTTGTACACCGCATATTTTGACGAGATATATTTGCAGGATTTCTGAGGTTGAAAATGAATATTACAACATTACTGTAATTGTAATTATTTGAAATTATCATGGTAAACACGCTATTATATATGTGTAAATTGTGCATAATCACTTCAAAAAGAGTATTTGAAGTGATTATGATGAAAGAAAAATTGCATTTCATTAGAAATAGAGAAAGGAGAAATCGGGATGCCAGGACCTTTACTATTGTCGGTGATTATTTTGTCTTCTTTAATGATAGGGATAACGCAGTATTTTCATCATACAGATACGACAGAGGAAGTGAAGGATAAAGTACGGCTTGTATTTCCGATTTTTATCATATCTATTTCTTTTTGCATTCTATTAAATAAGGATGGGTACATCGTCGCTGTATTTTCATTCTTTGTAGCGATCGTTTTAATTACAGTTTTATATTATGTAATGAAAGACTTTATACAAAAATAAAGATGTCACATGAGACATTTTTATTTTTAAAACAAATAAAATTTCACATACCGTATTATATGTAAAAATAGAAAACATATAGCAATAGAAAAGTAAGCACTTCACCGTGTATTTACTTGTCAATCTTGCATAGCCAATATACTATTAATAATGTAGAGATTAGAAAAAGGGGTTGTATCTGTCATGAAATTTGAGATGCACACAAAAATTATTTCAAATGAAAAAGAAGTAAGATTACATATAGAAGAAAACATATTTCAATTAAAATTGGATGGTTATCACTTATTTACAGTTCAAGAAATATTACCTTTATATAAATCAAATGAAGGAAGAATTGGTAGTGCAATGATACAAAAGTTAGAGTGGGAGAACGGAGAAACTATAATAAACTATCAACTCGTATCACTTAAATCAGTAAATTAAAAGGAGCAGGAAAATATGAAGTTATTTCATACAGCGGATTGGCATTTAGGAAAACTCGTTCATGGCGTGTATATGACTGAAGATCAAAAGATTGTATTAGATCAGTTTGTACAAGCTGTTGAGGAAGAAAAACCAGATGCCGTAATTATTGCAGGGGATTTATACGACCGAGCAATTCCACCTACAGAAGCAGTAGACTTATTAAATGATGTTTTACAAAAAATAGTGATTGATTTACAAACACCAGTTATTGCGGTTGCAGGAAACCATGATAGTCCAGATCGTATTCATTTTGGAAGTAGTTTAATGAAGAAACAAGGATTATTTATTGTGGGACAATTTCAATTTCCATATGAGCCAATTATATTAAATGATGAATATGGCGAGGTTCACTTCCATCTCGTTCCATATGCGGATCCAAACATAGTTAGACATGTATTGAAAAACGAAGATGTACGTTCTCATGATGATGCGATGCGTATTTTTATGAATGAGCTTTCTGAAACGATGGATAAAGAAGCAAGACACGTATTTGTTGGTCATGCATTTGTAACTTCTGCGGGAGAAGCAGAAGAGAATACAAGTGATGCAGAACGACCACTTTCAATTGGTGGTGCTGAATATGTAAATAGTCATTATTTTGATAAGTTTCATTACACAGCGCTCGGACATTTACATCAAGCGCATTTTGTACGTAATGAGACAATTCGATATTCAGGTTCGCCACTTGCATATTCTATTTCTGAAGAAAAACATAAAAAAGGATATTATATTGTGGAACTGGACGAACAAGGTGAAGTAACAATTGAAAAAAGGTTACTTACACCACGTCGTAAAATGCGAACAGTAGAAGCGAAAATAGATGAATTGTTACAACATCCAGTAAGTGAAGATTACGTGTTTGTAAAATTATTAGATGAAAATCCTGTCTTGCAGCCAATGGAAAAAATACGTTCTGTATATCCAAATGCAATGCATGTTGAAAGATCGATTCAAAGACGAGCGCTCACAGAGTCAAATGAAGTAACTGTTTCAAGACATAAAACGGATGATTTATCTCTATTAAAGGCTTTTTATAAAGAAATGAAAGGCTTAGATTTATCAGAAGAGAAAGAACGTCTATTTGTAGAGGTACTACAAACAGTGCAAGAACGGGAAGGTGAACGAGGATGAGACCGATTCAGCTTATTATGACAGCATTTGGACCATATAAACAGAAAGAAGTAATCGATTTTGATGATCTTGGAGATCATCGTATCTTCGCCATTTCTGGGAATACAGGAGCTGGAAAGACAACGATTTTTGATGCGATTTGTTATGTGTTATATGGTGAGGCAAGTGGAGAAGAACGTAGTGATACGAGCATGCTTCGCAGTCAATTTGCTGATGATAATATGTATACAAGTGTAGAACTAACCTTTCAACTAAAAGGGAAGCGTTATGAAATAAAACGCCAACTTGGACATAAAAAACAAGGGAACAAGACGATTACGGGACATGCAGTGGAGTTATATGAAGTGCTGGATGAAGAGAATGTTCCAGCTGTGGATCGTTTCCATGTAACGGATGTAAATAAAAAAGTGGAAGATTTAATTGGTTTAAGTAAACACCAATTTAGCCAAATTGTTATGTTACCACAAGGAGAATTCCGAAAACTATTAACATCTGAGACAGAAAACAAAGAAGAAATTTTGCGTCGTATTTTTAAAACAGATCGTTACAAGTTAATGCGTGAGTTACTTGATCAAAAACGAAAACAATGGAAAGATGTCTTACAAGAAAAACAGAAAGAGCGAGAGTTATACTTCCGTAATGTTTTTAAATTACCAATCCGTGATGGATCATTATTAGAGACATTAGTGGAACAAGAACATGTAAATACGCATCAAGTAGTAGAAGCATTAGAACAAGAAACAGATACCTATAAGGCAGAGGTTGAGCAATTACAAGTAGAACAAGATGTTCAAACGAAGCAATTAAAGGATGCTGAAACACGTTTTCATGCAGCAAAATCTGTAAATGAGAAATTTATAGATTTACAACAAAAGAATGAGAAATATAATGCTTTAGAAGAAAACCGTACAGTTATTGAAATGAAAGAAAAATCTTTTAAACGTGCGGAACAAGCGAAGCGCTTATTACCATTTGAACAATGGTACGAGGAAGCAATGCAAAATGAGCAAAAGGTTGAAAGTTTGTTAAAACAAATAATCGCCAAAAAAGAAAATGTAACGAATAGCTTTGAACTTGCTCAGGAGAAATATGAAGCAGTAAAGAATAAAGAACCTGAGAGAGAAGAGGCAAAAAAACTCGTTCGAAGATTAGAAGAGTTACAACCGATTATTGCATCATTAGCTGAGAAACAGTTGAATTTACAAAATGCAGAAATTCAAGTAGGGAAATTAAAGGAAAGTATGCAAAACTTAGATCGACAATTAGACGAGCATACAAATCAAAAACAGCTAATGTCTGGTGAATTGCAGCAATTAGAACGAGCACTTGAGCAATATGTAGATAAAGTAGAAGAACTAACGAATATGCGAGAAGATGCAAAAGTTTTAAAGCAAGCATTTGATGTTTGGCAAGAAAAGCAAAAATTCGAGAAAGAAAAAGAAGCGGCATATAATAAGATGCAATTGGCAGTTAATGCATATGAAAATATGGAACGCCGCTGGTTAAGTGAACAAGCTGGTATATTAGCTCTTCATTTACATGATGGTGAATCTTGTCCAGTATGTGGTAGTACGGACCATCCGAAAAAAGCTACAGAGCAAAGTGATGCGATTGATGAAAAAGAGTTAAATGATTTAAGAGACAAGAAGAATGCCGCTGAAAAATTACATGTTCAATTAGAGGAGAAATGGAATTTCTATCATCTTCAATATGAGCAAGTAATAGAAGAGGTTAAGAAGCGAGGCTATCGCTCGGAAGAATTAGCTGAAACATATAGTGCGCTTGTTCAAAAAGGAAAACAATTAGCAACTGAAGTAAATACGTTAAAAGCAAGCGAAGAAACGCGTAAGCAAACTGCTGTGAATATAAAAAGCGTAGAAGAAAAAGTAGATGCACTTCAGAAACAAAAGCGTGAGGTAGAAACAGAGCAGCACCGTACAGAAATGGAGTGTATGCAGCTTCGTACGTCATATGAACATGATAAGAAAAATATTCCTGAAAACTTACAAACAGTACAAGCTTGGAAAGTCCAGTTTGACCAAGCTATGCACGAACTCAGATTGATGGAGGACGAATGGAAGAAAGTACAGGAAGCGTATCAACATTGGCAAAATGAAAATATACGTATTCAAGCAGAACAGGAAGGTGCTTCTAATCAATTTGAAAGTGCAAAATTGAAGAAAGAAGAGACTTTCATGCGCTTTATGAAAGAGCTTGAACAGAGCGGATTTACAGATCAAATCACGTATAAAGAAGCTAAATTAAGTGATATCGAGATGGAGCTGTTACAAAAAGAAATTCAAAGCTATTATTCATCTCTTGAAGTACTTGCAAAACAAATTGAAGAATTACATGCTGAATTAAAAGATAAAGAGTATATGGATATTACGGCGTTAGGTGAACACATAACAGAATTACAAATTAATCTCGATATAATTAAAGAAAAACGTCAACGTGCGCAAAATGCGGTAACATATATTTCTGAATTACATGAAAATATTAGACGTATTGATGAGCAAATTCATGAGGAAGAAAAAGCTTTCCAAGAACTTGTTGATTTATATGAAGTAATGAAAGGTGATAACGAAAGCCGTATATCATTTGAACGTTACATCTTAATTGAGTATTTAGAACAAATTGTTCAAATTGCAAACGAACGATTACGTAAATTATCAAATGGACAATTTTATTTAAAACGAAGTGAACGAGTTGAAAAGAGAAATCGTCAGAGTGGATTAGGCTTAGATGTATACGACGCATACACTGGCCAAACACGCGATGTAAAAACATTATCTGGCGGCGAGAAATTTAATGCATCGCTTTGCTTAGCGCTTGGAATGGCAGACGTCATTCAAGCGTATGAAGGTGGGATTTCCATCGAAACGATGTTTATCGACGAAGGTTTTGGTTCACTAGATGAAGAGTCATTAACAAAAGCAGTTGACGCTTTAATTGACTTACAAAAATCAGGCCGATTTATCGGTGTCATTTCACACGTTCAAGAGCTGAAAAACGCAATGCCAGCTGTATTAGAAGTAACGAAACAGAAGGATGGGTGTAGTCAGACGAGGTTTGTGGTGAAGTAAGTACAATTGTAATTCATAATCAAAGTATTGTTTACGTTCTTCTAGTATGGAGTTTATGATAAAACAAATGCCATCTCTTTTTAGAGGTGGCATTTGTTTGTTTTTCAGAATTAGACAATGTATTTATGAGTTATCTGTAGAAGGCGGTGTATTTTTCAAACGATTATACGTTCTAAAGGCCGAAATTGCCGAGATAACGCCACCTACTAAAAATAAAGCCGATCCACAGACTAATATGATACGGCTGACATAATCAACATTTATTTTGTAGATAATATATACAAACGCCTAAAATATGTTAAAATCACTGGACAGTGTTATGAGTAAGTGGATAGTTACATGTGAATTATTTGAAAAATCTTCATTATAAATTTATGCTAACTTCACATAGAGCACATATTAACATTGTATTATGTATATGTACCAAATAAATAAAGTGAATTGTATTTCATTCTGTTTTTAAAAATTTAAAATTCTATTATTTTTATATAAAGGTTTCACATCGGAGTTTTAAATATTTTGGAAATAGATCTAAATAAGAGAAATTCACATAAAAGGGGAATGTCTTATGACAACATATACGAGTGAAATGAGAAAAGGTGTAGTTTCAGAAGAAGATGTAGATATTTTAAAAATTATGGCGCACCCAATCCGATTACAAATTGTAAATGAATTAAGTACGAGAAAAACTTGCAATGTAACACAATTAACAGAATTACTGAATATTCCACAATCTACTGTTTCGCAACATTTATCAAAAATGAAAGGTAAAGTGTTACGAGCTGAGAGAAGGGGCTTAGAAATTTATTATCACATTAATAATTTAAAGGCGAGTAAGATTGTAAGTGTTTTAGGATATATTAACTAATGAAGTATTTTCATATAAAATAGCCGCTGCTGGTGAGCAGGGGCTATTTTGTGTTGTTTGTTTCACTTTATGTATTCGTATTTAAAATTTTATAGTTTTTATGATTTACAATTGTTCGATCGAATTCAAAAGTACCACCGCTTACATCTGTAACTTCAACTAAGACCGATTCAGTATAAAGTTTTAGTACAGACCCTGTAATCTTTAAATTATTTCGTTGAAAAAGTATAGTATCCCCTACGTTTGCTTTCATAGTACCTCCTCATTAAAGACAGAAATATTTTTTATTATATATATTAAACCACGTATAGATATATTAGTGAATATTTAGTTTTGTTTATCAATAAAATATTTTTTTATTTTATAAAAAATAAAGTGCATCTTAGTGTAAACAGGTTATTTTCTGTTTGTATAGGAAAATTAAAATCTTGCAATTATATAACATGAGTCATAATTTTTATAAAAAAGATGATAAAACAGCTGTAAGTCTTATGGAAACAAAACATTATAAAAGCTGCTTTCGTATTTAATAAGTAGTTTTTTGTATTTCGTCCTTCGTTTTCTGTAACTGATTCCATATTTTTGACGCTCTATATTGTAAGTGCTTACATAACGGGGAACATCTTATACAATGAAGGTGTTAAATCAAAAGAGGTGGTCAATATGAACATAAAAAAAGAAAACTTAGCGAAAAGCATTGAAATAGAAAGAGGAGGCGGAAAGGTATGAAAAAATCAAATGTTAATCCATGGCTTGTTGTCCTTGGTACAGTCATAGTTCAAATGGGACTTGGAACGATATATACATGGAGTTTATTTAATCAGCCTTTAGTTAGTAAATACGGTTGGAGTCTTAACGCAGTTGCTATAACCTTCTCAATTACGAGTCTTTCCTTAGCATTTTCAACTTTATTTGCGAGTAAATTGCAAGAAAAATGGGGACTTCGTAAGCTTATTATGATAGCTGGGTTAGCATTAGGACTAGGATTAGTACTTAGTTCACAAGCGTCTTCGTTAATATTGCTTTATGTACTAGCAGGGGTTGTTGTAGGTTATGCAGATGGTACAGCATATATCACTTCACTATCCAATTTAATAAAGTGGTTTCCAAAGCGTAAAGGTTTAATTGCTGGAATTTCTGTCTCTGCATATGGTTCGGGTAGCTTAATCTTTAAATACGTTAACGCACAGTTAATTGAATCAGTTGGTGTATCACAAGCATTTATATACTGGGGTTTAATTGTTACAGCTATGATTGTCCTTGGAGCTTGTTTAATCCATCAAGCTGCTGATCAAGGTGCAGTTCATGAAACAAAAACTTATGAATATACAACGAAAGAAATGTTAGGTACAAAACAAGTATACTTATTATTTATAATGTTATTTACATCATGTATGAGTGGCTTATACTTAATTGGTATGGTAAAAGACATTGGTGTTCAACTTGTAGGGCTTAGCGCAGCGACAGCAGCTAATGCGGTGGCTATGGTTGCAATCTTCAATACATTAGGTCGTATTATTCTAGGACCGTTATCAGATAAAATCGGTCGTTTAAAAATCGTTACTGGTACTTTTGTTGTTATGGCTAGTTCAGTCTTAGTTCTAAGTTTCGTAGATTTAAATTATGGTATCTACTTCGTATGTGTAGCAAGTGTAGCGTTTTGCTTTGGTGGAAATATCACTATTTTCCCAGCTATCGTTGGTGATTTCTACGGTATGAAAAACCATAGTAAAAACTACGGAATGGTGTATCAAGGATTTGGATTTGGAGCGCTTGCAGGTTCCTTTATCGGTGCACTTCTAGGTGGATTCAAACCAACCTTTATGGTGATCGGCGTATTATGTGTCGTATCATTTATTATCGCAATTGTAATTCAAGCACCTAAACAGAAAAAAGAACAAGAAGAAGAGTATCGCAGCGTAGCATAAGTATATAAATCTTCTATAACACTATGGTTACGAAAAGCATCCTGTTAAATAGGGTGCTTTTTTTATGAATTATTGTAACGAGGTTATATAATCTTTGGAACCATTTGAGACAAAAAAAGTGAGTGAAACAATCATTTGGATTATATTGGAATATTAAAAGTGATACATTATATTCGAAATACGTATTAAATCTTAAATTATAAACAAGACATACATCAGTAATTGCAAGATATATTTTCTCGATATTTTCAGAAAAATGTTGAGA
This sequence comes from Bacillus cereus group sp. MYBK79-1, assembly GCF_051915365.1. NCBI lineage: Bacteria > Bacillati > Bacillota > Bacilli > Caryophanales > Bacillaceae > Bacillus > Bacillus cereus group sp. MYBK79-1. The sequence continues at coordinate 526,592 of NZ_JBQAEO010000001.1, read as the reverse complement.
AAATATATACTTGAGTTTTTGATAAGGCTTTGTAAATGAAGGTATCTACAGTTTATCTTCTTCAATTTTACAAAAAAGGAGTTTAAATGTGTAATGTAGGCACTTATTATTGCTTTTAGGTGTAATTGTATTGAGAATCACTAAAATATTTTGTCTGAAAAATAAAAATAGGTTGACAAGTTTATTGAGAAAGATTATCATTTCGATGTAAGAATATTAAATGAAAAACATTATCAATGAATAATATTTTAATGAAAAGTACACTTGACCAATTAGTTTAGTAAGTGTATTATTTTTTACATCGATAATGATAATCATTATCATTATTTGTTTAATTAGATTAATTTTCAAATGAAAGGATAGAGGAAATGAACTTAGGGGAATTTGATGGGAAAACGGTTTTAGTAACAGGTGCAGCCCAAGGTATAGGTAGTGTTGTTGCCAAAATGTTTTTAGAAAGAGGAGCTACAGTTATTGCGGTGGATCAAAATGAAGAGGAGTTAAAAGTACTCTTAAATCAAAATGAATTAAATGAAACACGTATGAAAACGTTTCATTTAGATGTGAGTAATAGCACATCTGTTGAAGATATAGTAAACCGTATCGAAAATGATATAGCACCAATAGATGTATTAGTAAATGTTGCTGGGGTTTTACGTATGGGAGCGATTCACTCTTTAAGTGATGAAGATTGGAATAAAACATTCTCTGTAAATTCTACAGGAGTTTTCTATATGTCCCGAGCAGTAAGTAAACATATGATGCAAAGAAAGTCTGGGGCAATTGTTACAGTTGGTTCAAATGCAGCAAATACTCCGAGAATGGAGATGGCAGCGTACGCCGCATCAAAAGCTGCAACGACGATGTTTATGAAGTGTTTAGGTTTAGAACTTGCAGCGTACAACATTCGCTGTAACTTAGTTTCTCCAGGTTCTACTGAAACTGAAATGCAAAGGTTACTATGGGCTGATGAGAATGGAGCAAAAAATATTATTGCTGGTTCTCAAAGTACATATAGACTCGGTATACCGTTACAAAAAATTGCACAGCCTTCAGAAGTTGCTGAAGCAGTATTGTTTTTAGCTTCAAATAAAGCAAGTCATATTACAATGCACAATTTATGTGTCGATGGCGGAGCTACATTAGGAGTTTAATAAAAAAATTAGGGGGCTACTATACTATGAATGAATTTACGGCTGTAAAGGAACTGTCAGAAAAATTATTAGAAGAATATAAGACTGAATCTTCTTTCTTTTTCGCTTCACCAACTCGAACAATATTGACAGAAGGGGAGTTTACTACAGTAAAGCATCGTGAAATTGAAAGTTTCCCAGAGCTTGTAAATGCGGTATTAAGTAATGCGAAACAAGCTGGAAATCCGAATCCTATCGTTGTTGGTGCTTTGCCATTTGATCGTAGAAAAGAAGTTCAACTTATCGTCCCAGAATATAGCAGAATTTCTGATCGTTTACAATTGGATACAACAAATCAGCTTGAAACACATGAGAACTTAACATTTGAAATGACGCCTGTACCAGATCCTAAAGTTTATATGGATGGTGTAAAGCAAGGGATTAAAAAAATACAGGACGGCGATTTAAAGAAAATCGTTCTATCCAGATCGTTAGATGTTGAATCTTCCGAAAAGATTGATAAGCAAAAACTTCTTCGAGAATTAGCAGAGCATAATAAGCACGGTTATACATTTGCTGTTAATTTACCAAAAGATGAAAACGAAAATAGTAAGACATTAATTGGAGCAAGTCCTGAATTACTCGTTTCCCGTAATGGTATGCAAGTTATTTCTAATCCGTTAGCTGGTTCAAGACCACGTAGTGATGATCCAGTAGAAGATAAAAGAAGAGCAGAGGAATTACTTTCTTCTCCAAAAGATTTACATGAACATGCGGTAGTAGTTGAAGCGGTTGCCGCTGCACTACGTCCATATTGTCATACACTACATGTTCCAGAAAAACCATCCGTTATTCATAGTGAAGCGATGTGGCATTTGTCCACTGAAGTGAAAGGTGAACTAAAGGATCCAAATACTTCTTCTTTGGAATTAGCAATTGCTCTTCATCCTACGCCAGCAGTTTGCGGAACACCGATGGAAGAAGCAAGAGAGGCGATTCAACAAATTGAACCATTTGACCGTGAATTCTTTACAGGAATGCTAGGATGGAGCGATTTAAATGGAGATGGTGAATGGATTGTTACAATTCGCTGTGCTGAAGTGCAAGAAAATACACTTCGTTTATATGCAGGGGCGGGAGTTGTTGCTGAGTCAAAACCAGAAGATGAGTTAGCAGAAACATCAGCTAAGTTCCAAACAATGCTGAAGGCTCTAGGGTTAAGAAATAATTCGCTGAATGAAAAATAGGGGGGAAGAAAGAATGGTAACAGGTTATACGGAATGGCCAAAAGAATTCACTGATCGCTATCGAGAAGAAGGGTGTTGGCTTGGTGAAACATTTGGCGAGATGTTAAGAGAACGTGCTGAAAAATATGGAGATCAAATTGCAGTTGTAAGTGGTAATTCGCATATGACATATAGTGAGCTTGATAAAAAAGTAGATCGCTTAGCATCAGGTTTACTGAATTTAGGAATAAAGCAAGAAGATCGAGTTGTAATCCAATTACCTAACATTATCGAGTTTTTCGAAATATGTTTTGCGCTATTTCGAATTGGAGCACTTCCTGTTTTTGCACTACCTCCACATCGAAGCAGTGAAATTAGTTATTTTTGTGAGTTTGGTGAGGCGAGTGCTTACGTTATTTCAGATAAGGCTCTCGGCTTTGATTATCGAAAACTAGCAAGAGAAGTGAAAGAGAAAGTACCAACTTTACAACATGTAATTGTAGTGGGAGAAGAAGAAGAGTTTGTGAACATAAGTGATCTGTATATAGATCCCGTTCCATTACCAGAAGTTCAGCCAAGTGATGTTGCGTTTCTTCAATTATCAGGAGGGACAACAGGACTTTCTAAATTAATTCCTAGAACACATGATGACTATATTTATAGTTTACGTGTTAGCGCTGAAATTTGTAATTTGAATACGGATAGCGTCTATATGGCAGTTCTTCCAGTAGCACACAATTACCCGATGAGTTCTCCAGGGACATTTGGAACTTTCTATGCGGGTGGAAAAGTAGTGTTAGCAACTGGAGGGAGTCCAGATGAGGCATTTGCTCTTATAGAAAAAGAAAAAGTAACGATTACAGCGCTCGTTCCACCATTAGCAATGATTTGGCTTGATGCTGCCTCTTCCCGTAATAACGATTTATCGAGCTTGCAAGTGATTCAAGTAGGTGGTGCGAAATTTAGTGCCGAAGTTGCGAAGCGTATTCGCCCTACATTTGGATGTACGTTACAGCAAGTGTTTGGTATGGCAGAAGGGTTAGTAAATTACACGAGATTAAATGATCCGGAAGAAATCATTATTCATACACAAGGGAGACCGATGTCTACATTCGATGAAGTACGGGTTGTTGATGAAAATGATAACGATGTAAAACCTGGTGAAGTGGGTAGTTTATTAACAAGAGGGCCCTATACAATTCGTGGCTATTATAAAGCAGAAGAGCATAATGCACGATCATTTACAAAGGATGGATTTTATCGCACTGGTGATCTTGTAAAAGTAAATGAACAAGGTTACATCATTGTAGAAGGTAGAGATAAAGATCAAATTAACCGTGGTGGTGAGAAAGTTGCTGCGGAAGAAGTTGAAAATCATCTATTAGCACATGATGCAGTACATGATGTAGCCATTGTATCAATGCCTGATGATTATTTAGGAGAACGTACTTGTGCCTTTGTTATAGCTCGAGGACAAGCTCCAACAATAAGCGAATTAAAAATGTTTTTAAGAGAACGCGGTATAGCAGCTTATAAGATTCCAGATCGAATTGAATTTATTGAATCATTCCCGCAAACAGGTGTTGGAAAGGTAAGCAAAAAAGAGTTACGTAAAGTCATTACTGAAAAACTTATTACGGTAAAACAATAAAAAATATAAAAATTGGAAGGAAGTGATTAGATGGCTATCCCATCTATTTCAGTATACAAAATGCCAGTTGAATCAGAACTACCAAAAAATAAAGTGAACTGGACACCAGATCCGAAACGTGCGGTTCTTCTAATCCATGACATGCAAGAATATTTTCTTGATGCATATAGCGATAAAGAATCACCAAAAGTAGAACTTATTTCAAATATTAAGGTGATAAGAGAAAAATGTAAGGAACTTGGTATACCAGTTGTTTATACAGCACAACCAGGTGGACAAACGTTAGAACAACGAGGGTTATTACAAGATTTCTGGGGGGACGGTATTCCTGCTGGACCAGATAAAAAGAAAATTGTCGGTGAACTTACTCCTGATGAGGATGATATATTCTTAACAAAATGGAGATATAGTGCATTTAAAAAGACAAATCTATTAGAAATTTTAAATGAACAGGGAAGAGATCAACTTATTATTTGCGGTATTTATGCGCATATCGGCTGCCTTTTAACAGCTTGCGAAGCATTTATGGATGGTATAGAGCCGTTCTTTGTAGCAGATGCAGTTGCTGATTTTTCATTAGAGCATCATAAACAAGCATTAGAGTATGCATCTAATAGATGTGCAGTAACGACATCAACAAACATACTGTTAAAAGATTTACAAAGTGTAAAAAATGATGAGATTGAAGGAATCACTATACAGGAAGTGCATGAACTAGTTGCACAACTACTTCGTGAGCCAGTAGAGAGTATTGATATTGATGAGGACTTATTAAATAGAGGACTTGATTCGGTCAGAATTATGAGTTTAGTAGAGAAGTGGCGTCGCGAAGGGAAAGAAATAACTTTTGCAGATTTAGCAGAACGTCCAACTGTTTCCGATTGGTACAGTTTACTATCTTCACAGACAGCACAGGTGCTGTAACAAATAGACTACATAATAAAGGGGTAGTAAAGAATGCCTAATAGTCAAAAGGTTCGTCATTCGTTATCATCTGCGCAGACTGGTATGTGGTTTGCACAGCAATTAGATCCGCTAAATCCGATTTATAATACTGGAGAATATGTTGAAATAAACGGAAATATTAATCAAGAAATTTTCGAATTAGCAGTACGTAAAGCTGTAACAGAAGCAGAAGTACTACATGTTCGTTTCGAAGAGGATGAAATTGGCCCATGGCAAGTTATTGAGAAATCGTCAAATTTTCATATGCATTTTATTGATGTTCGTAAAGAAGAAAATCCTGAAGAAGCTGCTAAAGTATGGATGAAAAATGATTTATCTATGCCAGTTGATTTGAAAAAAGATACATTATTTACTGAAGCACTTATTCAAGTTGAAAATAATCGTTTCTTTTGGTATCAGCGTATCCATCACATTGTGATGGATGGCTATGGATTTTCACTTCTTAGCCAAAAGGTAGCGAAAGAGTATACATCACATATTGAAGAGACAAAAAAGAATGAAAAGTCATTTGGTTCTCTTGCAAAAATTATACAAGAAGATATTGAGTATCGTGAGTCTAAACAAATTCAGGAAGATCGTACTTTTTGGTTAGAAAAATTTACGGATGAACCAGAAGTTGTAAGTTTGGCAGAACGAGCACCGAGAACATCAAATGGATTTTTACGAGAAACAGCTTATTTATCCAGTTCTAGCACGAAAACTTTACTAGAAGATATTAATATTTCATTAGCAAGTTGGCCAGAATTTATTGTCGCTGTAACAAGTATTTATATGCATAAACTAACAGGTGCAAATGATATTGTTTTAGGTTTACCAATGATGGGGCGACTAGGTTCTGCATCTATAAATACACCGAGTATGGTAATGAATTTAGTACCACTTCGTCTCACTGTAACTCCAAATATAACTGTTGCGGAATTATTACAGCAAGTTTCTAAAGAAATCAGGGACGTACGTCGTCATCATAAATACCGTCATGAGGAATTAAGAAGAGACTTAAAATTACTAGGTGAAAACCAAAGATTATTTGGACCGTTAGTGAATGTTATGCCTTTTGATTATGGGCTTAATTTTGCTAGGAATCGTGGTATTACACATAATTTATCAGCAGGACCTGTCGATGATTTATCGATAAATGTTTATAAACGTTTTGATGAAAATGAACTAATGATTCATTTTGATGCGAACCCGGAAGTATATAATAGTGCGGAACTAGCATTACATAAAGAAAGATTTATGAATGTATTTGAATTAGTGATAAATGATTATGAAAAAGACGTGTCGATTGGAAGTATAAACATTACTCTTCCTGAAGAAAATCATAAAGTTTTATTCGAATGGAATGAAACTAAGGAAGCTGAGGAGTTAATTTCTCTACCTATCTTATTTGCAAAACAAGTACAAAAAAATCCAAATAAAATAGCAGTTACTTGTAACGGAATAAATCTTACGTATAAAGAGCTAAATGAACGAGCGAATGAATTAGCGCACTATTTAGTAGAAGAAGGAATTGGGCCAAATCAGTTTGTAGCTTTAGTATTTCCAAGATCAACAGAAATGGTAATTAGTATGCTAGCAGTTTTAAAGGCTGGTGCAGCGTATTTACCGATAGATCCAGAATATCCAGCTGAGCGAATAAATTATATAGTAAATGATGCAAAACCAGTTTGTATCATCACACATTCATCTGTTTCATTAACTTTAGTTATAGAAAATGATATAAAAAAAATCGAATTAGATAGTGCAGAAACAGAACTAGCGTTAAAAGCATATTCTCATATAAATCTACCATTTAGAAATGATGAGTCACTTTTAAAGCCTGCGTATACAATTTACACTTCAGGCTCAACCGGCAATCCAAAAGGTGTAATTGTTCCTATGAGAGCTTTAAGTAACTTTTTATTGGCTATGGACGATATGTTTTCACTAAATGAAAACGATCATTTAATAGCAGTTACAACGTTTGCGTTTGATATTTCAGCTCTAGAAATTTATTTACCTCTTATTAGTGGTGCAAGTTTAACAATCGCACAAAAAGAAGTAATTCAAGAACCTTCTGCGTTAACTGCATTGTTACAAGAAGAAAGAGTAACAATTATGCAAGCTACACCAACGCTTTGGCAGGCGTTAGTAACGGAATATCCAGAGAGGCTACAAGGGCTAAAAGCGCTCGTTGGTGGTGAAGCACTTCCAGCTCATTTAGCAAATACATTAAAAGAATTAGGTTGCTCTATTACAAACTTATATGGACCTACTGAAACGACTATTTGGTCTACTGTCATGAACATTGATGAAAATGAAATTGGTATACCTCCTATTGGAAAACCGATTTGGAGTACAGATGTGTATGTATTAGATGCAGGTTTACAACCAGTACCACCTGGAGTAATTGGTGAATTATATATTGCGGGGGAAGGGCTTGCGAACGGATATTTAGGAAAACCAGAGTTAACGGCTGAACGGTCTGTTGCAAATCCTTATGGAGAACGAGGGGAGCGCATGTACCGTACTGGTGATCTAGTAAAATGGCGCAATGATGGTGTGCTAGAATATGTGAGCCGCGCAGATCATCAAATTAAAATTCGCGGTTTCCGAATTGAGTTAGCTGAAATTGAAATGGTCTTACAACGACATGAAAATGTTAAGCAAGCAGTGGTAATGGTACGAGAAGACCGCCCGAATGATAAACGAATCGTTGCGTATATTGTTGCCGAAGATAAGGAAACAATTAATCTTGCAGAAATGCGTTCTTATGTTTCAGAAAGTTTAGCGAATTATATGGTGCCATCAGCATTTGTGTTGCTAGAAGAATTACCATTAACGCCAAATGGTAAGGTTGATAGAAAGAAATTGCCTGCTCCAGATTTTAATGGAACAAACAATGAGAGAGTTGCTAGAAATCCGAAAGAAGAAATATTATGTGATTTATTTGCGGAAGTACTTGGTGTTTCTCGCATTAGTATTGATGATAATTTCTTTGAAATGGGTGGCCATTCGCTTCTTGCATCTCGTTTAATGGCAAGAATTCGTGAAACGTTAAGTGTCGAATTAGGAATTGGGAAACTATTTGAATCTCCAACTGTTGCTGAACTAGCGAAACAATTAGATCAAGCAAAAAGTGCAAGACCAGCAATTAAGAAAGTAAGTAGACCAAATGAAGTTCCACTTTCATTTGCACAGCGTAGGTTATGGTTCTTAAATTGTTTAGAAGGTCCAAGTCCTACTTATAATATTCCATTAGTCATTCGTATTTCTGGAAAGTTGAACGAGGAATCATTGCAAGGTGCCTTTTATGATGTAGTTGAGAAACATGAAACACTTAGAACGATTTTCCCTAACGTATTAGGTAGTTCCTATCAGAAAATTTTAGATATGGAAAATTTAAATCTAGAGATGATAATAACAAAAACATGTAAAGATGAATTAGAAAGTGTGCTTGCAGAGGCGGTACGATATAGCTTTAACCTCGATATTGAACCAGCAGTTCGTTTGGAACTTTTTACAGTGAGTGAAAATGAACATGTATTACTAATGCTATTACACCATATTGTAGGGGATGGCTGGTCATTACAACCGTTAACGAGAGATTTTACAGCGGCATATAAAGCACGATGTCAAGGTAACAGAGTTCAGCTAGAGACACTTCCAGTTCAATACGCAGATTATGCACTTTGGCAACAACAGTTGCTTGGTGATGAAACTACAGAAGAGAGTCTTATTTCAACACAATTAGAGTTTTGGAAGAAAGAGCTAGAGGGGTTACCAGATCAATTGGAGTTACCTACAGATTATCAGCGTCCAATTGAAACGAGTTATCGAGGAGAAACAATTCATTTTCAAATAGATGCGGGTATGCATAGTAGGTTAGTAGAACTTGCACGGAAAAACGGAGTTAGTTTGTTTATGGTGTTGCAAGCAGGACTTAGTGCGTTATTTACAAGATTAGGTGCAGGTACTGACATACCAATCGGTAGTCCGATTGCTGGAAGGAACGATGATGCACTCTCTGACATAGTCGGTTTATTTGTAAATACATTAGTGTTACGTACAAATACAGCAGGAGATCCAAGTTTTAAAGAATTATTGAATAGAGTGAAGCAAGTAAATCTTGCAGCTTATGAAAATCAAGATGTGCCATTTGAACGACTTGTTGAAGTGTTAAACCCAGTACGTACTCGAAATAGTCATCCGCTGTTTCAAGTTATGTTAGCTTTCCAAAATACGCCAGAAGCAACGTTTGATGCTCCTGATATAGAAGCGAACCTTGAAATTCAAAGCGTCGGCTCTGCAAAATTTGATCTAACATTTGAAATTAGCGAGAGTAACGGCGTTGATGGTACTCTAAACGGCTTACACGGATTATTAGAGTTTAGTACGGATTTATATAAACGTGAAACGGTGCAAAAATTAATAGAACGATACATTTTGTTATTAGATGATGCAGTAGAGAATCCGGATCAATCAATTGGTAGATTAGAAATTTTAACGTTAGCAGAGAAAAATACAGTGTTAGAAAAGTGGAATGGTGGTTTTCAAATTGTACCAGAAATGACATTATCACAATTATTTGAAAAGCAGGCTCATATAAATCCAAATGCTATTGCTGTCGTCTTTGAAGATGAAAAGTTAACTTATGAAGAGTTAAATAAAAAAGCGAATAGAATAGCTCGTTTGTTAATAGCAAAAGGAATTGGTCCTGATCAACTCGTTGCTTTAGCAATGCCGAGATCTTTACATATGGTTGTGAGTTTACTTGCGGTTCTTAAAGCAGGAGCAGGTTATCTTCCATTAGATCCAGATTACCCATCTGATCGTATTTCATTTATGCTCCACGATGCGAAACCATCATGTGTTTTAACAAATTCAGATGTGGAAGTTGAATGTGATGAAGAACTGAAAATTTTAGTTGATGATGAAAAAGTAATAAAAGAAATTGAGAAATATAGTGAAGATAATATTGATGAAATGGAGCGTGTGAAGCCGTTAACTCCATCACATATTGCTTACGTTATTTATACGTCAGGCTCAACAGGTAGACCGAAAGGCGTTATGATACCTCATCAAAACGTAGTAAGACTTTTAGGAGCAACTGATCATTGGTTCCAATTTGACGCAGACGATGTTTGGACGATGTTCCATTCATACGCTTTTGATTTCTCAGTTTGGGAAATTTGGGGGCCTTTATTATATGGAGGGCGTCTAGTCGTGGTACCACATACTGTAAGTCGTTCACCGAAAGAATTTTTACAACTTCTTGTTAAGGAAAAGGTTACTGTTTTAAACCAAACTCCATCAGCGTTCTATCAATTGATGCAAGCGGATCGTGAAAATGAAGAGATTGGTCAAACATTATCTTTACGATATGTTGTTTTTGGAGGAGAAGCACTTGAGCTAAGTCGATTAGAAGATTGGTATAGTCGACATCCTCAAAATGCACCGAAGCTTATTAATATGTACGGTATTACAGAGACGACAGTACATGTTAGTTATATTGAGTTAGATGAGAATATTGTTTCTTTACGCGCGAATAGCTTAATTGGTTGCAGTATACCAGACCTTAAAGTATACGTATTAGACAACTACTTACAACCAGTGCCACCTGGAGTAGTTGGAGAAATGTATGTTGCTGGTGCAGGGCTTGCTCGTGGGTATTTAGGAAGAGCAGGATTAACTGCTGAGCGCTTTATCGCAGATCCATTTGGTAAGCCTGGTACAAGAATGTATCGTACAGGAGACTTAGCGCGTTGGCTTAAAGATGGGACGCTAGATTATATAGGGCGTGCAGATCAGCAAATAAAAATTCGTGGATTCCGAATTGAATTAGGTGAAATAGAAGCGGTCATAATGAAACACCCTAAAATTCAGCAAGTAGCCGTTATTGTACGGGAAGATCAACCAGGGGATAAACGGTTAGTTTCTTATATCATCGCATCTAATAATGAAATGATTGATACGAATGAAATGCGTCAGTATGCTGGAGGCAGTTTACCAGATTACATGGTTCCGTATGCTTTTGTAGTAGTAAATGAGTTACCTTTAACTCCAAACGGTAAATTAGATAGAAAGGCATTGCCAGCTCCAGAATTTATCGCATCATCTTCTAGTCGTGGACCAAGAACACCGCAAGAAGAAATGTTATGTGACTTATTTACAGAGATTTTAAGTGTACCTCAAATTGGAATTGATGACGGATTCTTTGATTTAGGTGGTCATTCACTTCTTGCGGTGCAGCTTATGAGCCGAATTAAAGAAGCGCTTGGAGTGGAATTAAATATCGGAACTTTATTTGCAGCACCAACCGTTGCGGGATTAGCTGAGAGACTTGAAATGGGAAATGGTCAAAGTGCACTTGATGTGTTGCTTCCATTACGATCGGGTGGAGACCAATTACCACTATTTTGTGTACACCCCGCAGGGGGATTAAGTTGGTGCTATGCAGGACTTATGAAATCTTTAGGAACAGATTATCCAATCTACGGTGTCCAAGCACGTGGTATCGCTAAAAATGAAGAACTTCCAAAAAGTTTAGAGGAGATGGCGGCGGATTATTTAAAACACGTTCGTGAAGTACAGCCTCACGGACCATATCGTTTACTCGGTTGGTCGCTCGGAGGAAATGTTGTGCATGCAATGGCAGCTCAACTACAAAGTGAAGGGGCAGAAGTAGAATTACTCGTTATGCTGGATTCTTATCCTGGTCACTTCTTACCGAATACGGAAGCACCTACTGAAGAAGAAGCGTTAATCGCATTACTTGCTTTAGGTGGATATGATCCAGATAACATGGATGGTAAACCACTTACGATGGAAAGTGCGGTTGAAATACTTCGTAAAGATGGAAGTGCATTAGCAAGTCTTGAAGAAGAGACTATTTTGAACTTGAAAGAAACGTATGTAAATTCGGTAGGGTTGTTAGGGAAATATGTACCGAAAGTGTATAACGGAGATATTTTATTCTTTAGATCTACTGTTATACCAGACTGGTTTGATCCTATCTCTCCAAATACGTGGCTAAATTATTTAGATGGGGAAATTGTACAACACGATATTGAGTGTAGACATAAAGATTTATGTCAGCCAGGTCCGCTTACAGAAATAGGACAAGTATTAGCGAAATATTTGCAGAATAAGAAAGGGGTAAGTACAGTATGACGAATCCGTTTGAAAATGATAATTACACATATAAAGTATTAAAAAATGAGGAGGGCCAGTATTCTCTCTGGCCTGTCTTTCTCGATGTACCTATTGGGTGGAATGTCGTACATGAAGAAGCTAGTAGGCATGATTGCTTACAATATGTTGAGAATAACTGGACAGATTTGAATCCAAAAAGTAATCAAGTTGGCGAAAAAATATTAGTAGGAAAACGATAATGAAGGCAAAAATAAATCCAAAAGTAGTTGTAAGTATCGTATATATAACAGCGATGTTTATGGCTGCGATGGATGCAACAATTGTGAACGTAGCACTACAAACGATAAGTAAAGAACTACAAGTGCCTCCATCTGCAATGGGGACGGTTAATGTTGGGTATTTAGTTAGCTTAGCTGTTTTCCTTCCGATTTCTGGTTGGTTAGGAGATCGCTTCGGTACGAAAAGAGTATTTCTAAACGCTCTTTTCGTATTTACAACTGCCTCTGTATTATGTGGAATAGCGAACGATATTACTTCATTGAATATTTTTCGTATCATGCAAGGTGCTGGTGGGGGACTTTTAACACCAGTCGGGATGGCGATGTTATTCCGAACATTTTCACCAGAGGAAAGGCCGAAAATTTCACGGTTTATTGTGTTGCCAATTGCTGTCGCACCGGCAGTAGGACCGATTATTGGCGGTTTCTTTGTAGATCAAATGTCTTGGCGCTGGGCATTTTATATTAATTTACCGTTTGGAATCGTAGCGTTACTATTCGGTCTTCTATTTTTAAAAGAGCATATTGAAAAATCAGCTGGTCGCTTTGATTCTCTCGGTTTTGTTCTTTCAGCACCCGGATTTGCGATGCTAATCTATGCACTTAGTCAAGGGCCGTCAAAAGGATGGGCTTCCCCAGAGATTATAAGTACTGGAATAATTGGGACTGTATTCATTGCGTTGTTTATTATTGTAGAACTTAGAGTAAAGCAACCGATGTTAGATTTACGCTTATTAAAAGAACCAGTCTTTAGAAAAATGAGTCTTATTTCATTGTTTTCATCCGCTGGTTTACTAGGAATGTTGTTTATTTTTCCACTTATGTATCAAAATGTAATAGGAGTTTCCGCACTGGAATCAGGTCTTACAACGTTCCCTGAGGCGATTGGATTAATGATTTCTTCGCAGATTGTGCCATGGTCATATAAGAAATTAGGAGCCAGAAAGATAATTTCTATTGGATTAATTTGTACGGCGATTATCTTTGTTTTATTAAGTTTTGTAAATCACGATACGAGCCCTTGGCAAATACGTGCATTATTGTTTGGCATCGGTATTTTCTTAGGTCAGTCTGTTGGAGCAGTTCAATTTTCTGCATTTAATAATATTACGCCACCCTCTATGGGGAGAGCAACTACTATATTTAATGTGCAAAACCGATTAGGCTCTGCGATAGGAGTTGCTGTTTTAGCTAGTATACTAGCCGGTTTTGGAAATAATAGTGCACAAAATAATGCTCAGTCAGATTTCTTACCCTATCAAGCGGCATTAATTGGATCAGCAATATTTTTACTCGTAGCATTACTATTTTCTTTACGTATTTCTGATAAAGAAGTAATGTCAAAGAAGAAAGAAAAAATGTTATCCGTATCAAAAAAAGAGAAAGCACTTGTCAATGAATAACAACTGAAATTCGTTGTATAAAGGAGAGTTTACATGATAGAGAGTAAAGTTGTAGATTCTGTACCAACTTTGAATGAGAATAGTTGTCAAATATGGTGGGCAAGAATTTCAGATTTACAATCATGGCATTACAATTTACTAAATGACGTTGAACGAGAGAAAGCAAATTCATATCATCATTCGGCAGATCGTGCACGTTTTATAATAGGTTGCGTAATTAGTAGATTAGTTCTTGGGCAAATACTTTCTATTTCACCAGTTCAAGTACCAATTGATCGAATGTGCCCGGTATGTAAGTTACAACATGGCAGACCACAATTACCAGAAGGAATGCCGCAAATATCTGTTTCACATTCGGGTGAATGGGTTGTTGTTGCATTCACAAAGTCTGCACTTGTAGGCGTTGATGTTGAACAAATGAATCCAAATGTAGATGTTATGAAAATGGCAGAGGGCGTATTAACAGACTTTGAAATCGCGCAAGTTATGAAATTACCAGATGAACAGAAAATAGAAGGTTTTTTAACATATTGGACCCGAAAAGAAGCAGTACTAAAAGCGACAGGTGAAGGACTAATGATTCCACCAGTAGATATTACTGTATCAGCTCCCAATGATCCTCCAAACTTGTTGGTTTTTAAGTGTAGACAAGAGTTAGTAGAAACTACAAGGATGGAAGATATAAGACCAAGTGAAGATTATATGGCTTCCATTGCAATATTTAGTAAAGAAGTAACTGAAATTATGCAATTAGACGCAGTAGCGCTTTTAAATTATAAATAAGTTTAATAAAATATCTTATAGAAGAGGTGTTCCTCATGTTAGTAGCGGAAAATAGAAAAAATGAATTCACTTATAATGTACAAGCAATTAAAAATATTTTATTTTCTGGAGATATATCGTCTATTCATGCTTTAGAAAAGATTTTGAATGATACAGTTCAGTTTGATGTTCTCGAACAAGAGGTAATTGATAGACAGTACATCCCGAAAGAAGCAAAGAATTTCTTTGATAAAAACGGAACATTTCTTTACCGTGTATCCAATGTTAGTTATAAAGGAAAAGTATTATCTGAAAATCTCATTTTTGCGGACACTTCGTTTTTACCAAATATAATAAAGAGTGAGTTAGAGAGTGGAAACATTCCAGTTGAAAAACTTATAGAAAAGATGGAAGTAAGAAGGAACGTATTATATGAGGGATATCAGCCATCTGGAAATATTATTGAATTGTTTGATGGATGCTCTGTTATGGCGAATGTGTATCCAACTAGAAAATCTCAAATTGTAAGTAATTGCAAATGCATATTTTATATTTGTGAAGTGTATCATGCAGAAAATATAAAGGAATTACTTAAATAAAACAAGAAACCAGCCTATAAAATGGCTGGTTTCTTGTTTATTTCACAGCTTCTTTTAACTCTTTACCTGCTTTAAATGCTGGAACTTTACCAGCAGCGATTTGAATTTCTTCGCCAGTTTGTGGGTTACGTCCTGTACGAGCAGATCTTTCGCGCACTTCAAAAGTTCCAAAGCCAATCAATTGAACTTTATCGCCAGATTGTAATGCAGTGGCAATTGTGTCAAATACAGATTGTACAGCTGCAGAAGCATCTTTTTGAGAAATATCAGCTGATTGTGCTACATTTTTAATTAATTCTGTTTTGTTCATGTTTTCACCTCATAAAAAGTTTTTTAGAATGAATGTTTTAGTATAATGGATAGTATAGAGAAAGCTATTTATATGGTTAGAAAGAATACTATATAGTTATGTTAATTTCGTTGTAAGAGACTGAATCCCTGCTAATAATTAGGGATTAATTAAGAATTGATGTATAGAAAACGCTATAATATGAGGATGAGGGGGAGTATACGGATGATTTTTCGTGAAAAAGATGAGAAAGAAAGTATATTAATTCGTCAACATGATCATGGTTTTTTAGCTGGAGAAATTGCGAAGCATATAAAAAAAGATTTTTTTGAAGATGACGCATACTTAAAAGAGACTATTGATGCAATATATGAGCATGATAGAGGATGGATAGAACTTGATAAAGTACCAATTTTGAATGACGCTAAAAATATCCCATATACATTTATGGATTGTCCCAGTTCATTGCGCTTTGTTTTTTATATAATTGGTTTGAATGAAATTGAAGATTCGAATCCATACGGCGCATTACTTTGTAGTAAACATTTTTTATCCTTTCCATTAAATGAGGAAGATGAAGAGATGATTTCATTTTATACAGGGGAATTGGAACGACAAAAAAGAATATTGAAAACGTTAACAAAAGAACAATTTGCGATGTTTGATAAACATTATAGATTATTAAAGTTTTGCGATGAACTTTCTTTATATGTATGTATGAATAAACCTGGTGTAGAAAAAGAAGATGAAATTGATTTGTTTAAATATGGTTTTGAAGGAACAGAAATGTTTAATAGTAAGGAGGAGAAATCTATTCAAGCTGAATGGGTAGATGAGAAAACAATTCGAATTACACCGTTTCCATTTCAAACGGAATTTCATACGTATGTAAAATATAAAACTATAAATAAACGTGAAATTGAAGAAAAAGGAATTGCAAAAGCTGATAGAGAATCGGAAATGGAGAAACAAAATATTCGTTTCATACAATAGGGGGGCGATTTCGATTGAAAGAGCACATGTTAAAACAGGTTGATTACCATGCTTGGGCTAATATACGATTATTCAATCGACTAAAAGAATTACCAAACTATGAGACTATTTATAATGAACAGATACAGAGTGTATTTCCATCAATCAAAGATACTTTCGCGCATATTTATATTACAGATCAAGTGTGGTTACACATATTGCATGGTAAAAGTATGAATGAAGCAATACAAGACCGAGAAAATTTACGAAAACAAATCGAAACTAAATCGTTACATGAATTAGAAAAAATGTTTGAAAACATGGCAAAACAATATAAAGACTTTTTAATTACAATACAAGACGTGAATGCTGTGTTTGTTATTGAGAATCCATATGCAGGGAAATTAGAAACTTCAATTTTAGAGTTAGTACAACATGTCGTAAATCATGGTACATATCATAGAGGAAATATAACAGCGATGATTCGTCAACTTGGTCATTCATCGACAATGACGGATTTTGTGCTGTATTTACATATGGTGCAGAAGGAAGTGAAATAGGTAAAAAAAGAATGGCTTATTATAGATAAGCCATTCTTTTTTTTGTGATTAACTTGCCTGCTTTTTATGACTTTCTTTCAATTTCTCTTCTTGTAAAAAACGATTCGTTTCAGCTACAACAATACCACTTAATCCAATAAGTCCAATTAAGTTTGGAATCGCCATAAGTCCATTTGCAATATCAGCAAATGTCCATACGATGCCTAATTTTAAATTTGCACCAACAGCAATCATGACGATAAAGATCGCTTTATAATATCGTACAGCTCTTTCACCGAATAAATAAGCTACACACTTCTCACCGTAATATGACCAGCCTAAAATAGTAGAGTAGGCGAATAATATAATCGCGATACCGAGAATCATACTACCAGCAGTGCCAAATACAGATTGGAACGCAAGTGTTGTCGCTTCAACGCCAGTTTTACCAGATTTCCATGCACCTGTAGTAATTAATACTAGCCCTGTAATTGTACATACAATAAACGTATCTAAAAAAGTACCAGTCATAGAAACTAAAGCTTGTTTTGCAGGGGAATCTGTTTTTGCAGCCGCTGCTGCAATAGGGGCACTCCCTAAACCAGCTTCGTTCGCAAATACACCGCGCGCCATTCCGATTTGAATTGCAGATGCAACTGTTGCACCGATAAAACCTCCAGCAGCTGCAGTACCATTGAATGCGCCAGAAAAAATAAGTGAGAATGCTTCTGGAATTTGATCGTAGTGATAGAAAATAATAATAAGCCCAGCAATGATATAAAAGAAAGCTTTAATAGGAACGATGTATCCTGTCACTTTTCCGATTTTTTTCACACCGCCTAAAATAACAATGGCGATTAAAAACGACATGAATATACCAGTTAAAGCA
This sequence comes from Bacillus cereus group sp. MYBK79-1, assembly GCF_051915365.1. NCBI lineage: Bacteria > Bacillati > Bacillota > Bacilli > Caryophanales > Bacillaceae > Bacillus > Bacillus cereus group sp. MYBK79-1. Next base: position 508,751 of record NZ_JBQAEO010000001.1, on the reverse strand, counting down.
GGTGGGAAAGAGAAATTAATTCGCATTGCCTCTGCAACTGAGTTAGATTGCACCATATTACCGATACCGAAAGAAGCAGTTGTACCGAATATAGCGAATAAAACAGCAAGCCATTTCTTACCTAAACCACGTTCTAAATAGTACATCGGTCCACCTGAATATTCACCATTTTCATTGCTAACACGGTATTTCACCGCAAGAATTGCTTCGGCATACTTTGTTGCCATACCGAACAAAGCAGTAATCCACATCCAAAAAATTGCACCGGGACCACCGATCGTCACAGCAGTTGCAACGCCAGCTATATTTCCCATGCCAATCGTTGCGGCCATAGCTGTCATCAGTGCTTGGAAGTGGCTAATATCTCCAGAGGAGGATGTATCTTCTGATTTTTTAAAAGCTAGTTTGTGAGCGTATAATAGTTTACTAAACTGTAAACCCTTTAAACGCACTGTGAGAATGGTACCAGTACCAACGAGTAGCAACAACGTTGGTAATCCCCACACATAGTGATTCATTTGTTCTAATACTGTACTTACTGTCTCCATCTGTATTCTCCTTTTTTAGAAAAAATAAAACCACTTCAAGTGAATGAAATGGTCTCTGGAGAAACAAGGGATAGAAAAATAAACCGATACAAATCGGCTTTTTCTTTCGCTTGTCTCTGTCCTTTTACCTGAGAGATTATCCGCTATAGTAGCGGATTTGCTCCTTCGGTGCTCGTTTTCCTCTGCGCTATAAAAAAGCGAAAGGGAGTCTCTCCAGAGATTCGTCCCCATGCAGTTCTACTTGTAAACAAGACCTGAGAGTTTCAAAGTTGATTCAGCAACTTTTTGCCCCGTCGGTAGATCAATAGACCTTCTCCTGAATGGTTCATCCGAATTATAAAATTAATAACTTATACGCATTAAATGTGTATAGAATCAATAAAAACATTATAGATATACAATTAGTGAAATGCAATCATTTTTTATTTTAAAATAGTAAATAGTTCTATTTTTTTAAAAGTCCTAATTTATCTTCAACTTCATTTAAAGTAGATAAAGCTAGTACAATATGTTGGTCCGCAAGTCCTAAAGCGTGTTTAGTATTTTCAATTGTTTCATTGGATGGAGTAGAGTTATTTGCCCCGTCTATAATTAAATCTGCTGCGTTTTTCATAAATTTAGAAGCAGTCTTAAACTCAGTTGTAAAATAAACTAGCTGTTCTTGTATTTGTACTTCCGATATATTTTCTTTAATTTTCAAAGTGTCTATTTCGTTCAAAATGTTTTCATATTGTTTGGAAACAGCAGTCATTGTAACTAATAGTTTATCTCTATTTACTGAATCTCCGTTCGTGTTAATTTCTTCCCAAGCAGGCAACCAATCTTTTTCGATGATGTCATTATAATTAGTAGTTAATTCATTAATTTTAGGTTGCAATTTAGTTTTGAAAGTTTTTGTATCCGTTGTTTCTACAGTTGCTTTTTCTTTGTTATTTTTAACATTAGTAACGTAGAAAATTGTACCGAAAATGATGAAAATAGAAATAACAACTGTCCATTTAGTAAAAAGTAATTTTTGCAATATGTAACGCCTCCAAAATTAAAAAACTTATAATTATAATATATAACAATAATGTTGTTTGAAGTAGAGAAAATAGGTTCGAAAGTATATAATATATATTTTATATACATAAATAATTAAAGTTAGTAAGATGATGAAAGTAATATGTAAGAAAAGAGGATTTTTAGTGAAAATGAATAGAAGAAAACTAGTTTCAAATATTCCAATGGCTATGTTATTAGTTGGTTTAATTGCATTCATATTTATGAATAAAGAATCTAAAATTAAAGATTTTCCAGTGCCAATGTCAGCAACACATATTAACGATGATAAGGAAGAGGATTATAAATATATAAGTGTAATGCCTATTACAAAGGTAAGTGGATGGGAGAACTTAGGTGAAAACGGGCATACTGCTAGTTTTAAAAAAGGGGTAAGGATGGTAACAGTATTACATTATCCTAATGAAATTACCTATTATTTATTTGAAAAGTAAATCGAATGGCCATAGAAAAATCGTTTTTTTATTAATTTGTTTATAGTTTTTTATATCTTTTTACATATTGTAAAATTGAAGTTCAACCAATAGTAAGAAGGTCTTTTTGTTATAGCAGAGAATATAAATAATGATATAAAAAAATATAAGGAGATGTATTTTATGATGAACGAAGCCTTATATGCGATAGAAGAATACCGAAAGGAATTAAATACGGGTAATATTGAGAAAATAAATAATTGGGTATCAGATGATTTTATTGGCTACTTTGGGTATTACAATGATAGGGATTATGAAGTATATCGAGGGGATACATATAAAGAAGATAATATTGAAACATTAAAGAGTTATGAAGGGCAAAACCCCTATTGGAATTATAAAGATTTAACACATAGTTTAAGGCAAGAGAACGAACTAGTGTTATCTGCCATTGTAGATTTTTATTTACATGATAAGAAAGTAGCATCGGTTTTAGCGATGGAAGTTTTTAAGAAAGAAATAGATGGATGGAAGTTATATAGGCAGCATATGGAAAGATATGCGGAATAATGAGAGAGATTAAATGAAGAAAATTTATATCTTATTGCATCATAATAAAAGATTCGTAGTTGGTGTGTATGAATCTTTTGTTATGATGTATTTTTATGGTGTAAACTTAATTGAAGTTTATAGTGTCTATAATTTTGTTATGTAAACTATTGTAGTGAAGGAAAGAGATAAGATGATTGTAGTTCGATCTTGTGGATATTTCCTGACAAGATATGTATGTATGGTGTCAACTCACAGCATTTATAGATGGTCATTAAAGTTCGAATGAAGAAATGTAGTCGATAACAATAGAAATTAACGTTTGTGTAAGTAAAAGTGCTGCAACTGGGAAATGGAATGTAAGATGAGGGGGAATTAAAAATGTTACTAAAAACAATCTATTGTAAGGTAGAAGCAGAGAAAAAGGAATTGTTTTCAAAAGCACAAGAAAAATGGCGTGATATACAGCATCTAGATGGATTTCATGGACAATTTGGTGGATGGAGTGAAAATGAGGCGTGTGTTTATACTTTATGGAATGATAGGGGTGCGTATCATTCATTTATGAATGGTGCTCACGATACCATTTATTTAAATAGTAATCAAGAAGATACGTTTCTTTCATGTGAAATTGAACTGTTTCAAACATTGTATGATATAACTGATATGCCTTTGAAAGGCGTTGTTACAGAAGGGTCATTTGTAAGAGTTGCAATTTGTGATGTAAAACAACAGAGTGAAAAGCAATTTTTACATAAGCAAGAGGAAATTTGGAATAAAGGAATGAAAAAAGCAAAAGGGATGATAGGTGGAGTAGTTGGGAAGTCTTTAAAAAATGTAAATCGTTACATAGTGTTAACTTATTGGAAAGATGAGATGGCTCATCAAAATTATGTAGAAGAGATTTTCCCTGAGTTGTATAAATTAGCTAATATTCATGAGGATATAGAAAAAGTACAAGGAAAACAAGCTGTATGTAAGGAAGAATGGCTTGTATATTAAGCGCAAAAAAAGTGCATAAATGAATGTATAATAAAGATAATTTCTTATAAACAAGAAATTAATAGAAGACGTTATATACCCTTTCATGTTAATATATTTAAGTTATAATAGAAGGCTTACCCTTTTGTATTGTACGGTAGAAGCAGTGTGAGCTTGAATTTTTTTGAAAAGGATGTGCCTAATTTGCGTATCAATAAATTTATTAGTGAAGCTGGAAAAGCGTCTCGACGTGGAGCAGATAAATTAATTAATGAGAGAAGAGTAATTATTAACGGTAAGGTTGCAAAAATTGGTGACCAAGTAAATCCAGGTGATGATGTACGCGTAAATGGAGAGCAACTTCGTATTGCTCGAGATCACGTATATATCGCTTTAAATAAACCAGTAGGTATTACATGTACGAGTGAAAAAGCTGTAAAAGGTAATATTATTGATTTAGTGAATCATCCATTACGAATTAGTCACATTGGACGTCTTGATAAAGACTCAGACGGTTTAATTTTATTAACAAATGATGGTGATATTGTTAATGAAATTTTACGTGCTGAAAACAAACATGAGAAAGAATATATCGTTTCAGTAGATAAGCCAATTACACCTGATTTTCTAGAGAAAATGGCAGCTGGTGTAAAAATTTTAGGGACGAAAACGCTTCCTTGTGAGATCACACAGTTATCAAAATATGAGTTCCAAATTATTTTAACACAAGGGCTAAATCGCCAAATTCGTCGTATGTGTGAAGCTTTAGGTTATCAAGTATACACGTTAAAACGTACGAGAATTATGAATATTGAATTGAATAATTTACCAGTCGGACAGTGGAGAGATTTATCGAAGAAAGAGAAACGACGTCTATTTTCAGACTTAAATTACGAACCACAAGATTGGTAAAATTGAGAAGGGGAAACCAAAAATCTATTTTTGGTTTCTTTTTTTTATTAAATAAAAAATCTTTTTTAAACACTTGCAAAAATAAAATGAATAAGATATAGTAAATAACAATTAATGGATGTACTTATAAAAGCAAAGAAAAGGACACGAGTTATTTTCCCCGGTTATACAGAGAAGGAAGGAAAGCTGAGAACTTCCTAACGCAGAAAAATAACTTACCACCTTAGAGCTGCACTAGGGAAATACAGTATCTAGTGCCGTGTAAGCGACGTTATCGCAAAAGAAGCCATTATGTTTTTTTGTGATGGGAATCTGGGTGGAACCACGAATATAAGCATATTCGTCCCTAATTTTTAGGGATGAATATGCTTTTTTGCATTCAATTTCATAATAAGCGAAGAAAAGGACACGAGTTATTTTATCCGGTTATACAGAGAAGGAAGGAAAGCTGAGAACTTCCTAACGCAGAAAAATAACTTACCACCTTAGAGCTGCACTGGCGAAATTAAGTATCTAGTGCCGTGTAAACGACGTTACCGTAAAAGAAGCCATTGTATATTTACGATGGGAATCTGGGTGGAACCACGGGTAAAAGCACGCTCGTCCCTATTTTAGGGATGAGTGTGCTTTTTATTATGAAATGGAGAGATGAAAAATGAAAGAACAAATGATTGAAATTAAATTTCCAGATGGTAGCGTTAAAGAATTTGTAAAAGGAATTACTTTAGAAGAAATTGCTGGATCCATTAGCAGTAGTTTAAAAAAGAAAGCAGTCGCAGGGAGAGTAAATGATGGGTTATATGATTTACGCCGAAATATTGAAGAAAATGCGGAAGTAGAAATCGTTACTATAGATTCAAATGAAGGGGTAGAAATTGCAAGACATTCCGCCGCACATATATTAGCGCAAGCTGTAAAGAGAATGTATGGCAATGTAAACCTTGGTGTAGGACCGGTTATTGAAAATGGATTTTATTATGATATGGACCTTCCAAGTAGTGTGAACGTAGAAGATTTACCGAAAATCGAAAAAGAAATGAAAAAGATTATAAATGAAAATGTAAAAATAGAACGAATTGAAGTCTCACGAGAAGAGGCAAAAAAACTGTTTCAAGAAATGAATGATCACCTGAAATTAGAATTGTTAGAAGCAATTCCTAGTGGGGAAAGTGTAACACTATATAAACAAGGTGAATTTGTAGATTTATGTAGAGGACCACATTTACCGTCAACAGGCTATTTGAAAGCATTCCAATTAACTCATGTTTCTGGTGCATATTGGCGAGGTGATAGTAACAATCAAGTGCTTCAGCGAATATATGGTGTTGCGTTCTCTTCTCAAAAAGAATTAGAAGAGTATTTACATTTCGTTGAAGAAGCAGCAAAGAGAAATCATCGTAAATTAGGTAGTGAGCTAGAGTTATTTATGTTTTCTGAAGAGGCTCCGGGAATGCCGTTTTATTTACCGAAAGGACAGATTATCCGAAATGAATTAGAAGCATTTTTAAGAGAAATTCAAAAAGAGTATAAGTATCAAGAAGTACGTACTCCGTTTATGATGAACCAAGAATTATGGGAGAAATCGGGACACTGGGGACATTATAAAGACAACATGTATTTCTCTGAAGTAGACAATAAAAGCTTTGCATTAAAACCGATGAACTGCCCAGGACATATGTTAATGTTTAAAAATAAATTACACTCTTATCGCGAATTGCCAATTCGTATGTGTGAGTTCGGCCAAGTACATCGACATGAATTTAGCGGGGCATTAAACGGATTATTAAGAGTACGTACTTTCTGCCAAGATGATGCTCATTTATTTGTAACTCCAGAACAAATTGAAGATGAAATTAAATCCGTAATGGCGCAAATTGATTACGTTTATAAAACTTTTGGGTTCGAATATGAAGTAGAGCTTTCTACTCGTCCAGAAGGTTCAATGGGTGATGATAAATTATGGGAGCAAGCAGAGGCGTCATTAGAAAATGTATTACATTCATTGAATTACAAATATAGACTAAATGAAGGTGACGGTGCATTTTACGGGCCAAAAATTGATTTCCACATTAAAGATGCTTTAAATAGAAGTCATCAATGCGGAACAATTCAACTAGATTTTCAAATGCCAGAGAAGTTTGATTTAAATTATATAGATGAGAAGAATGAAAAGAAAAGACCAGTTGTCATTCACCGAGCAGTATTAGGATCTTTAGATCGTTTCTTAGCAATATTAATTGAGCACTTTGGAGGTGCGTTCCCGGCATGGGTGGCACCAGTTCAAGTGAAGGTCATTCCAGTTTCAAATGCAGTTCATGTACAATATGCTGATGAAGTTGCAGATAAATTAGCACAAGCTGGCATTCGTGTTGAACGAGATATGCGAGAAGAAAAATTAGGATATAAAATAAGAGAAGCGCAACTGCAAAAAGTTCCTTATGTTCTTGTTATTGGTGATAAGGAAATTGAAAATGGAGCTGTGAATGTACGTAAATATGGGGAAGAAAACTCAGATGTAATGGAACTAGATGTGTTTGTGGAAAGTATGAAAGAGGAAATAAATAATCGGAAATAGAGTTTAAAGAGAAAACACACCAATTCAGAATGGTGTGTTTTCTTTTTAACCTTACAAAAATGTAAGGTAAATGTAAGCGAAATCGAAGGAACGAGTTGTAGAAAAATGAGAATATGAAATAGGAAAAAGGTTTACGTTACCGGTGTAATTCTTTCTGATTGAAAAGTTAAAAAATTCTTAAGGGTTTACATGAGAAAAAGATAAGAAATATGTGAGAAATTAATTTTATACAAAAGGGATGGAGTGAAAGAGATGTCAACAAATGTAGTTACTGTAGAAAGTGTAGAAAAAACGTATGGGAAAAGGAATGAGAATCAGTCAAAAGCGTTAAGGGGTGTGTCATTAAGTATTAAAGAAGGGGAATTCGTCGGGATTATGGGTCCTTCTGGATCTGGAAAAACGACTTTACTTAATGTGATTAGTACATTGGATCAAGCGACAGGTGGTAGTGTGACAATAGCTGGTACAAATATTACTTCTATGAAGGGGAATGCATTGTCAGATTTTCGATCTCAAAAATTAGGGTTCATTTTTCAAGATTTTAACTTACTAGAAAACTTATCAATTTATGAAAATATTGCTTTACCACTCTCTCTGCAAGGTGTACCTTCAAGTGAGATTACTGGAAAGGTAAATGAGGTGGCGAAGAAATTAGGAATTACTGAAATTTTAACAAAATATCCAACTGCGGTTTCTGGTGGACAAAAGCAAAGAACAGCGGCAGCACGAGCTTTAGTACATAATCCAGCAATCGTATTAGCAGATGAACCGACAGGAGCGCTTGATAGTAAAAATGCAAAAAGCTTATTAGAAGCGATGCAAGATTTACATGAAAATCACAATGTAAGTATTTTAATGGTTACACACGATGCATTTAGTGCGAGTTATTGTGAGCGTATATTATTTATTCAAGACGGCCTTCTTTATAAAGAGTTAAAGCGTCAAGGAACACGAGAAAATTTCTATCAAGACATTTTAGGTGTGCTCGCTCATATGGGCTCAGCTGCTGAGTCTAAGTAGGGGGTGAGACTATGTTATTCAAATTATCACGTCATAGTATGAAAAAGATGTTAAAAGATTATATGGTTTTACTTATTGGTCTCGTTATTAGTATTAGTATTTTCTACATGTTTCAAACGATGGCGATGAATAGTGAATTTACGAAGGATAATAGTCTTATTAGTAGTATTAGACTCGTATTCTGGGTAGGTGCCATACTATTATCTTTCATTACTGTATTTTATATTATATATGCCAATTCTTTCTTGCTCACATTAAGAAGAAAAGAACTCGGTATGTACATGATGCTCGGTGCGAAAAAGAAAAAAGTAGCACAGTTATTATTTATTGAAACATTCGGTATGGGTATTGTCAGTATTATTATCGGGATTTTAGTAGGGATGTTACTTGCAAGTGTAGCAGGAAACTTTTTAATGAATGGTATGGAGATTTCTGCAAAAGGTAGTTACTCATCTGTATATACACCAGCAATCTTAGTTACAGCTATTTTCTTCTTAATACTATTTTTTATTACTGGTTTAATGAATAGCATCCGATTATTACGTAAAACAGAACTAGAGTTAATTCGTGAAGATGAAACACTAGATGAAGTGAAGAAAAGTAAAACTCGCATTATTATAATGACTGTACTTGGTGTATTACTGGTAAGTACAGGATACTATTTTATGGTAAATATAAAAATGTTTGCTGAAGTTGGTTTTATAATAGCGACGATCGTTACAACACTTGGAACATATTTTATTTTTAGTTCATTGCTCCCATTTTTTGTGATGAAAATAAAAGGGAATAAAAAACGAAATGAAACGGGTTTAAATAGTTTTACATATGCACAGCTACGCTTTCGAGTAAATAGCTTATCGAGAGTACTAGGTACGGTAGCGATGTTAATTGCATTAGGCGCAGGCGCAATGACAGCAGGTATGGCGTTTCAAAAAAATGTAGGTATTATGACAGACTTTTCTCGTGTATATGATGTTGTAATTCATGATCCAAATGATCAAGATAAAGCGGCCTTAAAAGAAATGGAAATTGTAGAAGAAAGCAAGTATAAGTATAAAGTAGATGGAGAAGCGGTTTATTATTTACGTAATGATTTAACTGAGAAACCACCACTCGTTTCCGATCACTTTGATACAAAAACTTTAAAAGAGCCTGCTCGTAAACGTGTGGCTGAACCTTTAACTGAACCTGTTTATACTGCTTTGGAAGCTCCCGAAGCAGCGAATAAGCTTCCTCGTATGCCAAGAGATTGGGAAGATGCAGTTGTAAGAGAAATACAAATTACACATAATCAGTTTAACGGAAAACCTGTAAGAATTGCTGATGAAGAACACTACAAAGCAGTTCAAGGAACGGAACATAGTGTAACATTAGCAAAAGTAGATGATATGAAAAAATATAAACCATTGTTGCTCGATATAGATAAGAGGCAAAAAGAATTAATTGAAACATCAACAGGTACAAAAGTAGAACTATATACAAAAATGACCATTTATCAGTTTATGAACAGTTTCATGAGTGGAACAATGTTTATGGGATTTTTCCTTGGAATTGCCTTTTTAGCAATGATGGCAAGTTCGCTTATGTTCAAAATATTAACAGGTGCTTCTCGTGACGTACGTCGTTATGAAATGTTACGAAAAATCGGTGTGAGACGTAGTATGTTAACAAAAAGTATATATAAAGAAATTTCATATTTATTTATCTTCCCGGCGATTATTGGAATTTCCCACGTGTTAGTAGGACTTAACTTATTTAGCTTTATATTAGTTGACCCGTTTGTAAAAGTGTGGGTGCCAATAGGGATTTTCTTAGTTATTTATTTCATCTATTACTGGATAACTGTCCAACTTTATAAAGGTATGGTAATGCCGAAAGAAGAGGTAGCTAAATAGTTTATGAAAAGAGTCTTTGTTTAGAAAACAAGGGTTCTTTTTTTATTTTAGTAATACATTGTGATTAAGTCTTCCAAAGATTAATGTATTGAAAATTAAGAAAATATTAAGAGTTTATATAGCAGAAAGTTAAGAAGTGTATGGGATATTAAGAATGTGCAAAAAATCAAGGTGAAATTGTTGTACATTTATACTTTTTTGGTAGTTTTGCAGAACTAAATTGATATTTTTATAAATTTAAAAGAAAGGAAACTACTTATGAAGAAGATGAAAAAATTAATTAAACTCATTGGTGTCATCACTATACTATTATTAATCGTAGCACTAATATTTCCTACATGGACCTCGCAAATAAAAGGAAAAAACAGTATAAGTACATTAGAGCAAGTAGAGATAAATGGAAGTGGTCATGAAATTATGATACGCGGCAAAGATAAGAACAATCCGGTCATTATTTTTGTACATGGTGGACCAGGTACTTCAGAAATACCATATGCTCAAAAATACCAAAACTTATTGGAAGAGAAATTCACAGTTGTTAATTACGATCAAAGAGCGAGCGGGAAATCGTATCATTTCTTTGAAGACTATTCGAATCTTACATCAGAACTTCTTGTAGCAGATTTATTAGCTTTGACAGATTATATTTCAAAACGTCTAGGTAAAGAAAAAGTAATATTGGTTGGCCATTCTTACGGTACATATATTGGAATGCAAGCTGCCAATAAAGCTCCTGAAAAATATGAAGCTTATGTTGGCATTGGGCAAATGAGTGATACAGTAGAAAGTGAAATGGATAGTTTAAACTATGTGATTGAACGGGCACAAAATGCTGGGAATACAGATGAGGTTTCCTATTTAAATGGGTTGACTGAAAAAATTAAAAATGGTGATACATATACTCCGAGAAATTATGTTGTGAAATATGGTGGAACATCAAGACTCATTGAAAACCCAGATGGTGATAACATTGGAATGTTACTCAGTAATGAATATAACTTGTTAGACGTAATTCGTTATAACGTTGGATTATCACATTCTCAAACGGTCTTATTAGAAAAGGATTTAAAGAATCCATTGCCTAATAAGGTGACTAAAATGAAGCTACCGTTTTATTTCCTTATGGGGAAATATGATTATAACACTTCATTACATGCGGCAAAAACATATTTTAATACGATTGAAGCAGAGAAAAAAGAATTTATTACTTTTGAGAAATCCGCGCATTATCCGCAATTTGAAGAGAAGGAAAAGTTTTATGAGTGGATGTCTGATACATTTGTAAAATAAATAAAGTGTATCCCAACTATAGAGAATTAAAAAGTTAGCAAGATATATCATTACAAAAAGCGAAGTTAAATAAAAAAGACTCTTGTATAAAAAAACAAGAGTCTTTTTGTAATGTTCTTTATATAGAAGGGAAATATTGGATAATGGTCGAAAAATATAATGTAACTTCCAAGAAATGACTAAAATAATACTATTTTGTCGAGAGAAAGGATACGAAGTATGAAAGAAATGCTACAGTTATTTCGCAACAAAGTGTATGCACGATTTTTCCTAGCAAATATTTTAGAGCGACTCGGTTCTATGATTGCTGGAATTTCTTTAATATTTTATTTTTGGGAAATGCATGTATACAATTTTTCTCTCCATCAGAACAGTCGATGATACAGGGAGTAGTTGAATTAGATCAATACAGTGCAGCAGCGGGTATGAATCAAATAGTAAATAGTTTGTATGCTTTGTTTGGTGTAGGAATTGCAACAATGGGCTGGATGTATGAAATTGTAGAAGAGTCATTCATGGGACGTGTTCAAAGTTTACTAAGTCCATTAACGACAGGATTCCAGCTGTTATCTCTCGGTGCGATAGCAATGTTGTTCCCGAAATGGATTCGTGCAGATACATTGTTTATTATTTTTTGTTACTTGTTTATATCAAGCCATTTTACCTAGTGGGAAGAAACGGGTGCAAGGTATAGCTGAAGAGGTGTAATATATGTGGCTTTTGATTTCTGAATATTCTATCGGAAGGTAAGGGGAAATCGTTATGTTGATGCGAATTGCTAAATGGTGTGGGATTACTTGTTTACAACTAGTAGCTGCAATCTTATGTATAATCTGCCTAGGTGCGCTGCCGCGTTTATTTAAGGGATTGCAAATTGATTTAATTGGTTTTTGGAACACGATTGTCTTTCTTGGAGGGAAGTTACTTCAACCAGGTGAAATTACATATGGGTTTCGGAACTCAAGAAAATTATTTCCGCAAATTTGGATTCATTATATTGAAACGATGATTGTATTTCTATCAGCGTTTTTACTATCTTTGCTTATAGCATATATACTTGTCGTTTTGGTATTGCAGCGTTCTCATATGAAACAGAAAATGTGGAACGGGATTTTTCTTACGCTCGAGAGTATACCGGATATATTACTTATTTTATTATCACAACTTCTTGTCGTAATTATGTTTCAAAAAACAGGATTTATGCCGGTCAAACTAGCTGGATTAGGGGAAGAAAGAATACGTTTGTTACCGATTATATGCCTTACTATACCAACAACATTATTGTTTATTAAACTTTTGTTATTACGATTTAAAGAAGAATTAGAGAAAGAATATAGTTTATTTGCTAAGAGTAAGGGGCTAAGCTTACGGCATATTTTGACACATCATATTTCAAGAAATGTTTTATTGACGACAATTTATTATGCGAAAACAAATATTTTATTTATGCTTTCAAATTTATATATTATCGAATGGATTTTCAATACATATGGAATGTTTGTTTTTGTAAAAGAAAATTCTAAATTAGAAATATTTACAGTGAGTCTAGTAATATTATACGTACCGCTTTTTATACTATTTCGTATATTACATACGCTTTTACAAAATGTTATAAAGGAGCGTGTGTAACATGTGGCAAGTTGTAAAAAGAGATGTGAGATTTTGGATAGGTATTACTTTTTTGAGTGTACTAATGATTGTTAGTATTGGATATACGGTGTTTTTTGATGGGAATATTCGTGAACTTACGATGATGTATAACGAAAAAGGGGAACTAGAGGCAGCCCCATTTTCACCATCAAGTAAATTTTGGTTTGGAAGTGATGTGAAAGGCCGCGACCTTGTTCAATTAATAATAGAAGGCGCGAAATGGACAGTTGGAGCAAGTATCATTATAGCGATAGTACGAGTTATAGTTGGAGGGGGAATTGGTTTACTTCTTGGTATGTATAGTAAACGTTCTTTTCCAGTTATTTCATCCTTTTTTGATCCTTTTAGCATTGTACCAATGGTTATGATTTCTTATTTTATGTTAAATGAAGTTTTGACGTTTGACAGTGGAGCAGAAGTTGTGCCGTTGTATTTGCGTGTGGCATTTCAAATTATAGTTCTTGTATGTCTTGCGGTACCAACGGTTATATTGTATGTAGCGCAAGAAGTAAAGCGTATTAAGAAAGAAGAATTTATGTTGGCAGCTACTGTGCTCGGCGGAAGTAAGTGGCATCGGTTGAAGCGCCATATATGGCCGCATATGTTACCCCCATTTCTTTTATTAGTAGCTCAACAATTTGTAAGTACTTTATTGCTTCTTTTACACCTTGGTTTGTTGCAATTATTTTTTGGTGGAACAATAACCTTCAGTGGAATGGACCCAGATAGTGTAACAAAAGAATGGACGGGTTTAATTGGTCAAAACTTCCGCCATTTAACGACTCATACATGGATTGTACTTATACCGATTGCTTTTTATAGTATGACAATTCTTGCGGGAAATCTAGTTAGTAATAGTATGCAAGATGCGATTAAACTAGGAAATGTAAGAATGCCTAGGAGTAAGGATAAAGAAGTAAAGGAAGAGAAACAAATACAATCTACTGTGAATGATTTTTCTTTCTATAGAGATATACAAAAATAAAAAAAGATAGCTGAAGACAAATCGTTTTCAGCTATCTTTTTTTCGTTTCATTTAGTGGTGTCCAGTTAATAGAGTAAACACTATTATTAGTAAAAATCCACTAGTTGCCCACATGAAAAATGTAAGGAAAGAAAGCTGTTTCTTTGCCTTCCAAAGCATTTCATGAATTGTAACATAGCCAAGTGAACCGATAGCACTTCCCATAATAAGCCCTTGTAAATGTATGGCTTTGCCTTCCATCAAAATGCCAAAAACAGTACCGGTACCGAGAATAAGTGAAAGTAATAAAGTTGTTAGTAAAAATGAAATATATTTATGCTTTGTAAAGAGAAAGGGGATAATTAAAGCTAATCCTTCAGGAATATGGTGAACGACAATTGCTATTAAAAAAGGAATGGCAGAGTCAGCATGATTAATAAAAGCTGTACCTAAAGCAAAGCCACTCGGTAAATTATGAATAAATATAGCAAAAGAAAGAAAAAGGAAAGTTTGCCATGCTTGTTGATCTTTTTTATGTATCATTGGATGATGACAATAGTTATCTAATAAGCTCATAACTAAAATACCGATAGCTATACCGAGTATAGGGCCAATTATTTCATAGCTTGCAAATGTTTCAGGAATAATTTCAAGGGATAAAAGACCGAGCAAAATTCCGCCACATAATGCATATAAACGATGCATTTTTTCTTCAATTAGCTGGCGCGTAGCAATGCCGACAGCACCACCTAATAGTAATCCTCCGAATGAAAAAAATGTAACTATCATAGGAATCCATAATCGTTCCATCGTATCACACTCCGATTCTTCCACTTATTTTTAGCTTACGAAAAGGAAAGTTAGATTAGTCCAAGTAATTGTGTTTGATTATAGAGAAAAAACTAACAATTCGTTATAATTTATATATTATATTTAAATGGAAAAATGAAATGGGGAATACAATTGCAAACAAAATGGAGTCTATCTGAATACGAAAATCCAAAACGATATGATATAGAAAATAAAAGTTTGTCAGATTTTCCGTTCTTACTATCATGGGCACAAAAACTAAGTATACAAAATGAATGGATTCTAGATATCGCCTGCGGAACAGGAAGGATTACAATTCCATTTATAGAAAACGGATATCAAATGATTGGTGTAGATATACATGAAGGTATGCTTGCTGAAGCGAAGAGAAAATCTAAGGAGTGTAAAAAAGTAAAATGGCTACAACAAGACTGCTTACAATTAAAGATTGAAGAAACGATTCCGTTCGCATTTATGGTTGGCCACGGATTTCAGCATTTTCTTACGAATACTGATCAAAATAAGTTATTAACATCTATTCATCATGTGTTAGCTGATAATGGTATATTCATATTCGATACACGTTTTCCTTCAAAAGAAGAATTAATACAACCATCTACAGAAGAATATTGGATAACTGTTAGTGATGAAAAGCGAAGAAAATGTGATCTGTATACTGAAATGACATATGATTCAATTCAGCAAATACAGCACTACATAACAACAAGAAAGTTTTATGAGAATGATGTACAAGTAGAGGAACTGAAAACAACGATTGATCTTCGCTATACGTATCCCCAGGAGTTAGAAAGATTATTAGCAGCGAATGGTTTTGAATTATTACATATATATAATGATTGGGAAGGAAATGAGTTAGGGGAAGACTGCTATTCTATGGTAGTAGTTTGCCGGAAGCAAAAAAAGTGTTATTTTTAAAATATGAATGTGAAAAGCTTTTAAGGAGAGAAAAAGATGACTTGGTACTTAGATAATGTTTATGAAATAAATAAAGAAGCGCCCTATACATTCTATCTTCCTAGCTCAGAAGTTTTGGAGAAATTAAAGATTGGAGATTTGGTGAAGCTAATTTTTGTATCTAAAAATGAGGAAGAAGATGGGTTTCATGGCGAAAGAATGTGGGTTAAAATCACTGAAAGAAGTGAGAAGAAGTTTGTAGGGGAACTGGACAATGATCCGTATCGTTTAGATTTAAAAATAGGTGATAAAATTTCATTTGGAATTGAAAATATATGTGATACAGAATATGATGATCCAGCTTCAAGTGACTGGGATTTCTATTTTGATACGAAGGTAATTGTTAGTGATGATGTACTTGAAAAAAGAGAATTTAACTTTATGCTTAGAGATAATTCAACAGCAGAGAGCGATCCAGATTGGTCAATTTTAAGTGGCTATGAAAGTAATGACTATGTAAATGATCCTAAAAACTTTCAAATTATTTCAATTGGAGTCATATTGAATATAGATGATTCTATTTTAGAATTTCTTGAGGAACCACCTTTATGTGCATATGAAAGAAACGATGAAGGTAGATTCTATAAAATTGAAGACTATGATTGGGATGCTTATTTAAATGGATAGGAGAAGGTACTACTTGTTAAAGAAAAGCACATTTTGTTTCGGAATCATATTAACGTTTTTATTAAGCGGATGTATTAGTTTTGGTAAAGAAACTACAGATACAATATATTTAATTCCTGAAGAGTACGAAGGGGATTTAATTGTTGTGTACAACGTACCTGGTGCTAAGTTGTTACCGAAGGAAGAAGAGTTTAGTGTTGTTACTTTCGCAGCTGACGGGACTGCTTTGACATCTACAAAAGATATGAAATATGGTACAGTGAATGATTTATATTACACAGTAAATAAAGAAGGGAAGCGTACAAAAATTGATTCGAGCTGTATACACCTTGCTTCAACTGGAAGTAGAAGCGAAAATTCGTGGGAATTTCCATTTGCAAATTTAGAGGTAACTCGTAAATCATGTTCTCAAGAATTTTCAGCCAATGGCAGAGAGGTAACAGAGAATCAAGAACATCCTGCTGAAAAGAAGATGAGAGATTTAATGCAGCATGTACAAGAACAGTATATGAATAAAGTGAAATAGTTATTATGTTAGAACGCAGAAATTTAAAAGTGGTGAAAATTGAAGAGAGTAGTAGTAAATGGAGGGTTTTGTAATGCAGCAAATTAAAAAAATAGGAAACTCATTTTGGTATATGACACCTGTTTCTGAAACAGATAGACCTATATTAGGAATGGTCGTTGGACGAGATAAAACTTTAATGATTGATGCTGGAAATTCAGAAGAACATGCACAATTATTTCTAGAAATGCTACAAGAACAGAATGTATCAAGTCCTGATTTCGTAGCATTAACGCATTGGCACTGGGATCATATTTTTGGATTACCTGTACTACAAAATGCATTAACTGTTGCGCATGCTGAAACGAAAAAAGAAATGCAGACACTAGTATCTTATAAATGGACAGATGAAGCGTTGGACGCACGCGTAAAAGAGGGTAATGAAATTGAATTTTGTGCGGATTGCATCAAGAAAGAGTTTGAAGAAAAAGCGAGAAATATTAAAATTATTCCTCCAACCTTAACGTTTCAGGATCAAATTGAATTAGACCTTGGTGAAGTGACATGTGTGTTACAACATGTCGGCGGAGATCATGCACATGATTCTGTTGTTATTTACGTGAAAGAAGAAAAGATATTATTTTTAGGAGACTGTATATATGCAGATATCTTTTCTTCAAAGTGGAACTATACGACGAAACGAACGTTTAAATTAATAGAAGAATTGGAGGCGTTTGATGCTGAAACATATATTCTTTCTCATGGGACAGCGATAAATCGGGATGAGTTTTTACAAGAAATACATTTACTAAAAACAGTAGGAACTTATACAGAAATACATAAAGGCGATGAAGAGAACATAAAAGCAGCGTATAAACGAGACGTAAATAGAGAATTAAATGAAGATGAATTAGAAACAATAACGTTTTTTGTAAATGGTTATGAGATGAATAATCAGTAAGACACTACATGAATCAAATATAATTAAACTGCACAAAAAGAGTATTGAAATTTAATTCAATACTCTTTTCAATAGTTAAATATGTAGTTTCAACCAAATGCTAATTAGAGGGTTACATCGTTTGAAGTGATGCCATTCTATTTATTTTTCGTATAGATAAGTTTTCAAAATGAAGCTTTCTTCGCTAATTCAGTTATATAGTTGAAAAATCCGTTGTGGTTTACATCATAAACGACATTTACAGGTCGCCCACTATCAAACTCCACTGTACGCCCCTGGCTAGGTCCATATGTATGAACAATACTATTAATCGTTTGAGTTTTTGCAAGATTAGTGTTTCCGACAAATGCAGTAGTTAGTACATCCCACAAATAATAAGTAGAGTTCGTTGAGAAGTGAACGAGGGGAGGAACCATTGCATAGCATTGACCAAGGAAATCCACACCAATATATTTACGCTCTTTCGCCCACTGTTCACGTATGTCTATAGTTAATGGGACTTGGTTTGTACTTTCTAGTGTCACTAAGTCGATTTTAATTTTTGATTCCCATACACGAGCTACTGCTTCAGGATCCCAAAACGAATTCCACTCAGCTGTTCCATCATGTTCTGGTTCATGTACATTGCCGGCAGTACGAAATGTTCCTCCCATCCAAACAAGGCGCTCAATTTTCCCCTCGATTACAGGTGCTTCATATAGTGCACGGGCTAAATCGGTAAGAGGACCTGTAAATAATAAAGTTGTTTTCTCTTCAGTTTGTAGTAGGGTTTCAATTAAATGATGATGTGCAGGTTTTTCTGCTACGGGTGTGACAACTTTTCCAGACTCATTTAAAATCGGTAAAGCATCTACATAAAATGCATGCATCCGCCAGTCTTTTGGAAATGGATTTTTCGCACGGGAATTTGATGCAGCTACTTCAATATTTTCTTTGCCGAAACGATCAATAATTTTGCGACTTGCAGACATTGCTGGTTCTAAATAGCAATCTGCTGGGATAACTGAAACACCTTTAAGCTCGACATTATCCATCTGTAGTAATAAAAATAGTGAAATTAAATCATCTACACCACCATCATGATTGAAGTACACTTTTTGCATCATTGTAATCTCCATCCTATATGATTTAGTTAGAAATTAAATATGAATTGTGGAAAAATCATCAATAATTTCCACCACTTCAATTTCGCCATTAATCAGTAACTCAGGGAGTTCATTACTATCGTTTCCTCTCCAATACTCTCTAGCTTGCTCAATTTTTTGAGAGAAAGGAATACCGTCTTCTTTCGGTAAAAGATTCTCGTCACCTTTAAAAGAATTACCGATTACTCGTAGTTTAACAATTTGTAAAACTTCTCGATTGTAAGAATCAAATAATGCTTTCCATTTTAATGCATCTTCGTAGCTCTTTGCAGCATATAAACAAGATAACCTGGAAGGGTATTCAGGGAATTCTTGTAGTCTTACCATTTCTACAATTGTTTCTCTAACGGCTCTAATTGTTTGATCCATATAATTCATAACTACTTTAGTATTTTCATTATTTATATGTAATTCTTCATTTGTATAATGTTCTTTTAAAATTTGCATGGGATCTTCACCGTTAGAATTCAAATGTTCCCTTTCAAAAAAGAAATGAAAGAGGGTATTCGTTTGATTTTTATCGAAATGAATGATTTGTCCAATATTCATTTTTTTCCTTGTTACGATGTGATATGCGTAAAACGCTTGTTTATCCATGGTTATCCTCCTAGTAGTAACTATCAGGTATTACAAAGTTAAATTTAATAATTCAACATTGAAATATATAAAACCTTTATAAATAAAAGTGAGAATTTGAGTAGAAAGTATAGTAAATATATGATAACGCTTTAAAAACGTTCACAAAATGTTCACTTACGAAGAGGTTTCCACAATCGATATAATGACAAAGACTTAAACAGAAAGGATGATAGAAATTGCCAACAACAAGAAAAGAAAGCCTCCAATTCGGTATGATGATGTGCCTTGGGATGGTTATTGTAATGACGTTTTATAATTTACTACTGAACGGAGCAGGAGAGCCAATTCATATTAAGGAGATCGCATTAGAACTAATAATTGGATTCATTATTGCATTATTAATTGAAATATGTATCGTTGGACCTTGTGCGAAAAAAATTGTATTCATGTTACCGTTTGATAAATCGAAGAAAATAAATATTATAGTTGCGATGGCGACAGCTATGGTAATCGGAATGGTTTTCTTTATGTCTTTTTACGGAATGGCTATGATGTATTTACATGGTGGACTACAAGGAGACTCATTTGTATCGATGTATTTTTCAATTTTTATTAAAAATTTCATTTTGGCGTATCCATTACAATTAATTATTATGGGGCCACTTGTGCGTTTTTTATTTGGAAAGTTTGTTATGAAGAATAAACCTGTTAATATAGCGTAGTTATAATTATTAAAATAATATATAAAGATAAAAAAATAAAAACACATCTCAAATATTTTGAGTTGTGTTTTTTATTATTCATTTGTAGCTATCTTCATACTGATGTGACATTTGTCCTTTTGCCTTTATAGGATTATAGCTTTTAATTAAGTCAGAAATAGAAGATTAGGAGATGATTTTTTGAAAGGCATTGTATTTGCTGTTTTAGCTGGTGTATTTATTACACTTCAAGGGACATTTAATGTAAAACTTAGTTCACATATTGGTATATGGTCAACGAGTATTATAACGCATTTCATTGGATTCCTTATTGCAACAACAATATTTTGGTTAAAGAAAGAAGAGAAAATAGCGGATTTGAAGGATGTGAAAAAAATATATTTAGTAGCTGGTGCACTTGGTGGGTTAATTATTTGTGCAGAAACAATAGCAATACATTCAATGGGAGTTACATTAACAGCTGGAACACTTATGGTTGCTCAATTATTAACAGCAACTTTTATTGAGATGAAAGGATTATTTCAAATAAAAAAGATACAGATAGAGAGATATCATATTGTGGGAACAATAGTAATGATTATAGGTATTGTTGTATTTAATATGTAAATGAAAGGAGGAAATGAAAGTGGAGAATAGATCAGATTTAATTATTCATTATTTGAAAACCAATAAAACACTAGAGGCTTTTTCAGAAATAGATACAGCTTATTTTCAATTAAATCATTTTGAAAAAGGCGAGCTGATTTGCAATATAGATGACGAAATGGATCGTTTATATTTTGTTGTTAAAGGTAAAGTAAAAGTTTACACGATTACACCAGAGGGAAAGAAACTGATCCTTCGTTTTATTAATCCATTGGCGGTTGTTGGTGATATTGAATTCATACAAAATAGTAAAGCGCATAATGCTGTTGAAGCTTGTTCAGAAGTTGTAGCGATCTCTATTTCCCATACGGTTATTAGAAATAAGTTATTACAAAGTCCTAAATTAATGAATTTTTTGCTTGAAAACATTGCGAACACATTAAAAATATCGACTCGTTTTACAGCTCTTAATTTACTGTATCCAGTAGAAGTACGTGTAGCTAGTTATTTACTTTCTATTTCCACTGACAGTAACGGGAATATGTATAAAGAAGACTTGGATGCGACTTCTGTATCAAGTATTGCGGATTTTATAGGAGTAAGTTATCGGCACGTAATTCGGGTGTTACAAAAATTTTATAAAGAAAAATTAATTGAAAAGAGAAATGGAGTTATTGTAATTAAAGATTTTTTTGGAATGAAGGAAGTTGCTAAAGATAATATATATGAGTAATGAGAGGGAGAGAAAGATTTTGATTGGATTTAGTTTAGCGATAGTAGCTGGAATATTAATTAGCGTACAATCTGTTTTTAATGCAAAGGTAAATGAAAGTGTAGGACAGTGGTTAACATCAACATGTGTTCTTGGAATAGGTCTCATAAGTTCTATTCTGTTTTATATCATGACAGAAAACAGTATTAGCATTAAATTTTATACTACAAATTATTTGTTTTATATAAGTGGATTGTTTGGCATTGGGTTAATTATTTGTATAATGGGTGCAATAAAGAGTTTGGGTCCAGCGTATACGGTGCTCATTAGTCTTATTACTCAATTAGTTGTTGCGTTATGTATTGATACATTCGGCTTATTTGGAATAGAAAGGGTTTCCTTACAAATAAATAAATTAATTGGAATAGCTCTTTTAATTGTAGGGGTAGCAATTTTTAAAAATCTTTTTTTGAATAAAAAAGCTATTAAAATAACTGAGGATGAGATTTAAAGTATATAAAGGCAAAGGTATTAAGAATCAGATTATATATTTATGTAGTAGAGAATGCCTTTCTTATATGTCCTATAAGTGAAGGTTTTATATCTATTGAATAAAAACGTGAGTTAGCAATTAGCGTAGTTGAAAAGAAGACATCGATACGTGGAGGTCTTCTTTATTTATATTGTTTTGAGGTTATATGAACTTAAGTATAGGGGTATAAGAAGTGGCTTTAGGCAAGAAGAATATGACCGAAAATATAATATTACTAAACATATATAACTAATGCATGCAATGTCTCTTTCAATTATTATATTGAAAATAATTTTATGGTAAAATCTTTAACATAATGAAATAAAGGAGTAGTATTCTATGGGGTATTTCTCAAATAGTTTATTAGTTTTGTTTGTTCTTATCGTCTGCAGTTGTATGATTTTTGGTTGATACTATAATGATAGATTTATATAAAAGAAGTTAACTGAGGTGAGGTTAACTTCTTTTTATTTTATGTTGAGAAGGAATTATTTTGTTCTTATGGAAGTTTGTTTAAGTTAATTACATATTAAGGGTAATTTTGTGAAATACAAACAAACGAGAGAATAAGGAGAATTTACATGAATAATAGTATAAATTACACAATGGAACACCCAACAGATTTCAATGGATTATTAGCTTTATACGAATTTTTAGGATGGAATTCTCTTAAATTAACGGTTAATGAATTGGAGAAAATGTGTAAACAAAGTTGGTATGCAATATATGCTTTTAAAGAGCAAAGATTAATTGGGATGGGACGAGTAATATCAGATGGGATAATTACGGGCATTATTTGCGGTGTATGTGTAATGCCACAATATCAGTCCATTGGTATTGGAAAAGAAATAGTAAAGCGATTAATCCAGCACTGTGAACAAAACAAGGTTATTCCCCAACTTATGTGTGTGGAAAAATTGCAATCTTACTATGAATCTTTAGGATTTGAGGCATTCTCTATTGGGATGACAAAACATATTATAAGATAGCCGCGCTTTATATTTTCGATTTACTCGTACATATTTTCAAACTTCATTATAAAGGAGAATTGCTGTATGGAGATTGCTAAAGGGGTAGAAATGTTACAACTTGAGTTTCAAGAATTTATTATTCACCCAATTCTTTTATGGGATGATGAAATGGCAGTTTTAATAGATACTGGTTTTCCTGGACAATTTGAAGATATACAAATAGAGATGGAGAGAGTTGGGGTATCATTTGATAAGTTAAAAGTCGTGATTTTGACGCATCAGGATATAGATCATATAGGTAGTCTTCCAGAGTTATTGCAACGCTGTGGAAGTAATATTAAAGTTTATGCGCACGAGTTAGATAAGCCATATATTGAGGGAGATTTACCTTTATTGAAAGATGGAAAAGTCGAGAATCCACCAAAAGGAAAAGTGAGTAATACTGTGATTGACGGGCAAGAACTTTCGTATTGCGGTGGGATACTAATTCTACATACTCCAGGGCATACACCGGGCCATATTAGTTTATATTTGAAACAAAGTAAAACTCTTATTGCAGGAGATTCTATGTATAGTGTGAATGGAAAGTTAAGAGGAATTCACGCCCTAACTACTTTAAATGTTAAGGAAGCGCAGCAGTCTTTGAAGAAGTATTTAAATTTAGAAATTGAAACTGTAGTTTGTTATCACGGGGGATTATGTAAGGAGAATATACATGAACAAATTAAAAAATTGTAGAAGATGAAGATAAGTATATTTTTGTTAATTAATGCTAAAATATAATCTAATTATTAGTATATAAAAAGGCATGTTTGAAGAAATACAAACATGCTTTTTTATTAAAGGAAACCCATGTAATATTAACGGCCTAATCCGTTCCAATAAAAAGAAACGATTTCTTGTGCTAATTCATCTATATTAGCAATAATGGGATTGTGATTCTCATCTTTAAAATTCCCAATTGATAATAAAGATACGAATGCATGAGCCGCAAACTTAGCGTTGCCTTTTGGGATTTCTCCAATTTGCATTGCATGATCAAGTGCTTTTTCTAATACTTCATACATGTTGTCTTCAGCATTTTTTAATTGCTTCAATTGTTCTTCAGATAACGACAGTTTTGCATCTTTCATAAAATTCTTCATATCAATATCCATCGTTGCGTGTAAGTAGACTTTAGCGAAGTCCAATAATCTTTCTTTTAAAGTCTTATTTGTAGAAAGGATTTGAGACATATTCTCGCGTATACGTACCATCATTTGAATCATAGTAGCGGTAAATAAATCTGCTTTTGTTGAATAGTAATAGTAGACGGTTGCTTTCGTAACACCACAAACTTTTGCGACTTCATCCATGGAAACGACTTGATAATTTTGAGTAAGAAATAACCGAGTTGCCACTTCTAAAATAGTTTCTTTTGTAGATTTTGTATTTTTATTCTGACGAGGCCTTCCGAGGGGACGTTGTTTTTGTTCCAAATCCATTCGCTCCTGACATGTATTGTTGAGATAATTATAACACAAATTTTTATTCATTCTTGATTAATTAACCGACCAGTATATATAATTAATATTAGAGGAAAAAAGGAAGGTGGGTTTTTATGAAAAAGCACCGGTTACATATGTTAGGGAGGCTTGTAGCAGGGAAAAATACACAATGGATCACTTTATCGATTTGGATTCTTATTACATTACTACTTTCATTTACTTTGCCACAAGTAAACAGTACGAAAGAACCGAATCCGAAAAATTTACCTGAAACAGCTATGTCGCAGCAAGCGGAAGCACTTATGAACAAAGAGTTTCCGAATAATGCAGGAAACCCTTTGTTAGTAGTATGGTATAGGGATGGTGGATTACAGTCACAGGATTATAAACTCATACAAGACGTTTATAAAGAATTAAAGGCCAGTCCTTTAAAGGAACAATCAACGTTACCACCATTTGATACAATTCCGGAACAAGTATTATCAAAAAGTGCATCAAAAGATGGTACATCATTTGTTACACCAGTATTTTTTAATAAGTCTGCTGGAACAGATATATTAAAAGGAAATCTTGAAGATGTAAGAAACATAGTGAATAGTAAGGTCGATAAAGATCCATTCAAACAAAAAATAAGTGATTCTGGTTTACATGTTCGATTATCTGGACCAGTAGGTATTCAAACAGATGCGGTTAGCTTATTTAGTCAAGCTGATGTGAAGTTATTAGTTGCTACTGTACTACTCGTATTAGTCTTATTAATTTTACTGTACCGTTCACCAATTTTAGCAATTTTACCTTTACTTGTTGTTGGCTTTGCATACGGTATTATTAGTCCTACACTCGGTTTTTTAGCTGATCACGGATGGATTAAAGTAGATGCCCAAGCGATTTCAATTATGACAGTATTATTGTTTGGTGCTGGAACGGACTATTGTTTATTTTTAATTTCAAGATATCGAGAGTACTTGTTGGAAGAAGAAAATAAATATAAGGCATTGCAACTTGCAATTAAAGCTTCTGGCGGGGCAATTATAATGAGTGCGTTAACTGTTGTACTAGGATTAGGAACATTATTACTCGCTCATTATGGTGCCTTTCATCGATTTGCAGTGCCATTTAGTGTTGCTGTATTCATAATGGGAATTGCTGCTTTAACAATTTTACCAGCGTTATTATTAATTTTCGGTAGAGCTGCATTCTTCCCATTTATACCGAGAACAACTTCAATGAATGAGGAATTAATAAGAAAGAAAAAGAAAGTAGTAAAAGTTAAAAAATCAAAAGGTGCCTTTAGTGAAAAACTTGGAGATGTTGTAGTACGAAGACCGTGGACAATAATTATGCTCACTGTATTTGTATTAGGTGGATTGGCATCATTTGTACCACGTATTCAATACACATATGACTTATTAGAATCGTTTCCTAAAGATATGCCTTCCCGTGAAGGGTTTACGTTAATTAGTGATCATTTCTCTGCGGGTGAACTAGCGCCAGTAAAAGTAGTTGTTGATACGAAAGGAAAAGAGCTTCCTATTAAACAAGAAATAGAGAAATTTTCTTTCGTAAAAACTGTGAAAGATCCAAAAGAGGGTAAAGAAAATAAGCAAATTAAAATGTATGAGGTTTCTTTAGCTGAAAATCCATACTCAATTGAAGCGTTAGATCAAATCCCTAAATTGAAAAACAGTGTAGAAAAAGTATTAAAAGATGCAGAGATTAGTAATGCTGAAGATCAATTGTGGATTGGCGGAGAAACGGCGTCATTATACGATACAAAGCAAATTACGGAACGTGATGAAGCGGTTATTATTCCAGTAATGATTAGTATTATAGCGTTATTGTTACTTGTTTACTTACGATCAATTGTCGCGATGATTTATTTAATTGTAACTGTCGTTTTATCATTCTTCTCGGCATTAGGCGCCGGATGGATATTACTTCACTTCGGTATGGGAGCGCCGGCCATTCAAGGTGCGATACCGTTATACGCATTCGTATTTTTAGTTGCTTTAGGTGAAGATTATAATATCTTTATGGTTTCAGAAATATGGAAAAATAGAAAGACACAAAATCATTTGGATGCAGTAAAAAATGGGGTTATACAAACAGGTAGTGTCATTACATCAGCAGGTTTAATTTTAGCAGGAACTTTTGCGGTATTAGGTACACTTCCAATTCAAGTTCTCGTTCAATTTGGTATCGTAACTGCAATTGGTGTACTACTAGATACGTTTATTGTTAGACCGTTACTTGTACCAGCAATTACAGTTGTTCTAGGGCGTTTTGCTTTTTGGCCAGGGAAACTTTCGAGAAAGAGTGAAGAAGTACAAAAGGTGGATGCATAGTTAAGAAAGCCAAGGATATTTTCCTTGGCTTTCTTTTATGTATTTCATTAATTTTTTGAAGTCAAATCTTCAGTTTCAGCGTGATCAGCATCTTCAATAGCGGTTTCTGGCATTCCATATAAGCCGTTCATTGCTTGTTCTTCCACATTAAGGTTTGCAGTATTATTATTCTGAATAGGTGTAGCGTTTTCGGTAACATTTTCTTTTTTATTTACATTTTTGTTATTCATGTTTTACCCCTCCAAACGTCAGTTGATTTATTAATAGTATGTGGTTGGATTTCAATAAATATGTGAATGGATTTTTGTTGATGTTATATAATTAAATAAAAAACTTGAGGATAAATTTAAATTGTAAGGAGTGAACAGGTGTGGTGAGAACAAGAAAGTTAGCCTTCTAAAATAAAAAATAAAATTTTAGGAGGCTATTAAAATGAGTTTTCATATAATTGACAGAGAAAATTGGCATAGAGAGCAGTATTTTGAACATTATTTAAAGTTGAAATGTACGTTTAGTATGACGGTGAATATTGATATCACGATGTTATTAGAGGAATTACAGCAAAAGGGAATAAAATTTTATCCCGTTTTTATATATTTAATTTCTAGAGTAGTAAATAATCATAAAGAATTTCGAACATGTTTTAACGATGAAGGAGTTTTAGGCTATTGGGAGAAAATGATACCAAGTTATACAATCTTCCATAAAGATGATAAATCTTTTTCAAGTATATGGACGGATTATTCTAGTGATTTCCACATTTTCTATAAAAATTATGAAGAAGATATGAGATGCTATGCTAATGTTCATGGTCTCTTCACGAAAGAGAATATTCCGCCAAATGCTTTTCCAATCTCTAGCATACCTTGGTCTAGTTTTACTGGATTTAATCTGAATATTAATAATGATGGTGATTTTCTATTGCCAATTATAACTTGTGGAAAATATTTTAATGAAGATAATAAGGTTATACTACCAATTTCATTGCAAGTCCACCATTCGGTTTGTGATGGATATCATGCGAGTCGATTTATAGAGGATTTACAGAAGTTAAGTAATAGTTGTAACGAGTGGCTTAAGTAATATGTAATTTTTAAATATGCACAATTAAAAATGAATAAAAGAAGTGACCGTGTTTATTACATGGTCTCTTTTTTATTCATTAATACTAAGTTACAGTGGAAAAAATGGGTCGATTTGTAGTTTAATGGTATATAAATAGATTAATTTTAATTTTCTTTATTTTATATCTATATCGTTCGCAAAACTTATTATTTTGTAACAATGAAGGGGAAAACAAAAATGACAATGATATCTATAGAAAAAACTACAATTTTAGATGCCGAAAAGTTAACAGAAATAATGACAAGAACATTTGATGAAGAAGCAAAACGATGGTTATGCTGTCAAGATGATGTAATTGACTATAACATCCAACCACCGGGGTATTCTTCAGTTGAAATGATGAGATATTCGATTAAAGAACTGGATTCTTTCAAAGTAATAATGGACGAAGAAATAATAGGGGGAATTATAGTTACGATTTCTGGTAAATCATACGGTAGAATTGATCGTATTTTTGTAGATCCTAAATATCAAGGAAAAGGAATAGGGTCGCAAGTTATTAATTTAATAGAAGAGAAATTCAAAAGTGTAAGGATTTGGGATCTTGAAACATCTAGTAGACAAATTAATAATCATCATTTTTATAAAAAAATGGGTTATGAAATAATTTTTAAATCTGAAGATGAGTATTGTTATGTAAAAAGAATAACTGTAGAGCCAGTTGAAGAGAATCTAATTAAAAATGAAGATTTGAAAAATAGCCAATACGAAAACTGTAATCTGGTTAATACAGAATATTATCAAGTAAATTTAAAAAATAGTGTATTTGTCGGTAGTAATATAATGCATATGAATGTGAGTAATTGTAATGTAAGTCAATCAAAGTTTAGAAATATAAATTTTAAAAGGTCTTTATTTGCAGATTTAAATCTTTCTGGTGGTAAATTTAATTTGGTGACATTAGGTGGAGTGCAATTCAAAAATATAAGTCTTGAAGATGATAAAGAACCAATTTTATTCGATAAATGTGATTTAGAAGGTAGTACGATAAGTAATAGTAATCTAAAGAATATGGAAATAGAAAATTGTGATATAACCGGTATGAAAATAAATGGTATTTCAATTGAAAACCTGCTTGAGTTATATAATAAAGTAAAGAGTTAACCAGCATAAAATTGTTGATAAGTTGATAGAAAAACGAATATTATTCTAAAATAATTATGTAAAAATAACATAAAGAAATGAAGTTAAGAAGGGGTTTTATGTGGGGAGCTAGAGAATATATATGTA
Source organism: Bacillus cereus group sp. MYBK79-1 (assembly GCF_051915365.1). Taxonomy (NCBI): domain Bacteria; kingdom Bacillati; phylum Bacillota; class Bacilli; order Caryophanales; family Bacillaceae; genus Bacillus; species Bacillus cereus group sp. MYBK79-1. The sequence continues at coordinate 479,581 of NZ_JBQAEO010000001.1, read as the reverse complement.
TTGTTATGAATATGGAGGGAAGAAATTATGGGGATCAAAGTAAGAGCGGTAGAAATACAAGATGCTAGAGCCATTCATCGTATATGCATACAAGATAACGTTTTACCTTATATGGTTTTCTTACCTAGCATGCGTGTAGATGCGATGGAAAATAGAATTCGAAATTTAGCACCAAATCAATTTGAATTTGTTGCGGAGTATGATGGAGAAGTTGTTGGATTTGTTGGATTAACCCAAAACCCAGGACGTAGATCTCATTCGGGTGATTTATTTATAGGGGTAGATAGTGAATTTCATAATAAAGGCATTGGGAAAGCACTTCTTACAAAAATGCTTGATTTAGCTGATAATTGGTTAATGTTAGAGAGAGTGGAATTAGGTGTTTTAGAAACGAATCCTAATGCGAAATCTCTATATGAAAAATTCGGATTTGTAGAAGAGGGAGTAAAGATAGCGAATTTGAAGGCCCACGGAAAGTTTATTAATGAAATTATGATGAGTCGTTTTAGACCAGATGGTTTAATTGTACATAATAAATAAAATTGTAAATTAAGACTGTTGCTTTAACATAAAAAGTATGGTTAATATTTGCCATGCTTTTTTTGCTATTAGAAGAACGAATAATTAATAATGGTTGATATGTTAGGAATCATTTTAGTTTGAAATGCATATTACTTAATAGTATTTATTTCTGTGAACAGGAAGAATGAAATAGAAATTTTATACTCAATTCTGTAATTATGACTCAGACAACTACAGTGCTAGATGGAACATGCATCAGATATATGCATGGGTATAAATTATTGCACCTTGAACAATGCACTACATTACATAAGTACATTTAAATTATATATATTTCTATACATAGCATATTAATGCATTCAAGGAATAAGGAGTGATTGGATTGTCGACAGAGCAACCTATTCCTGGACATTTCGTAATGGATGAACAGCGTGCTATGCTGTTGCCGCCAGAATTAAAAGCGGCTCCATCTGAATCCTTAACTGAACAATTATTTATTGAACGATCTTTAACAGAAAATAGATTTTGGTTACGTATAATGAAAGAGCATGCATTGTTTCTTGGTGAAGGATTTAATCGAAATGATAAAAATTTAATTCAGCAGGTAGACCAATTTTATAATCTGTTTGATCGACATTTGCAAAAAGCGTTTACGATTCCGCAAACAGTTCAAGCGGTTAGGCAATTAAATGAAGAAAGTATTCAACTCGTATATGCTTTTCGTAATTATAAAAGAAATTTACTCATTTTAATTATTAATTGTAAGGTGAAAGGTTTTAATTTTCCGCTTTTAGTAGATCACATTGCAAGAGAAGCAGAATATTTTATGCGAACACTTCAAAAGTTTAACGAAGGGAAAATGGACCCTATTCAAGATGCGATCATTAGTGAGAATGTATTTTGGTTGCGCATTATGATGGAGCATTCCCGTTTTATTGCTTCATTATTGGATCAATCGGAGAGAAACCTAGTTCATAAAGCATTGAAGTTCGGAGATGATTTTGAGGTGTTATTAAACCAAGCTAGAGATGTTGAATCTATGCTATACAAAAAAGAACCGACCTATCCAATTATTGGTAAAATGAATAAAGATAGCGAAAATGCGACAGTGGAGTTAAGGAATTTCAAAAAAGCAGGATTAGAACTAATTCAAACGTGCCAAATTCGAAATGTTATCAACCCTCTGTTGGCTGATCACGTTACAAGAGAAGCAGAACATTTCCTGTTTATGATTCATGTTTTAGAACAAAGATTGAAACAAAAACAGATGGATCAATCTACGCAGCAATAAAAAGCATGACAAATCAATGTCATGCTTTTTTATTTGTTAGTTGTGATTAGGCAGTTTTGATTGTAATAAAAATAATGCTAATCCAATGAAAATAATTGAAATTCCCAGTGATTGTTGTAAAGAAATAGTCTCTTCTAATATAAAGTACGCTAGTATACAAGTTCCAATCGTTTCTCCTAAAATACTCATAGAAATAACAGTAGCGCTCATCCATTTTAGTAACCAATTGAATATAGTCTGACCTAAAATCGTAGCAATGAAAGCTAAGCCAATAAAGCAAACCCAAGTTTGTGTAGAGTAGTAGATGAAAGATTCGTTTTGCATGTAGGCAAATAAACCAAGAAAACAGGCGCTACTTCCATAACTAATTACGGAATACGGAATAAGTGATAAATCTTTACGAACATGTTGGCTAATGAAAAAGTAAGCTGTAATAATTCCAGCCGCAATAAACGCTAAAATATCTCCGTATAAAGCTTCTCCACTAATTTGGAAGTCTTGCCATCCGATAACGATACTTCCTGAAATAGCGATGAGGCAACCAATAATCGCTCCTTTCGTAAATCTCTCTTTAAATAGAAAGTAACCGCCAATCATTGAGAATAAAGGTTGTAACGTTACGATAACTGTAGAACTTGCTACAGAAGTATATTGTAATGATTCGAACCAAAGTACATAATGTGCAGCTAAAAAGAGACCAGATATGAATCCGAATACCCATTGTCTTCTTGTTACTGTTTTTAGCTCGCTTCGATTATTTTTACTAAAAAGTAAAAAGGGTAACAGAATTAGTGCAGCAAAGAATAATCGATAAAAAGCAATGATAGCTGCAGGAGCTTCTGCTAATTTTACAAAAATCGCTGAAGTTGATAGGGCAAATACGCCGAAAAATAAGATGCAATATGAAAGAATAGGTGATTTCACAGTTTGTGCCTCCGATACAATGTTTATTATAATGAACTTTATACGATATAATGTACAAAGGTAAGTATATAAGTCCCTGAGGCGATAGGAAAGGATTATTTACCTTTGTTTACTATGTCAGAACAAAGACAACGAAACATGCAATATGATGGACGAAAGGAAGTTTTTACTATGATACATGATAGACTCGGACAAACTGTATTAAGTTATCGTAAGAAAAATAATATGACAATTCGGGAATTTGCTGATTATGCAGGAATTAGTACTTCACTAATTAGTCAAATTGAACGAGGGTATGCGAATCCTTCTTTAAGTGTATTGGAATTAATTGCGAAAGCATTAAATGTACCGCTATTTACACTTTTTATTAATGAGATTGATACAGATTCACTCATTTCTAAGAAAAAAGATCGAAAAAAAGTATATCGGGAGAACAATGATCACATTGTATATGATGTATTAACACCCGATTTTATGAAAGCACGTATTGAAATGTTAATGATGGATTTAAATAAACAAGCAAGAACAACGGAAAGTCATTATTCACATGAAGATAAGGAAGAAATTGCTGTTGTTATGAAAGGAGAAGTGTATGTGGAATTAGAAGGAAAAGAATATTTTTTAGAAGAAGGTGACGTTGTACGTATACCGCCAAACGTGAAGCATCGATTTTTAAATAAAAGTGATGAATCCAATCATATTTTATTTGTATTGACGCCATCTTTAGGATGAGTATAAAGTGATTTTTATTACGGGGGATAGATAGATGGAAAATAAAACAGTTTTAAAAAGTGGCCTTTCAATTATTTCTCAATGTAAAAAACAAACAAATGATATTTGGCATGCACATTTCGGAGCAGCTGCAATTGCTAGTTATTTCTTTATGAAAGATAATAATCCGGAAGAAGAAGTGACTCGTAGTATGTATTCCCAAACAAAAATGATGCTGAACAAGCAAAACTTAGGTGAAGTCATCGATAGTAAAGAAGAAATTGATTTTCAAAGTGCTGAAAAAATGATTATAAAATCATTGGAACATACAATTGATGAACTTCATTGGGTGGGGCATAATGTCATTTATGCTGCATTAAGTTTATTAGCTGTGAAAGAGTTACAAAAATGGGGTAATAATCAAGAGATTGAAGGGATTACTAATCTTATATTATCGTTTCAAAAAACAATTCCAGGTAGATCGTGGATTGGTTTTACGACGAAGGAAGTAAAACAATTAAATATAAATGACGTGATAGAAAGTGAATTAAGAAATCCGAAACAAGTATCCAAGTTTATTTTAAAGGAGCTCTCGCAATTTAAAATTATTTATAGAGCGGAATCGCATCATGATTTAATTGGTCATTTACTTACTTTTTCTCATGCAATTAATATTATGTATGACTTAGGGCATAGGGATATATTCCATCGCGGGATACGTCCACTGTTAAAACTAGTATTCGTGTTACGTGGCAGTCAAAATCTTACGTCGAATAGTGAAATAAACTTGCACTCACCTATAGATCGTTTACCTTTAATTGAATCTAAACGTGCTCATGCATTGCCAACAGAAAATCAATTTTGGCTAAAAGATTATAGTGTATTTGATTGGGATTTCGGGCATGTCTTTAAATTCTCATATAGTTATTTTGATCATATAAAGAGAGCTCCAATATATAAAAATATAACATTAGAGAAATTCCGATTTATTATTAATACATAATGGAGTCTAATGATCTGTATAAAGGGCTAAATTAAAAATTTCTTTGTTGAAAATATATTATTTTGAAATTTGTAAGATTTTACATGCGTATTTTACTTTTACTAATTATGTAAGTAGGCTATACTAAAATACATACATTTTATTATTGGAGAGAAATAAAACGACATGGAATTAGTGAAATTAGAGAAAGTAATAGAAATTAAAAAAGAAGAGCTTTTATATTTAGTATCGGATTATGGAATTCAACATGAAAAAGTACTGGCATTAAGCCAAGAAATAGACAAATTGATTAATTACTTTATGTTTTTGAAATAGAAAGAACTATGACGTGATGCGAAAATGTTATAGTTCTTTTTTATTTGGAAATTCAGATGTAAATTCGAATATATTGTCTAATTTCTTACAGAATGCACAAGCTGCTAGTCGAATATAAGGACTTTTGGGTATAATAATAAAGGAATTATTAATTGTATCGGTTAGGAGCGCAGCACATATGAAAACAGTTGTTGTTATCGGTGGAGGTATAACAGGACTTTCTACTATGTTTTATTTAGAAAAATTAAAAAAGGATAATAATATTGATTTAAATTTAATCCTTGTAGAAAAAGAAGAGTACTTAGGTGGTAAAATCCATAGCATAGAAGAAAAGGATTTTATTATGGAGTCAGGAGCAGATTCTATCGTTGCTCGTAATGAACATGTTTTACCGCTTGTAAAAGATTTGAATTTAGAAGAAGAAATGGTATATAACGAAACGGGTATTTCTTACATATATTCTGATAATACTTTACATCCGATTCCTTCTGACACTATATTTGGCATACCGATGAGTGTCGAGTCGTTGTTTAGCAGTACGCTAGTATCAACGAAAGGGAAAATTGTTGCTTTAAAAGATTTCATAACGAAAAATAAAGAGTTTACAAAAGATACTTCGCTTGCTCTATTTTTAGAAAGCTTTTTAGGGAAAGAGTTAGTAGAAAAACAAATTGCTCCGGTGCTTTCAGGTGTATATTCCGGTAAATTAAATGAGCTTACTATGGCATCGACATTACCGTATTTACTGGATTATAAAAATAAATATGGAAGTATTATTAAAGGTTTTGAAGAGAATAAAAAACAGTTTCAATCAGCAGGAAACAAAAAGTTCGTATCATTTAAAGGTGGACTATCTACGATTATTGACTGTTTAGAAGAAGTGCTGACTGAGACAGTAGTTAAGAAAGGTGCTATAACGACAGCTGTAAAGAAACAAGGTGATCGCTATGAAATTTCCTTTGCAAATCATGAATCAATTCAAGCAGATTATGTTGTTTTAGCAGCTCCGCATGATATCGCACAAACTTTATTACAGTCTAATGAGTTAAACGAGCAGTTCCATACATTTAAAAACTCATCTCTTATAAGTATTTACTTAGGATTTGACATATTAGATGAACAATTACCGGCGGATGGCACAGGATTTATCGTAACGGAGAATAGTGATTTACAGTGTGATGCTTGTACATGGACAAGCCGAAAGTGGAAACATACATCTGGAAACCAAGAGCTATTAGTAAGAATGTTTTATAAGAGTACCAATCCGGTATATGAAACGATTAAAAATTATAGCGAAGAAGAATTAGTACGAGTCGCTTTATATGATATTGAAAAGAGTCTCGGAATTAAAGGTGAACCAGAAGTAGTTGAAGTTACAAATTGGAAAGACTTAATGCCGAAATATCATTTAAAACATAATCAAGCAGTTCAAACATTACAAGAAAAAATGACGGATCTTTATCCAAATGTATACTTAGCTGGTGCTTCCTATTACGGTGTGGGAATTGGTGCATGCATTGGAAATGGAAAGAACACTGCAAATGAAATAATGGCAACATTAAAGGAACCTTCAAAATAGAATACATATATAAATAAAATGTCCCTCCAGTATACTGGAGGGACATTTTATTTATTTCACTTGAATGGGAATTTTTTTATTAGTTGTATTATTCTCAGTAATCGTTAATGTTATATTTCCGGACTCTTTAAATGAATAGGATGAGAGTTGATAAAGCTTTTTTATACCGTGTTTCTCTTTTAATTTATTGGTAGGAATTAATGTTATGTTCGGTTTCCATGTTTCCTGTTTACCTGAAGGATAGTTTACTATTATTTCTGGATTACTTAATTGCATTGTTTCCCAAGAGGCAAAATGTAGTTCAGCTTCTGTATCTTTTTTTAGTAATTCTTCTGAGAAATATCCAAGATGTCCAACATTACCGAAAACAGTAAAGTTTTGATTTTGTAATGTGATATCTAAATGTTTAGGTTGATATGTTGCTGCGTGGTAGATTCCATAGGAAAGTGAAAGAGTGGCGGCGATTAAAATGCTGATTGAAAATGTCTTAAAGCTATTGCCTTTAAAACTAGTCATCATGAATGAGTTTGGGGCGAACTTTTTTGCAAATAAAAATATGAGTAATATGAGTAAGAGGGATAAACCGATGAATATATACATAGAAAATATACACCTCCATAACAAACTATATTTTAACTATATTTTACCATAAATGTATGGGGTAGGTTGTTATTTTAGAAGGGAAAAGTGAGTATGGAGTCGAAATTATAATACATATTATTACGAGCAGAGTGATGGAAATGAAAATAAAACAATTAATTTTTGAAAATAGATAATAAAGAGATGGTCATAGTATTTTGATCATCTCTTTATTTTTTCTAATCATATAAAAGCAAGAAGGGTTACTCTTAGTTCGTATGGAATTAAGAGGATAAGCTTCTCTTGAAATATTTGATTAATGGGACATTAAGGACTTTCCTAATTTAAAATATTTTTTCTGCTATAATGAATGAGTAGAAAGAAAGGAATGATTCTATGGCATTTCCTATATTAGAAACTGAACGTTTGCGTTTAGTTGAGATAGAACAATCTTATTGTCAAAAAATATATGAAATCTTTTCATTGGATGAGGTAACATGTTATTATGGTATGAATTCCTTTACGGAGTTTGGACAAGCTTCACGTATGATTGAATCTTTTTCAAAAAATTACTTTGAGAAAAAGGCAATACGATGGGGGATTGTATTAAAAGAAACAAATACTTTAGTAGGTACAATTGGATTAAATAATTTACAACTATGGAGTAAACGATCTGAAATTGGATATGACTTACATCCTCGTTATTGGGGGAATGGTTATGCGTCAGAAGCGGCCGGGGAAATTATTCATTATGGATTTCAAGATTTAGGCTTATTTAGAATTGGAGCTATTACATACCCTGAAAATGTTACTTCTTGTAAAATGTTATCTAAAATAGGCTTTCATAAGGAAGGGTTATTACGTGGATATATTCATCAAGGAAATAAGCAACATGATGCACTATTGTATTCTATAGTTCGAACGGATGTAGAGGATACAAATTTATAATAAAAAACCCCTCTTTTATAAGAGGGGTTAAGTAAAAATTAACCTAATTTAGGTAATAAACGTTCTCCACTTTTCATGCTACTTTTACATAAAGGGCATTTAGGCTCTTCTTCAAATGAAAAGTTCTTTCTCATCCATCCTAAACAATCCTCTGCTTCACATTCCCAGACAGGGGTTTGTTCTGGTGGTACTTCTGCTACATCGTTCTTTCGATTGCGATACATATAACCACTCCTTTTATGTAAAAAATTTTAGTTATATATTAAAAAGGTTGTTAACCGAGCTGGTAACAACCTTTTTATTGTTTAAATTATAGCTTTACAACGTTTTTAGCTTGAGGTCCACGGTTACCGTCTTCAACTTCGAAGCTAACTTCTTGACCTTCGTCAAGAGATTTGAAGCCGTCGCCAGTGATAGCTGAGAAGTGAACGAATACGTCGTTACCGTCTGCAACTTCGATGAAACCGAAACCTTTTTCGCTGTTAAACCATTTTACTTTACCTGTTAATGTCATGGTAATGCCTCCTAAAATTTAAAAAGATTACAATATGATCGGCCTTATTTGAATGAAAAATAAAAGTTCACATATTATCAAAAACCAATAAGGCGTACAAAATGTTCCTGATTGATACTTGATAATATGTAAAGAAAATATAGTGTTAAATTGACCTTAATTACTATCTTACAACAAATGGTGGGAAATAGCAAGTGCTGGTAATACCAGTGTGCAATAGGATGGGAAAAATGGTAAAAGTCACAAAAACATCTCTTTTATTTATATATTATTCCTAATTTGGGTTTATGCTAAACTGAGAACATTTGTATTGAAAATTTGCATTAGAGAAATGATATATATTATTTATATATTTGTTATGGAGGCGAGAATATTGCAATTTACTCAATTTAAAATAATTGAAGCAGCCAAAGAAGGAAGAAGAAAAGTTCATCCAGTATTCGCTGTTATACTTGCAATTGTATTTTTAACTTTAGGTGAGTTGTTCATGTTATTTATGCTTTTTTTACCGAAAGCAGAAACACTTTTAATGAAGGCAATTTATAGTGATATAGAGATGATCTTGACGTTTGGTGGAGCTATATTTTTTGTGTTTTTATGGATTAGATTTGTAGAGAAAAGATCGATTTCATCCATTGGGTTTTGGAGAAATCAGTGGATAAGAAAATATTTGAAAGGCGCATTAATAGGTTTTGTTTTCATTTCAATACCAGTCATGCTCCTTTTATTAACAAGTAATGTACAACTACAAATGCAACAAATCACACCAACCGCTATACTTGGAATTGCGGGATCTTTAGTTGCTTTTTTAATACAAGGTGCAACAGAAGAGATTGTTGTTCGAGGATGGCTATTTCCAGTCCTTTCAATAAGAAGCCGTATATGGATCGGGATTGTTGTTACTTCTTTTTTATTTGGTTTTCTTCATTTACTAAATCCAGGTATTACAATTCTTTCAATATCGAATATAATATTAGTTGGTGTATTTGCAGCTATTTACGTTTTGAAAGACAGTAGTCTTTGGGGGATATGCGCATGGCATTCCATTTGGAATTGGGCACAATATAACGTATTCGGATTTGCAGTTAGTGGAATGGCAATGTATTCTACACCACTTTTTAAACCTGTAACAAAAGGATCGGAATTCCTTCATGGAGGCTCGTTCGGAATCGAGGGTAGTATCATCACAACAATCATGCTTTCTATCGCTTCCATTGTTTTATGGAGACAGTTATGGGGGAGAAAAGCGAAACAACGAGATCTAAGTTAATGAAAGTGGGAGAAACTATGGGGATTATAGCGTTTGAGGGAGCGAGCGCGGTTGGTAAGAGCAGCACGTGTCGTGAGTTAGAAAAAAATTATGGTGCGTACATTATACCTGAAGTGAATGTTTTATTTGAAAGACCAAAAAACGAACATAGAACATGGTATTTTGAAAAGCAAGTAGAGCGCTGGAAAATAGCAGTGCAGAAGTCAGAGCAATATGAATTAGTAATACTTGATGGCGATATTTATCAGCCACTTAGTTATAATTGGTGTTTCCATTTTGATATATTTAATCAGCCATTATCTTTAATAGAAAACTTTTATAAAGAAAAGCTGATAAATAGGGAAATTGGATTTCCTGATCAATATTTCTATTTATATACGAATGATGAAGAGCTTAGAAAACGGAAAGAATCTGACGAGACGAAAAAAAGAAGAAACTTTGAAAAACATTTACATATATCAAAATCGTTTAAACGTTATTATGAAAATTTAAATACCGTTACAGATGGGTATTGCAAAATGATTGACGCGAAAAATGTAAAATCGAATGAATTAGAAATTGTAAACAGTTTGAACAGTTTAAATGTGTGTGAAAAGAGCCGTTTTGATGTTTCGCGGTTAGATGCTATTACGAAGTGGTTAAAAGAACATCGTGCATAAAAAACAACGAGTGCCGTATAAGGTACTCGTTGTTTTTTTATGTATTATATATTGAATTTAAAATTTGTAAGTTTGCTTTTTCATTTTTTTGAATAGCATTTGTATATTTAGCTAGAAAGAGTTGAGAAGGATAAACCGGTAGTTCACCACAAATATCGATACCATAGACATCTTTATTCCTAATAAGAGAATGAATACATTTTAATAGTGTAGAGAGTTTCATCTGTCCTTGATCCCAATTTGTAATAGTTACTTTTGAATCTAACACATCTTTATCAATGCTTACATATATAGTTTCTGTATGAATATGCGAAAGTATTGTATATACAGAGACTTCATGAGATGTATCTATTGGGAACACTTCTACGCATGAATAATCAGTAGAATGAATACTTAAAGAAGAAGGCCCGATAATAATTACTTTCTTTAATTTCGGTTTTTTTTGAAGAGCGAATGATACCCATGACCCACAAGAAATAAGAGTATGTTCATTTTCTTCTTTTAAGTTCATGTCTGTGTGATGATCAAATAAAATAAGGCTAAACGGTTCATCTATTTCTTTTAGTAGTAAATAAGATACATAATGATAATTTCCAGAATCGATAAAAGTGATTCCTTTTTGCTTTCTACGATATAACTCCCGTTTTATATGCATTAAAGAAGGGGTCTCGCAATATAGGTTTGCGTGCTCTAAATGACTAAAATCAATATCTTCATGTGAATAAGAATGGAGTTTATTTTGTAATAAATACGTATTATCAAAGTCTAAAAAAGTTAAACCGCTATACAATAAACTCATATATATTCATCTCCTTTAAATTTAGGCTAGCATATATTTTTATTAATTTTAAACGAAATGCTTAGAGGTAGATTTGTATTTAAAAAAAGACGGGGTGTTTTGACAGAATAATCTTTCAATTAACGTTGGAAAGAAATATAATATAAGGAAATATACATATGTTTCAGGAAATAGAAAATACGAAATGGGATACGTGGGAGGAAACAAGCAAGATGAAAACATTATTAAAAATAATAAGTATAATAGCTGGTATGGCGGTAATCGGAGTAGGTTTAACATATGGTATGCTATATTATTTGAATAATAGTAAACCAACTGCGAAAAAGGCATCACCAGCAGTTCCGGCAGCCGAAGTACTAGCTGATAGTAATGTAAAAGCTGAAGATGCAAAGCTTTTAGAAAATGGCAATCATTCATTACCAAATAGCGGTTTTAATAAAAATTTCAAGTGGACAGATGAGAACATACAGACAGCATTACATGAAATGGCACATCAAAAAACGAAAGCTGATCAAAAGTGGGGTTATATTTTTATCACACAAGAGCGTATTGAAAGTTTACTTGATATTGTAAAGAGTAATGATTTAGTACAAGGAAATACATATGCAGACATTTTAGAGAGATGGAAACAAGGGAAATATGAAAAGATGGACGCGGATCACAATAAGATTTGGAAACTACAAAGCGGGAATTTAGGCGAAGGTAAAGGAGTACTGTCAGAAGCGGAACAAAAAGAATTAATTAATCAAGTGTTTATGCAAAAAGGTACATATTCAGGAAGTAAATTAATTGCAGGTGGGGGACAGACTAATAAATAAGATAATATTGGGGGAGAGTAATTGCTTTTTAGGCAGTTACTCTTTTTTGTGTGCACCTTTTAGTTTTTCTCTAGTAAGGAAAGAAACGATTGTAAAACGGGTGAAATCCATCTAGATTTATGATAGATTACATGGCTTTGAATAACTGCGGGTGTTTCGAGAGGCTGAAAACAGAGTTGCTCTTTTTGACAACTTTCTTGTACAACGATGTAAGGAAGAATTGAAATTCCTAACTCACACATGACAGATTGTTTAATGACTTCAACGTTGGAAGTTTCAAATGTTTTTGCTGGAAGATTTCCGCTTTGACGTAAAAAACGATCTACCATCGGTCTATAGCCACAGCTTTGTTCTGTAAAGATAAACTGGGTATCGTTTAGTAAACAAAATGGATTAGAGTGCGTTGAGTAATGTGTAGGTAAAATCCATCCAAATGATTCAGTACAAAAAGTACGTGTAATAAAATCATCATGTTCCATACTTTCCCCAATTATGAAAATAACATCTGTTTCTCCTTCACGTAGCTTATTCATTGCTTGTTCGTTTGTATTTGTTTCCAGTACGATATTTACTTTCGGATTTTCCTGTTTGTAAGTACGTAATAATTGTGGTAATCGGTACACTGCTAATGATTCGTTAGATGTAATACTTAATGTTCCCTCTAAATTATCACTATTTTGAGGGATTTCTTGTGCTTTTTCATAAATAGCAAGTAACTCTAGGGCATAAGGATGAAATTGATGACCTGCCTTAGTAAGAAGTACTTTTTTCCCTAATCGATCAAAAAGAGGGAGGTGTAAATCGTTTTCTAATGCTTTCATATGCGCTGTTACAGTAGATTGCGCATAACCTAACGCATGAGCAGCTTTAGAAAAGCTACCATACTTAACGATGGCACAAAAAGTTTTAACATGTCTCATTTCCATAAGCGATCCCTCTTTTATTATCATGATTTGTGAATGATTATATCACGTATTTCAATTTTCCAAATGATTAAATTCTTTATAAAATGAAATTATAGAAATATTCATTTAAGTGATATTGGAGGAGAAATGATGATCAAAAATGGCTATCATGTAGCTGTAGTTGGTGCTACAGGTGCAGTTGGACAGAAAATTATTGAACTGTTAGAGAAAGAAACTAATTTTAATATAGTTGAAGTTACATTGCTTTCTTCAAAACGATCCGCTGGTAAGGTAGTGCAGTTTCAAGGACGAGAGGTAATAATACAAGAGGCAAAAACAACTAGTTTTGAAGGTGTAGATATTGCCTTTTTTAGCGCTGGAGGAGAAGTTTCAAAACGATTTGTTAATCATGCAGTGTCTAGTGGCGCAATCGTAATTGATAACACGAGTGAATACCGAATGGCTCACGATGTACCGCTCGTTGTTCCAGAAGTGAATGCGCACACTTTAAAGGAGCATAAAGGTGTTATAGCAGTTCCAAATTGTTCAGCATTACAGATGGTGACAGCTCTTCAGCCGATACGAAAATCATTTGGTTTAGAACGAATTATCGTTTCAACATATCAAGCTGTATCTGGCTCAGGAATTCATGCAATTCATGAATTAAAAGAACAGGCTAAATCAATGCTTGCAGGGGAAGAAGTGGAGAGTACTATATTGCCCGCGAAAAAAGATAAAAAACACTATCCAATTGCATTTAATGTATTGCCTCAAGTAGATATATTTACAGAGAATGATTTTACATTTGAAGAAGTAAAAATGATTCAAGAAACGAAGAAAATTTTGGAGGATCAAAACTTGAAAATGGCAGCAACTTGTGTGCGTGTTCCAGTTGTTTCAGGGCATTCAGAATCGGTGTATATTGAGCTTAAAAAAGAAGCGACCGTTGCTGAAATAAAAGAAGTACTGCTGGATGCACCCGGTGTTATATTACAAGATAATCCTAATGAACAGCTGTATCCAATGCCGTTATATGCAGAAGGGAAAATAGACACATTTGTCGGGAGAATTAGAAAAGATCCTGATACGCCAAAAGGGTTCCATCTTTGGATTGTTTCCGATAATTTATTAAAAGGGGCTGCTTGGAACTCAGTTCAAATTGCAGAAACGTTGGTGGAGGAAGGGATTATTTAGTATAGAATTACACAAAAATAAGAACTAGGAAACTCTAGTTTCCTAGTTCTTATTTTTGTGAGAATTTAATATAAATTAGTTTTTATAGCGTTTTTATAAATATCTACTTTATTCGCGGAAAATATTAACGTTTTATGTTCTTCGTTAATACTAAGATTTATATGAATTGTTACAGGTAGTTCAAGCTTTTTTACTACATCTTCTATAGCAATATACTCATCTTCTGTTTCATTATAGTAAACAACAGATCTAATTAATACCTCTTCATGTTCTATATCAATTTCACACATCATAGGGAATTTTTCGTCATTATGTAAGAGTAATTCGCCAAGTACTATTGAACCATTGAACTCTTCTGTAAAGTTAGTTGTTGCCGCTGGTTTCACCCATGTTTCATCATATTCTTCGTTTTCTTCTTCATCTATCGCCCATTCCCATATTGGGTTTTGTTTCAAATCCTCAATCGTTAATTCATCAATCGGTTTGCAAATGCCCATAAATATGTTCTCCTTTTGTTGTGTTAAATAGGTTTTTTAATCACAAAAATTAGTTGATTGCTTTTAAGTAGATTCAATATAGAATTTTGCTCATTTAATATTAAACTACTTTATTTAGAAATAAAGCTATTACGGTAATAGTAACAAGTGTCTAGTTATCTATCAAATAACTATTAGAAGAGATTTTTAAATGGGATTGTGTTAAGGGGAATAGTAAAAAACATCAAGAATGAATAAAATTCATTTGGTATGATATGGATATAATCAATGCGAGGGGGAAAAGTGATGTATGAAGTAAAGGGGTATTTTTCATCATTAAAAGGAAGTCATTATGATATCGGAAAGCAACAAGGGGAGTTTGTGAAAAATCATCCGTATCTTATTCCGCAATTTATACAAAAAGAACATTTAGTATCAAATAACTATTGGACAGAATCTAGAAATATATTAAATCAATATTGTCCTGGAATTAATGAAGAAATTGAAGGTTTTTGTGAAGTGTTGAAAATTCCTGCTAAACATATGATGTATTATTATCAAACATTATTAAAAGCAGGATGTAGTCATTGTGTCGTATTACCTAAAAAAACAGATTCAAAGCACACATATGTATTAAGAAATTATGATTTGTCGCCAAAAATAGATGATATGCGTTTTTGCTCAACGCATGTTGAAGGAGCATATGCTCATAGTGGATTTTCTACTTTTTATTTTGGCCGAACTGAAGGTGTTAATGAGCATGGGTTATCTGTTACATTTTCAGCATGCGGTCAACCAATAGGAAATATTGAAGGCTTACGAAAGCCGGTGTTAAGTGGTTTACAATGTTTTGCAGTAATTCGAGTATTATTGGAGAAATGTAAAAATGTGCAGGAGGCGAAATTACTAATAGATGAAATGCCAATTGCAAGTAATATTAATGTTATTGTAGCGGATCCTTTAGACGCAGCGCGTATTGAAATATTTGATGGATATAAATCAATAACCATAAGTGATGAGGAAAGCCAAGGTTTTATCGTATCAACAAACCATGCAATAAGTTTACCTATTCAAAAATTGAATAATAGAAGATTAGAACAATCTGCAAACAGATATCACAAATTGTATAATCATTTAAATCAAAATGAACAAATAAGTATGGAATCTTTAAAAGGATTAGTAGAAAAAGAGTATCCAACTGGGCTAACAGTACATAATTATGAAGAGTGGTTTGGAACTTTGCATTCTGTCTTGTTTAATTTACATAATCGTACAATGAATATTTGCTACGGATCTCCACTTTTAAACGACTGGTACTCATTGAAAGTTGGAGAAAGTCTATCTTTTTCTAAGGTGAATGTGAAATTTAAAAATAAAACATATGCTGACTTTTGGAGAGAAGAGCATAATAAATTGATTCCACAAGAATAAATGAGATAAAATGGTAATAGCAAGGTGTATATACGGGAGGGAATGCCATTGCTAAAAGTTATGTTACCGATTGTTCTTATTTTATTTGTTGTCGTTTCAATGTATATTACTTATGAAAAAAGAAAAAAAGCAGGGATAAAAGGATTGAAGAGTGCGTTAACTTCAATTTGTTTCTTTACACTAGCAATCTTAAATTTATTTGCATATTGGTTTAACTTTGGCGGGATTTTTATTTGGTTCATTTCAATTGTTTTATTGCTAGTTGGAGCATATTTTACGAAATATATTCCAATATCTAAAAAGGTACATTGACATTTATATGAGTTTGAATATTTTGTTTTGAAAAGAGATTATTCTACTAAGTCGTTGTGAAACGGGTTCAAAGGATAATCTCTTTTGTTCGTTTAGCTTTATAAAGAACGTACTGTTCTTTTTAGTTGCTCAATAAATTCTCGAGTTGCAGCACACATATATTTATCTTTTCTGTAAATAAGTCCTATTTCTATTGTGGGAGTAGGATTTTCTATTTTAATAGCTTGAATGTTTTTATTTTGTAAAAAGTCTATATACGGTTTTGGTAACACTGTAATTCCCATTCCTTTTGAAACCATTTGGATTAAAGAATCCATCGTACTAATTTCTAAAATTGGTTTTGGTGTAAAGTTGAATTTTTGACAATGAGATGTAATTAGTTCGGTTAAAAAGAAATTTTTAGGTAATAGAATTAAAGGGTAGTTCTGTAATTCAGCAATAGATACATGATTACGTTCATCTAATCGATGACCGATCGGTACGACTAATGTAAGTTCACTGTTGTATAGAGGGATAGAAATAATCTCCTTATCTTGCACCGGGAGAAATGTAATGCCAATGTCTAGTTCATTTTGTAATAATTTTTTACGAATATCTCCAGTGCGAAGCCCTAATACAGAAAGTTCTATATTGGGATATAAATGATTAAAATTTAAAATTGTTGATGGTAGTAAATAATTTACGACGGTTAGCAAAGATCCAATTGTTAAGGTACCTTGCTGTAATCCGTTTAAATCTTGAATAGCAGAGCGAGCTTGTTCAACTTCATGAAAAATGTTTTTACTATGTAATAATAAAATCCTTCCTGCGTCAGTTAAAGATATCTTTTTACCAATGCGATCGAAAAGCGGCATTCCTATTTCATGTTCTAATGCACGTATCTGCTGACTTAGAGAAGGCTGTGAAATATTTAATTTCTCAGCTGCTTTTGTGAAATGTAATTCTTTTGAAACAGCTAAAAAATATTCAAGTTGTCGTAATTCGATTGGGATCACCTCAAGTTTAATGATAGGTTATACCTATCATTATTATATAAATAATTGGATTGAACAATGATTTTTCGGGTTTTATAATCATCTGTATATAACAGAGGTAGTTGTGAAAATAAATTGAGAGAGAAATTCATGTAACACCTTTAAAGGAGGAAAAAGAATGGCTGATGAATATCAATTATTATCTTTAAATATAGGGTTACCAAAAGAGGTTATATACGGCGAAAAGGTAATTCATACAGGCATAAATAAGAAACAAGTAAAGGAAGCGGTGTTTTTATCCTTTGTAAAATTTAATGGAGATGGGCAAGCGGACTTAGTTCATCATGGCGGAGTAGATAAAGCAGTTTGTGTGTATTCGGGAGAACATTATAGATACTGGGAAAAAGAGTTGAGTCAAGATCTTGTATATGGAGCATTCGGAGAAAATATAACAATTAGTGCTATGTGTGAAGAGGATGTTTGTATTGGTGATACATTTCAAATTGGAGAAGCAATTGTACAAATAACACAGCCAAGACAACCTTGTTTTAAATTAGCTAAGAAATACAATATTCCAAAGTTACCACTATATTTTCAAGAAACAGGATATACAGGATTTTATTTTCGTGTATTAAAAGAAGGGTGGGTATCACCTGTTGATACGTTAAAGTTACTAAAATCTGATCCGAAAGGTGTTACAGTAGCATTTGCTAACCGTATCATGCATAAGGAAAAACAAAATATGGAAGGGTTAAAAAGGATCTTAGAAGTACATGCACTTTCTACTAGTTGGAGAAATACATTTGAAAAGCGAATGAGAGGAGAAAAAATTAGTACAAAGGAGAGATTAGAAGGTAAGGAATAATAAAAAATATTATTTATAAATGGTGCATTTCTATTAGTAAAAACGACTTAGAAAGCACTATTTTTATATAATAAACTCATTAATATTCAAGAATCCTAATATTATTTTATTCGACTTATTTTCGAATAGTCGAAACATAAAATAAATTAGACTTTTTTTTTTTATTTTATGATAGTATATTGATTGGTAAGACCTATTACTTTAAGAGCAGGTTCTACAACTATATCTAATTTGATGGAATTAACGTATGGAGGGACAACATGGGGAATGTTGAAAATTTTGAAAAACTTCTTTTAGAAGAACCGGAAAGAGAGCAGTTATTTCCTTTATTTGAAGAAGTGTTTGAGATTACAATTCAAACATTGAATGATTTTTCAGAGAGAGGTTATTGGGATGATACATACAAAGCTTTATCATTTTTACATGACGATAAAGCAATAGCAAATGTTGCGGCATTTTCGCTACCATTGTTAGTAAATGGTGAAAGAATAAATGCAGCGGGAATTCAATCGGTCATGACACACCCTAATTTTCGTAGACAAGGACTCATGACACAATTAATGAGTAAAATGCTAGAAGAAATCGATAAGAAATGTGAATGTATTTTATTGTTTACGGAAATACCTGAACTATATGCATCATTTGGGTTTAAAGTTGTGCAGGAGTATTTGATGACTATTCCATATGATAAAAAGAATAATAATGATTCCTTACTTAGAAAATTAGATTATTATAACGAAGAGAATAGGCAGTTAATACAAGAAACTATCGATAGTAGCCAAAGGCTTTCAAATAAATTTTCAACATCTAACTTCCAATCTTCATTTTATTTAAATATGTATGATGCGAAATGGAATGAGAAACTGTATTATTCAGAGAAACTAGATGCTCTAATTGTGTATGAAGTAAATAATGAGAAGTTGAAATTATTTGGAGTGTTTGCGCCAGTACTTCCAGTTTTAGATGAAATTTGCGGGGGAATTTCTGAAAGGTTTACAGAAATCGAATTTTACTTCTCTCCAGATCAATTAGGGATTGAGGATGTACAATTTACAGAAGTACAATCAAGTAAGTATTTAATGGTTCGAAGTAATAAAGAGTTAGATTTTAAAGGATTTAAATTCCCAGTGTTAACGGAATTTTAAATGTTTATATAGATATTTTTGAGGGGGATACACGTATAAACACTATTAAAATAGGTTTATACATATGAAGTCGACTTGAAAAAATGAATTTGAGATTGAATTTTGCAATCTAACAAATATAGATAAAAACCGTATTCTTTCTATTTGAGAATACGTTTTTTCTATTTGCGTAATATAAAGCACATTTATTGACCGGAAAGTCATTCATGCGTATCATTTAATAATGTTAAATATTAATTTGCATAATATAATAGAAGTAATGAAAAAATCAAAAATTATATGGCTTAAGTAAGGAGGGTATGAATTATTAAATGGTAATTTTATAGGAAAAAGGAGATTATGTATGAAATCATTTCGCAAATTATTACAGTATTTAAAACCATACATGTTCTTCGCTATTATTGGACCGCTATTTATGGTACTTGAGGTTGCGATGGACTTAATTCAGCCGACTATTATGCAACATATTATTGATGTTGGGATAGCAAATCGGGATATGAATTACGTAATAAAAATGGGGCTTCTTATGATAGGAGCAGCAGCACTCGGTTTAGTTGGAGGACTTGGGTGTATGATGTATTCTACAAAAGCAGCTGTTAATTTCGCTACAGACATACGAAAAGATGTATTTGCGAAAATAGAAACATTTTCTAGTGAAAACCGTGATTCATTTGGAACTGGGAAATTATTAACGATTGTGACAAATGATATTACTTCTATTCAATCGGCGATGACGATGACATTACGTGTTCTTGTTCGTGGTCCTTTGTTATTTATAGGAAGTATAATAATTGTTTTTGTAACAGCGCGCGAGTTATTTCCTATATTGCTCGTAGTCGTTCCAATTTTATTACTTGCGATTATATTCATTGCAAGTAGAGCAAGCGGGACGTTCAAAAAAGTGCAAGAAGCATTAGATAAAGTGAATACAAAGTTACAAGAAAATTTATCTGGTGTACGTGTTATAAAAGCGTATGTAAGACAAAAATATGAAATTAATCAGTTTGGAAATGTTAATACAAATTTAACGAAGATAAATATTCGAGCGGTGCAGCTTATTTCCTTAATGATGCCAATCATTATGTTAGTTGTGAACGGAGGTATTGTCGCAACATTGTGGATTGGTGGAGAAAAAGTATTTAATGGATCTCTTCAAGTAGGAGCAATATTAGCGTTTATAAACTATTTGAATATTATTTTAATGTCACTTATGTCTATAAGTATGGTATTTATGCAAATCGCACGAGCATTTCCGTCTGCGGATCGTGTACAACAAGTTTTAAATACTGAAGTTGATATAATGAGCGAAACAAATGCATTTGTACCTAAGCAAATTGAGGGACAGATTGACTTTAAAAATGTTAGTTATAGTTACACGAAAAATAATGAATATGTTTTAAAAGATATTTCATTTAGTATAAGTAAAGGTGAAAAAGTTGGGATTATCGGTTCTACAGGAAGTGGTAAATCTACTTTAGCAAAACTGTTACCGCGTTTATACGATGTTGATCAAGGTGAAATATGCATTGATGGAATAAATGTTAAGGCATATGATTTACAAAAACTTCGTGCTTCAATAGGTTTTGTACCTCAAAAGGCATTGTTGTTTTCGGGTAGTATAGAAGAGAACCTACGTTATGGTAAAGAAGATGCAACAAGTGATGAACTGGAAGTAGCGGCTTCATCAGCTTGTGCGACTGAGTTTATCAGCAAGCTGGAAGATTCTTATCAATATCATTTAACACAAGGTGCGACAAATTTATCAGGTGGACAAAAACAACGGGTATCCATTGCAAGGGCGCTTGTAAGAAAGCCATCCATTCTTATATTAGATGATTCTACATCAGCAGTTGATGCGAAATCAGAATCTAACATTCAATCGGCATTAAGAACAGAATATAAAGGAACAACAACATTATTAATTGCCTCTAAAATCTCATCTATAATAGATGCTGATAAAATTCTCGTTTTAGATAACGGTGAATTAGTTGGTGATGGTACACATGAAGAATTGTTAGAACAATGTGAGGTATATCAAGAAATTTATCTTTCCCAAGGTGGTAACTTATATAAAGAAGGTGGGAAAGAACATGCGTGATTTTCAAGGGCAATTTGCTAATAAAGGTGGGCGTAACGCGCCTAAAATGGGTGAATCTAGAAATACTAAAGGAACTGTATTGCGAGTATGGAACTATATGGGGTATCAAAAGGCTGCTCTTACGTTCGTTATATTTTTAGTATTTGTTACGACGTTACTTGGGTTATTAGGTCCTTATTTAATGGGAGTAATTATAGATCAATATATTGTACCGAAAGATTTAAGTGGTACTGCAAGAATGTGCATGTTACTTATCACAATTTACGGTATTACAGTGTTTTTAACATGGTTACAAACATTTGTTATGATTAATGTTGCATTAAAAACAATACAAAAAATACGACAAGATATTTTTGAGAAAATCCAAATGCTTTCTTTACGGTTCTTTGATGTACGTTCTCAAGGGGATTTAATGAGCCGTGTTACAAATGATATAGATAATTTGAATCAAGCGTTGACGCAAAGTGTTGTACAAATTATTTCATCAGCATTAACCTTTATAGGTGTAACGATTGCGATGTTCGCATTAGATTGGATTTTAGCGATTGTTACTTTAATTACAGTACCTATTATGTTTTTCGTTACAAAAAAACTAGTTGCTTATAGCGGTAAAAACTTTGCAAAGCGTCAAAAAGATTTAGGAGAATTGAATGGTTTTATTGAGGAAGCTATAACAGGAGCGGATGTTACAACGTTATACGGGAAAGAAAAAGAAACCGTACAAAATTTCAATAAAATTAATGAACAACTAAGAATTTCAGCTACGAAGGCGGATACATTTTCAGCTTTTATTTTTCCAAGTATGAACTTTATAAATAACTTAGGTATGGGGCTTGTCATTGGGACTGGTTCAGTTATGGTTTTAAACGGAATGACAACAGTAGGTGTCATTGCGGCTTTTATTAATTATTCTCGCCAATTCTCAAGACCACTCAGTCAATTCGCAACTTTAATGAATACGATTCAAGCGGCAGTTGCTGGTGGAGAACGTGTCTTTGAAATTATGGATGAAGTACCAGAAATTCAAAATAAAAAAGATGCATCATGCATTGTACAAAATTTACAAGGGCATGTTGCACTTGAGAATGTTTCATTTGGTTATGAGGAAAATAAAACGATTTTAAAAGAAGTGAGTCTTAAGGCACAGCCAGGGGAGACAATTGCTTTAGTTGGTCCAACTGGATCGGGCAAAACAACAATTATTAATTTGCTAACGCGTTTTTACGATATACAGCAAGGCCAAATTCATATCGATGGAAAAAATATAAAAGATTATGATATTAATTCGTTGCGAAGTAAAATAGGGGTAGTTTTACAAGATACGTATTTATTTGCTGGGACGATTATGGATAATATTCGTTACGGTCGATTAGATGCAAGTGATGAAGAAGTAATCAATGCAGCTAAGGCAGCATCTGCACATTCTTTTATTAAGCATTTACCGAATCAATATGAAACAAAAATTGCTTCAGAAGGATCGAATTTAAGTCAAGGACAAAAACAACTTCTTGCGATTGCACGAGCAATTTTAGCAGATGCAGATATATTAATTCTCGACGAAGCAACTTCAAATATTGATACGAGAACAGAATTGCAAATTCAAGAAGGATTAAACAATTTGATGAGAAATCGAACAAGTTTCGTAATCGCTCATCGATTGAAAACGATTGAAAAAGCAGATCAAATCCTTGTTATAAAAGATGGAAGCATTTTAGAAAAAGGAAATCATGAATCTCTTATGGAAGATAGAGGATTTTACTTTGACCTGTATACGAGTCAGTTTAAAATTTAATAAAAATATTGATGTGATGCGGTTTCTCTAGGAAGGAGAAGCCGCATTTTTTATATTTGTAAAGATAATTAGAAATATAGGATTGGAATGTTTTAGATACATAAATTGTTAGCGAAAACTAGCAACTTCAGTGACAGATGGAAGGAATAATTTACGTGGTATTGTAATAATCTCAAGAGCAATCTGGGCTGAATAGAGAAGTATTGGAGTTAACTCTAAAGTGTGAGTTAATAATAATATAAAGCTGGTTAGGATTGCAAAGCTTCCCAAAAAAGAAACTTTTTGAAGTGTTACGGAAATCTTTTATTAAGAAAAAGAAAGAAAAAAATGCTGTAACAATGAGAATCAAAAATTTATACTTATCAGCCATTAAACCCCTCCTGAAAAACAGAAATATATATTATGATAAATAGATTTAGAAATGAATATTATGCAAAAAATGATACCACAACTTAAAACATTAGTTGTGGAATTTATGTTGGAATTCGTTTTTTAGAAGATAGTTAATTTAGAAATGATAGGTTAAAAAAATAGATTAGTGCCCTATTTATTATTTGCTAGAGCTGTACTGGATATTTGACCGGACAATAAGACGAGCTTTGAATATAGTAATAAAAAAGGGGATGTTGAATAATGACCAGGTATAGTTTGCATGGAGGTCACAACAGTATTGTACAGGGGGCGAATTATGGGAATCGGAAAGAACACATTTTGGATCGCCAAGTTAAGGATGCAGTTGTTGCTAAATTAAGAGCATTGGGGCATACAGTTTATGACGATACTGATGAAGTAGGGACAACGCAAGCACAAAATTTAAATAATATTGTTTCAAAAACAAATTCGCACGATGTAGACTTAGTAGTTTCGTTTCACTTAAACTCATATGATACGAAAGCTAATGGTGTTGAAGTTCTGTACTATGACCAACAAGCTTTATCAGCAAAAATAGCAGCGCAACTTTCAAAAGATATTGGCTGGACAAATCGTGGTGCTAAGGAACGAAAAGATCTATATGTGTTAGCGAATACGAAAGCACCTGCAATTTTAATTGAACTTGGATTTATCGATAATGAAACAGATATGGCAAAATGGAATCCAGATAAGATTGCTAATTCCATTGTGTATGCATTAACGGGGCAATCTGGTGGGACAACTCCGCCATCTAAACAAAATATCATTCAATCAGGAGCGTTTTCACCATATGAAACGCCTGATGTAATGGGAGCATTAACGTCCTTAAAAATGACAGCTAATTTCATCTTACAATCTGATGGTCTAACATATTTTATCTCTGAACCAACTTCAGATGCGCAACTTAAAGGAATGACGGACTACCTCGATCGTAAAGGCTGGTGGTATGAAGTTAAGTAAAGGTTCTAATTTAATAGAACAGAATATAAAAAAATAGGCTATAAAAAGAGGATTACTTATTATCGGTAATCCTCTTTTTATTATTTTATCTCGTAAGAATAAGATTAGATGTAGGAGACTCCCGCTTTAAAAATTAATAAGTAATACATGTAAGTGGGAGATGCATCGGAAATTTCAAGTGTATTTACAAAATATACTTTTAAAAAGAAAAGAAATTTAGAAGTTGAATTTAATTGATTACAATTGAAATAGCACTAAAAACTAATAAAACAGCCATAATGATGTTAAATAATTGAGTATGTTTTAATAAAAGTTTTTGAAACATGGAACCAAATAAGCTCCAACTAAATGTACTCATTAAACCAACTACACCTAGAAATAATGAGAAAAGTAGAAAACTTGAATATGAATTATAGTAAGGAAGAATAAAAGTTGATACTACAGTAAGTCCGAAAAGTATTCCTTTAGGGTTAACAAACTGAAGAAAGATCCCCACTGTAAATAAATTTTTATTATATTGTCCATTGGGATCTGTACTAGTTTTACTAGTGAGTATTTTAAAAGCTAAATATAGCATATAAGCTACACCTAATATTTTTAAAGGGAATTCGATTATGGGTAGGATATTAATTAGTACAACATTAAAGAAACTACATAAGGAAGTGAGAATGAAAAAACCGAAAGCTACTCCAAAGCAAAATTGCATACTCCTTTTTAAACCATGTTGGTTGGCGTATGTCATAGCTAAAAAATTGTTAGGCCCAGGTGTGAAACTACTTATAAAAACAAATAATAAAAAAGAAAATATAGGCATTTCAAAACCCCCTAATTATTTAGTGTGTGTTATAATGACCGAAAAGAACAATATAACGTGTACTTTTTATTATACATAATGGTCGTTATATTGTATATGGTTTAGGAGTGTTTCTTATGGAGGAAATTCAACTTATTTTAGCAAAAAATTTAAAAACAATACGTGAAAAAGAGAAAATGAGTTTAGAAAAGGTCTCTCAATTAACAGGTGTGAGTAAAACGATGATTGGACAAATTGAAAGAGGAGAGTCAAGCCCAACATTAACAACGATTTGGAAAATTGCGAATGGTTTGAAAGTGTCATTTACTTCTTTAATTAATAATCCACAACCGGATACGAAAGTTGTTTTACGAAATGATGTTCAAGTATTATCAGAAGACAATGGGAGATATAAAGTGTATCCTTCTTTTCCTTTTCAAGATGATAGGAACTTTGAAATCTATACGGTTGAAATTGAAACAGAAGGAAAATTAATTTCGGAAGGCCATAAAGAAGGGAGTAAAGAATTTATAACGGTATTTGAAGGGGAATTGACAATTGAAATAAATGATTGCCAATATAATTTAAATAGCGGGGATGCAATTTGCTTTAAGGCGGATAGGCCGCACTCTTATAATAATTCCGGAAGAACGTTAACTCGGTTAAGTATGACTATTTATTATCCAGCTGTATAAACTTGTTATTGCATCAAGAATATAAAGAAAAGTGCGTTGATAAACCATCTATAAAAGATGGTTTTATTTTTTGAAATTCATAAAAAAAAGACACTCGTTTGAGTGTCAACATAGTATTGCTCTCGCGTATAGGATTGGAGTGTGTTTATCGAATACGTATTGAGATGGTCCGCATTTGATAAACTGTCTTCTTATTCAATGTAACATTGGCAGTGAGAAGTGTAAATTGATAATGTTTATACGGAAAATTTAGTATAGATAATTTCTACTATGAATATAGTGTAATGTATTTATTATATCGTATTAACGAGCAGTAAAATTCCTACATTAAAATTCAGGTGCAGCAAAGAAGTTAGGTGGGAATCGAGCTTCACGTAAATGCTCGATTGGTTTAACTAATAATAAATGGGGATGGACAAAACTCCTACTGATTAAACTTTCGCTTTTTTTCTTAAGTATTTAAGATGGTGTCTTATAAAAAAATGAATCATTTTTTAAACGATTCGTATAATTGTTAGAGAGACATTTGGTGAAGTGGAATTATTATATTAATTTGAAGTTGATATTGTGGAATAAAAAGTAGAGCTGGGAAATGAAGGTTTTTGTAGTAGTTATAATAACGGTAAAATGTTTAATAGAATTATTATTTGGAATGAAAAAGAAAATAGCTGATAAGTTATTTTTTAATAAATAGATTTATAATGATTTGAATGAATAAAAAATATGTGGAATGAGGTATTAAATTGAACCGCAATGACAAATTATCGTTGAATAAAGGTATGATAAGATCTGAAAATATTGGACCTACCTTTCCAGTTCTTCCGCCAATTTATATTCCAACGGGAGCAACAGGAGCAACGGGAATAACAGGTCCAACGGGAGCAACAGGAGCAACGGGAATAACAGGTTCAACGGGAGTAACAGGAGCAACGGGAGTAACAGGAGCAACAGGAGCAACAGGAGCAACGGGAGCAACAGGAGTAACAGGAGCAACGGGAATAACAGGTTCAACGGGAGTAACAGGTTCAACGGGAGCAACGGGAATAACAGGCTTAACAGGAGTAACAGGCTTAACCGGAGCAACAGGCTTAACAGGAGCAACAGGCTTAACAGGAGCAACAGGCTTAACAGGAGCAACAGGCTTAACAGGAGCAACGGGAGCAACAGGAGTAACAGGAGCAACAGGAGTAACAGGAGCAACAGGCTTAACAGGAGCAACAGGCTTAACAGGAGCAACCGGAGTAACAGGAGCAACGGGAGCAACAGGGGCAACAGGCTTAACCGGGGCAACCGGAGTAACCGGAGCAACCGGAGTAACAGGAGCAACCGGAGCAACAGGGGCAACAGGGGCAACAGGCTTAACGGGACCGACTGGAGTTATTGGTCCCATAACAACAACTAATTTATTATTTTACACTTTTGCAGATGGAGAGAGGCTTATATATACAGATTCAGATGGGATAGCTCTATATGGAACAACTCACATACTATCTCCTGATGAGGTTTCATATATTAATTTGTTTATCAATGGAATACTTCAGCCACAACCATTTTATCAGATTAGTCCTGGTCAGCTAACTTTATTGGATGATCAACCACCATCGCAAGGTTCATCAATTATTTTGCAATTTATTATAATTAATTAAAAAAGACAGATTCTTAAATTAATAAAAAGAATCTGTCTTTTTGTTCTACATTAAAATAATTAACATTAAGTGACGATAAATTCGATTGTGATTGGAATTCCGCCGTCTAATGCATCTCCGCCAGGAATTGTAATAGCACCAGTTGGTCCAGTAGTAACACTGGAGTTCACACTAGGTTGAAGAATGCCGTTTACATATAAGTTGTAATACGTAAAAGTGGGAAAAGCAGTTGCAGTAGTACCGGCATCATTTAAACAAGCCGTTGCAGCAATTGCAAAAGCTGCACCTGTTCCTGTTCCAGCACCTAGTGTAGATGTAAATCTTCTAGAGGCCATAAATGGTTGGATGATTGGCAATTCATTCTCACTCCCTAAATTGTTTTTTGGAACGAAGTATACAATAACTTGTCCACTATATTGTATGAGAGTTTTTGATAATAGAAACGGCTTTATGATAATAGAAGGAACACAATTTAAGTAAAGGTATTATTGTTATTTATTTGAAAAGGTGGTGTTATTACTTGTTAGTTATTGGTTATATGCTAATGCTTAGTTTTAATGTTTAAATTAAAATGTGCTTTTGGACCTAAGAGATAAACGTGGAAAAATAAAATAAACTCTTAAGTTTAGGTGTTTAATCTAAGCAGTCAATTATTAAAAACATATAATTAATATGTGAGTCATGAACATAATTAAATAACGTTTTAAAGTTTAATTATAATTCATGTTTCCTATTTTAAGTGAATGAAACCTATGCATGATTTTATAGTTCTTATAATAGGAAAATACTCAACTATAAGACAAGTAAGGAGGAAATAAATGTCACAAAATAATTGTTTTGGTCACAATAACTGCAATCCGATAGTTTTTACACCAGATTGTTGTAATAATCCGCAAACAGTACCAATTACTAGTGAACAATTAGGTAGATTAATCACTTTACTAAACTCTTTAATTTCGGCTGTTGCAGCGTTTTTTGCAAATCCAAGTGATGCAAACAGATTAGCTTTACTCAATTTGTTTACTCAACTATTAAATTTACTAAATGAATTAGCACCTTCTCCAGAAGGGAATTATTTAAAACAATTAATTCAAAGTATTATCAATGTACTACAATCTCCTAATCCAGATTTAAATCAATTACTTTCCTTATTACAACAATTCTACAGTGCTCTTGCACCATTCTTCTATACTTTAAAAATTGATCCGGCAAGTTTACAACTTTTATTAAACTTATTAGTCCAACTAATTGGTGCTACTCCAGGAGGCGGGGCAACAGGTCCAACAGGCCCAACAGGTCCAGGAGGCGGGGCAACAGGTCCAACAGGCCCAACAGGTCCAGGAGGCGGAGCAACAGGCCCAACAGGTCCAACAGGAGACACAGGTCTAGCAGGAGCGACAGGAGCGACAGGAGCGACAGGAGCAACAGGTCCAACAGGAGATACAGGAGCAGCAGGCCCAACAGGTCCAACAGGAGACACAGGTCTAGCAGGGGCAACAGGTCCAACAGGAGATACAGGAGCAGCAGGGGCAACAGGTCCAACAGGAGACACAGGTCTAGCAGGAGCAACAGGTCCAACAGGGGATACAGGAGCAGCAGGGGCAACAGGTCCAACAGGCCCGACGGGAGCAACAGGTCCAACGGGAGCAACAGGTCTAACAGGAGCAACAGGATCAACTGGTGCAACTGGTGGCGGAGCTATTATTCCGTTTGCTTCGGGTACAACACCAGCTGCGTTAGTTAATGCATTAATAGCTAATACAGGAACCCTTCTTGGATTTGGATTTAGTCAGCCTGGCGCAGCATTAACAGGTGGAACTGATATCACATTATCTTTAGGAGTAGGCGATTATGCATTTGTAGCACCACGTGCAGGAACTATTACGTCATTAGCAGGTTTCTTTAGTGCAACAGCTGCATTGGCTCCATTAGCACCTGTTCAAGTTCAGATGCAAATATTAATTGCACCTGCAGCAAGTAATACGTTTACAGTTCAAGGAGCACCTCTATTATTAACACCAGCATTTGCTACAATAGCTATTTTTGATACAGCATCAGGCATCGTACCTGAAGCTATACCAGTAGCTGCTGGAGATAAAATACTACTGTATGTTTCGTTAACAGCGGCAAGTCCAATAGCTGCAGTAGCTGGATTTGTAAGTGCAGGTATTAATATCGTCTAACTTGTTACAATATTTGTTTGAAATTTGAACTGACATTTGTATATAGCCCTTACTAATTTTATTAGGGAGGGCTATATTTTTGCGGGAATTGGTTGATAAATCAATTGGAAAGTTACTATTTTTTAAGTTGGTAAAATATGATTTTTAATTTATGAAATAAATTAATTGGCTTGAAAAATTATCCATACATAAAAAAAGGCTGAACTCTATTAATAATAGAATTCAGCCTTTAAATAAACTATATACTATGGGAGTAAACAGTTTATTGTGAGTGATGAAATTTCATTGCCAAATAAACTATTTGTTCTTATTACAGTTACATCCTTTTTTCTTTACATAGCCTTGCTCGGCTAAATCTCTTTGTGATTGGGAATTGGAAGATTGAGAATTCGAAGACTGAGAGTATGCTGATGAACTACTATTTTTATTATGAGAGTAGTTTTTTCGATAGTTATAATTATTCATAGTACTATCACCTCCAATTAAATATATAAATAGTATATGTATGTACTCTATTAATTGTTACGATAAAAAATCTCCTAGGTATTTTCCAAGGAGATAAATAGTTATTTATTTTTGATATAAATCAATATCCCCAATAAAGAGGAAAATAATAAGAATCATGATAGTATAGATTTTGTTGTTGAGTAGGGGGCAGAGTTGGCTGGCTTTTTATTTCGCGGTTTTGATTACAGTTTGCAGGAGGACCAATTACTGTAGTGGATTGAATAGGAGATACCGCTTGTTTCCATTGTTGTTCATCGAGACAGTAAGTATGAGCCATTATATTAGCGGGAGTTAATCTTAAAATATCAGAACCAAAAATAACTTCTGGGGTTGGGGCGTCGAAAATAGCTAATAAATGAGTGCCATCTGCTGTAGCAATTTCATAATGCCACCACGCTTGTGGGATGTTGGCAACTTGCCCTGGTTTTATCGGTAAGTTTAATATTTGATTAGTAAAAGGATTTAGTAAAGAAACAACAGCAGATCCTGAAATACAGTAAACAAGTTCAGCTGCATTTTGATGAATATGCGGCTCTATAACATTTCCTGTACTTAAATAGATATCTAATAAAGAAGTATTTTTTAACGTATTTAATTGTTTCATGCCAAGTACGTTTATATAATTTTGTGCATCTTTCTGAAAAAAATTACTTTCACTTAAATCATGAGTGAAAGTAGTTGAGGGGGAAGTGTAGTCGATATTAGAAGTCATTTGTATTACCCGCCTTTCTATAAGTAAGTTAGGTTACAAAATTAGGGTATGTGTCTAGTCTTTATTTTGTGCAGTTGTCGGCAGCTTAATAAATTCGCTTATTCCATAAAGAATAAGGTATTAAGATTAAACTATATTCGTATTCCCGTTCATACTTTGGATTGATGGAAAAAAGTAATGAAAGTGTTAATTTTAAATTACATCAATCATTTATAAGGAGTGAATGTCCATGTCATTTAGTGAAATGATTAGAAATGAAGTGCTCAGCTGGGCGGGTGTTTCTGAAAAACCGCATCGATTTGGTGGCATTGAAATAAATTATGGTAAGAAGGAACTTGGTCATCTGCATGGTGATAAGTTGGTTGATTTACCATTTCCAAAGTTAAAGCGAGATGAATTAGTGAACCAAGGGTTGGTAAAACCACATCATGTATTACCTGAATCAGGTTGGATAAGTTATTATATAAAGAGTGAAGAGGATATTCCATTTGCAATTGAATTATTCCGTATGCAATATGACCGAATAAAAAAGTAATGAAATAAAGTAGAGTAGTAGAAATTTATTTTTATGTCACATCCCTCCTTAATCATTCGTCTTGTATGTAGAACGAAAAGGAGGGATTTTATTATGAAAAAATTTGATGTAGCTATTGTTGGTGGTGGGCTTGCTGGATTAACAGCATCTATATATTTAGCGAAAGCTGGAAAGAAAGTTATTGTATTAGAAAAGTCAGGTCACTTCGGTGGTCGAGGGATGACTATAAATAAAAATGGCATTTGTATGAATCTTGGTGCACATGCTTTATATAGAGGGGGAGAAGCCTTTATAACTTTTAATGGGCTCGGTATGAATCTACCGGGTGGAATCCCATCTACAAAAGCACATGGAATATGGAAAGGGGATATTTTCACCATCCCAACAGATTTTCGCTCTATTTTATCTACACCGTTACTTTCATGGTCTGCAAAAGTACAGTTCTCTCGTCTTATGATCCATTTAGGAAATTTAGATGTAGGAAAAGTTCCCAAAATGAGTCTAACTACATGGGCAGAAAATGAAATTAAAGATCCAATGGTTCGAAATATATTTTATGCATTATGCCGAACGACAACATATACGTATGCTCCTACAATACAATTAGCATCTTCCGTACTAAAGCAAATACAGCTTTCAATGAAAGAAGGAGTACTTTATGTAGATGGTGGTTGGGAGACGATAATAAAAAATTTAAGGAATATAGCAAGTACCAGTGGTGTGCAATTTCTAGCTAAAAAGCATGTGTTGAAAATAGAGTATTGTGAAGGGAAACAAAGAATACAATGTTTTGATGATGAAGTATTTGAAGCAGAGGCAGTCATTGTAACAACTCCGCCGAAAGAGGCTTGTAAAATTATAAAAGGTGCAGAAAGAACAAGTTTGCAAAAATGGAGTGAACAATCTATACCAGTGACCGTAGCAGCATTAGATATTGGTTTAAAACAATTGACGAACCCTTTGCATCATTTTGCATTGGGGCTAGATCAACCTATATTTTTCACAAATCAATCGAGAGCAGCTAAATTAAGTGAAAATGGATCAATTGCAGTGAGTCTAATTAAGTATCATAACCCTGTACTAGAGCTGAATCAAATTCAAGATGATAAAGAGCAGTTAGAAAATACTATGGAATTGTTACATCCGAATTGGGAAAGGGAAGTAGTTGCAAAGCAATATTTACCGAAAATAACAGTAGTACATGATTTTCCTCATATTAACCGTGTTGAAAATCCCGGTCCTAATATACCTGAAATACCAGGTGTTTATGTAGCAGGAGATTGGGCAGGGCATGATGAAATATTAGCTGATGCTGCAGTAGCAAGCGGAAAACGTGCAGCGTTACACATTTTAAAGCAATTCGAAAGTGGGGCAGTACATCATGGAAACGGAGCAGTTATATGAAGCGTATCAACCATTATTATTTTCATTAGCATACAGAATCCTTGGGAGTGTTATGGATGCTGAGGATATCGTTCATGACGTTTTTATCTCGTTAAATAATATAGAGGACGTTCAATCTATAGAAAATATGAAAGCATATTTATGTAAAATGGTAACAAATCGCTCAATTGATAAATTACGTTCGGCAGCACATAAACGGAACGTATATGTCGGAATGTGGTTACCAGAACCATTTGTGGAAGAGACTGATGACCCATCAGAGTCATTTGTAATGAAAGAATCAATTTCTACGGCATATTTATTACTTTTACAACAACTGAATGAGGTAGAGAGGGTTGTTTTCATATTAAGAGAGATTTTCAGTTATGAATACGAAGAAATCGCTTCAATTGTAGATAAGAGTAGTGTGAATTGCCGAAAAATCTTTCAACGTGCACGAAAAAGTATTTTAGATAAGCCGAAGCAGTCAAAGTTAAGTACGAAAAAAATGGCTGCTTATGTTGAAAAGTTTGTATCATCATTACAGTGTGGGGATGCGCAAGGCATGTTAGAAGTATTAAAAACAGATGCGATATTGAAAGCAGATGGTGGGGGTAAAGTTACAACTGCAATTCATCCAATTTACTCTGCAGATAGAATTATACGTTTATTCTTTGGAATTGGGAAGAAGTTCCCGCCAGTGTACAATGTTGAGTATAAGATAGTAAATGGCGCCCCAGGTGTTATTGTTAAAGTGAAAAATAAAGTGACTTATGTGCTTTCATTTACATTTGAGAATGAAAAAATCGCAAACATTTATATAATGGTTAATCCTGAAAAACTTATGCACTTAAATGTAATAGTATAAAAAAGACGCATTTCTTTAGAAGTGCGTCTTTTTTACTATTTCTCTAACATTTCAAGAGGTACATCTTTTTCGCCGGCTACCTCAAATTTAATTTCCCCGTCTTCTTCATAAATACGTGAAATAATCGGTATAGTAATCATTAATTTTTTATGCTGTTTGCGCTTTCGAGCAGCATCTAAGCTAATCACGTTCATTGTAAGCATCCTTTCTTCTAGAAATATATAAACAAAAGAAAATGCGTCCGGAAAGGGCGCTTAATTGAATTTGAAATACCGATTCATTTAATTGGGGTTTATATTTTTTAATAACTGCAATTGAATTAAAAATAGTATGAATGGAATAATTGCACGTAGAAATTAACTTTACCAAAAAACGAAACAATATGCTATAAAAAAATTCAAATCTTTGTCATATAACGAGAAAAAGGTTCTTGTTTCGCATATAATGAAAGTAGACGGGCAGCAAGAGCTTTTTCATCATATTGCTTTGGAAAGGCGATGAAAAGAATGGATACGTTAGATTCATTATTATTTCAACTTGAACAATATGGAGAAGAGCATGATCGAAATAAAAAAACACGGGAAGAAAAATTACGGAATATTTCTCGTGAGATGGGGCAGTTTTTATCAATTTTAGTAAAAGGGTGTCGCGCAAAAAACATTTTAGAAATTGGAACTTCTAATGGTTATTCTACATTGTGGTTAGCTAACGCGGTAGAAGAAACAAATGGAAATGTAACAACTGTAGAGCTTTCTTCAGAACGAGTTGGAGAGGCACTTGTTAATTTTGAAAAGGCAAACCTTATACAAAGGATTGATGTTCATAATCAAGAAGCAGGGGCATTTTTAGATGCGCAGCTAGATCATTCATTTGATTTTATTTTCCTAGATTCAGAGCGTACGCAATACATGTGGTGGCTTGAGCATATAAAGCGCATTTTACAACCAAAAGGTATTCTTGTTGTTGACAATGCAACTTCTCATGCAAGTGAATTAGCCGAGTTTAGAAAAATAATTGAAGAAGATGAAATGTTTGAAACGGTGTTATTGGCATTTCAAAATGGAGCATTTGTAGCGCGTAAGAAGAAATAAGATAGAGCGTAATATAATTATCACATTGAAAAAGGGTGTATGTCAAAAATAGGAAGAACATAGTTTTTATACGTAACATACGAAGAATCCGCCTTCAGCATGTTGTTCTCTAGGTCTTAAGTCTGAGGAAAATTATGTTGATTACAGGTATACTTATAGTAAGAAACAGGGAATGACTGCATAAGCAGGCATTTCAAAAAAATCGATTTCAAGCAGTCAGAATGTATATGAAATACGATATAATAGATGAAATATAGTGCATATAAATTCGCACATATAAATAAAGGAGCGATTTTGTTGACTGAACTCGAGAAAAAAGAACCTGTATCCATTGTGAAAGATAGTAATGTAGATGTAGTAGTAGATACAGTAATAAAAGATCAAGAATTAGAGGAACTGAATAAAGAAGCTGATCTTTATGTACAAAAGTTAAATAGCGAGCAAAATACAGATTTATCAAAGGTATTGTCACAGCTAGGGGATTTAGGGGATAAAGAGCAACAAGCAGCAGGACAAACGTTATCAGCATTAAAACGTCCTGTAACAGCGATGATGAATGGAAAGAACGAAGAAATTCCAAATACATTGTTAGAATTACGTAAAGTGGTATCAGAGCTTGATCCGAATTCATTAAAAGCAAGTGGTATGAAGAAAATTATGTTTAAAGTATTCAAGAAAAATCCACTTGAAACATACGTGCATAAATATCAATCTATAGATAAGCAAATTGAGGAGATTATAAGATCCCTTCTAATTGGTCGTGACAACTTACAAGAAGATACAGTTGGTCTTGAAATGCTTAAAGAACAATCGCACGATAAAATTCACGCTCTTGATAAACAAGTATACTTAGGAAGAAAACTCGCTGGCATGCTGGAAGCTGAGAAACAAAATCCAGAACGTCAAAGAGATATTCCATTAATTAACGATGCATTAGAAAAAATTCTTGTACGTACACGTAATATGCAGCAAGCGAAAAGTGTGCTATTACAATCTATCGCATCTGTAGACATTATTAAGAAAAATAATGAAAAGTTAACAGAGGCAATTCGTAATGCAATTACGATGACGCAAAACGTTGTAACGGTTTCAGCTGCTATCCAGTTAGCATTAACAAATCAACGTAAAACAATTGATGCAGTGAATGCGACAAATGAAGCAATTGAATCAATGGTATTAAGTAACTCACAAGCATTAAAACAAAATACAGAAGAAACAACAAAACTTCTTGAAAATCCTGCAATTAGCATGGATAAATTACGCGAGTCATTCCAAAACGTATTCGCTGCAATTGAAGCATCTGAAAAATCATCAGAACGTATTATCGAGTCAAGTAAGAAGTTTGTTATTGAACTAGATACATTTAATGATGAAATGAAACAAAAACTCATTCAGCGCCCAAGAAAATAGCAGACTTTTAGAGGAGGTGAAAAAATGAGTTTCATTCAAACCGTATTAGTACTATTGGGTACATTGCTTTTAATCGCATTTACTGTCGTTGTTTTAGTTGTATATTTCGGACGTAAACTGTATTTTTCATGGGCGAAGCCATATAAAAGAGCACACGATTCTTTAGATAAGTTATCGAATAAATCATTACCATTTCTACAAGAATTTACACAACATCCACTCTTTTATCGCTGGATTCGTACGGAAGGAAAGAAAGAACAACATACATTAAACACTCTTTTCTGTGCATCTGGGCAACGTACGAGAGAGCAAGTATTTTCAATGTTACCGAAAGAAAAACAGAAAAAAGTACATGTAATGGCAAAAACGACGAAAAAACTTACAAATGAAGATATTGATGTAGCGGCGATGAAAGTAAAAGATTTTTTAAGACAAGAAACGCAGCAAACAGTAAAACCGACAGACTTATCGTTTTATAAATTGTATTTTTATGATCGATATCCAGATGCATTAAATACAATTCAAGCGTATAAACGCTCAATAAATCCTTCATTACAACGAACAGTTGATGATATTACAATTTCAGTATTAAATGCTCTTCCATATTATCAAGAACAACGCATGTTTGAGCAACAACATAAACTTGAAACGTTTTTAATGAAAGATTTAACAGCGATGCTATCGTTAGTCGTACAATTACCACCTTCACAACGACCAGAAAAAGAAGAAGAATTAAAAATCTACTTGCAAAATTTCCAAAAAGAAATGGAAGTAGTTGAGCGAGACATTCGTGACTCGATTGATCACGATTTGAATGTGAAGATGAGAGCAGCGACTGAGAAGTTTAAGAATAAATAAAAAAGGCGCCTTAAAGCTATAATACTTGGCTTTTAAGGCGTTTTTTATTAGGTGTTATTTTGCTTTAATTGTAGTTTTACTAGAAGGAGTACTTTCATTATGCAATCGATCAACTGCAGTTACTACATACGTATACGTTTCTCCAGAAATAGCCGTTTTATCTACATAAATCTCTCCAGGTTTTGTTTTTCTTACAGTAGTAAGTAAATTTTTGGGGTTTTGTATATCCACTTCATTTTTTCCATTCACACGGTAAATGGCGTAATAAGCAGAGTCATTCTCTCTATTGTCAATGATACCTACAGCAATACCTTCATCCCGTGGAATCGCACCTTTTAAAGTCGGTTGTTTAGGTGGATCGTGATCAAGCCAAGGCATAGGCGGGATTAGTGCAGGGTGTTTATATATGTCATTTGCGAGTCTATCTTTAACTCCAAGTGGATTGTTATTCATATCTTTTAAGCTAAAATGCATACTACCTTTTATTTCAGGAAATAGCCGATTTAATGCAATTTGTCTTGGATATTCTTCAGGATCAGACCAAGCGGGAACAGAATTATTATTAATTTTATAGGCCGCCTGACCGATATATAGGTGAATCGGTTTATTAGTTGTTTCTTTTACCCACCAATCTACTAATATGTCATATGCAGCTGGTGTGAAACCGATATTCCAATATATTTGCGGTGTCATGTAATCAATATACCCTTTTTGTATCCATTCACGTGTATCAGCATAAAGGTCATCATAGTTTCTTTGACCTGCAGTTGTGTTAGAGCCAGTTGGATCGTCAGCTATATTTCGCCATACGCCGAACGGACTTATGCCAAACTTTACGTATGATTTTTCTTGTTTTATAGCAGTATTTAAATCTCTTACAAGTTCATTTACATTGTCACGTCGCCAATCCTCTATCTTTGTAAATCTACCGTTATTATATGTTTCGTACGTTTTTTGATCGGGGAATTGCTCACCCGCCACTTTATATGGATAAAAATAATCATCCATATGTAATGCATCAACATCGTAATTTTGTACAATTTCTAAAGCACCTTCAGTTATAAATTTTTTCACTTCTGGAATGCCAGGGTTGTAATATAACTTCCCGCCATAAGGTACAACCCAATCAGGGTGCTGTTTTGCAGGGTGATTATTCGCTAATCGATTTATATCAGTGTGATTCATCGTTATTCGGTATGGATTAATCCATGCGTGGAATTCTATATTTCTTTTATGAGCTTCTTCAATCATAAATGCGAGCGGGTCATATCCAGGGTCTTTTCCTTGTGTACCCGTAATGTATTCAGACCAAGGACCGTAATTGGAAGGGTAAAAAGCATCGGCGGTTGGTTTTATTTGTAAAACGACTGCATTCATACCAGTGTTTTTTACATCGTCTAATAATGTAATAAACTCTTGTTTTTGATTTTCGATAGGTAAGCCAGTTTTTGAGGGCCAATCAATATTAAGAACAGATGCAATCCATACAGCACGTAATTCATGTTTTTTGTACGTAGTATTTACTTCGGCATAAGTAGAATGAGGGGAAATGAAAGAGAAAGGGATGAACAAGATGACGAGACAACATATCATTAATAAACGTTTTATGATCATTTATACGCCTCCCTATTATATGGTTAATTAATATGATATCCGAGGTAAGGTTGTTCTTACAATTTAGAAAAATAAATATTGAAACATTAATTTAATAGGAAAAATATTTTTAGTGAAATTTACTTTCATTATAACTAAATCGTTTCATTACTTCATATGCTTGTTAGTAAAGTGAAACTTCCTTTCATTTGAAGGGGAATAAATTATAAGTATAGGAGGATTAATAAATGAAAGTATTGTTCGTTTGTTCTGGAGGAATGTCCAGTGCAATTGTTGTAAACGCTTTAAAAAAGGAAGCGGAGAAAAAAGGTGTAAACATGGAAGTCCATGCGATTGGAACAAGTGAGGTAGAGGAAGAAGTAAAAAATGGCTGGGACGTTGTAATGGTTGCACCTCAAGTAAGACATCGATTTGATTCTGTTAAAAAATTTGCAGAAGAGGAATCTATCCCGTGCGGTATCATACCGCCGCAAGCATACACGCCACTTGGTGGACCGACTTTATTAAAAACTGTAAATGATTTAATTAGTTAGGGGGAAGCGTTATGAATAAGTTTGTCACGTTTCTTGATAAAAATTTATCTGGACCGATGGCAAGGCTTTCTGAACAGAGGCATTTACAAGCAATCCGTGATGGAGTTATTTCTGCATTACCATTTATTATTGTAGGAAGTTTCTTTTTAATCGTAGCATTTCCACCATTACCGAAAGATAGTTTCATATCTATTTGGGCATTAAAAAATCAAACGAGTATATTAATACCATATCGTTTAACGATGTTTATTATGTCTTTATATATAGCATTTGGAATAGGATATAATTTAGCGAAAAGTTATAAGCTAGATGCTTTATCAGGGGCACAGCTTGCAGTATGTTCATTACTATTAACATTAACGCCTGAATTAATTGATAAAAAAGGATTTATGCTTCCGATGACAAATCTCGGAGGTCATGGATTATTCGTGACGATGATTGTTTCTATTTTATCAGTGGAGATTTTAAGGTTTTGTAAGCAGAAAAACGTAACAATCAAAATGCCAGAACAAGTACCACCATCAGTAGCGCGTTCATTTGAAGCACTTATACCTGCGGCTTTCGTTATTATTATTATGAGTCTTATTACTGTCGTTTTTAAAGTGGATGTACATTATGTTGTGGATAAATTAGCAGCACCGTTAGTTAAAGCTGGTGATAGTTATTTTGGTGTTATCATCCCTGTATTTTTAATTACATTTTTCTGGTCTTTCGGGATACATGGTGTATCCGTTGTAGGTACTGTAGCAAGGCCTCTTTGGGATGTGTATTTAGGGAAGAACGGTGAAGCTGTAGCAAGTGGTGCAAGTCACTTTCCATTCATTGCACCAGAGCCGTTTTATCAATGGTTTATTTGGATTGGTGGTTCGGGTGCTACGTTAGGACTTGTGTTAGCTATGATTGTATTTGGACGATCAAAATATTCGAAAGCATTATCGAGAACTTGTATAGTGCCCGGCATTTTTAATATTAATGAACCAGTTATATTCGGTTTACCAATTGTCCTGAATCCAATCTTAATTATTCCATTCGTTATTACACCGCTAGTAACAGCTACTATAGCTTATTCTGCAACTGCAATGGGATTTGTAACGCCAACTCATATTATGCCGCCGTGGACACTACCAGCTCCAATTGGTGCATATTTAGCTACAGGAGGAGATTGGCGTGCGGTAGTATTAGTTTTAATAAATATAGCAATATCATTCCTTATTTATCTACCATTCTTTAAAATGTACGACAAAAATATGCTTGAAATTGAAAAGAATGGAGACGGAGAATCTGTTAATTCATAAGTTTTATACTGTATGTATGAGTGATAGGTATTTTGCCTATCACTTCTTTCACATGAAGTCCAGAGAGGGTGAAATGGAATGAATATAAAATTTAGTTATAAAGGTGTATTTTTATTATTATTTGGAGTGATATGTGCGAATTTCCTTTTTGTACCTTTATTAAGAATGCTACATCTATCACAAATGCATAGTATATGGCTTGTTACAAGCATTGCGGCCAGTATTCTACTTACAGTAGTTGTTTCTTTTATTGATGGATCGTTTGCATCAAAGACTCAGTTGTTTTTTAGGTTTATATTATTTTCGATCGGTTGTACGTTTGTAACTTACATGATTGTTTTTTAGTAAATAGGAGGTTATGCATGTTATGTATATTGCAGGGATAATGTCCGGTACATCGTTAGACGGAATAGATGTAGCACTCGTTCATATAGAAGGGAGTGGTGTAGAGTCTAAGGTCGAACTTATACATTTTACTACAGTTCCATTTTGTAATGAAATGAAAAATGAAATACAACAATCATTATCAATAGAAAATTCGAATGTCCAGCTCATATGCAGTTTAAATTTTAAGCTCGGTTTATGTTTTGCCAACGCTGTAAAGGAAGTTTGTAAAGATGTCAATTTTCCTTTGAAACAATTAGATGTAATTGGTTCTCACGGACAAACGATTTATCATCAGCCGAAGCAGGAGGGTACTATGATTCCTTCTACATTGCAAATTGGAGAACCAGCAGTTATAGCGTATGAAACGAATACGACGGTTATTTCTAATTTTCGAACGATGGACATGGCAGCAGGGGGACAAGGTGCGCCACTTGTGCCATATTCAGAGGTCATTTTGTATCGTCATCCAATTAAAAATAGACTACTACAAAATATTGGTGGGATTGGTAATGTTACCGTAATACCAAGTCACCTTAGTGATAAGAGTGTTATAGCTTTTGATACTGGTCCAGGGAATATGATAATTGATGAAGTATGTCAGAGGTTATTTCAGTTGCCATATGATCAAAATGGTAAGATTGCAAATCAGGGAGCAGTAGTAGAAGAAATTTTGACATATTGTATGGCTCATCCATTTTTGAAAATGAATCCACCGAAATCAACTGGTAGAGAACAGTTTGGAGAAGAATTTGTCAGTGAATTATTGAAGCGATTTGAAAAGCATAGTAAAGAAAATATATTGACGACTGTTACGATGTTTACAGCAAGTTCAATTGTTCATCACTATAAGGAGTTTATTCTGCCGTATTATGAAATCGATGAAGTGATTTTAGGTGGTGGCGGTAGTTATAATCGTACACTTGTTGATATGATACGTTGTGGATTGAAGGATGAAAGATGTACAATATTCATTCAAGAAGATATAGGCTTTTCTTCAGAGGCGAAAGAAGCGATTGCCTTTGCAATTTTAGCAAACGAAACGTATCATCGTAATCCGAGTAATGTCCCAAGTGCAACAGGTGCAAAGCAATCTGTAGTTTTAGGGAATATAACATTCCCTCCAATAAGATGATGAAAATGAGGCGAACATATGAAGTATATGATTGGAGTAGACGGCGGGGGAACGAAGACAGAAGTAATTGCATTTGATCAAGACGGAAATGAACTTGTAAGGGCTACAAGTGGTTTTGGAAATATATTAATAGATTTTGAAGAAGCACTTTTTCATATTATGGAAGCAATTGATCAATGTCAAAAAGGTTTATTAAATGGGGATTGCGCTTGTATTTGTTTAGGATTAGCGGGTGTAAGTGGAGCAAATACAAATGAATTAACATTACATCTAAAAAAGAAGTACGGAACACCAATTGAAGTTTTTAATGATGCAATGATTGCACATGCAGCTGCTTTAAAAGGGAAAGATGGTATTTTAACGATTGGCGGTACAGGCGCGATTTGTCTTGGAAAGAAAGGAGAAGTGTACGAGTATAGCGGTGGATGGGGACATATTTTAGGAGATGAAGGAAGTGGATATTGGATTGCGTTACAAGGTTTAAAGAGAATGGCAAATCAATTTGATCAAGGAGCTGCACTTTGCCCATTAAGCTTAAGGATTCAAGATGAGTTTCAACTTTTGACGCCATCTCATATAAAAAGACTAGTTTATAGTTCTTCAAAAGAAAAAGTTGCAGCAATCGCACCACTCATTATTGAGGAAGCGAGAAATGGGATTGATGACGCACGTGAAATAATTCTACAAGCTGCTAAGGAATTAACGAGAATTACGGTGAATATTTACAATAAGCTGCAGTTTAATTTATCCACTTCAATTGCAGTAAGTGGCAGCATATTGTGTTTAGTACCTGAAATATATGCTGAATTTAAGAAATGCTGTGAGAAGAGTATAGGAAAAGTTACATTTGTATCACAATCACAATCAGAATCAGCAGTGAAAGGAACATATTATTTAATGGAAAATATATATTTCAAAAAATAGCTGCATGAGAATTTTGGTGTGATTTGTAAATATATGATGTTAAAATGTATAAAGGGATGTGGATAAAAAGTACAATATACATAGTTCGTGAATATTGTATATGTATTCCTATGTAGAAAGTGAATGATTATATGATTAATAGTATGCAGTTTTTATATTTGGTGGCTTCTTATTTATTTGGAAACATATTGACCGCTTATATAGTAACAAAGTGGAGACATAACGTTGATATTCGAGATGAAGGAAGCGGGAATCCCGGCGCAAGAAATATGGGGCGTGTATATGGAAAAGGGTATTTCGTCGCTACATTTTTAGGTGATGCAATTAAAGGGGCAATCGTAGTTTCTATTGCAAAATACCTTTTTGAAGATTCTATATTCATAATGTTAGCTTTACTGGCTGTTTTACTTGGACATATTTACCCAATTTTATTTAAAGGCAAGGGTGGAAAGGGAATTTCAACATTTATTGGAGGATTAATCGCATTTGATTATTTGATAACGCTTACCCTTGTTGCTGTTTTCATTATATTTTATTTAATCTTTAAAGGATTTACGAAGCCAGGATTAATTACAATTGCTTGTTTACCAGTTTGCATGATTTTTTATTCTTACTCTATTGTTACGACTATTTTAAGTGCTCTTATCATTGTA
Organism: Bacillus cereus group sp. MYBK79-1; assembly: GCF_051915365.1. NCBI lineage: Bacteria > Bacillati > Bacillota > Bacilli > Caryophanales > Bacillaceae > Bacillus > Bacillus cereus group sp. MYBK79-1. The sequence continues at coordinate 435,867 of NZ_JBQAEO010000001.1, read as the reverse complement.
CTTATTTTATATGTAAACCGAGAATGAAATGAACTTTTAATAAGTGGAGTTAATCTCCACTTATAATTTTTATTAAATATATGAAGGAGATACAACATGGGGTTAATTTATAAAGTTGCTGATCAAGCTTGGGAATTTGAAAGTATACATAAATTGAATTATAAAACATTTGTTGAAGAAATTCCGCAACATGAAGAAACGAAAGAGCGTGTTCGTATAGATTGTTTTCATGAAGAAAATACATATTTAATTTGTTTAGATGACGATAAGTTAGTTGGTATGGTTGCGTTGCGAGGAAAACGACCATTCTCGTTAGACTTTAAAATTTCAAATTTAGATTTCTATTTGCAAGAACATGGAGAAAATGTATATGAAATTCGTTTACTTTCAGTAGAACGTGAATATCGAAATGGAAGAGCATTGTTAGGTTTAATTCGCTTTTTACATCGTTATTTACTTCTAAATGGATATGAATTAGCGCTCATTTCTGCTACAACACGTGAACTACCTTTATATGAGCAAATGGGATTCAAATCTTTCCATACGTTAGTCGGTAAAGAAGAAGCAACTTTCCAGCCAATGTATGTTACTCCTGCTATGTTTGAAACGTCAAGTGTTGGAGGGATGATGACGAAAGAGTATACGTTTTTACCTGGTCCAGTAGATATTGAAGGGAATGTTCGAAAGGCATTTTCTACTAAGCCTATTTCGCATCGTTCTAAGTCATTTCAAGTGACGATGGAAAATGTGAAAAAACGTTTACTGCAAATGACGAAAGCAAAACGTGTGCAAATTATGTTAGGAACAGGGACGTTAGCAAATGATGCCATTGCTTTACAGTTACGTTCTTTAAAAGGGAAAGGACTAGTATTAACAAATGGAGAATTTGGTAATAGATTAGTTGGACACGCAGCACGCGCGCAATTACATTTTGATACGTATAAAAAAGAAATGGGAGAACCGTTTCTTTATACAGAATTAGAAAAAATAATGGAAACTGGCAAATATGAATGGCTTTGGTTCGTTCACCATGAAACATCAACTGGAATGTTAAATGATTTAGACGAGCTAAATATTTTATGTAATAAGTATAAAGTGAAGTTTTGTGTAGATTGTATTAGTTCAATTGGAGCGATACAGATAGATTTAAAGGATGTATATTTTGCAAGCGGCGTAAGTGGAAAGGCAATTAAATCGTTTACTGGATTATCTTTCGTTTTTCATAATCATAATGTGAAAGTAAACGAGACTTTACCGGCCTATATGGACATTGGTATGTACGAAGAAAATGAAAGTATTCCATATTCTCATTCATGGAATTTAATGTATGCATTGCAAGAAGCACTAAAAAGATTCGAAGATGAAATGGTATTTGAAAAAATAAAAGAGACGTATGCATATATTGAACAAGCTATTACAACTATGGGTTTAAATCTTGTTTCACCTAAAGAACATGCTGCGCCAATTATACTTACCATTCAATTAAATAAAGATCTTTCTTCTAAAGCGGTAGGTGATGCGTTAGCGTTACAAGGATATATCGTCCATTATGAATCAGCGTATTTACAAAAGAATAACTGGATCCAAATCGCATGTCTAAATCATTACAAAGAACGTGATATGAAAAGGATGTTGAATTGTTTACAAATGTGTGTATTACAGAGTGAGGTACATATATAAAGATTTTTTCTTAATATACGTGGTTTCGTATAAAGGAGTTGTTACATACGAAAACTTAGGAATAGATCATTGGAAGAGGTGTTAGTATGATAACTAAAAAACTACCATTACATATAGCAGACATCAAAAAGGCTCAAAACATTCTAGACCGAAATGCTCGTAAAACGCCATTAGTAAAATCATTTTATTTGACTAGTAAAACAGGCGGAGAAATTCACTTGAAATTAGAAAATATGCAATTAACGGGTTCTTTTAAATTTCGTGGTGCATTTAATAAAATGTCACAGCTGACAGATCAGGAAAAAGAGCGAGGAGTAATTGCTTGTTCCGCTGGTAATCATGCGCAAGGAATTGCTTTATCGGCTCATTTACTTGGTATTAAGAGTAAAATTGTTATGCCTATTTCTGCACCTCAGGCAAAAGTTGAAGCAACTAGAGGATATGGATCAGAAGTGATTTTATATGGTGAAACTTTTGATGATGCGAAGGCAAAATGTGAGGAGATTATTAAGGAAACAGGTGAAACATACTTACATCCATATGACGATATAGAAGTAATGGCTGGTCAAGGTACAATAGGATTAGATATTCTTGATGATATGTGGGATGTTGATACTGTCATTGTACCAATTGGCGGAGGGGGAATTATTTCTGGTATTGCTGTTGCATTAAAATCTTTTAATCCATCCATTCATATTATTGGTGTTCAAGCAGACAATGTTCATGGGATGAAAGCATCTTATGATAAAGGTACGATTGTAGAGCATTATGAGGCACCTACTATAGCAGATGGTTGCGCAGTTAAAATACCAGGTAATTTAACTTTTGAAGTTGTAAAAGAATTAGTAGATGATATTGTAACAGTATCAGAAAGTGAATTAGAAGTAGCGATGAAAGACTTATTACAGCGTGGTAAAGCTGTTGTAGAAGGTGCTGGCGCGTTAGCTACTGCTGCTCTACTTGCAGGGAAAGTGGAGCCATATATTAAAGGGAAAAAGGTAGTCGCGGTTATATCCGGTGGAAACGTAGACTTGCAGCGCATTTCGAGTGTTTGTGAGCAATTTTTTGTAGCTAATGAAGTGAAATAGTATTTTAAAAAATAGTGTTAAGAATGAGGAGCTAAGAGGATTGTTCTTAGCTCTTTTTAATTATGCCTGAGCTGAAGTAAATAATGACTCCATTTTTATTTTACTCTTTTCTCGAATTTCAGCATCTGCATGGCGCATTACAAATTTATGCGCTATAGCGATTGCTAAAACATCATCTAATAAGCCAATCCCAATAATAGCAGCTATATCTGGAATGAAGTCGATTGTTAATACGTAATAAGATAAAGCGGCTAATATGATGAATTTCGCTTTAGTAGGTAACCCTTTTTTCCTCATTGTGTAGTATAAAATAATACTTTCATATACGCTTGATTTCCCGAGGTTTGCTGAGCTTTTTTTGAATTTTTTCCAAAGTGTCTGTTTCTCCATATAAACACTCCTTTTACAAAAATATAGATTTTTTAAAAGGATAGACAAAGAAGTGAGGAAATAATCAATTTTATTGTTTTTCCTATTGTATATTCCATAAAAATAGGGAATTACCTGTTCAAAATAATAGACTGATCAAAGTTACTTAAATTCACGCAACCACCTTATTCATTAGGATAAAGATTCTGATATGTTTCCACTGTAAGTTTGATTAAATTCTTTAAAACATCGATGTCGATATTAGCTAGTTTATTAATATAAATGCAAGCCTTACTTTTTGTGTGTTTACCAAAGTTTTCTAATAGTTTTTCTCTTTCCTCACTTTCATAGGTCAAATAAAGACTAATTTTCGCTTTTCTTGGTGAAAAACCGACTAAAGGCGCATCCCCTTCACGTCCTGATGCATACTTATAGTGATAGCTACCAAAGCCTATAATGCTAGGACCCCACATTTTTGCATCGTAACCAGTTACTTCTTCAAAAATTTCTAATAACTGATAGGCATCTGCCTTCTTCTTCTCATTTTCCACACTTTCAATAAATTCAATTACACTATTTTCAGTTTCTTTCATCTTCGGCTCATTCATATATACACCCACCTATTCTCTGAATAAATTTATCTTAACATAAAACTTAAACTCAGTATTCAAACCAAATGCATCCGTACAATAAATTGTTCTTTGTAATAAATTTATGTACATGTCGTGGACCATCCTATGACATCAATATTTCCTCTTTGTACAAATCCTATTTGCAGTTGTTCTTTCATATTTTCAGTTACAATTGGTTTCGGTACTTTATTCGAAATATTCAGCATTCCTTTAATTTCACCGTATTGTTCCGGCATACTGGTCATTCGTTATCAAGGCCTAAATCTTAAAAAGTAATAAAAAATAAGGGATGATACATATTATACATGACTAATTCATAGTCAACAGCATCCAATATGATATGGGCAGGGCTAGAAGTGTTGGAGGTACTATGGCACAGTTGGGCATTATTAATAAGAGCCCAATAAAAAATTCTCTTGGATGCAAGAGGATTTTTTTATTGGGAATAGTAAGAGGGAGGGGAGGTGCATTACATATGGGAAAAGGTAGAAGTAATAATGCTGGTAAAAAGCAACCGAATTTCGATGATTCATCTAATTTCGCTAAACATAGCCAACCGACAGAAAAAAAGAAGAAATAAGAAAAGGAGCTCTCTTGATAAAGAGGGCTCCTTTTTAAGGTATATTGATATTTCAGCACAACATATCATTCGCTCAACCAAATATACCCTTATTAAGGTTATATGGAGAGTGGAGAAAATGATTGAATTATTACTTGTTCCAGCTGCAGGTTTAACGGTGGCACTATTCGGTGAAAAGCTCAAAAGTAAAAATGATGATAAACGAAAGATACAAGTGTTTTTTGAAGTATTAGGAATTGCAATTAAGAAAAAGAATTTGGTAAATGGTTTATACAACAGTTATAAAATATAAGACATATATCTGTCGATGAAAAAGTACGTGATGGTCAAATGATTTTGAATGATGAATGTAAAATAGTAGCAACGCCAGAACATACTTCGGGGTATATATTGCTATCATGGAGGAAAACTCGATATATGAAATAATAAAAAACCGATCTTTCTTATATCGAAAAGATTGGCTTTTTATTTCATAGATTCCGCGATTCTAATCAAATCAGTAACATTGTATTTTCTTTTTATGTATAGTTTGTTACCAAGGGCGATTATATATTGAAAACCGTCCTTCTGAAAGATAAGTTCATATGCTAAATCAAAATGAGGATTATATACTGCCTTTATATTATGTTTTAAATTGTAAAATTTAGTTCCCTTATGTACATATTGATTTAATTTATGTTGAACTGGTGAAACAGTGATTTTTAAAATCCCATTCAGATCTTCATTGTAGTATCGTAGTTCTAAGTAATCGTTATAGATGAACCCTTGAAATTCGTGAATGTCGAACGGGAATTTTGTAGGAGTAAGTATATGTTCCATACATTTCATTTCATATTCTTTTACAATAGTAGCTTCTTTCATAAGAGGATTAGTTCCATCATAAATTTGATTAATTTGGGATATCTTATTGTTTTTTGTTACTATTTCTAAAATGTAACTTATAGTAAATTCATTATTAGTGTCTTTGAAAAAAGAAATAAGAATTGTAGTATCCTCTTTTGGAGACGGTACTATTTTAATTTCATGAATATGTTTATTTGTTTGGAAAGTAGGTAGTTCAATTCCTTCTGTTACATATGACCTCATTAATATTTTATCATTTTTGAGTAAAGCTTGTTTGAAGTCACTTATCACATTTGTTTGAGATTTCGCCATAATAATTGAAGTCGATTGAAAATATAGTAAGAAAAATACGCAAAAAATCTTTATACATGTAGTGGTCAATTTCATCACCTTTTAACTATGCTTCCGTAAATTTGAAATATATATGTATAGGAGGGGAGAAAATGAGTTTATTATTTGATGTAATAATGGCTATAATTACATTTTACCCTCGAAATGACATGAAACTAAAACATCATATTGCTAAATTAAGTGAATTTGAATGGTTTCGAAGGCTACATGAAGATACAAAGTATACAAGATTAATTTGGAGTAATAGAAAAATTTAAAAGTTCATTTTGTCTACGACTAACATGGAAACATTAATAAATTCCGAGAAAAAACAAAAAGAGTTTGTGCATCTAGTACACGATGAATATAAAAAAAGAAGATAAGAATTTTTTTATTTTTCATATTTGGTGAAACAAATGGTACAATGAAAGCTAATGTGAAAAATAAGGAAAAGAAGTGGTCTATTTGAAAAACTTTTTAGAATTAGGAATTAGTGAAACTTTTAATCATACATTACGTGAAAATGGAATTACAGAAGCAACACCAATTCAAGAGCAGGCAATTCCTGTTATTATGTCAGGTAAAGATATTATTGGGCAGGCGAAAACAGGGACGGGTAAAACGTTAGCATTCGTGTTACCGATTTTAGAAAAAATCGATCCAGAGTGTAGTGATGTTCAAGCTTTAATTGTTGCACCAACAAGGGAACTAGCACTGCAAATTACGACTGAAATTAAAAAAATGCTTGTTCAAAGAGAAGATATTAATGTACTAGCGATTTATGGCGGGCAAGATGTAGCACAGCAATTGAGAAAATTAAAAGGCAATACACATATTGTTGTTGCGACACCAGGACGCCTATTAGATCATATACGTCGTGAAACAATTGATTTAAGTAATCTTTCAACGATTGTACTAGATGAAGCGGATCAAATGCTTTATTTCGGTTTCTTATATGATATTGAAGATATTTTAGATGAGACACCTGGTAGTAAACAAACGATGTTATTCTCAGCAACAATGCCAAAAGATATTAAAAAATTGGCGAAGCGATATATGGATGAACCGCAAATGGTTCAAGTACAAAGTGAAGAAGTAACGGTAAATACAATTGAGCAGCGTGTCATTGAGACGACAGATCGTGCAAAGCCAGATGCACTTCGTTTTGTTATGGACCGTGATCAGCCATTTTTAGCTGTTATTTTCTGTCGTACAAAGGTTAGAGCAAGTAAGTTGTATGATAATTTAAAAGGACTAGGTTATAATTGTGCTGAACTTCATGGTGATATACCTCAAGCGAAACGTGAAAGAGTTATGAAGAGTTTCCGTGAAGCTAAAATTCAGTACTTAATCGCAACGGATGTAGCAGCTCGTGGACTTGATGTAGATGGTGTAACGCACGTATTTAACTTTGATATCCCTGAAGATGTAGAGAGTTATATTCACCGCATTGGCCGAACAGGACGTGCAGGTGGATCAGGTCTTGCAATTACGTTCGTTGCAGCGAAAGATGAAAAACATTTAGAAGAAATTGAAAAAATGCTTGGTGCACCATTGCAAAGAGAAATAATCGAACAACCGAAGATAAAACGTGTAGATGAAAATGGAAAACCGGTACCAAAGCCGGCTCCAAAGAAATCAGATCAATATCGTCAAAGAGATAGCCGTGAAGGTTCAAGAAGTGGTTCAAAAGGTGGCCCAAGAAATAGTTCAAGAAATGATAACAATCGATCATTTAATAAGCCAAGTAATAAGAAAAGTAGTGCAAAACAAGGTCAGCAAAGACGTGGCCGTTAAATAGTGGTAATTGTAAAAGAGTCGCAGAATATTGCGGCTCTTTTTTTTGCTTGTATACAATAAGAGTGATGCCGAGAAAAAATGAAAATTTCATTCACCGTATTTAAAATAAATTTTATAGTCCAAAACCAGTAGAGCAAAGGTATTACTATCCTGTCGCAATTCAATAACAAGTGCAACTTATGTATGAACAATATTTAACTGGAAAAAGTCGAGAGAAAGCAATTTGTACTAGCGCCCCTGATGATACGGATTATGAAAAATCAATTGGTATAACGATAAGAAACCATTTTTTGCTAACAAAGAATTGGACGATTTGGTGAAAGAAATTCATAACATATTCAAACGGGAATGTGGTGCTGCAACAAAAAGAGAACGAAACTTATTATGTTTACTATTTCGGCAGAACACTTTGGTTGAAAGGAAAGGTATTGAAGCGGGAGAGTATTTTCATTACACATTCCGCAATTATCGAAATGGAACAAGAGAGGTTTATGAATGATTTAACTCATATTGGTAGATGGAAAAAATAAGGGCGTGTGAAGATTGAGCTTTCTTATTTATAAATTTAAACTAACAACCATTTTCGAACATTGGTCGAACGAGAAAATTATTGTTGCTGAAATGGAAAGTAAAGCAAGTTATCTGTATTGGCAGCAGTTCAGAGCAAAATTTATAACAATGTCGATGTCGGAATTTATGAAGTTTGTAAAGTGCGAGATTGAAGATGTTTTTGACATTAAGCGCATGTACAGTGCAGAGCCGGCTTTCAAGAAAATGTAAATGTAGCTTACGATCGTTGGGAACTGGAAAACTCATTTGTTCGTTTTGTTTGATGGAGAAATTGAAAAGCGCAACTGTCATCATTTTTGGGGAATTGCTTAATACGATTATGGGGACAATATCGTTCGAAGCTACCAGAAGGAGGAATATGCGGTACAAGAAAAAAGGACTAGCAGTCGTACCTGCCGTCCTTTAATAGGAGAAAAAGTATTCTTGTTTAGAACTACGCATAAACAGAAAATCTGCTTGTAATTAGTTTTACCCTAAATGTTCGTGTCTATACAAAAAAGGGATAAGTAAAAAATACTTATCCCCAGGAAGGGAAATCCCAAGCACCAAAATGGCTCGTATTGGTCTGCAGGTTCAAAAGTAGTATATGTAGAACGAAAAAATCTCATACAAAAAGCAGACAACGATTTTTGTTGTCTGACAGTGAGTCGAATGAGTTAGCTAATTGTGATAAATTGCATTCCCATTACGAGAAGAGTGAAGCTGCTAGTTCAAACAGCTTGTTGGTATTATTTTCGATATTTTAAAAAATATACAAGAAAAGCAGATAAGTTAAGAACTTACCTGCTTCTGCTGTAACAAAAGAAAGAAGTATTAGCCGTGGGTACGGCGGCTTGAAAATAGTATGTATTTTTATTTGAAAAATATTCAAGGGATGAAGAAACATGGAATGTTTGATAAAAGGTATCTATGAAATTAATCAGCGAATTAGTAAAACAAAAGAGAAAAACAATGAGCAAATATAACAATAAAAAGGTAAATGTTCAAAAGAGCGATGAGTATAAAGTAAAACAAAATAGTTATATTAAAGCTTGATTTTCATAAAAAATAAAGCACACATATAAGTGTGCTCTTATGAACGCTTTAGATTTGTATGACTAGATAGTCACCATACAATAAAATATGCTTGTTTGATATAAATGTGTGTCAAATCTATAACATATATTTTGTTGTATAAAAGGAACATTAAATGTTAATTAGCCAAGCATATTGTTTTTATTAAAGAATCTGTGCAACTGTTAATGCTGCAGAACGAATATCTACTATACCAATTACTTCAACCGGTGCAATTTGAATTAAATCACCAGGGTTTAAGTTAATTAGAATGACACCACTGGATACATCGACTTCACCGGTTCCGATAATATTAGAGCGGACTGCTGTTCCAGATCCTGCAATAATATTAGTTGACTTGTGGTGAAGGAACTGAAAGACTACAAAGCATTGTGCGTCCAGATGAAAAATCAAGAAGAACAGGCTCGAGCGGGGGGCATCGTTCTTTTTCCTATCTACGCTACTTTAAAAGCGAAAAAAACAGAAACAAAGACAACTTTTAAGGAGCCTAACAGCTGCTTTTTTATTTTGAACAGAAAAAAACTGTAGTGGCTCCTTTTCACAATACTACCTTATACTTATTGATTTTTCGCTTAACATCCATAAAAACTAATAGTGTTGCAATAGGGAAAAGACCTTTAAACCAAAGAAATCCAGAAGAAAATGCGACCGAGTGTACAAAATAAGTAATACCAAATAACCTAAGCATGAACTTTAATTCTTTTGATGAATATTTATAGTTTTTAAATCTTTCCCACATATGTATCAACTTCTATTCTTAAGATGTTCTGTAGTTTTACTTGATGATATCTCGCATGTTTCAGACAAAGAAAAGTAGGAGTTTTTTCTTTGTCTGAAAGTTCTAAAAGATATATAATGATTTTCTGACTATTAAATTTGGAGGGATACAAGTGAAAAATGAAACGTTACATACTCAAGAAGATATTACTAATATGCTCGATTCATTATTAAGACCGGCAGAACCATTTTGGAATAAATTTTATGCAAATAGAGAAAAAGATGTTCCGTTTTTTGAAAATGTTCCAGATGAGAATCTAGTTTCTTATATAGAAACAGGATGGATTTCCAAAGGGAAAGTGCTGGAACTTGGATGCGGGCCAGGAAGAAATGCAATTTATTTGGCGAATGAAGGATTTGAAGTAACAGCAGTGGATTTATCTATAGAGGGCATTAATTGGGCGAAAGAGAGGGCGTTAGCAAAAGGAATAGAAATCGATTTTATTTGTGATTCAATTTTTAATTTAGAGTGTCAAAATGATTTTGATTTTGTGTACGATTCGGGCTGTTTACATCACATTCCACCGCATAGGAGAATACATTATGTGGATTTAATTAAAAACTCATTGAAACCGGGTGGTTATTTTGGGTTAACATGTTTTGCAGCAGGCGATTTAGATGAGCGAAATGGATCAGAAATAACAGATTGGGACGTATATAGAGGGTGGAGTCTACAAGGTGGTCTTGCATATTCTGAAGAAAAACTGAGAGATATATTTAAAGAATTTGAAGTAATTGAAATTCGAAAGATGAGGCAAATTAGACAACCAAATACTATGTTTGGGGAATCATTTCTTTGGACAGCATTATTTAAGAAGAAATAAGAGAGTAGATAATTGACAAACTCATCGTTTTTATAGACAATATATTTATGAGAATATACGTTCGGTTATGTTGGCCGATGTATGTTTTGCATAAATACATAACAAGGGGCTGTCTTTATATGAGTAACACAAATCAAAAAATTACGACGTTTCTAATGTTTGAAGGAAAAGCTGAAGAAGCGATGAATTTTTACACGTCACTATTCGACCAATCAGAAATTGTAAGTATCTCGCGTTACGATGCAAATGGACCTGGTAAAGAGGGTTCTGTCATTCATGCAACTTTTACGCTAAATGGTCAAGAATTCATGTGCATTGATAGTTATGTAAAACATGGTTTTACATTTACACCATCCATGTCTCTTTATGTAACTTGTGAGACAGAAGAAGAAATTGAAACGGTCTTTCATAAACTAGCGCAGGATGGATCTGTACTAATGCCGTTAGGTTCTTATCCATTTAGTAAAAAATTTGGCTGGTTAAATGATAAATATGGCGTGTCTTGGCAGTTAACGCTTGCGGAATAAAAATTTAATAAGAAAAGCGTAGCCTATTTATAGCTACGCTTTTCTTATTAAGAATTTTGCTTGCCGAATCTTTCACCGAGTTTAGCTAACAATTCAGGCTGATCCCCTTGACTCATTACAACTTCAATAAAGATAAGTTGATTCGTATTTAAAGTTATATTCGTTAAGACTTCTGCTAACTCTATTTCATTTTCCACTTTACATGTTAGACTTTTTTCTTCTGATCCGAATATGTTTGCAAGTTTCGTGTAATCCCACATTTGTATGTCATTATACGGTTCGTTTTGTCCGTGAATTGCACGTTCAACAGTGTATCCGTTGTTGTTAATTAAAAATATAATCGGTTTTAAATTTTGACGAAGTATAGTCGATAACTCTTGAACAGTTAATTGGAAAGAACCATCACCAATAATTAAAATGTTACGCCGCGATAAATCAGCGAGCTGTGTACCGAGTAGAGCAGGTAATGTATAACCAATCGATCCCCATAATGGTTGCGCTACATATGTAGTGTTGCTTGGTAAAGGGATAGTAGCACTACCGAAGAAAGGTGTTCCTTGCTCTGCGATTAAAACATCGTTTTCTTGTAAGAAATGGTATATTTGTTGCCAAAAACGTTTTTGTGTAACCATTTGTGCTTTTAGATTGAACTTTTTAGTAATAGTTAGTGATTCTGAAATAAATTGCTTAATTTCAAGCGTTTCCTCATTACGATGTTCAATTAAATCACTTAACTGTTGTAAAACATCTTTCATTATAACGGGTCCATATTTTTTATCTATAATTTTCACAGCATAGGGATGGATTTCAATTACTTGCTCTTTCGTAAAACCTTGTGTAAAGCCACTAGTAATAGTATCAGTTAATTTCACACCAATACTAATAATACAGTCAGATTCATCAATTCTTTTTCGTAAGTATGGAGAACTAACATCACCAGTATAAATCCCTATAAATTGAGGATGCTTTTCAGGGAATATTCCTTTCCCCATACTTAATGTTGCGATAGGAAACCCAGTTTTTTCTACGAATTTATATAAAAATTCTTCCGCATGAAAACGATTCACTTCAAAATCAGCTAAAATAACAGGTTTTTTGGCACTATTTATTTTTGAAGTTGCATGTAGCAGCATTTTATCCAGCGCTTCCATATTACTTACAACTGGTTTATGTAAAATTGGATCCGTAGGTTTATTAATTGGTTTATTATACACATCAATTGGTAATTGAATATGAACAGGTCGCTTTTCACTCCAACATGCACGTAACGCACGATCAATTTCTTCAGCGGCATGTTCAGGTGTTAATTTTGATTGTGCCACCGTGATTTCTCTATATATATTGGAAAAATGATCGAACTTTCCATCACCTAACGTATGATGAACGAGTGCTCCATTTTCCATTACTGTTGTTGGTGGTGTCCCCGTGATTTTTATAATAGGTACGTTCTCTGCGTATGAGCCAGCAACGCCGTTAATGGCGCTTAATTCTCCAACACCGAAAGTGGTAATAAGAGCAGCCGCTCCTTTTATGCGAGCGTACCCATCTGCAGCATATGCCGCATTTAGTTCATTACAATTACCGATCCACTCTAGCTTTTCATGTGCTAGTACATCATCTAAAAAAGCTAAATTATAATCACCAGGAACACCAAATATATGCTCAATTCCTAATTCGCTGAGTCGATCTAATAAATATGTACTTACAGTATATTGCGTTTTCAATTGAATCATCTCCTAATTATGCAGTGAATATTTCAATAGACTAAAGAAGTTCTAATGTGTTCGTTAAAATATTGATTACTGGATTGTGGTATAATTTACATACAGGGGGAAAGTAGATGACTCAACATAAAGAAGAACAGATGAATGAAGCATTAGCATTATTTTATTTTGCATATAAAACATTTACTGAAAAGCCAGATGAAATTATAAAAGAGTATGGCATACAACGAGTGCATCATCGAATTTTATTTTTTATCGCACGTTTTCCAGGGATAAGCGTAAATGAGTTATTATCACTGTTAGAAATAAGTAAACAAGCTCTACACGGACCATTACGACAACTTGTGGAAAAGGGTTTAATTGAAAGTAATGAAGCGACACATGACCGTCGTGTGAAACAGTTATCATTAACAGAAGAAGGTACCGATTTAGAGAAAAAATTAAGCGATGTACAAAGACAACAAATGGGTGCTATTTTTTCAAAATTTGGTGAATCGTGTGAAGAAAATTGGCATCAAGTTATGAATGAAATGGCAAATAGCCGATCAGGTTTTGATGCTTGGATCTCGAAACGGGAAGTTACAATCGATCAAAAATGATAAGAAATACATCTGTTTTATAGTTTGAAAAAGAACAAATTTTATCCGTACATTTGGCAACTATGGATTGGTCATAGAGTGAATGGATAAAAACATACATTACTAGATACTTTAAACGTGTACGCAATGGAACAATACAATTCACATTTCCGAGAGGGGAATTATTATGATAAAACTTGTACTTATTCGTCACGGACAAAGTTTATGGAATCTTGAAAATCGCTTTACAGGATGGACAGATGTAGATTTATCAGAGAATGGATTAAGTGAAGCGAGAGAAGCAGGAGCAATATTAAAGAAAAACGGATATACTTTTGATGTAGCTTATACATCGGTATTAAAACGAGCAATCCGGACGTTATGGATTGTACTTCATAAGATGGATCTTGCTTGGGTCCCAGTACATAAATGTTGGAAGCTAAATGAAAGACATTACGGTGCATTACAAGGGTTGAATAAAGATGAAACTGCGAAAAAATATGGTGAGGAGCAAGTTCATATTTGGAGAAGAAGTATTGATGTAAGACCACCTGCTCTTACTGCGGATGATCCTAGATATGAAATGAATGAGCCAAGGTATAAAGCGCTTAAAAAAGGTGAGTTTCCATTGACTGAATGTTTAGTGGATACGGAGAAAAGAGTACTTGAATATTGGCATTCAGAAATTGCGCCGTCATTAAAAAGTGGTGAAAAGGTGATAATTTCATCGCACGGTAATACAATACGTTCGCTAGTGAAATACTTAGATAACCTTTCAAGTGATGGTGTTGTTTCATTAAATATTCCAACGAGTATACCACTCGTGTATGAATTAGACGATAATTTACGTCCAATTCGTCATTATTACTTAAGTATGGACGGAGAAGTACCAGAAGGGGAAATTCCGAAACATATTTCTTTTTAACATGAAAATTTGAAACGTATGCTTGTCTACATATACAATGTAGATTCAAGATAAAAGACGTGGTACCTTCTAATGTATATGCAATATTGCTAAATTTAGAAGCTTGTCCACGTCTTTTGTCATAAAGAGAGCTGCTTGTGCATGTAATGATATCGTGAGTAGTTTTTGAATGGAGGGTGATGTCATTGGTGATCTCTAACATTCGAATCGGCTTATTTATTTTAGCAATCGTTTTTCTAGTTCTTGTTTTCTTTTACTGGAGAAATGAAGAATTGTATGAGGAGAAGAAGCAACGAATTAGAAAGACTTGGTATGGGTTGTTTATAGTATCAGTCACCGTGTATTTCATGATAAAAGGAATCGATTTAACCCTCTGGAAAAATCTTTTAATGTTCACTGCAATGGTTATTTTCGTTGATATTGCATTTATTTTAACACCTAATATTTCAGAAATATGGGGAGCAAAATTTAGCGATATCGGCAAGACTGTTCAATCGATAAAACGGTCATTAATTGCTTCTAAAGCAAGAGGAGAAATATACACAACAATTATTCAAAACGTGAATCCAGCAGTATTCGGTACGATGGAATGGCATACGGAAGAAGAATATACAAAAAGTTTAAACGCATTTTTAGATTCATACGGGGAAAAGATTGGAGCGAAAATTGTTGTATTTGAAGCGGCAAAAGAATTAAATACAAACTTTCGCGGTATCCGCTCGCAATTTAGTATTATCGTTCCATTTGAACACATTGAGCAATTGAATGAGCAGAAAGCGGTGCAAGTAGAAAATGTCGGAATTATACCAGCAAAAATAGTGAGTGATGTTTTCATTGTTATTGATGGGAAGAAAAATAACCTACAAGATCGGGATTTTGAAAATGTATATAATTTAACAATACATCATAGTTATTTTAGTAAATAAGGACAGAAGTTTTTCTGTCCTTTTCACTTATACATAAATGTAAAGCAAATTTAGACAAACTTGTATAAAATCGGACAATCATTCCTACACTAGCACGTAGAGGTGATTGTAGTGATAAAAGATTATGACAATGATTTTTTTAAAGAAGATAATGAAGATACAACAGATTTCTCGTTAATAAAAGGAGATACATTACAGCAAGTAGAAGAGTTAGAAGAAGAATTAAAAAGAAAATGATACGTGTACACGCTGTCTGCATTTGCGATATAATATAAATAGAAGATTGTATCTTTTTGAAGAGGGGGAGAAGAGATGGCTGAAGTAAATGTACAAAAATCTTCATTTTTTAAAGAAAAAAAAGAAGAACCAAATACAGATTTCTCTCTTGTGAAAGGTGCGTTAACGGAAAATATAAATCGTTTAGAGAAATTAATGAATAATGGTACTTCAAAATATATGAGAACAAAAAAAACGAAAGAAAATGCATAGTGCATTTTCTTTCGTTTTTTTATACGATTAAATATTTCACAAGTGGATGTTAAAGTATGAAATGGAAAGGGAAAGTAATGAATCATGCTATAATGATAAAAGACTTACATATTATTTTTTTATTTTGAGAGGAGCTTAAAAATGTATTCTACTTTAGAACAATTAACAAAGCACCCTGTATTTTATCATTTTGCAGAAATTTCAAAGATTCCTAGAGGATCGGGCAATGAAAAGGAAATTAGTGATTATTTAGTTGGCTTTGCAAAAGAGCGTAACTTAGAAGTGATTCAAGATGAAGCATTAAATGTCATTATTAAAAAAGAAGCAACCACTGGTTATGAAAATGTACCAGCTATAATTATTCAAGGTCATATGGATATGGTATGTGAAAAAAATCAAGCAACCGTACATGATTTTGAAAAAGATCCAATTGAATTACGCATCATTGGGGACATGTTATATGCAAATCAAACGACTTTAGGTGCTGATAATGGTATTGCAGTTGCATATGCGATGGCTTTATTAGATTCAAAAGACATTCCGCATCCAGCACTTGAGGTAGTTATTACTACTGAAGAAGAAACAACAATGGGCGGGGCTTTCGCTGTTGATGCAAATCACTTTGATGGTAAGATTTTTATTAATATTGATTCTGAAGAAGATCATAAATTACTTGTAAGTAGCGCAGGTGGTGCGAAAGCTGTTGAAACAATTCCAGTCATTTGGGATGAAGCGCCAGCGAATACAGATGCATACCGTCTATATGTTGGTGGTTTAAAAGGCGGACATTCTGGTATGGAAATTGATAAACAACGCGGTAATGCGAACAAAGTATTAGGACGAGTATTACGTGATTTATCAGCAAATATTCAATTTGATATAAGTGAAGTTCACGGCGGATTAAAAACAAATGCAATTCCGCGTGAAAGTGTAGCTACAATTGTATTACGTACAGAAGATGTAGAGAAAGTAGAAGAAAAACTAGTATCTTGGACAAGAGTATTACAAGAAGAAATGCGTGCTGTTGATCCAGATGTTCACGTTACACTTACAAAATTGGATGAGAAAGTAGAAAAAGTATTTGCTAAAGAGACACAAAAGCAACTTATTTCATCATTATTCTTAATTCCAAACGGCATTCAAAGTATGAGCTTGGATATTAAAGGTCTAGTAGAAAGTTCAACAAATTTAGGTGTTATTGAAACGTTGCAAGATGAAATTAAATTACGTAACGAAGTGAGAAGTTCTGTAAGTAGTTTAAAACAACACGTTGCAGATGAAATTAAATGTATTGCCGAATTAGTTGGTGCAACATTTGAAATAGAGTCAGAGTATCCAGAATGGCCATACAATCCGAATTCACAAATTCGTAATTTATTTGAAAAAGTGCATCAAGAAAAATACAATAAAGAGATTGAAATCTTTGCAGTGCATGCAGGTATTGAATGTAGTGCGTTCGTTCAAAAGATGCCTGAATTAGATGCAATTTCATTCGGTCCAGATATATTCAATGTTCACACTCCAGATGAACATATTAGTATTTCTTCTGTTGTGAATAACTGGGGATTCTTCGTTGATGTAATGAAGGAGACGAAAGAGTTAGCTAAATAAATTGCTGAAATGAAGAGTAGCCTATAAAATTTTATAGGCTACTCTTTTGTATAGCGTTGTATTAGAAATTAACGTTTATTATTTTGAGATTTTAAAGCTGCCTCCATAATAATAATTTTCTCCAAGTTTCATAACAGCTACATATGTTCCAGGATTATAAGCCTTAGTAATAGGAGTTACAAATCTACCATAATTATGTTTTAAACCTGAGTCATAAATGGTTTTATATCTATGCAAGTTTATTTTGTCATTTTCATTTCCGCTCAATTGATATATTTTTACTATACCAGTATCTTTACCACCAGTATATATAGTAACATCGAATGTATCTCCGTGTTTCAAGTCACCAACTGCTAACTCTTCTATAAAATCTGCATTATGATGTAATAAAAAATAGTTTTGCCACTGCCAATTATCTAAAAATGGTGATACTTTTTGTGTAAGTTGCGATTGTGCAGACACAGGTGTGATTGTATAAATTGTATTCGAAAATAAAACTCCTCCAACAGTCAATGCACCAATAATTGTTGATTTCTTTAAAAATTTCATCTTCTAAACCTCCTAGTTAATAAAGGATTCAGAAATCTTTTTTGTGAAAACAAGCTGTGAAATCTAATGGTTGATAATATCTTCTATAATCATATTAACATTTATTGATTTATCTGACAAATTGATAAATAATAAAATTATATCAAGTGAGTTCAAGCTAAGATAAGAAAGAAGTTAGATGTATAGCTAAGAAATCTTTATTATTTGAAAACATGATTATTTTAAAATTGAAATTTCAATTCACACCTTAAGTTTGAGTACATAATTTTACAATTTGAATTATGTAATTTATGACGTTATGATTTTTTTATTATAAAAGAAAGGCTTGAATGTAATGATTCGTTGTTTGAGAAAGCTATAAAATGTTGCAGTCGCATTAAGTTTCTAAGTGAATTGCAAAGATCTACAATACTTAGAAGCTAGGAATAAAGTTATGAAGCTTCCATTAAAGGGACATTTTCTTGAATAATAGAAAGGAATATTCATAAGTAAATCGAAGTTAATTCAGAAGCTGTTATTTAGTATAGCATCGGGACGTACTACTCAGCATTAAGGAGGAAATCGATTATGAGTGACACACAGACATTACGAGGATTAACCACAGTCAGTTTTTGGACGGATGATATGACAGCGGCAAAGAAGTGGTACGCCGAACTGTTGGGCATCGAACCTTACTTCGAACGTCCAGGATATACCGAGTTTCGTCTTGGCGATTACCAGCATGAGCTGGGGCTGATTGATAGCCGCTATGCGCCCGATGGTACAGCACCCAGACCGGCCGGTGCTGTAGTGTACTGGCACGTCGATAATGTAACAGCAACTTTCAAAAATCTGCTGTCTATGGGAGCGAGAGAATACGAGGCACCCACAGAGCGCGGCGAGGGTTTTATTACTGCTTCCGTGGTCGATCCCTTTGGGAACATCTTAGGGATTATGTACAATCAGCATTATTTAGAGGTTCTGGGTTCGACTAGAAAAACGTAACTTCACAGTTCACCGAGGCTTGGTAAGTTGCACTGTGGAGGATAGCGATTATTTATGCAGATATGCAGTTGCAGCTGTCTCGAGTTATGTGATGCTTACCTTAATTGTTCCAAATTCTGCTTCTACTCTGGGGACGAAAAGAACAAGAAAAGTGAGAAGGGTCTCACGAGGTAATAGTAAAGGACTATTTTAGAATAGAGCACGTTTGCACAATAACACTTAGATTTAAACAACTTTATTGTTGCATTTTTAAGTGTAGTAAAGTATTTTACATCAAAAATTAAAAGACTTTATTTTAACCCCTTCTTAAAGTCAGAACGGGGTTATACGTGTTTTAGATATTAAAATTAAATAACGTTATTGTCATTTTAAAATTACTTCAAAGCAACATATTTTTCACTTCAACAAATTTCACTTCATCGTCTTTCCAAATGATAATGTCTTTTCCTCCATCATTAGGGCCAGGTGCAACTTGTGCTCGATCCCCAAGAGAATTAAATAAGTCAGCGATTAAGTATTCAAATTTTCGTGGATCCATTTTCTCTAGATATTCACGATTAGCCTGCTCTCTCAATTGGTTCATACGAATTTCCTCTTCTGAGACTTGTGTCGCTTTAAGGATTATTCCTAATCCAAAAACGATGACTAATGAAAGGATAGCCCAAATCATGCAATTTATCTCGGTATGAGTATGTCCCGAATGAGAATAATTAAAATCCTTGATAGCTAATAAACCAGTGTGTTTCGATATCTAATCGTGACACACTGGTTTTGTTTTTTGAAAATGTGGAACAAATGTATTATTTAGATTGTCTATTCATTGTAATCCTAAAAAATATGAAAGTACGGATCATCTTGAAAAATACAAAGATATGAAAAAAAGGGATGTGTGTAGGGATACAAAATATCAGTGCGCCTAAAAGTTGGGATGAGATGGTCTATATAAAAGAGATCCTAATGTATGTATATAGCATTTGATAAAACTGTCTATTTTTATAGGGATTATGCTAGAATATCGTTTTTTGAGTACAAAGATATTGGAGGTATGAGAATTGAAAGGTATGTTTTACAAAAAAATCATTGTAATAGTAACAGTGCTTACACTATTTTGTAGCATAGTTGTTACATCTGGAAGAGCATCAGCGGAAACAGTTTCTGCTATAGAAGTAGAAGCAGGATCAGCAATTTTAGTAGAAGCAAATTCCGGAAAAATTTTATATGAAAAAAATGCAGATGAATCATTAGCAATTGCTAGTATGACAAAAATGATGAGTGAATATTTAGTTCATGAAGCGGTGGAGAATGGAAAACTTAAATGGGATCAAAAAGTTAAAATTTCTGAATATGCATATAAGATTTCACAAGATCGTTCCTTATCAAACGTTCCATTAGAAAATGGTGGTTCTTATACGGTCAAAGAGTTATATGAGGCAATGGTAATTTATTCTGCAAACGGTGCAACAATTGCTTTAGCTGAAGAGATTGCTGGAAAAGAAGTTAATTTCGTAAAAATGATGAACAATAAGTCAAAAGAGTTTGGAATGAAAAATTATAAATTTGTAAACTCAACAGGTTTAACAAATTATGATTTAAAAGGGCATCACCCAGAAGGGACAACTCCAGACGAGAAAAATAAAATGTCCGCAAGAGATTGTGCGATTTTAGCACAACGTCTTATTCAAGATTTTCCGAAAATATTAGATACTGCAAAAATCCCTAAAAAAACATTCCAACAGGGTGGTAAGTATCCAATTGATATGACGAACTTTAACTGGATGTTAAAAGGTTTAATTAAGCAATACGAAGGTGTAGATGGGTTAAAAACAGGAACTACCCCAGAAGCTGGTGATTGTTTCACTGGTACAGTAGAAAGAAACGGAATGCGTTTAATCTCTGTCGTGATAAAAGCAAACTCCCATGCAGCACGTTTTGATGAAACGAAGAAATTATATGATTATGGATTTGCGAATTTTGAAATGAAGAAAGTTTATGGAAAAGATTCAGTAGTAAACGGGCATGAAACAGTGCGAGTAGCAAATGCAAAAGACAAAGATGTAGTTGTTCAAACAAAGCAAGCTGTTTCACTTCCAATGCCAAAGAGCAACAAAGACGTATATAAAAAAGAATTTAAAGTATGGAATGAAGAACAAGAAGCACCTATTAAAAAAGGTGTAACAATTAGTAAAATGATTATCTCGCCTAAAGATAGTACAGATCCTGGGTTTTTATTAGGTAAATCATTAAAAGTAGACCTTGTAACAAAATCTGATATAGAACAAGCAAATTGGTTTACACGTTTTATGCGTAACATCGGATCTTTTTTTAGCGGCATGTGGGATAGTGCGGTTGATATAGTAAAAAGCTAATTTATGTGGATGGCTTAGAATTGAAGAGTGCATTGATTTTCAAATTTTGTCCTTCGGAACTTTTTGTATTGCTATTAAGCTAAAATAAATTTGTATCTATATAATCAAAAACGCTATTTTTTTTGTAGAAATATACAAAAAGGATGGCGTTTATTTTGATTTTTTGATTCAAAGCACTCTGGTACAAGGATAGTTTAATAAAGTTACACAGGATAAAAGAAGATTCATTATTCAATTAAATTACATTGAAAATAGATATACACTGTGAACTATTATATAGTGTATATAGGAATAACAAAAAGGGGGACTACATATGTGGAAGCGATTTGTAGCGATTGGTGATAGTTTTACAGAAGGCATAGGGGATGAAGTTGAAGGAATCGCATTAAAAAGCTGGGTAGATCATTTTGTTCAACTTTGTGCATTGGATATAGAATATGCTAATTTTGCAAAGCGTGGGTTAGTAACTAAAGAAATTCGCTCACAGCAATTGGAAAAGGCATTAACTTTTAATCCAGATTTGGTCAGTCTAATTGCAGGTGCAAACGATGTTTTAAAAGGACATTGGAATTATCAAGAATATAAGAACGATATGGAATTTATGATAGATACATTAAGTAAAACAGATGCTGATATTATTATAGCAAGCCTTCCAGATTTTACAGTTCGGCTTCCATTTTCTTCTGAAAAAAAACAAATGTTAAAAAAACAATTATTAGAGGCAAACGAAGTTATACTTTCACTGAGTAGAGAGTATAAGCTTCATTATGTTGACTTTTGGAATCATCCATTAGTTAATGATAATTCACTTTGGTCTACGGATTTAATTCATCCAAACTCAAAAGGATATGTAAAAGTTGCTGAATTAATTCATAGTAGTTTACCTGTACATGACTCTTCTAAATAAGCTTTAGAGTGAATGAATCCCACAGTCGCATACAGCGTCTATAAATTAAACTTTAAGTAATTTTTTTGTTGAAGGCCCCTTAGAATAAGGGGCCTTTTTGGTATTAAATATCTACAAAAAGGATCAGAGCTGGGAATCTAAACAAAAAGATATTTTAAATAATAGTGTTAGATACGCCCCTTTTGTATGTAAGAATATTAATATCTTCTCCTTCGAATGGAACTTAATCATAAATTATTTTTTTGTAAATGTGGAACAATTTCATTACTTACACTGTCTATTAAGCGTTACAACATTTTTTATTTAATTTATTAAGAAAGGAATAAACATTTTTAACTAAGGGAGAAGATTGAATTGAAAAAATTATGGATGCTGCTTTTCTTTTGTTTTGCAGTTATATTGGTAGGATGTAATAAAAACGAATCGCCAAAACAAGCATTTGAAGAATATATCAATTTATGGAATGATAGAGAATTTGCAAATATGTATGATCATTTATCAGAACATACAAAAAAAACGATTTCTAAAAAGGAATTCACAGAGAAATATCAAAAAATTTATGAAGGTATTGGCGCTAAGAATTTAAAAGTTAAAACGAAAGGAGAGAATGCTAAAGATAAAGAACTTTTTCTTTTTGAAGTTAAGATGGATACGGATGGAGGAACAGCTTCATTTATCCATGAAGCAAAACTTGTAAAAGAAAAAGAATCTTGGAAAATAGATTGGACACCAGATTTCATTTTTCCAGGTATGAAAAAAGATTACAAAGTACGTATGCAAATAGAACAAGGAAAACGTGGAGAAATATATGATCGAAATGGGAAAGGTCTTGCAACGAATGGTAAAGCGACTGAGGTTGGAATTATTCCAGAGAAACTAGGTGAAACGGCGGTTCAAACAAAAGAAACAGTAGCACAATTACTTGATATGTCTATAGAAGAGGTCGATCAGAAGCTTACAGCGAAATGGATAAAACCAGATTCCTTTGTACCAATTGGTATTTTAAAAGAGGGAACTAGACAGAATGATTATATTGAATTAGAAGGAGTTTCATCTCGCCCAGTAAATATTCGGACGTATTCATTAGGAGAAGCGGCGGCGCACTTAACTGGTTATATAGGAAAGGTGAATGCAGAGGAGTTAAAATCGCTTCAAAAAAACGGGTATCAAGCTGATGATTTAATTGGTAAGACAGGTTTAGAGAAAGTATTAGAGAATAAATTGCGTGGCGAAAAAGGTGGACGCGTATTTATAGAAGATGAGAGTGGGAAAGAGATTAAAAACGTAGCAAAAAAAGAAGCGAAAGCAGGGGAAAGTGTTACGTTAACAATTGATGCTACAATTCAAGAAAAAATCTTTAATGAGATGAAAAATGAAGCAGGATCTAGTGCAGCGGTCAATCCTAAAACGGGTGAAACTATCGCACTTGTAAGTAGCCCTGCTTATAATCCAAATACAATAGTTAGAGGCGTATCAAAAGCCCAACGAGAAGCATGGAATAACGACTCGAAACTACCAATGATGAATCGTTTCACACAAGCATTTGTACCAGGTTCCGTATTTAAAACGATTACAGGTGCAATTGGTTTGGAAACAAACACTATAAACCCTAAGGAAGAATTTAAAATTCAAGGATTAAAGTGGACAAAAGATTCATCTTGGGGAAATTATTATGTAACACGTGTGAAGGAAGCTAGTCCAATTGATTTTGATAAGGCAATGAAGTACTCTGATAATATTTATTTTGCTCAACAAGCTTTGAAAATGGGAAAAGATCAGTATGTAAATGAATTTAAGAAATACGGATTTCATGAAAAACTACCAATCGAATACGAATTTCCTATTTCAATCATTGCAAGAGATGGGATAAAAAATGATATTCAACTAGCAGACACTGGATACGGACAAGGACAAGTATTAATGACACCACTTCATTTAGCATTAACATATGCACCGATCGTAAATGAAGGAAATATTCCGTCGCCTCATCTTTTAAAAGAAGCAAAAGTAGAAGGGAATTGGAAAGAAAATGTGGTTTCAAAAAAGAATCAAGAGATATTAAAGAGTGCATTAATAAAAGTCATTAATGACCCTGATGGCGCGGGGAGAATTGCTAAGGTTGATGGTATAACTCTTGCTGGTAAAACCGGTACAGCAGAACTGAAAGAGTCAAAAGAAGCAGACGGAAAAGAACTTGGATGGTTTGCAGCTTTTGATGCAAATGCGCCCGACATGATTGTTACCATGATGATCGAAGATGTAAAAGGAAGAGGGGGGAGTAACGTTCCAGGCGAAAAAGTAAAACATGTTTTTCAGAAATAATAAGTAACTATAAGGTGAAATCTTTTACTACATTCATTGTTTGTTTAACACGAAGGTATAAAGTGAGCAATACAAAGAACAATTAAGTTTCGAAAAAGCATTCTCCTTAATCGAGAATGCTTTTTTGTTGTGGCTGAATAAAGATGATAACCCATCTTTGTTTTCATTTTTGAAAGGTTGGTATTACTAATAGTAAATAGAAGAGTAAAACAAATTGAAAGGGACAAGGGAGGGGGTTTTTAAACTGTAACAAAACAGTTATTTAGTATAACATAAATAGAGCACACAAATAAGTATGCTCTAAGAAAAATAGGTGATACAAGTAGATTGTTGTGTGAAATTCACAAATAATAATCAGATTTTTACGAGTGTATTTTTAACATTGTATGCGTTACTTCTTTTTAGGAGCCTGTCATGTAAAAGAATGTATAGATGATTATTTTATGAAAGTAAATGCACACCTTTACATTTTTAGGAGGATTTTTCTATCAAAAAAAGATAAACATTGGAACAAATGAAACTTGTATCTTGTCTATATATTGAAACCATAATAAAAGTGAGGGCAGTTTTATCTTTATTCAAATAAGTTCGAGGTGTGGAAATGGAAGAGACGTTTATTGAAAAGTGTATTCATGATGAGCTTGACTATGTTATAAAAGACTATTGGCAAGATGTATGGAATTATTCATTTATTATTACGAAAGATCCACACTTATCAGATGATATCACGCAAGATGTATTTATAAAGGTATTTAAAAATTGGAATTCATTTCGAAAGGAGTCATCTATTAAAACGTGGATATTAAAAATTACAAGAAATACAGCAATAAACTATTTGAAATCCTCCTATTTTAAAAGGATATCATTAGTAGGTTTTTTTAGTGATGATAAGCAATCTCCATCGGCAGAAAAAGAATTTTTTAATCAAGAGGAAATGAATGAAGTGTGGGATGTTGTATTAAAACTACCTAAAAAACACCGTGAAATAATAATTTTAGACGCGAAATATGAATTATCTTATGAAGAAATGGCCGAAACACTAGGAGTATCCATTGGAACTGTAAAATCAAGATTAAGCCGAGCGAGAAGTAAGGTTTCAAAATTAATAGGGGAGGGTAGTAGTGATGAACAATAAACAAAATCCTGACTGGTATAGAAAATTAAAAAAAGGCCCAATGGAGAATCGTAAAGATGAAGAAGAATTTATCTTTAAAATAAAGCAGTCTATATACGAAAATAATGAAGTGGATCTCGTAAAACATAAAAAACCTTTTCAAAAAAAAGCATTACCTATTGTAGTTGTTTTTGTTTGTACAATGTTATTTTTTATTGTTCAACAACCTTGGCTTGATGATAATAAATCACCGGTACAAAGTAGCACTCAAATTAAGCCTAAAACAAAAGATGAGTCCGCTCAAGATCCAACATTAAAACAATTTATGAATGATTTATATCAAAGTACAAATTCAAAAAATGAAAATGACTTGTATAGAGCGTTAAATGATGAAGTTCTATTTAAAGGGAAGAGTTATAAGAAGGATGAATTGAAATTTGATGAAGATATTTTTCATGAGTTGCAAGTTGCTCTTACCATGGGGGGAGAATTTACAAATGATACAAAGCAAGCATACAAAGTACCAAGTGGATTGACAGAAAGTAACGAACCAAAGCAAGCGCATTATATATATGCAACTGTTACTGGAAATAAAACGAAAATTTTAGCTGAACCAAAGCGAGAATCACAAGTTTTATATGAAGTATCTAATGAAATGGTAAAAGCTTGGATTCCAGAAAAAGTGCAGAATGATGGATATATAAAAATATCGACAATTAATGGTAATACTGGATATGTACAAAAAGAGTACGTTTTAACGGATATTAAATATTCATTTATGTTCGAAAAGAATAATGAAGGTATATGGGAAATAATAAATATAGATTCTATATGGTAAAAAAGGAAGGTTCACTTTAATGAACCTTCCTTTTTGTTTTTATTCTCTTTTTGAAGAGTATTCCAGTACTCTAAAATATCTGATGTAACGAGAGCGGCAATGTTTTTTTCTGAATTACTACCAGGAATAACGACAGAAACGGCAATTTGTGGATCTTCGGTAGGAGCATATGCAATGAAAAGAGAATGGTTTATCATTCTTTCTTGTTCATTCGGAGCACCTGTTATGCCTGTTTTACCTGCGACGTGAAAGGGTAAGTTTTTAATTTCCTCTATATTTTGGCTCATCCCACCTTGCACGACACTCCAAAAGTTCATCGGATAACGATTTGAACTTTCTAAAATTGGTTTAAACTTTTTTGCTTCCTTACCATGTTGATCAATAATAGCACTTACGATTTGAGGTTTATATTTATCACCTTTACTTGCTAAAGTTGCTGCATATTGAGCAAGTTGAAGAGGCGTGTGTACTTCATTTCCTCCCCAAGAGGCATTTAATAAGGCGGAGATCCCATTTTCAAACTTGTTTGTTGGATGAAATTCATATTGTCCGTCTTCTTCAAAAGGTAAATCAACCCCGGTTTTAGAACGAAGGCCGAATTGTTTTAAATACTCTGTCCATATATGTGCAACTTTTTCTATATTCCCATTATTTTGGTTGAATAAGGGTAGAGCTACTTTGGCTGTCATAAATGTGTTAGATGAATTAATGATAGCCTGCCTCGGTGTAATCTCACCTGTTGGCGTTCCAGGTGCATTCGTAATGTTATTTTGATTATCATATTGAAAAGTACCTTTATCTAAATAAGTATCTTCAGGTTGAAAAAGCTTTTCGTTTAATCCAATTAAAATAGTAAGTGGCTTTATAGTAGAGGCCATATTTACATAAGATTCACCATACTTTAATTTTTGAATTGCTTTATTTTGCGAAAGTGATTTGATGTTTTCTTTTTTAGATGATACTTGTTCATATAATGTATTTGGATCAAACACTGCTGAGTTGGCCATAGTTAAAATTGCGCCATTTTTCACATCGGTTACCACAACATAACCAGCATTAACATCAGTTATTTTCTTGATTTGAGATCTTAATGCTTCCTCTGTTTTTTGCTGCAACTTAGAGTCTAAAGCTAGCCGGACATCTTTTCCTTTTTGTACTTTTTGCATGTTCCATAAGAACTTTTTATTATTCACTTTAAAAATAAGAGTTTTTCCGGGTTTTCCTTTTAAATCATTTTCATATTGTAGCTCAATCCCGCTTTTTCCAACGGGTACATTAAGGGCATTTTCTACATACCCAATTACTTGTGAACCAATTCCACGCTTAGGATAATATCGAATCACTTCATCTTTGATTATTACATTATTGGGTTTGTTTTTGTTTATGAATGCAAGTTCATTCTCAGTTATGTCAGAGTATAACGGTATATCATTCATAGTCTGCTTTTTACAAGATTGTTGTAATTGAGATTTTATGTCCTCTGTAGAAATGTCATGTTGAAACTCGCTTGAAAATTGATTGAAAAAAGCCAATGTGTTTGCTGCATCTTGTTTCGATAGCTTCTCATCATTAAAAGTGCAATATAGAGACTTAACTTTCTTATTTGTAGCTAGTATTACACCATTTCGATCAAGTATTTGTCCTCTTTCGGTCGAAGAAGTTTCGATAGTAATTGAAATGAAATTACTGTTAAACAAAATTATTAAAATCACACTTACAATAGAAAGAACCGCTATATATCTCCATCTTTTTATTTTTGTATGTAACATAAAACCCTCCCTTTATAGCCTATTCCATATTATAGTTAATTATTTTTTTTGTAAATGTGGAACAACTTTATTATTTATATTGTCTATTAAGTATTACAGCATGAAGAAAGGAATAATCAGTATGAAAAGTTTTTAGCAAATCTATGTGTAAGTTTTATATGGGCCAGTATATAGTTTAGCATTTCTAATGCTAGCGACAAAAAATAGAGAGAAAACAGGAAAGGAGAGTTATGAATTACGTAGCTAAACGAAAAGGGATGAGTGCTAACAAGGATTTAGCAAAAAAGTCGAAACGATATTTATAATCGGTCATCGGTATGTAACATATAAGGAATTAAATGGAGGATTTATGGAAAAACAAAAAGGAAAGAACAAGACGTATATATCTATACGATTAAATATAATGTTCCTTTGCATATTTTTACTTTTCTCAGGTATTATTGTTCAGCTAGGAAAGGTGCAAATCGTAGAGGGAGAGGCTTATAAGAATCAAGTAGAAAGCAGTCAAAACGCAACTACTAGCATTCCAGTTCCACGTGGACAAATACTAGATCGAGAAGGGAAAACAGTTGTTAATAATAAATCTCTTCGTACGATTACGTATACAAGGGTAAAGGGAATTACTAGTGAAGATATTTTAAAAACAGCAAAAGACTTAGCGAAAGTGCTTGAAATGCCCGAACAAGATATAAATAAATTAACAGATATTGATAAAAAGGATTTCTGGATGCAATTGAATACGAAACGTGCGGAGACAATGATCACGAAAAAAGATATAGAAAAGTTTAAAGAAAAGGGAATAGAGGGAAAAGAGTTAGATAAAAAAATAGAAGAATTAAGACGAAGTCGCGTTACAGAAGTAGAATTGGCAGAATTAACAGCACAAGATTTAAAGGTGTTAGCTATTAAAAGTAAAATGAGTTCTGGTTATCAACTAACACCACAAATTATAAAAAAAGATGTAACAGATGAAGAGTATGCGCGAATAAGTGAAAATCTTGCTGAGTTTCCAGGAGTAGATGCAACAGTTGATTGGGAACGTAATTATGTAAATGGTAATTTATTCCGTTCTGTGTTGGGTAATATTACGAGTAGTGAAGAAGGGTTACCGAAAGAAAACTTAGATTCTTATTTGGTACGTGGATATAACCGTAATGATCGTGTAGGAAAAAGTTATATTGAACAACGATATGAAGATGTGTTACACGGTACAAAAGAAGAAATGAAAAACATTACTGATAAATCAGGAAACATTATAAACACAGAGATAATCTCTAAAGGAAAAAGTGGTAATAGTTTAACATTAACGATTGATATGGAATTACAAAAGAAAGTGGAAGAAAGTATAGAGAAAAATTTGAGAGCGTTTAAGAGTTCAGAGCCACTGTTGGACCGAGCTTTTGTCGTCATGACGAATCCAAATAACGGACAGATTTTATCTATGGCAGGCAAAAAGATTGTAGAAAAAGAAGGGAAATTAGAGATTGAGGATTTGGCATTAGGTAACATGACAACTTCCTATGAGCTAGGGTCAGCTGTAAAAGGTGCAACTGTATTAACTGGATATGAGACAGGGGCAATACAGCCAGGAGATCAATTTTATGATGCACCTATGAAATTTAAAGGTACACAAGCTAAGAAATCGTGGAATGTATCTGGATTTGGTAATATTAATGATTTACGAGCGCTACAAGTATCTTCGAATGTATACATGTTCCAGACAGCTTTAAAAATTGCGGGAGTTAATTACGTACCAAATGGTTCATTGGATATAAAACAAGAAGCATTTGATACGATGCGCTATTATTTTAAACAATTTGGATTAGGAGTTCCAACAGGTATTGATTTACCGAATGAAATAGTTGGACAAACTAGAAAAGTAGATAGTCAGCCTGGGTTTTTACTAGATTTTTCTATCGGGCAGTATGATACGTATACACCTTTGCAATTGGCGCAATATATTTCAACGATTGCTAATGGAGGTTATAGAATGCAACCTCAAATTGTACAAGAAATACGAGAGCAATCAATAAAAGAAGAAGAGGTTGGCAAAGTTATACGCTCTATAGAGCCTGTCGTATTAAATCGAATTGATATGAAGACAGAACATATTGATCGAATAAAAGAAGGGTTTAGATGGGTATTCCAAGAAGGTGATGGAACTGGCGTGAAATATTTCAAAAATGCTCCATACAAACCAGCAGGAAAGACAGGGACAGCTCAAACTGTATATGGTGGAGATGATCCAATTGGTAGAAATGCGAAAGGGGAACGTATGGAATGTTACAACTTAACGTTAGTTGGATACGCCCCATATGATAATCCAGAAGTAGCATTCTCAGTAGTAGTCCCATGGCTTCATGATGATAAAAATGGTATTAATTCTATAATTGGAAAGGAAGTTTTAGATGTATACTTTGATTTGAAAAAGCAACGTATACAAGGTGAAACTGCTAGTACAGAGAGTTCGAATCAAAATCATTAATAATTGTGTACTTTTCTCAGGGGAAGAGATCCTGTTTATATAAAAGCCTTTATAAGTTAAAGAAAAAGTAAGATTTGAAATAAGAGTTAGTAGCTATCATAGTTGCTATCTCTTATTTTTGTTAATATCTTGGTTACTAGTTAAAAAAGGTTTTAAATTTATGGAACAAACTTGTTTCTTAGATGGTCTATTATGTGTACGTATAAAAACAGGTATTCAAATAGATACATTGTATTGAATTTACTACTTGTTTTCAGTATTGAAAATTTGAAAGGAATGATGATTTTGAAAAATAAGAGGATGCTAAAAATAGGAATATGCATTGGTATATTAGGTATAAGTCTTACAAGCCTAGAAACTTTTACAGGAGGGGCATTGCAAGTTGAAGCGAAGGAAAAGACAGGGCAAGTTAAACATAAAAAGCATGCGACATATAAAGAATTCTCTCAACTTGAGAAAAAATTTGATGCTCGATTAGGTGTGTATGCTATTGATACGGGTACACATCAGACAATAGCTTATCGACCTAACGAAAGATTTGCCTTTGCATCAACCTACAAGGCGTTAGCCGCAGGAGTATTGCTACAGCAAAACTCAACTAATAAATTAAATGAAGTTATCACTTATACGAAAGACGACTTAGTGGAATATTCACCTGTTACAGAGAAACATGTAGATACCGGAATGACACTAGGAGAAATTGCTGAGGCCGCCGTTCGTTCCAGTGATAATACTGCAGGGAACATTTTATTTAATAAAATAGGTGGACCTAAAGGATATGAAAAAGCGCTTAGACAGATGGGTGATCGGATTACTATGGCTGATCGCTTTGAGACAGAGTTAAACGAGGCTATTCCAGGAGATATTCGTGACACTAGTACAGCGAAAGCAATTGCTACGAATCTGAAAGCTTTAACGGTCGGAAATGCGCTTCCAGCTCATAAACGTAACATTCTTACAGAGTGGATGAAAGGAAATGCTACAGGAGACAAACTTATTCGTGCAGGCGTACCAACTGACTGGATAGTTGGAGATAAATCAGGAGCTGGAAGTTATGGGACACGAAATGATATTGCTATCGTTTGGCCTCCGAATAGAGCACCTATTATCATCGCAATTTTATCTAGTAAAGATGAGAAAGAGGCTACCTATGATAATCAACTAATTGCAGAGGCAGCTGAAGTTATAGTTAAAGCTCTTAGGTAATAATCTCTCAATTCTTTATTTAATGTAATTGAAAATATGAACTTGGAAAGCGATTCTTTTTAATGTGAAAAGAATCGCTTTTTTGTATTTCTATAATGAATAGTAAGTATATAAGCGAAAATTATTATTTCATGGACAATGTATCCCCTAAAGTGCATGAGGGAAATTTTCACCTGTGGTGTTCGTAGCAATAATATTATTATGTATACGATAATAATATTTTGGAGTAGTTAAGCTAGATACTCCTATATGGATATGTAATTTTACATATCCATATAAAAGACACATATGTGCTAATCACTATTAAATTATATTAAAATCATTTTTAGGTAAGGGGATTCATATAGATTTAAGGGAATCAAAGAATTTTTATGTTTAATTATCATAGTGTAATTATTTCACTTTATGAAATGAAATTTGTATTTAACTTTTTTAAATATAACATTTTTAAATTCGAATAATAAATATCTGAAAAATCAAATTTATTCAATGTGATTTTCAGGTTTACTTATGAAAAACATAGTGTTTAAAATGAGGGGGAAGTAAGGTCCTTATATTCTATCAAAAATAAATAAAAAACGAGATACGATTACTCTATCGAAAAAATTTCTCTCCTCAAGTGTGTGTGATGAAATCCTAACGTTAGGTTGTACAACATTTACGATTAAAACTGTAAAAAACAATAGTGAAGAGGTGTACGGAATGAAGAATAAAATTATGACAGGATTTTTAATAACATCAATCGTTACTGGAGCGACTATTCCTATCAATACTCTCGCAATGCCAATCGTTCAGGCAGAAACGAAACAAGATAATATAGATATTTCCTCAGCATTACGAAAAATAGGTGCACACTCCAAATTAACACAAACCTTTATAGATGGAGCCTTAGCAAGTCCGAATGTGCAACTTGAAGAAGTTCCATCTATAAATACAACTCAATTTCTAATTAAACAAGATATGAAAGAGTGGTCATCAGAACTTTATCCAAAATTAATTCTACTAAATTCAAAAAGCAAAGGATTTGCAACCAAATTTAATAGCTATTATCCAACATTAAAAGGATTTGTAGATAATAAGGAAGATAAAGAAGGGTTTTTAGATAGACTGGAAGTTCTTCAAGATATGACTATAACAAACCAAGAAAACGTGCAACGTCAGATTAATGAGTTAACAGATCTTAAACTACAGGTAGATAAGAAACTGAAAAATCTTGATACGGATGTGGTAAAAGCACAGAGTGTACTTAGTTCAGGGGGAACAGGAAAAATAGACAAGTTAAAAAATGAAATGCTAAATACAAAAAAATCAATTCAAAATGATTTACAGCAAATAGCATTATTACCAGGAGCTTTAAATGGACAAGGGCTAAAGGTATTCCAAGAAATTTATAGTCTATCAAAAGATATCATTGAACCGGCTGCTCAAACAGCAGTAGTAGCGTATAACAAAGGAAAAGAAATAAACAATGCTATTGTAGAAGCAGAGAAGAAAGCAGAGCAAGAAGCAACAGAAAAAGGAAGATCAGCTATAGAAATTGAAGCTGCCAAAAAAGAAGCACGTGAAACGATAGAGAAAAGTAAAAAAGGTGAAATTGCTGCAGCTGCAGTTACGAAAACGAAAGAGTATGATCTTATGAAAGTAATTGATCCTGAAAAAATTAAAAAAACATACAGTACCTTTGCAGAAATTAATAAACTAACAGCAGAGCAACGAGCTCATTTAGATGATCTAGAGAAACAAAATCAAAAATTATATGACTTAACAACTAAATTAACAGTAGCAGATTTACAAAAATCAATGATTCTTTTCATGCAAAATGATTTGCATACATTTGCTAATCAAGTAGATGGAGAAATTGAGCTAATGAAACGTTATAAAGAGGATTTGAATCTAATAAATAATAGTATTACAAAATTATCGACTGAAGTTGATACTAATAACACTCAGTCTCAAAAAGATACATTAAGACGACTAAAAAATGTAACAAATCAACTCGAAGAGCAAGTTAATAAATTTTAATATTAAGAAATAAGGTTTAATGAAAAAATTATAACGTAACTGGAAATAAGGAGGAGAATCAAAAAATGAAATTTCCATTTAAGGTCATAACTTTGGCCGCTTTAGCAACGGTTATAACTGCTACGAATGGTAGTACTATTCACGCACTTGCACAAGAACAGACAGCACAAAAACAGAAAATAGAAAATTATGCGTTAGGACCTGAAGGGTTAAAGAAAGTGTTGGCTGAAACAGGCTCTCATATTCTTGTAATGGATTTGTACGCAAAAACAATGATTAAGCAACCGAATGTAAATTTATCCAACGTTGATTTAGGTTCAGGGGGGGGAGAATTAATCAAAAACATTCACCTAAATCAGGAACTGTCACGAATCAATGCAAATTACTGGCTAGATACAGCGAAGCCAAACATTCAAAAGACAGCACGTAATATTGTAAATTATGATGAACAATTTCAAAATTATTACGACACACTAATAGATACTGTAAAAAAGAAAGATAAGGCGGGCCTCAAAGAAGGAATAGGGGATTTAATCGGTACAATTCATACAAATTCAAATGAAGTTACGGAAGTTATTAAGATGTTAGAAGCTTTCAAAACAAAGTTGTATACAAATACTGTAGATTTTAAAAATAATGTTGGAGGTCCAGATGGACAAGGGAGATTAACGGCTATATTAGCGGGAAAACAAGCATTAGTCCCACAACTTCAGGCCGAAATTGAGAATTTACGTTCTACGCAGAAAGCACATTTTGATAATGTATTAGCCTGGTCAATTGGTGGTGGATTAGGAGCAGCTATTTTAGTTATTGGAACGATTGCAGGAGCGGTAGTAATTGTTGTGACCGGTGGCACAGCGACACCAGCTGTTGTTGGTGGTCTAACAGCTCTAGGGGCAGCTGGTATCGGTTTAGGAACAGCAGCTGGTGTTGCGGCATCTAATCATATGAACTCTTATAATGAAATTTCTAATAAAATCGGAGAATTAAGTATGAAAGCCGATCTTGCTAACCAAGCAGTTATTTCACTTACTAATACAAAAGACACGTTGACATATTTGTATCAAACAGTGGATCAAGCAATCATGTCTCTAACGAATATTCAGCAACAATGGAATACGATGGGAGCGAATTATAAAGATCTATATGATAATATCGACCAAATGCAAGAACATAAACTTTCTTTAATACCTGATGATTTAAAGGCTGCAAAACAAAGTTGGAATGATATTCATAAGGATGCAGAATTCATTTCAAAAGACATTGCTTTTAAACAAGAAAAAACAAACTAAAAATCAATATATATGTATAGGAGGAATTAAAATGAATAAAAACTTTCCTTATAAACTACTTGCTGTATCGACGTTTTTGACTCTGACAACAACTACTGTAGTTTCTCCAGTGGCAGCCTTCGCAAATGAAAGTAAAATGGAACAAACTAGTACCGAAGATATCTCTCTTTCTGTAAACAGCGAAAAGATGAAAAAAGCTTTGCAAGATGCTGGGTTATTTGCAAAATCTATGAATGATTACTCTTATTTGTTAATTAAAAACCCAGATGTTAACTTTGAAGGAATTGACATTAAAGGATATACAAATCTACCTAGTCAAATTCTACAAGATCAAAAGAATGCAAGAGAGCATGCTACGAAATGGGATTCACACATAAAAAAACAACTTTTAGATACACTGACGGGGATTGTAGAGTATGATACTAAATTCGACAATTATTATGACACATTAGTAGAAGCGATTAATGAAGGGGATGCAGACACATTAAAAGAAGGCATTACAGATTTGCAAGGTGAGATTAAACAAAATCAAGCATATACACAGAATTTAATACAAGAACTAGCTAAGTTAAGAGATAGTATTGGAGAAGATGTCCGGGCATTTGGAGGTCATAAAGATATTTTGCATTCGATTCTGAAAAACCAAGCATCTGGAATTGATGAAGATGAAAAGCGCCTAAATGAAGTTTTAGAGCAAGTAAGACATTTTAAACAAGTAGAATCAGATGGAATTATAACTGTATCAATTCCCTCAATTCCTACGTGGATTGCTGGTGGTGTAATGATAGGGGTAGCAAGAAATAATTTAGGTACGTTAGAGCCATTGTTAGCACAATTACGTCAGACTATAGATTATAAAGTAACATTAAATCGTGTAGTTGGTGTTGCGTATAATAATATTAATGAAATGCACAATGCGATTGGATCGGCTATTAATGCACTTACCTATATGTCTGCACAATGGCATGATTTAGATTCTCAATATTCGGGAGTGCTAAGTCATATTGATAAAGCATCCCAAAAAGCGGATCAAAATAAATTCAAATTCCTAAAACCTAATTTGAATGCAGCGAAAGATAGTTGGAAAACATTGAGAGCGGATGCGTTTACATTAAAAGAAGGGATAAAAACATTAAAAATGGATCCTGTTTCTTCAAAAAAATAGCGGAATACGGTATTTGTTGCAAGGGCATTTATACAGTTATAAAATGATTTTTTGTTCTTTATAAATTGAAAAGACGGAGGTATAATCAGGCCTCTGTCTTTTATTTTATTGAAATATTTTTATAATTCCATCCTATATGTAGAAAGTAGTTATACAAGTTTGAATTTTTAAGGTGAATGATTTTTATGAATTTTTCCGTAAAACCTAATCTATGATTAGTGAGCTTTATATTCTTATTTTCCTAATTGAATACTTTTATACAATTAGATGGAAGTTAATAATACTAAATCAAAACATAATAGGTTGTTATTGATGAGTTTATTGAAAAGTTGTTATTTTATGTGTCATCAAATAACATTTATAAACAATTAGAAATAAAGAAAAGGAGACTATTATGAGAAAAAATAGAGTATTAGATACAACATAAATAGCGTAAATAGTTTTTGATGTTAAAATATGATAAATAAAATAATAGTCCTTACATGTACTAAGGGAAAATGAGGGAGATAATATGGGAAATAACTCAAAATATAAAACTAGAAAAATACTTGCAGCCACCGCTACAGTAACTATGCTTGCAACTGCAATGATTTCTACAACAGATATCATTGCAGAGGAAACAAAGCAGCAAAAAAAAATATCGACATCACTGCAAGAGGGAAAGTCAGTTAAATCAGAAAACAGAACATATACAGTCCCAGGAAAAGGGGATGTTGAGGTACTGAAACAACAGGAAAGAAAAAGTATGGCATTTAGTCCATATGAACCCACTGGTTTATATGCAAAGCCAAATGAACAAATAACGATTAATGTAGAAGGAAATCAAAATATTCAGGCATACATTGGAACGTATTCGTATGATGCTTCTTGGAGAGAAGATTCTAAAATAAAATCATTTACATTAAAACCTGGTATAAACACAATCCAATCGACAAATGGAGGAATGATTTATTTTTACAATAAACAACAAGGTGGTACCATTCGAACAACGGTCACAACTGGTGGAACGACTACGCCTCTCTTTGAACTAGGCAAGCATACAAAACAAGATCTAATAAACATGCTGGACCAATATCCCAATGCACATGCAGTGGAGTTAAAAGGAGAACGTGTATTAATTACGGCCAGCCCTGCACGTGTTAAGAAATATTTGTTAGGTTCTAATACAGATCCTGTACAACTCTTAAAAAAGATGGATGAAGCTACTCGAATTCAAGACAAAGTAGCTGGTTTATCCGAGGAACAAGTAGATAAACATTATATTCATTACGTAGAAGAAAATCATTCTCCCGATTATTATATGTATGCAACTTCTTATCGAACCGCATATGTAGGAGATGCAATCCAATACGTGTTAGATATTAATAAATTTATAAAAGATGGCTGGGGTCCTTGGCATGAGGCAGGGCATTTGAGACAGCAATCACCTTGGAAGTTTTATAATATGACAGAAGTACAAAATAATATTTACAGCCTTTCTGTAGAAA
Organism: Bacillus cereus group sp. MYBK79-1; assembly: GCF_051915365.1. NCBI lineage: Bacteria > Bacillati > Bacillota > Bacilli > Caryophanales > Bacillaceae > Bacillus > Bacillus cereus group sp. MYBK79-1. Next base: position 398,014 of record NZ_JBQAEO010000001.1, on the reverse strand, counting down.
AAGCATTTACATCTAATCAATCTTTTAGATTGCAACAGGAGGGCGCTTATACTAAGGCATTTCAATACTTAGAACAACCTAATAAAAATTATGACGAAGTTAGTGATGTTTTTGTTAAGCTTGTTATGCTTTGGCAACTACAGTTAGCATATGGAGAGGACTTCTATCCTAAATTGCATCAATTGTATAGAGACATGTCTTCAAGTGAACTTCCACAAACTGATGAAAATAAAAAACAATTATTTATGATTTCGGCATCAAAAGTAGCCAAACAAAATTTGATACCTTTCTTTGAGAAGTGGGGATTACGTCCAAATAACGATACCATTCAAAAAGTAGCTGCATTAGGGTATCCAACTTTAACAGCAGAGATTTGGAAGGGGACAGATTCTAATCCAATTAAACCAGATATACCTAATGTAAATAATATTTTAGAAGGAAATAAGTTTGCATGGTCATTAAAAGGGATTAGTGATTTCGAATTTGCTAAAATCAATTTCAATAAGTCGACAGAAGAAGTGCATATTGACTTAAAAGCAGGCGTACCGCATCATTATTTTAATGAAACATATGCGAGTATTAAAGTACAAAATGCATCAGGCAAAGTAGTATACAATAAAGACATTTATGGAAACAAACAACAAAATGCTGAATCGCAAAAAGTTCCAGTTAAAGTAGGAGATTATATTGAGTTAACACATCTAGAAGGTGTGCATAGAGCTACTTTCACAAATGTAGATAATAGTAAACAAGAAAGCTTTGGAAAAAAAGCAATGTACGAAGTTACAAAAGAAGGCTTGAAGAAAGTAGAAAAAATGCCAGAAGCCACAATTTTAGACGGAAATCAATTTGGATGGTCACTAAAAGGAATAAGTGATTTTGAGTTTGCTAAAATCAATTTCAATAAGTCGACAGAAGAAATGCAAGTGGACTTAAAAACAGGCGTACCACATCATTATTTTAATGAAACATATGCGAGTATTAAAGTACAAAATGCATCAGGGAAAGTAGTATACAATAAAGACATTTATGGAAACAAACAACAAAACGCTGAATCACAAAAAGTTCCAGTTAAAGTAGGAGATTATATTGAGTTAACACATTTAGAAGGTGTGCATAGAGCTACTTTCACAAATGTAGATAATAGTAAACAAGAAAGCTTTGGAAAAAAAGCAATGTATGAAGTTACAAAAGAAGGCATGAAGAAAGTAGAAAAAATGCCAGAAACAACGGTTTTAGACGGAAATCAATTTGGTTGGTCTTTAAAGGGATATAATGATAGGGAAATCGCAAAAGTAGATTATAATAGGGTAACAGAGAAAATGCAGGTGAATTTAGAAGCAGGTGTACCACATTCTTACTTTAATAATACGTATGCAAGTATTAAAGTACAGAATTCATCCGGTAGTGTTGTGTACAATAAGGAAATAGTGGGAAATAGACAACAAACTGCTGAAAGCCAAGCCGTGCCCGTAAAAGTGGGAGATTACATTGAGTTTACCCATATAGAAGGGGAAGCAGTAAAGGAAAAGACACGCGCTACACTTATTAACCTTGAGAATAATAAACAAGAATATATAGGCAAAAAAAGAACCTATCAAGTTACTTCTACGGGATTAAACAAAATAGATTAACATGAAGAACATTCAAATTATTAGTAAGATGCTAAATAGCCGTTCATTATGAACGGCTATTTGGCTTTTATTTAATATAAAGTGAAATGAAAATACTCTCTCTATTATATATACTCTTATTTTCATCAACAGCTATATTTTTTAATGTAACTTGTAAAAAACTCACTCGACTGAGAAAAGTTGTCAAATAAAAGAATCGGCCAATCTAATTTCTAATGGTCCCAGTATCTTTTATTTTGACATGTGTCTTTACATTTATTTTAGCCTCTGCTAACGCTTGAAACCAATCTCCTTTTACTTTTTTCCACTCTTTATATTGAAAGGCTCTAGCATATAGGGATAATCCGATTGGATCAATTTTATTCTGCTGTATTTGATTTAATATATTTTGTAAATTATCATTAATTTCTTTTTGAATAGCACTTTTTAAATTATTTATATTTTTTTTATTATCATAGTGCCCCTTAATTAAATTCGCATTGGTTTTTTCTATTAAAGCTACATTAGCATATATATTGAAATTAAATACAAACTTTCCGTTTTGATAATTAACATCTACCTTCCTTGTCGCGTTCTGTACGAAGATAGATGTGTTTGTCTTTTTGTTAGGTTTTTTAGGAGGAATCGCAAGGTGTAGTATCATTCGGCCGTTACTTTTTGGCTTATTTATAAGATTGAAAAATTTAACATTTTTTTTAGGGATATGAGTTAAGTATTTCCCTCGGCGATTTAAAAATGCAATTCCTACTGTGTCGATTTCATTCTTTGTTTTTTTGATAATTGGAACAGTTTGCGTCATTCCTTCTTCATTTTGTTCTCTCATTAATTGTTGAATTGTAGAAGAGACGGATTGGTTATTTTGAATTGACGATTCGATTACACCATTTATATAAGATGAAAGTGATGGTTTACTAGGCTTGTGAATTTTAAAAATTTCTTCTGCAGGTCCATCTACAAGTACTACTTTAGCATTAATGGTAGCGTAAGGATCACGATAAGAGGAATCAAGCTCCTGCAACCAATTTGCTTCTTGCGCTAATTTTTTCCCAATTAAAATGATTTCAGCTTTGGAAGCTGTCATAAAGCCAGTTAACTTCGTATCTATTTTACTGAATCCAGTATATACAGTAGATGCTTGTGTCCAATGTTCTATAGTGCTTTTTGGCTGTTTATGATGAAAGAGTGGTATGCTTGTTCCAACTTTTATGTCTCCATTAGGGGTTCTATCCAAGCCAATTAACAGGATTAATGAAACCTTCTCAAGAGGAATTCTCTGACTACAACCAATTAAATATACACAACAAATTACAATCCATATCCATTTTCGAATCAAAGTTGTTTCCTCCTAGTAATCCAAGTAAAAAGAATACTGTAAGCGAAAAATAAGATTGGTAATAGAATAAAGAAAACGACATTTAAGATATCCATAAGAGAATATATAAACAAATATTGATCCACATCGGGATTTAGGAAAATAAATAGGCCAACTATAAATAACATAAAAGCAAGCAGCGCCCAATTGCGGGCGTTTTTTTGAAGTGAAATGGTCACAGATTTAAAACTGAAAAATAAATACGGATATATCGTAGTGGAAAATACAATTAAATAGTAAGCGATATATATAATTTCTAATCGTTCCATGAAAGAAAAACGAACCCCTTTTAACAGATGAAATACTGGCCAGATTACGTCTTTTATCCCCTCCGGACTAAAGTATATATAAGAAAGAATAGTCACATATAGATAGAAAAACATGGTTCCAGTATTCGCAATTAGTAGTCCTTTTATGGCTTTTTGTTTTTTTTGTAAGAACGGGTATATATAATATGCAAGTTCTAAGCCAGCATAAGGAGTAATGGTTTCTTTTGTTGCCTTTAGAATAGGGTATAATCCATCTTTAAAAATAGGTAATAGGTGTAAAGGGTTGTAGTTAGTCTTTAGTGAAAAAAGAAGAAATAGTGGCATCCAAGTAGTGAAGAAGAAAACAAGCATAGAATAACTAGTAAGAGCCCTTAACCCACTCAGGGCCAAAATAATAAAAGGTAATAGTAATAATATGGTGATTTGATAAGCAGGAGTGGAAGGGAATATCCACACTTTTACAATATCAGTTGCCTTTAATAAAGTATTAAAGCCAGCAAAAAATAGATAAAAGGCATATAAAAGAAAAAGAATTGTCCCTATCCATTTACCAAAGTACGTTTTTAGGATTTGTGAGAAATTTTTGTTGGGATTTTTTTGTAACAATAATATAATAAATACGCCGATTATAGAAGTAGTTATCCAGCCAAGAATGATAGAAATCCAGCCATCTGTGCCAGCCGTAGTAGCAAGTGGGCTTGCATGATTAACATACCTGATGCAAGTTGCAGTGAATGAATGAAAATAATAAATTCAAATAAAGTTATGTTTTGGAATTTAAGATTCCCCATGCGAACCACCTTCTTTTTTCTTTTTTTGTTTCGGCTGTCCTGTACTCGAGCGGGTGGTAATCATAGAAATAGGAAATCTTACAAAAGAATCTTTTAATTCTTGAAGCCGAAATGGTGCTATTGGCAATCCGTATGGTGAACCATACGAAGTTAGTGAAACAAAATGAGCAAATAAAAGCATTAATCCACTAACAATACCTACAATCCCATAAAAGTATGCCAATAACATCATTGGAAAACGAATAAGGCGTATAGAACTTGATAAGTCATAATTAGAAACAATAAATGATGCAATGGCGGTAATAGATACGATAATAACCATAACGTTACTCACAAGACCAGCTTGAACAGCCGCCTGCCCAATTACAATCCCTCCAACAATTCCAATTGTTTGTCCAATTGGTTGTGGTAAGCGAATACCAGCTTCACGTAGCATTTCGAGTGTAATTTCCATTATAAAAGCTTCCAATAGGGGAGAGAAAGGGACTTTGACTCTTGACGTTGCAATAGAAGTGTATAAATCTATTGGAATGATTTCAAAGTGAAAAGACACTATAGCAATATAAAATGCCGGTAAAAAAATGGCTATAATAAATCCTGCAAATCGTAATAAGCGAAAAAATGATGCAATGAGCCAATGTATATTATAGTCATCTGGAGTTTGAAAAAATCCAATTAAATTCATTGGAACAATCATTGCACCAGGGGATCTATCCATTAACACTGCTACTTTTCCATCGAGTATATGATTTGAAATGGCATCTGGGCGTTCGCTTAAATAAGCTTGTGGGAAAGGAGTCCAATTTTGATCTTTTGTATAATTAGATAGTTCTCCAATACTCAATACTGCATCCGTTTTAATTTTACAGATTCTAGTTTCTATTTCTTGGACTACATCTGCGTTTGCTACATCACCTAAGTAAATTAAATAAACTACTGAAGTGGCTCGTTCTCCAATCGTCAGCTTTTTGATCTTTAACTCTGTTGAAGGAAGATATCGACGAATTAAGCCTATGTTTTTTGTGGCATTCTCAATAAACCCATCATGTGAGCCTTTAATAGTAACTTCTGAAATGGGTTCTTGAATCGCTCTCTCTGCCCAACCTTTTGTATTTATTAGAAGGGACCTCTTTTCTCCTTCCATAAACAGTACACATTGTCCCTCAAGTAACCCTTCTTTAATTTCATTCCACGTATATACTATTTTGGTATGAGTAGCAATAATATTAGAATTAAATATTTGACTGTCTTCATTCACTTCTTGTAATAATGGTGTAACAACATTGCCTTTTAAAGCGACACCATCTGTAAGGCCTTCAAAATAATATAGTAAAATATTCGTGTTTGTTTTTAATTGCAAAGGATGTTCAATCAAATCTGCACTAATATTAAAGATGTTATCTAATGTATTTTTAAGCTCTTTTAAGTTACTTGTTTGGATCTTTTCAATGGTTTTATCTGTCTTTGTTTCTAGGGTCTTTTCATTTAAGGACAAAATTGACACCTCTTTAATATATAACGATTAGTTGTAGTTATTATTTTTATATGTTTGAATTTTATTCACTAATTTAAACGGATTGAGATCAAGAATAAATAAAATTGAAGTACTATATTATAAATTCAATAATTGAGAGTAAAAAAGTAGATGTAATTTGTGTAGAAATCTAAGTATAAAGATAGAAGTGAAATTTGAATGATTATAATAAAAAAGAACCCTTGATAGGTTCTTTTTAATAGTTGGTAAATATGTTGTCAACAATAGATGGCGGTAAAGGTAGTAATTTAGATGTCTTTATGTTACTCAGCTGAATTTTGTAGGAAGAATTATTTTTTCATACCTCAATGCTCAATAAAAAAGGACATTTCATTTATTTGGGTGTTTTAGTGTATTTGAATTTTGCACGCTAACAAATTTTGTTTAGGGACAAAATGTGAAGTTTTATTCTGAAATAACAGAAAGTTAATGCGGCAAAATTCCTATTGGTAATTTGGATAGGTATCAAATATTTCTTTGGCCTTATTTTCTTGATATGATCGTACGTTTATATGTTTCTAAGGGAAAGAAATATTTTTATTTTTATTACCAACTATTGTTTGATTAAGATGGTAACACGAAAATGAAACGTTTACAACCAGAAAATAAAGAAAAAATATTAAAATGCGACTTTTTTCGACAAATATTCCTATAAAACGTTTTGTAGGAATTAGAAATAACTAAATTAGGAATAATAGCTTAATATATTAAAGTGAAATTCAATGAATAAGAGTCCAAAGGCATGAATTTAAATGATAAAGTTATAATTTTCTTTTTTGAACTGTAAGTGTTTTACAAGTATAGTTAAACTTTAATCCAACTAGCATTTCTTCCTTTTGTCACTAGCTTAATATGGCCAAACAATTGCAAGGAATTTAAAGCCTTACTGATTGTACTCTCTGCTATGTCTGGATATGTGTTACGAATACACTCCTTAGTAAAGGGTTGTTTTTGTTTAAGTATAAAATCCTGAATTCTTTCCACTTTAGTATGCTTACATATAGAATCTAGAACTGTATTATGAAGATCTTTGTACGCCTCTAATATAATAGTTAAAAACGTTTTTAACCAAAAACTACTATTATGTTCCTCGCAGTACCAATTTACCGAAGATTTATAAATCGAATTGTAATATTCAGATTCATTTTTCTTAATGTATTTATCCAGACATACATATTTTACAAATGTATTTCCACTCTTAATTAATAGCAATTGCATTAACATAAGTGCCAATCTGCCGTTACCCTGATTAAAAGGAACTATGCAATAAAAATTAAATATAAAACGAGCTATTAATAAAAGTGAATGATGGCCCTTACTAGAATTTAATGAGTTATATTGATCACATAATTGTTCCATTACTTGTGGAATAAGCTCATGTGGAAGAATGCGGTAACTATTTAAGTGCATTCCGTTTTCAGGAATACCTGGAATAGCAAACGGTTTTTCGCGCCATTTGGCACTGTCAGAGGTAATGTAATGTATTAATTGAAAATGTAATTCCTGTATAGTCTCTGAATTGATTAATAAATCACAGGAATTCTTATGTACAAAAGTAAGTGTTTGATAAAAACAAAAGATAGCATCTTCCGAAATATTTTGAGGTACTATATCATCTAAAATAAGTTCTTTTAATCTTTTATTTGGGACTTTTATATCTTCATAGGTAGTAGTAAAGTTTTTTATGTAATGAAGTGGTATGGTTTTTTCTAAGCTAGTAAATATATCAGGATTTTGTTCCTGATAAGCAGCTAATTTTCCTTTTAATTCACTAATTTCACTGATTATATTTAATAGTCTCCTTTTTAATTCAATATTTTTATACTTGTCATCGAAAAAATTTCTCATTTTTATTCCCCCTGTAACCCCTTAACATGCTGTTACATAAATCTTTCCATTCTAAAGATAGTTTACAACATTATTTTGAAATAACAATATATTTATTTTGATTTTGAACTTATTTTAGAATCAAAATTGTTATTTAAATTTGATTAACGAGTTAGAACTTATAATTAATCATGTTTGAATAAAAATTGAATATACACAGATAGAAAATATAATTTTAGAATTATTTTTAGTGTAGTTTGCTGTATTATTGCTGGGAATTTACTAGAAAGTAACTAATTTTCACAAATAAAATAAAGAAATTTTAAAGAGGAATCAATAGGATCTAATTTGAATAGGCATAATCCTAACATTAAATATGCAAATGTACAATAATTAAATGAAAAAAATATGAAAATATCGACTTTTTTCGACAAAATAAATTTAGATAGAAAAACAATCAAATGTAAGAAAATTGTTGCTTTAGATGGTCTCTGCATTTCATAAATTAATATTGAAGGAATTATCAAATGATTTTTACGAGTAATAAAGGAGTAGATATATAGATTAAATTGTGACAATTATAAAGTTAGTATTCTCCATTTTCATTATTTAATTTAACAAATTTAATAATAGTAAGGTAACTTTTCTATATTTAATATAAGTATTTGATGGGTTATGCTCATAAAAAGTGTCATTTTCTATATATCCATGTAGCATTTAGTACTTGTATTGCGAAATATTTTGACATAAGTTAATTTAAATATTAGGTACAGAAACATTTTAAGGAAAAGAGTCAGTATAAAAGTACCCTGAAAAACGTTTCACCCTAAAAACGTTTTTCCTCAAGAGGTTTTCTCAGGAGCACTAAAGGTTTTTAATTTGTTTCTGTGCCTTATTAGATAAAAATAATATAATAAGTTATTTAGAAAAGGTGAAAAATCCCCCCATTATAAAGAACCTTTTCATATCACTTAACGTCCGTATGGTCTAGTTAAAGTAGGAATTTAAAGAAAAGGAAAGGGCTAGCTCTAGTTATAATTAGTGCAATAAATAGGGGGCTACTCAAATTTTTTTGTTTGATTTGGTAGGAGTAATATTTACGTTTGTTGGACTAGGTGTATTAAAGTGCATACCTTTTTGAGAGGTCACTACTATGTTCAATAGTCCAAATTAAATTTTCCATTTTCTTGATTTGCAACAAGTTCATTTCCAAAAATCCTTTCATACATAAATATAGCGAATGTTCCTATTCTATACTAAATATTTTAAAATTTAAATAGTTATCTTATACGATAGAATAAAAAGAAGTTAATACTCTAAAATTTATGTGAGAAAAGGACATACCTACGCATACATATGCTATAGGTGTGTCCTTTTTTAGTTGTTTATAAGTTTCCTACAGAGTTATTGAAGTAAAGTTTCAACAGTTTCACCATAGTGAAGTGAGATTCATTTAAACCGTATATTAAGTTCATATGAATCGTAAATTGGAATTGTACAATATGTGTGTAAGGCGTTTCTGGAATTATATTATTTTGAAAATATAAACTTCAATATACCAAAAAGTAAGAATATTAAACCGTAATCGATATTTGGATTTTTTGTGAATCTTTATTGTTTTTTTATAAACTCTTTACTACATAATGTTACAAAATAGAATAAATTTGCTTAATTTAGCCCCATATCAGGTTAATAAATAAACTAAATGTGTTTATGTTATTGAACTATTAATATATTAGTGGGTGATTTGTTCGTTTATCCCTATATTGCTATTATATTAGCGTAAACAATATATTGGGGGGACAAGTATGAATTTGAAATTAACATCTAAGTTAGAAAGATTAAGAAAAAGTAAAAAAGGAATTGGTGCTTGTGTTTTAGCTGCAGGGGTGACGGCAATTACAATGATTCCTCAAAGTGCATATGCACATGGGTTTGTTGAAAAGCCGAGTAGTCGTGCTGCTTTATGTAGTCAGAATTATGGAGCATTAAATTTAAATTGTGGAAATGTAATGTACGAACCTCAAAGTCTAGAAGCACCTAAAGGATTCCCAGATGGTGGACCGATTGATGGGAAAATTGCTTCGGCAGGAGGACTGTTTGGAGGGACTCTTGACCAACAAACATCAAATCGCTGGTTCAAAAATACAATAAAGGGGGGAGCAAATACATTTACATGGAAATACACAGCGGCACATTCTACAAGTAAATGGCATTATTACATTACAAAAAAGGGATGGGATCCTAATAAACCATTAACACGTGCTGAATTAGAACCAATTGGAACTGTGAACCATGACGGTTCGGCCGCATCAAATAATTTAACACATACAATTAATGTACCAACTGATCGAAATGGTTATCATGTTATTTTAGCTGTATGGGATGTAGCAGATACGTCAAATGCGTTTTATAACGTAATTGATGTAAATTTAGTAAATAATGAAACTCCCGACGCAGTAGCTCCAAGTCAACCAACGGGATTAAATGCGTCTAAAGTTTCTGCCAATAGTGTTGAACTAACATGGAAGGCCTCTACTGATAATATAGGCGTAAAAGAATATCAAGTGTTACGTAATGGAGAAGTAATTGGGACGGTACCAGGTACAACTTTTACTGATAAAAAACTAAAAGCAAATACGGAATATACCTATACAATAAAGGCATTAGACGCTGCTGGAAACATATCAAAAGAAAGTGAAAAACTAAAGGCTAAGACAACAAATGAAATTCCAGATAAAGAGGATCCAACTCAACCAAAAGGATTACATAGTATGAGTACAACAGCGACAACTGTTGATTTGATGTGGAGTCCGTCTGAAGATAATGTAGGTGTTGACCATTATATTGTATATAGAGAAAGCGCTGGGGTTATGAATAAAATTGGGGCAGCTGATAATACATCCTTTATGGATAAAGATTTGAAGGCTAATACATCGTATAAGTATGTAGTGACGGCGGTTGATTTAGCTGGAAATGAATCTAGTAGAAGTGATGTTTTGAATGTAACAACAAAGTCAGGGGATTCCACATATGAAAAATGGGATGCAAGAAAGGCATATACTAAAGGTGATAGAGTAGTACATGAGGGAAAAGTGTATGAAGCGGTTCAAGATTATCAAGGGAACGGCGACTCAAATTGGATTTTTGCCCTATCACTTTGGAAGCCAGTTTTGAATAAATGATAAGCTGGAAAAGGTAGTTAACATTTTGGGATTTCTTTTTGAAAATTAAAGGTCGTTCCAAATACAGATTATCTAATGGTTTAAATGATATGTGAGTAAATTTAATCACCATCTTAATGTTTACGTAATGAAATCAAAAAAGAACCCCAATGGTATTCCATCAAAAAGGAATTCCATGGGGATTCTTTATTTTTTTAATTTGTAATAGCGTATATTTTCACTGTAAATTTGTTAGTGGCACCAATTGGACTTGCAATATAATATTTAGTATTTGTGTAGGCTTCAGTCCTAGATTCATGTGAAATATTTTTCCAAAGAGTAGAATCTGTACCTAGGGAAACGTCAATCATTACATTGAAAGAAATAGAAGAAGGATAATCTTTTTCTGAAGGTTCAATAACCCATTTTAATTCCTTAGTACCTACAGGTAAACTATCAATTTTAAAGTTTTGACTGGATCGGTTTTTTTGTCCGGATAAAGGACTAGACTCGGATGAAATCTGCGAAATTAATACTTCTTTTTCATTCGAATGTATACCATTTAATTTAATGATACTATCAATTAAACCTGGCCCAGGAAAATCAGCTGCGATGATACCAGAATGTTTAATTCCACCTTGTTGCAAGAGTTCGGTCCCAAGTGTATTCATACCACCATAATATACTTGTCCATTTCTATCGCGGGGGAAATCACTCCACGCATTAGTGAAATTCGTTTGAATCAACTTAGGATTACTATCAGTATTTCTGTTCTCTTTTCCACTTGCAACAAACCAAGGATATACATTATTTAAAAATGCAGCTGCACCACCTGTACCGCTAAAATGGTTGAGATATATTTTTCCATTATTAAAGTTAGTATTTGCATTTTGTAGATGGGTTTTTACCGCATTCCATTTTCCATATATTTCGTCTGGACCGCTTCCAATTTCAAATTTATCTTGTATATTCAAACTTTCGTAATCAATACCGTACAATTGAGAGGATGTAAAGTTTTGTAAGATTACAATTTTACCCCGGATATCTCCTAAAGTAGGGTTGTTTCTACCTGTAGTTGGTACGGAATTAGGGTCCCAAAAATATGAAGCATTAACGTTTTTATATTTTAAAAATATCTCCTCAAATGATAGTGATCCACTTTCAGGAGTAGTTTCTTCTTTTAAGCGCATTAAAATTGTTTCTGTAGGATAATCTTTTAAAAATTGAATTGCCTCTTTTAATACATCTTCAAACACTGCTTTTTGATTTGCAATACCATGGTACATTGCAAAAGAATCTTTTACACGTTTAACACGCATATCTAAATATCGAATTCCAGAATTTAATTGTTGGGGTAGACTCATAGTTTGATTTCTTGTCAAATTTTCATCAAGAAAACTTGCGCCATGTAAAGCCATTGTACCGTGAGTCCCTGGAATAGATAATTCACTTAATTTTATTGAATCTGCTACTTTCGACATCCAAGCTGGATTTTGATAGCCTATATTGGATTCATAGGAATAACCGGGATGACTATCAGCAAAAATAGTAGATGGTGTACTTAAACTTACTAGTGTAAAACAAGTGAGGATGCTAATTTTAAAGAAGTTTTTCATTTTGTTCATTTTATCTCTCCTGACTTTTAAACAATAGTTAAAATAAGATGATTTTTTACTATATTTATTGTTGCCACTCTTTAAATAATGAATTGTTGTATTTGAAAAAAATTAAAAAATAGGAGGTGTAAGTTATTTTAGACTTTAATAATTTGTTGTAATGAATTGTACCTAATAGCCAAACGGATTCTTAAAGAATCGAAGTATGGACTCGAAAAAACAACCTTTTATCGTATTGTATACAAACAAAACAGAAGCCTTAAAAAAGACTTCTATTTTGTGACATATAATGAATGATAAGCTGGTTAACAAATCAAGATAATGTGACTGAGTGGTAAAAATCTATTAATAGCTGTTTCAAAATTTCTTATAACAAGGCTACTTAGGAAAAGTGGATCTCTACAATGCTAATAAAAATTAAAAAATTTTATTCATTAAAACTTAAACTAACTACAGTTGCGATAGATTGGGCTGCATGTTCCCAGCTGCCATCTATAACTTTCCCAATCTGCTGACCAAGTGCATTTAAATCATTTGGATTAACTGGGATCCCATTATAAGCAGCAAGAATTGATAAAAGTGGAGCAGCAAATGGTGTCCAACCACCTCTATCAATATTAAATACAGGCTTATCTATTACCTTTCCATCTTGCACTGTAAACTCATAATAAAATTGATCATCTGGACGAAAACTTAAATGATGAGAAATTTGTCCCTTAACATATGTTTTACCGCCACCTAAATTTACTACTTCAATTGGTTTTACATTAAATTCATGCTCAAATACTTTAATTTTTTTAACTTCTGGACCATTTAAGGCAGCCTTAACCGCTGTTTCCAAATTATTTTGTGCGAATGGTTGAATACTCATTTGTGCCTCTTTTTGTTGGATAGGAGCCTCTTTTTCTGCAGCAAACATCGATGTAGTCGGTAGTGCACCTGTAGCTAATGTAGCTGCAAGTGCTGTCGTCATCATGATTTTTCTTTTCATCTTCATAGTTTTCTTCCTCCCTTAAAGTAATGATATATAATTTTTTAAAGACTGACATGGGGCAATATTTTATTTCATAATGCACGCAAAAACTAGGTTAAGAATTATGTCAGAAAATCAAAATTAATTATATATTCATTTACAATGATATCTATCTACACATGTTTTTTCAATTTTCTAACAAATGGCGCAATAATAACTTTTCATAAGGTAATTTAGTGTTTCAATTCTCTCTATGCACGTTTTAAACAAATTAAAATCGGAGTGGTAATAATATATTTACAAGCAAATGTCGTATATAATTTGAGAAAAGTACACAATTTTTTTATAAAAAACTATAGGGATTATCGTTATATCGTTATCAAACTAAGTAAGATAAATAATAATATGATGAAGAGCTTCCAGTGATTCGCTATAAATTCACTGAAAAATGAGCATGACATCATATACTCATGCACGACAACTAGGATATCAAAGCTCCACTTTATAGCGAATGAGCTAATACGAATGAGATTGAAAAATTTTATTAGTGGCGTATAAAACTATAACAATACTACAAATCAATTAAAAAATTTCAGTTATTCTGAATGAGAAGGGCACGTAATATTTATTGTGAACTGTAGTACTGATCAAGATTTTAGGAGGAAATATGAACAAAAAGACTAAAAGAATCATATTACTTATTAGTATTTTAGTAAGTTTTAGTATCTTTTTATATTCACAAAACAATTTAATAAGTATAACTGAAGTTAATATAACATCTAATAAAATCCTCTCTTCTTTTAAAGGTTTTAAAATTCTACAAATTTCAGATTTACATAATAAAAAATTTGGCGACAATCAAGAAACTTTAATTCAAAAAGTAAAAAGCATAAATCCAGATATTATTGCAATTACGGGTGATCTAATTGACAGTAAATCATACGATGCAGAAGTTAGTATGGAATTAATACGAGAGCTTGTAAAGGAGTATCCCGTCTATTTTGTGACAGGAAACCATGAAAAATGGTCAGGAAAATATAATGATTTAGAGAAAGAATTAAAGAAACATCATGTTACTGTTTTAAGAAATGAACATGTAACGATTCAAAAAGAGGAACAAAAAATAAATTTACTTGGTATTGATGATCCGGAATTTGTTACTGGAAACCGTGATGAAGGAAATATTGTCAAAGATGAAATTATAAAAGCGAAAATTGAAATACAGGCGGATACATATAATGTATTACTATCCCATAGGCCTGCGTTTCTGGCAAAGTATGCTGATGAGCAAATAGATTTAGTGTTATCGGGGCATGCTCATGGAGGGCAAGTTAGATTGCCATTTATCGGAGGGTTAGTTGCCCCGAATCAAGGGATATTCCCTACATATACAGCCGGTTTATATGAAAAACAAAATACGTCTATGGTAGTAAGTAGAGGATTAGGCAATAGTATCATTCCGCAAAGGATTTTTAATAGGCCAGAACTTGTAGTCGTACAGTTAAATTGAACTGTACGACTTTTTTGTACAGAGAAAAATAGGCCTAATGCATTTTATACAAGTTAACATTACAATTTTGTTAAAAATTTTCTACGTTACATAAAGTAACAAAATTTGACCCGAAGAGTTTGTTATAGTGTAAATAATCAAAAAACTTAAAAATTAGTCGAGTGAAAAGCGTGATAAGTAATTCATGTAAAAAACTTAAAGGGGTGTACACATGCATAAAGAATATGAAATTGAAGAGTATACGGCGATTGAGGAACAAATACATTATTATTATAAATGTTTATTAGTAAGTCATCCTGATCAAATAATAAAGTATTTAGAAAAAAGGTTAGAAAAATATGCAGAAACATTACAATATGCCCATTTATATCCCGACACAGTTATATTACCGTTACAGCAATTAGTTATCGAATATTCTTTAGATGTTGCTAGAATTAGGAAATATATGAATTTAAAAACGTAAAGTAAAATATAAAATTTAAATGAAACAGAGTCGACTTTAGGAAATGAAATTCTAATGTCGACTCTGTTTCATTGTTTAATATTGTTGATTGACAATACATACTAATCAATGAAGTTTGACATATAATTACGCAAGAGTAAAATAAAAGTGAGTACTCACTCATTTTTAAAAAGGGGGAAGAATACGTGCAACAACCTGCCATTATTTTACGGACTGTATCAAAAATTTTTGGAAAAAAAGAAGTTTTACACAATCTTTCATTGCAAGTTGAAAAAGCAGAGATATTTGGTTTAGTTGGGCCTTCTGGTTCAGGGAAAACGACTCTTATTAAATTGATTGCAGGTATTAATGAGGCAACGGAAGGTGAAGTGTTAGTTTACAATACGAACATGCCTAATTTAAATGAAATGAAAAGAATTGGTTATATGGCTCAGGCAGATGCATTATACGAAGAATTATCAGCATATGAAAATGCAGATTTCATGGCAACAATGTATGGATTAAAGGGAAAGCATAAAAAAGAAAGAATTGAAGAGGTTTTTGCCCTTGTTCAATTATCACAACATATGAAAAAGCAAGTACAGCATTTTTCAGGTGGAATGAAGAAGCGTTTATCACTCGCAATAGCACTCCTTCATGAACCGGAAATATTAATTTTAGATGAGCCAACAGTTGGGATAGATCCGCTTCTTAGAAAAACAATCTGGGAAAAATTTTATAATTTGAAAAAGAAAGGCGCAACGATAATTGTAACGACACACATAATGGACGAAGCTGAATATTGTGAACGCCTAGGGTTAATTAGAGAAGGAAAGCTAGTAGCGACTGGAACACCTGAAGAATTGAAAAAGCGGGTATCCTCAGGAAGGATTGAAGATGTCTTTTTGTTGGAAGAGGTGGCCCTACCATGAGAGTTACCGGTGTAATCATTCGTATTATTCGCCAATTTTTTCGAGATAAGCGTTCGTTAGCGATGATGTTCGGAGCACCTATGTTATTACTTTGGTTATTATCGCTAGTGTTTACACAAAAAGACTATGTACCGCATATTGCTGTAGTTGATGTGCCTGCTCCCATTGTAAAAACAATGAAAACTCAAGAAGCCTCAATTTATGAATACGGCAAAGAGAAAGCAATTTCTGAGTTAGAACAGCAAAAGGTAGATGCAGTAATTTATTTAGAGAATGGGAAAATGAAACTTTTATTAGAAGGAAGTGATTCATCAAAAAATCGTGCTGTACTTCAAGTTTTACAAAAGAGTACAGAAAAGAGTGATGTATCTGTTATGAAGCCTGAAGTAAATTACTTACATGGCACTAAAGATTTTACAATGTTTGATGGGTTAGGCCCCGTATTAATCGGTTTCTTTACATTTTTCTTTGTATTTATTTTATCAGGGGTGTCTTTCGTAAGAGAACGTTTAAGTGGTACTTTAGAAAGGTTATTATCGACTCCCATTAAAAGGTGGGAAATAGTTGTAGGATATATTATTGGGTTTGGGATCTTTGCATTTATACAATCAATTATTATCGTGAATTTTTCAGTTTATATTTTAGATTTGTATGTAGCTGGTTCCATATGGCTAACGCTACTTATTACATGCATGCTTTCTTTAACAGCACTAACTTTGGGGACGTTTTTATCGGCATACGCAAATAATGAATTTCAAATGATTCAATTTATACCGCTTGTCATTGTGCCACAAATTTTCTTTTCTGGGTTGTTTCCAATGGAATCTATGAATAAGTGGCTCCAAATGTTAGGGAAATTATTTCCGCTCACATATGGCGCTGACGCAATGAGACAAGTGATGATTCGAAATCAAGGATTTACAGAGATTGCATTAGATCTAACTGTATTACTACTTTTTTCTCTATTATTTGCAATAGGGAATGTATTTGCATTAAAGAAACATCGAAAAATATAATGATGATACAAAGGGGCATTATAGATGAAGAAGGATTGGCTGGAAGAATTAATTGCCGCTACAAATACGGATAAACGAAATGAACGTCAAATGCGTATATTAGAGGCAGCTGTTGATATGTTTGGAGAAAAAGGATATGCTGCCACTTCAACAAGTGAAATTGCAAAGCGTGCTGGTGTAGCGGAAGGAACAATCTTCCGCTACTATAAAACGAAAAAAGATTTATTGTTAGCAGTCGTCATGCCGACATTAACAAAGTTTGCTGCACCATTTTTCGTACAAGCTTTCGCAAAGGAAATATTTAAATCGGAGTATGAATCATATGAAGGGCTTCTAAGAGTTGTTATTCATAATCGTTTTGAATTTGCAAAAAAGCATTTTCCAATGATAAAAATATTAATTCAAGAAGTGCCATTTCAGCCAGAATTGAAAAATGAAATACAACATTTAGTAGAAACAGAGTTACTTTCACATTTTAAAAAGTTAATTGTAAAGTTTCAAGAGGAAGGGGAGATTATTGAAATACCCCCATCTTCTGTATTACGACTTACTTTATCAGCTGTATTAGGGTTACTATTAACACGTTTTTTATTATTACCAGAAGAAAAATGGAATGATGAATTGGAAATTGAAAATACGATTCAATTTATATTGTACGGACTAACGCCACGGAGGTAATATGATGCGCCAATTTGCAAAACCGAAAATTGTTGTTAGTAAATGTTTAGAATTTGATGCTTGTCGTTATAATGGCGAGATGATTCCAGATGTAACAATACGAAATTTGCAGCCATTTGTTACATTTATACCTGTTTGTCCAGAAGTTGAGATTGGATTGGGGACTCCTCGTGAAACGATACGAATTGTAGAAGAAAATGGTGTGAATAAGCTTGTGCAGCCGTCAACCCGGGAAGATGTAACGGAGAAAATGGAGCAATTTTCAAACGGCTTTTTACAAACTTTACCTGATGTGGATGGTTTTATTTTAAAGAACCGTTCGCCAAGTTGTGGTACGCGTGATGTGAAAATTTATTCTGGTTTTGAAAAAGCACCAGCAAAAGGAAAGGGATCTGGCTTATTTGGCGGAGCAGTAATAAAAAAATTTTCGCATCTGCCAATTGAAGAAGAAGGTAGATTGTCGAATTTTATTATTAGAGAACATTTCTTTACACGTCTGTTTACAATTGCACATTACAAAATGATTAAACATACTAAAAACATAAAAGAACTCGTATCGTTTCAATCAGACTATAAATATTTATTTATGGCATATAATCAAGTGAAACAAAAAGAATTAGGGCGTATTATTGCAAATCAAAAAAATGAAACGATTGAAGTTGTATTTGATAAGTATGAGAAAACATTATATGAATTATTTATGCGCACACCCCGCTATACATCGAATGTAAATGTATGTGAGCATATTTTTGGATATTTTAAAACAAAGTTGAAAAAACAAGAAAAAGATCATTTTTTAGATTTGATACAAAAGTATATAGAAAAGAAAGTCCCGCTTAGTAGCTTACTTACAATTTTAAAATCATGGGCCATTCGATTTGACGATAAGTATTTATTAAGACAAACATATTTTGAACCATACCCTGAAGCTTTAGTAGAAATTTCTGATTCGGGAAAAGGTAGAGATTATTAAACAATAAATTACATAATTCGACATAAAACTTCCTATATTGTTGTAGAACAATGTAGGAATTTTTTTGTGCATTAGTACAGAATCTGTTTTAAAATTAAGTTATGACAGAATTATAGCAATTGTCTAACTAATATTCATGTCTTTTAATTCGTAATGTTTGTAGTAGAAACTCGCACGCTGTCGAAACTCAATATTCGATAAGGGGTGTGTAGCGGAATGGAATTTACTCTAACTCGCGAAAAACAAATGATTAAAGAAATGGTACGTGACTTTGCTGAAAAGGAAATCGCACCGAAAGCTGTGTATTATGACAAAACTGGGGAATTTCCATATGAAACATTTCAAAAAATGGGCGAACTAGGATTATTAGGCATCCCATTCCCTGAAGAGTATGGAGGTTCAGGTGGCGATACTGTATCGTACGCGTTAGCAGTTGAAGAAATTGGTCGTGCTTGTGGTGGGACAGGATTAAGTTACGCTGCAACAATTTCATTAGGTGCTTCTCCAATTTATTATTTCGGTACAGAAGAACAAAAACAGAAATATTTAGTTCCAATGGCGTCAGGTAAAACATTAGGTGCTTTCGGATTAACTGAGCCGAACGCTGGATCTGATGCAGGCGGCACACAAACGAAAGCTGTATTAGATGGAGATGAATATGTTATTAGTGGTGAAAAGTGTTGGATTACAAATGCAGAGTATGCAAATACAATTATTGTAACCGCTATCAATGGTGTTGAAGATAATGGTAGAAAACGTATTTCGGCATTTATCGTACCGACTACAAGTGAAGGATTAACGATCTCAAGTCCTTACGATAAGATGGGTGTTCGTGCTTCTAATACATGTGAAATCGTACTTGATGGTGTACGTGTACCGAAAGAAAATATTCTTGGTGATGTAAATAAAGGATTTAAACAATTCTTATATACACTTGATGGAGGACGTATTTCAATCGCAGCATTAGCAGTAGGTATTGCGCAATCTGCATTTGAACGTGCACTGCAATATGCGAAAGAACGTCAACAATTTGGAAAGTCAATTTCTAATTTCCAAGCGATTCAATTTAAATTAGCTGATATGGCGACTGAAGTAGAGCTAGCGCGTAATTTAGTACATAAAGCAGCTTGGTTAAAAGATAACGATAAACCTTTTGGTAAAGAAGCGGCTATGGCAAAACTTTTCGCATCTGAAGCTGCTAGTCGTATTGCAAATCAAGCGGTACAAATTCACGGTGGATACGGCTATATGCGTGAATATGAAGTGGAACGACATATTCGTGATGCAAAACTATTAGAAATTGGTGAAGGAACTTCTGAAATTCAACGTCTCGTAATTGCAAGACATTTAGGATGTAGATAAAAAGGAGGAATCACTATGTTTCAAAAAATATTAATTGCTAATCGCGGGGAAATCGCAGTTCGTATTATGAAAACTTGTCAAAAACTTGGCATTCGTACAGTTGCTATTTATTCTGAGGCTGATGAAAATGCCCTACATGTAAAAATGGCAAATGAAGCTTACTTAGTAGGTGGCCCTCGTGTCCAAGAAAGTTATTTAAACCTTGAAAAAATTATTGAAATTGCTAAGAAGACAAATGCTGAAGCAATCCATCCGGGATATGGATTATTATCAGAGAATCCGTCTTTTCCAGTACGCTGTAGAGAGGAAGGAATCGTATTTATAGGTCCATCAGAAGAAATCATTACGAAGATGGGAAGTAAAATCGAATCACGTATTGCAATGCAAGCTGCAGATGTCCCAGTAGTTCCAGGTATTACTTCAAATATTGAAACAGCTGAAGAAGCAATTGAAATTGCTAAACAAATTGGTTATCCATTAATGCTGAAGGCATCCGCAGGCGGCGGAGGCATTGGAATGCAGTTGATGGAAACTGAGCAAACGCTCACCAAAGCATTTGAAAGTAACAAAACAAGAGCACAAAACTTCTTCGGTAACGGAGAAATGTATTTAGAGCGCTATATAGCGGATGCACATCATATTGAAATTCAGCTTTTAGCAGATACACATGGTAACACAGTGTATTTATGGGAGCGTGAATGTTCAGTACAACGCCGAAATCAGAAAGTGATTGAAGAAGCACCCTCACCATTTTTAGATGAAGGTACACGAAAAGCGATGGGTGAAGTTGCTGTACAAGCTGCCAAAGCTCTAGGATATACAAATGCTGGTACAGTTGAGTTTCTAGTTGATGATCAGAAGAACTTCTATTTCTTAGAGATGAATACGAGATTACAAGTAGAGCATCCAGTTACAGAAGAAATTACTGGTTTAGATCTTGTAGAACAACAACTTCTAATTGCACACGGTGAGAAACTATCATTTACACAAGATGATGTAAAACGTAGTGGTCATGCCATTGAGGCGCGTATTTATGCAGAAGACCCGAAAACTTTCTTCCCATCACCTGGGAAAATTACAGGTTTAACGCTTCCAATAAATGTACGCATTGATCACTTTTTGGAGAATCAAGTAACGATTACACCTTTCTATGATCCAATGATTGCAAAAGTCATTGCTCATGGTGAAACTCGTGAAGAAGCAATTTCAAAATTACATGATGCTTTAGAAGAATTAAAGGTAGAAGGTATTAAAACGAACACGCCAATGTTACTTCAAGTATTGGAAGACGATGTGTTCAAAAGTGGTATTTATACAACGGGTTTTGTAACGAAACAACTTGTTAAAAAATAAGATTTAACAACATTAAGGGGGAAAAAATGATGACGAAAGTATATGCATCGATGGCAGGAAATGTATGGAAGATTGTTGTAGGAGTAGGAGATACAGTAGAGGAAGAGCAGGATGTCGTCATTTTGGAATCTATGAAAATGGAAATTCCAATCGTTTCAGAAGAAGCTGGCACAGTTATGAAAATTAATGTGCAAGAAGGCGATTTTGTAAATGAAGGAGATGTATTACTAGAAATTGAATAGGGAGATATAGGGGGAAGCGAATTGAAACTACCTAATTTTGCTGTCATTAAGGAAGTCGGGCCACGTGATGGCTTACAAAATGAAAAAAAGATTGTTGGCACAAAAGATAAAGTAAAATGGATTCAACTACTTACAGAAGCGGGATTGTCGTACGTTGAAGTTTCCTCATTCGTTCACCCTAAATGGGTCCCTGCATTAGCAGATGCAAATGATGTGTTTTCTGAGCTAAAAAGGGATCCAAATGTTACTTATGCAGCGCTTGTTCCAAATCAAAATGGTTTGGAACGAGCTTTTTTGCAAAATGTAGATGAGGTGAATGTTTTTTTATCAGCAAGTGAATCTCATAATAAAAGTAATATTAATAAATCAATTAAAGAAGCCTTAGTTGTAATTGAAGATATAACAAAACAGGCATTATTCGAAGGGAAAAAGGTAAGAGGCTATGTTTCTACTGTATTTGGCTGTCCTTATGAAGGAGATATAAGTGCCACGGCAGTTGACGAATTATGTAATCAACTATTTTCATATGGCATTTATGAAGTCTCATTAGGGGATACGATTGGTGTAGCGAATCCGTTACAAGTAGAGCAAGTATTAGAACATTTATTAAAGAAATATGATGCCTCGCAGTTTGCAATGCACTTCCATAATACGTATGGAATGGCTCTGGCGAATGTAGTTAAGTCATTAGAATATGGTATTACAACGTATGATAGCTCTTGTGGTGGTCTTGGGGGCTGTCCATATGCACCGGGAGCATCAGGCAATGTTGCAACTGATGACTTAGTTCATATGCTCCATAAGTTAGGGGTCCAAACGAATATTGATGAAGAGAAGTTATTGAGAGCGAGTCAATTTATTCAAAGTAAATTAAATATCCAATTACCGAGTCATGTGTATAGAGCGCTTCAACATAAAACGATAAGTAGGTGAGAAGATGCTACAATTACAAAATATTTCAGTTGATTATGTAACTCCTCAAGTTGTAAAGATTTCATTAAATCGTGAAAGACAAGCAAACTCATTATCTTTAGCGTTATTAGAAGAGTTACAAAACTTATTAACTCAAATAAATGAAGAGTCAAATATTCGTGTAGTTATTCTAACAGGTGCTGGTGAAAAAGCGTTTTGTGCTGGTGCTGATTTAAAAGAACGTGCTGGCATGAATGAAGAACAAGTTCGTCATGCTGTTAGTATGATTCGTTCTACTATGGAAATGGTTGAACAATTACCACAGCCAGTTATTGCTGCTATAAATGGAATCGCACTTGGTGGTGGTACGGAATTAAGTTTAGCTTGCGATTTTAGAATTGCTTCAGGCACTGCAAGTCTTGGTCTTACTGAAACTACACTTGCAATTATACCAGGAGCAGGTGGTACGCAGCGTTTGCCAAGATTAATTGGTGTTGGTAGAGCAAAAGAATTAATTTATACAGGAAGACGTATTTCGGCGCAAGAAGCAAAAGAATATGGTCTAGTAGAATTTGTTGTACCAGCTCATTTACTTGAAGAGAAGGCGATTGAAATAGCAGAGAAAATTGCTAGTAATGGTCCAATCGCTGTTCGATTAGCAAAAGAAGCAATTTCAAACGGTATTCAAGCTGATTTACATACCGGATTACAAATGGAAAAACAAGCGTATGAAGGTGTAATCCATACGAAAGATAGATTAGAAGGATTACAAGCATTCAAAGAAAAACGCACACCAATGTATAAGGGGGAGTAAATATGTTAGACCAAAAACACCAATCGAATACATTTGAAGAACGAGTTGAAACGATTAAACAAGGCGGCGCATCAAAATATCATGAACAAAACAAAGCAAAAGGAAAACTATTCGTTCGAGATCGCTTAGCTCTTTTATTTGATAATGGTGAATATGTAGAAGATGCATTATTTGCCAATTGTGAACAAACAGGATTACCTGCTGATGGTGTTATTACGGCAACAGGTAAAATACATGGTCGTACTGCATGCGTAATGGCAAATGATTCAACAGTAAAGGCTGGATCATGGGGTGCACGTACAGTTGAAAAGATTTTACGTATTCAAGAAACGGCAGAAAAATTACGTGTTCCGTTATTTTATTTAGTTGACTCTGCTGGAGCGCGTATTACTGATCAAGTTGAAATGTTCCCAGGGCGCCGCGGTGCAGGAAGAATCTTCTATAATCAAGTGAAATTATCAGGTAAAGTTCCGCAAGTATGTTTATTATTTGGACCTTCGGCAGCTGGTGGCGCATATATTCCAGCCTTCTGTGACGTTGTCATGATGGTTGAAGGAAATGCATCTATGTATTTAGGATCTCCTCGTATGGCTGAGATGGTTATCGGTGAGAAGGTAACGTTAGAAGAGATGGGCGGAGCTCGTATGCATTGCTCTGTATCAGGATGCGGAGATGTTTTATGTAAAACAGAAGAAGATGCAATAACGCAAGCAAGACAATACATTTCATATTTTCCAAACAACTACTTAGAAAAGACTCCATTGGTTACACCTCAAGAACCGAAACAATTCGATAAAACGTTAGAACAAATCATTCCAGAAAACCAAAATGCTCCTTTCAATATGAAAGATCTCATTAATAGAGTTATTGATGAAGGTTCTTTCTATGAAGTGAAAAAGTTATTTGCTCAAGAACTCATTACAGGTTTAGCACGTATTGATGGTAAGCCAGTTGGTATTATTGCAAATCAACCGCGTATGAAAGGCGGCGTATTATTCCACGATTCAGCTGATAAAGCAGCGAAGTTTATTAATTTATGCGATGCCTATCATATTCCATTATTATTCCTTGCAGATGTACCTGGATTTATGATTGGTACAAAAGTAGAGCGTGCTGGTATTATTCGCCACGGTGCAAAAATGATCTCTGCAATGAGTGAAGCAACTGTACCGAAAATTTCTATCGTTGTTCGTAAAGCGTATGGTGCTGGTTTATATGCAATGGCAGGCCCAGCCTTTGAACCAGATTGTTGCCTTGCATTACCGACAGCTTCTATTGCGGTAATGGGTCCAGAAGCCGCGGTCAATGCTGTATATGCAAATAAGATTGCAGCTTTACCAGAAGAAGAGCGTGATAGCTTCATTGCTGAAAAACGCGAAGAGTATAAGAAAGATATTGATATTTACCATTTAGCATCAGAGATGGTCATTGATGGTATTGTTCATCCAAACAATTTAAGAGAAGAGTTAAAAGGACGATTCGAAATGTACATGAGTAAATATCAAGTATTTACGGATCGTAAACATCCTGTTTATCCAGTTTAAAAGCCCTATTTAGGGCTTTCTTGCTCAAAAGTCAAGGAGGGGAAAACATTGAAACAAGCAGTTTGGTTTCCAACAGAAGAGTATAAAGAAAAAACGCGTTTATATGGTTGGATGAAATCATTGGGCTATGAAGATTATGAAACGTTTTATAATAAATCTATTGAAGAAACAGCTTGGTTTTGGAGAGAAGCTGAGAAAGCGGTTGGCTATCAATGGATGAAACCTTATACAGACGTGCTAGATTTAGAAAACGGTACGCCGTTTGCACAGTGGTATAATGGCGGAACATGTAACGTTGTAGAGTCAGTTTTATCACGCTGGCTTGCAGATGATGAAACAAGAATGCAACCAGCACTTCAGTATGAGGGGGAAAATGGAACTTCAAAATCATTTACATATGAAGAACTTGACAGCTGGGTAAGTCGCGTTGCAAACGGTTTGAGACATGCGGGTATTGAAAAAGGTGACCGTGTAACAATTTATATGCCGATGATTCCAGAAACAGTTGTTGCAATGCTGGCTGTTATGAAAATCGGAGCAATTATTTCACCAATATTCTCAGGATTTGCGTCTGATGCAGTCATGACACGTGTGCAAGCGGCAGGATCAAAAATGATTATTACTGCAGATGGTTTTTCACGCCGTGGTAAAGTTGTTTCATTAAAAGATGAAGTAGATAAAGCTTGTGAGCATTGTCCAACTGTTGAAAAAGTCGTTATCGTGCGTCACGCAGGAAATGAATTTACACCGCATAATTATGATTTCTCATGGAGTACCTTAGAAAAAGAAAAGCCATGTGTACATGC
The DNA here is from genome assembly GCF_051915365.1 of Bacillus cereus group sp. MYBK79-1. Taxonomy (NCBI): domain Bacteria; kingdom Bacillati; phylum Bacillota; class Bacilli; order Caryophanales; family Bacillaceae; genus Bacillus; species Bacillus cereus group sp. MYBK79-1. The sequence goes on along the minus strand of NZ_JBQAEO010000001.1, from coordinate 372,250 downwards.
TGAAGAAATGCATAGTGATGATCCGTTAATGCTCATTTATACATCAGGTACAACTGGAAAACCGAAAGGGACAGTACACACTCATGCTGGATTTCCTTTGAAAGCTGCTTTTGATGCAGGGTTCGGAATGAATATAAAACAAGGTGACCGCGTATTATGGGTAACTGATATGGGCTGGATGATGGGACCATTTTTACTATTCGGCTCACTCATTAATGGAGCGACGATGGTTATGTATGAAGGTGTTCCGGATTTCCCAAAAGCAGATCGTTTATGGGAGACAGTTGATAAATATGAAATTACACATCTTGGTATATCACCAACATTAATTCGTGCGTTAATGGCGAAAGGTGATGAGTATGTAAATAAACATTCGCTTAAGAGTTTAGAAGTATTCGCATCAACAGGTGAACCTTGGAATCCAGATCCTTGGATGTGGCTATTTGAAACAGTTGGAAAAAGTAATGTGCCGATTTGTAACTATTCAGGCGGAACTGAAATTTCTGGTGGGATTTTCGGAAACGTCCTTATTAAACCAATTGCACCGATAAGCTTTAACGCTTCTTTACCAGGAATGGCAGCGGTTGTGCTCGATGATCAAGGTAATCCAATTCGTGATGAAGTTGGAGAATTATGTTTAGAGAAACCTTGGGTTGGTATGACGAAAAGTTTCTGGGAGGACGATGAGCGTTATGTGAACACATATTGGTCACGTTTTGAAAATAAATGGGTTCATGGTGACTGGGTTATTTATGATGGTGAGCAGTATATTATTACAGGACGCTCAGATGATACGTTAAACATTGCTGGGAAACGTATTGGACCTGCTGAATATGAATCAATTCTTGTAAAGCATATTGACGTCATAGAAGCTGCCGCGATTGGTGTACCTGATGAAGTAAAAGGTGAAGTTTGTCATTGTTTTGTAGTATTAAGGGACAATGTAACATTCACAGTAGAGTTAAAGAAGGAATTAATGAGTTTAGTAAACTCTCATATTGGAAAAGCATTATGTCCAAAAGATATTCACGTTGTAGAAGATTTACCGAAAACACGTAATTCTAAAGTAATGCGACGCGTCATTAAAGCTGCTTACTTAGGAAAAGAATTAGGTGATTTATCATCACTTGTAAACCCTGAAGTAGTTCCGTTTATTGAGGGGTTACAGTCTAGCAAATTATAAGATATAAAGTATGTATAATATGAACTGGCCTCTAATTGTTAGAGGTCAGTTTTTATTTTTTCTTGCATTATAATTAATGATAAAAAGAAGATTTATAATAGTTGTATATATTTTTGTATGGATAATGAATATACTTCATTTATTTAAAATGAAAATTCACATAGCAATACAAGTGTTTTTATGTGCATTGGATCGCTTAGGACGAGTGTTTGTTTTTGGATTTCTATGTATTTACCTAGTACATTTATAAGCTCGTAGACATACTTTATTAATAGAAAGAGTTTGGAGGTGAGATTGTGATTTATAGATCTAGTAACTATAGAAAAAAGTGTACATGTAAACCAAATGATTGTTGGCATGTATTTGAAGAGTGTAAAAAAGAACATGAAGAGCAAAATAAGCCATGTGACTGTTGCTGTGTACCGGGAATTAGAGATGAATTAAAAAAATTAGTAAACAGAGCGGCGCGCATTACGACAGTAGGGAATAATTATGAGGGAACAGTTTATTCAGTAACTTGTGATGTTGTAAAGCTTGCTAATAGTGCTGGGGTAGTTACAGTAATAATATCCGTTTGTAATATTGAAGCGATTGAACCATTGTTGACCTAGGGAAAGTATAATTATGCTTTTTTGTAAAGCCATTCATTAGAATGGCTTTATTTTAATTTCATATAAAAGGAGAATATATTCTTTATATAGAAATAAGTTCGAGGCTATAAAGTATGATGTACGAAAGGAGCATGAAAGTGATAAAACTAGAAACCTTTAAAAAGTCTGATTTCAAACAATTAATAAATTGGATTGATTCTGAAGAATTTTTAATACAGTGGTCAGGAAATTCATTTACATATCCTTTAAATGAACAGCAACTAGAAAAATATATAGAAAGCACAAATACACTTGCATTTAAAGTAATAGATGAAGAGACTAAAGAAGTAGTTGGTCATATTTCACTTGGGCAAATAGACAATATAAATAAGTCTGCAAGGATTGGAAAAGTACTAGTGGGTGATACGAAAATGCGAGGACGTTCTATAGGGAAACATATGATGAAAGCAGTACTACAAGGTGCATTTGAAGAATTAAAACTACATAGAATAACTCTTGGCGTTTATGATTTTAATACGTCGGCCATTTCATGTTATGAAAAAATAGGATTTGTAAAAGAAGGTTTATTACGCGAGTCAAAAAAAGTAGGGGAAACGTACTGGAATTTATGGGAAATGAGTATGTTAGAATATGAATGGAGCGATAAAAAACAATAGTTTTTTATAATTATGTTATGTTAATTAAAAGGGGTATGGTGTGGAAGTTATGAATAAAAAAACTAAAGTAATTTCGGTTGCAGCTGTTTCAGGAGGAGGTAAAACAACTGTTACAGAAAGATTAACTCAAAAGCTAACAAATTCAAAAGCACTATATTTTGATAGCTATCACTTTGAAAACTGTCCTGCAGATATTTGTAAATGGATTGATGATGGAGCAAATTATGATGAATGGGTACTTACGCCATTAATTCATGATATTCAGCAGCTTATACGAGATGGAAATGTAGATTATATTATTGTAGATTATCCTTTTGCATACTTAAATAGTGAAATGCGAGAATTTATTGATGTAACTATATTTATCGATACGCCTTTAGATATTGCGATGGCTAGAAGAATCTTGCGAGATTTTAAAGAAGATACAATAGATGAAATACATAATGATTTGAAACATTATATGACATTTGCGAGAAAAGCATATTTAGAGGCAATCCATACTGTTAAGCCGAATTCGGATATTGTATTGGATGGCTCTTTATCTGTAAGTGAAATAATGAATCATGCTGTAGAGGAACTTGGCCGAAGAGAAGTGATTGTCAATGATTAAATGCATAGAGGAATATGTACAAGTTGATGATTTTAAAATGTATACGAAAAAGTTCCAAGGAAAGAAGCTACAGCCAGTTATTATAATGGAGGCAGGTTATGGCGATTATTCAAAGACATGGGACCATATTGCTGAAGAGTTGACGGAATATGGGACGGTCCTTACATATGATCGAGCGGGATTAGGGAAAAGTGGGAAGAGTTCTAAGAGGCGTATTAGTTCTGAAATGGTAAAGGATTTAAGGTGTTGCTTGGAGCAAATACAATTGAAACCACCTTATATTTTTGTAGGGCATTCTTTTGGCGGTATAAATGCACGTTTATTTGCGACTTTTTATCCCGAAGATATGTTGGGAATCATTTTGATGGATTCGACACCAGAAAATTATAAAGAAGCATTTTTACCAATCATGTCTACTGAATTTCAAGAAGCTTACTATAAACAGTTTGTATATGAAAGTTCATATGAAGAGTTTACATTTAGTTTAAGTGAAGTAGATAGATATTGTAAATCAATGAATGATATTCCACTTGTCGTGTTAGCTGCGGGTAAAAAAGCTTTTTATTCGCCAGATGCACAAATCAAATGGTTACAATTGCAAGAAGAATTATTACGATTATCAAGCAATAATAAATTTGTAATTGCAAAACAAAGCGGTCACTATATTCAAAAAGATGAGACATATTATGTGATAGATGCTATTAAGTGGATTGTTGAGGTAGGGGAGAGATAAATATGTACACTTCATTTCAATACAATTGGCAAGTAAGAGATGATTGGTTTAAGTGGTGTGAACAACTTTCAGAGGAAGAATTGCTCCGCAAGCGTGTAGGTGGTGTAGGGAGTATTTTAGAAACTTTATTCCATATTGTTGATGTTGAATACAGCTGGATTAGCGCACTTCAAGGACAAGAAGATAATGAACCGCAGTTTCAAGATTATCAATCAATCCAAAAAGTGAAAGCGTTATCTGATTTATATAAACGAGAATTAGAAGATTTTTTACAAGCATGGTCAGCTAACTTAGAATATAAAATATTAACAGCTTCGTGGACAGATAAAACATATACGTACGGTGAAGTGTTAAGACATGTAATTGTACATGAAATCCATCACATGGGTCAGCTATCTATATGGGCGAGAGAGCTCAATATTCAGCCTGTTTCAGCGAATTTAATTGGAAGAGGACTATAGTTTTAAAAAAACGACTTGTACTGTAAATGCAAGCCGTTTTTATATGTAAAAAGATTTCCTAATTGAAATCCTCGGATTTTTTCTGACGTATATGTAAAAACATTAAAATTGTAATAATGGAGAAAATCAACAATGTTTGTATGATTAAATTTTTAAACTGAAGCAAAACTGTCCAAGATGTAACAGCATCTTTAAAAGCTTGGAGTGCAGAGTACGAGGATGGATCAAAACCGTACTGTAGTAGCTTTTTTGTTTCAATAAAGGTACTGTTTTCTTCATTTGAGTCTAATATTACAGAAATAAGTCTAGTATCTCCTCGATGTGCTGTACTTACAAAACTATAATTACCATTAGTTGAAAAACTAGTTTGTAAGCCGTCAACACCTTGGAGATTAATGTTTTTATTAAGGGAATAAATCATTTTATTTGTGTTGAAAACTTTTGAATCTTTGAAGGTAAATTGGTAAGAGGTTAGCTTCGTAATATTCAATACATCTGGAAAGTCTTTTACTAATTGTGTCGCTAGTTTCGCTACATCTATCGCTGTTGTATTGGATTGTTTATTTGTATCGTTATCCATACCAGTAGCATTTAGAAACGGGGATGGTTGTGATAACTTTAGTTGTTTTGCTTTTTCATTCATTAAAAGTGTAAAGTTATCTTCGTTTCCAGCAATGTGTTCTGCAAGAGCAAGTGCGGAACGATTATTCCCTGTCAAAAACAATGCATGAAGTAAATCACGAACTGTCGTTTTATCTTTCGAAGTTACTTGTATAGGACTCGTTTCTGCTCGGAAAACTTCATTACTTATTTTTACTAATTCATCTAATTGTATTTTTCCTTCATTCAGTTGTTCCATTGCGATATACTCTGTCATTAATTTAGATAAAGTAGCTGACTGTATAGGAATTTCTTCATTTTTTTTATAAACAACTTCACCTGAATTAGCATCTATTAAAATAGCTGATTTAGCTTGAATAATTGGACCATTTACATAAAGATAAAAATATAAAACGATAAGTGCTGTAATAACAAAAGATAACAATAAAATTGTGAATTTTTTCAAGAATTGCATAAGCGATCCTCCTATTATGACATCGATAATAATATTGTAAAAAGGAATACTTAATTAGGAAGAAAGAAAAGGTAAAGAATTTCTAAAGAATTATAAAGGATTATTAAATTTTGGATGTTAATGGAAAATGAAAGGTCCAATTCCTTATATAGTAAGAAATTGGACCTAAAATTAAGCTGTATTAACATTTATATTGTTGTAGTTTTACAGTGAAAGTGGTTTTTTTATCATCACTATATACTTCAATTGTTCCTTTATGCAATTCAACAATACTTTTTGCAATTGCTAATCCGAGTCCAGATCCACCAGTGTTCGTAGAGCGAGATTTTTCAACGCGATAAAAACGTTCAAAAATATGAGGTAAATCCGTACTAGGAATAGGTTGACCGTAATTTGTTATATCAATTGCAATCATATTATTACTTTCATAAACAGTAATATCAATATACTCACCATCGTTACCGTAAGCGATAGCATTAATAATTAGATTTTCAAATACGCGAACTAATTTGTCTCCATCTGCTAATACCATGAGTTTTTGAGATGGGAAAGAAGGACGACATTCTATATTAGCTTCTTGAAACTGAATGCGGAATTGAACAGTTAATTGTCCAAGTAGCTCTACAATATCAATGGGAACAGAATATAAACTTAACTCTTTATTTTGAACACGTGTATATTCAAACAGGTCATTCATTAATGCGTTAAGACGGGTTACTTTATCGTAAATGACTTGTATATAATGACGTAATTCCACTTCATCTCTATAATTATCATGGTGGATTAAATTTACGTATCCAACTATAGAGGTAAGAGGAGTACGTAAATCATGCGATACATTTGTAATCAATTCACTTTTTGCTTGTTCTGCCTGTCTTTCTTCATCAATCGAAACTTTCAATTGTTCAACAATGTGATTTACCCCGCTTGCTAACTCTTCCAAATAATTATGGTTTACGATAGAAACTTTATGATTGAAATTTCCATTTGCAATATAACGAATCTCTTCTATCATTTTTTTAATACAAGTTTCATAGTAAAGCTTTCTTTCATGACGGTAAAAAATGTATAGGTAGGATGAGAAAATCGAAAATAAAAATAAATAAGAGACGATCATCATCCAAAGAGATTCCTTTATTCCTTTATATTTTTCATAACCAAAAATTCTTATGAATTCTTTGCCGAGTTCGCTTAACGTAAGTGAACTTTCAATTACACTTGTAACGAGGCGATATACAATTAATTCAGTAATAGGGGTAAGGGTGATGGCTAACATGAACCAAAAAATCAACTTCCATTTTGGGATATCTTTTAATATATCAAATGCTTCATTTCTCAATTTTATAGCCTACTCCCCAAACCGTATGAATAAACTTTTCTCCATTCATACCTGTTTCAAGTTTATCCCGTAAATTACTAATGTGGACCATTACAGTTTTATTTGAACCATAACCATCTTCATTCCAAACGCGTTCAAAAATTTCTTCGGAACTAAATACTCTTCCCGTATTACTCGCAAGTAAATGTAAAATATCAAATTCAATAGATGTAAGTTTAATATACTCTCCATTTACTTTAACAGTATGATTATGTTTGTGAATTTCAGCAGAACGAATATGAATAATACCATCTTCATTCTTTTGAGAAGTGCTATTTTGGAAAGATGATCTTCGTAGTAAAGCTTTCACTCTAGCTACTAATTCTAATGGATTGAATGGTTTAATCATATAATCATCGGCACCTGTCATAAGACCTAATATTTTATCCATATCTTCTGCTTTTGCACTAAGCATAAGAATAGGTACAGTATTATTCTCACGAACTTCCTGGCAAACTTCTAATCCATTTCGTTTTGGCATCATTATATCTAGAACCATAAGGTCAACTTCATAGGTAGAAATCATTTGTAATGCCTCATCGCCATCATATGCTTTATAAATGTTATAACCCTCATTTCGTAAATAAACAGCAAGTAACTCAACAATTTCTTTATCATCATCAATAATTAATATGTTTTTATTCATTATGTAGTTCCTTTCCTTACAAATCATTAACATTACTATAATATCAAACATTTATGTATTTTGTAGCAATGATTCCACATAAAATTTCATGTAACGTATAAAAAAGGGATTAAAACATTCATAACGAATACAGAGAAGAAAGATATTTAAATAATGTATTATGCTGAAAGTGAGGAATAAGGGGGACTTGCTATGTTATATAAGGATATCTATTCATTTACTCTAACTGGAAAAATTGAAAATGATATAAAAGCTTTTCTATTAAAATACAATAAAGAACTTACATATAAACATTCAATTCGGGTGGCAAATGAGTCTCGTAAAATTGCGGTTACTTATAATGTAAATGCAGAAAAGGCAGCAATTGCAGGATATTTACATGATATTAGTGCAATCTTTCCGAATGAAGATCGGATTGTAGTTGCTGAGCAATTTGGAATAGAGATATTACCAGAAGAACGAGAATTCCCACTGATTATTCATCAAAAGTTATCGGAAGTCATTGCAAAAGAGATATTTAAAGTGGAAGATGAAGAGATTTTAAATGCAATATGTTGTCATACTACACTACGTAAACATGCAACGAAAATGGATTTAGTGTTATTTGTTGCTGATAAATTAGAATGGGATCAAAATGGTACACCACCATGTTTAGTAGAAATAAAAAAAGGGTTAAACAAATCTTTAGAACATGCTGCTTTTGCATATATTTCATATTTGTGGGATAGAAAAGACACGTTGAAAGTTTTACATCCATGGCTAGAAGAATCATATTGGCAGTTAAAAGAAATTGTAGAGTAAAAAGGGTATGGGAATGCAATTAAAAGAATATATGAATCAAACATTTCCTGGAGTTACATTAGTACCACATATATACTTTCAGTGGAAACATCATTTGCATTTTCATTTTGGGAAAGGGAAATGTCCAAATGTCGAAAGAACCGAAGATATAAATATGGAATACTTCACTCAACTTTATACATATAATAAATACTTGTTTGAAGATATATTTTCAAAAGAAGATGAAGTGTTTTTAGTAACAAATGTTTATCGATTTAAAAAGGAAAATGTGAAAAATCCGCAGAAAATAAATGTATATAATCGATTTATCCCGCTTTAATGGGCAGTAAGACCCCCACCTCAAAATTCAGCGAAAGTAAAGAAGTTAGGTGGGGAATCAACTGCCCATAAAAGTCCGATTGGTTCAACTAATAATCAGTGGAGGATGAAGAAAACCCCCACTGATTAAAGTTTCACTTTATTAAAAAGAGGGATTTAAAGATCCAAATAAGACTAGAAACATTACCTTTTCTATTTGAAGATGAAGAAGCTGATTTATATAGTACTTATCAATTTTCACTAAAATGTTTTGCCTGCGATATAAAGTATATACCACTTATTCAAGCTGCGAATCATGAAGATTTTCCAGGTCTTTATCCTCGTTTTGGACGCAAAAAAGAGATTTCTTATCCAGATGTATTTCTTATAAATGTAACGAAAGATATTATCATGTTTATATACGATGATAGAGGATGTGAAGTAATTGCGAAGAATAAAGAAACAATACGAAATTTATATGAGAAATATAAAGAGTGGATTCCAGATTATGAACGAGAAGGTATAGATAAAGTATTTACATGATAACAATAGGGGAAGTGAAGCGTGTAATGAAACGTATTGCAATCGTAGCCGCATGGGAACCAGAACTTACGTATTTGCATCAATATTATCCAAGTGAAAGCATTGAAAAAAGAGCAGCTTGGGAATTTCATTTTCATTATATCAATGGACTGGAAATTATCTCCGTAATAACTGGAGTTGGAAAAGTAAGCTGTGCTAGTTGTGTACAATTATTAATTAGTGAGTTTCAGCCAGATGAGTTGTTTATGACAGGTATATGCGGAAGTTTATCAAACAAGGTGAAAAATGGTCATATTGTAGTGGCTCTTAATGCAATACAACACGACGTTACTGCTGCTGGTTCAGGGGAAGATGTTTTTAATTTATATAATGGTAGAACAGCACCTATTGAAACAACAAAGTCACTTGTAAGAAGAATAAAAAAGATACGATCTTATGATCCGATTCATTTCGGTACATTCTTATCTGGAGATCAACGAATCCGTAGTTCAGAAATGAGATATTTACTTCATACTGTATATGGAGCATTGGCGGTTGATCAAGAAGTCGCAGCATTCGCTTATGTATGCCAAATTAATAAAAAACCTTTTCTATGTTTAAAGGCTGCTTCAGATCAAGCAAATGATAAAACGAAAGAGGAACAAAAAATTTATAAAATGTTAGCATGTGAGCGAGCGTGTGAGCATTTAATTGCTTTTTTACGTGTGTATGAGATTAATGTAGTAAATAATAGATAGTAAGAGGGGTTAATATTGGAAAGTACAAATAAAATAGCTATTTTGGGTGCAAACGGAAAAGCCGGAAAATTCCTTGTAAACGAAGCGTTAGAAAAGGGATATCAAGTAAAAATATTAACAAGAAATTCTAATAATATCAAAATAACAAATGAAAATTTAGAGATTATTAATGGAGATGCACGTGATTTTGCTTCAATACGCAAATTACTTAAAGGGTGTCGAGCTGTAATTAATGCGGTAGGTCAACCCAAAAATGAATCTTATATTTTTAGCACAGTAACGAAGCATATTCTAGAAGCAATGAAGGAGTTTGAAATAAAAAGATATATTGTAATTTCTGGAGGTTCTTTAAATGTTACAGGAGATCAAAAGGGAATTGCAAATAAAATAGGGGCTACATTATTTAAAGTTTTTTTATCAAAAATGATGCAAGATAAATATAAAGAATTACAAATTATCCAAAGTAGTGAAGTAGATTGGACAATTGTTAGATTACCATTTGTTATAGAAGGAAATGGTATTGGAAATATAAAAGAGAGTTTAGTTGATATGCCAGGAATCAAAATACAAAATGGGGATATTGCACCGTTTGTTATAAAACAAATTAATAGTGATAGATATGTGGGGAGGTGTCCGTTCATTTCAAATTAAGTGGTATAAAAATTAAAGAATGTTGGGTAGGATGGAACTAGTATATTTTATGTATTTGAATGTTAAGTTTAACACGAGTAAGTGGGGGATAATTTTATATGATTCAATACAAAAGGTGTAGTGAAGTAAGTATAGATTTAGTATATGAAGCATTTAAAGATGGATTTTCAGATTACATTATTAAAATGGAAGTTTCAAAAGGAGATTTTATAAAAAGATTTTTTGGAGCTGAAGGGAATTCACTAAAACATTCCTTTCTTGCTTTAGACGGTAACAAATCTGTTGGTGTAATACTTGGCGGGATAAAGGATTATGAAAACATAAAAACAATGCGCTGTGGAACATTAGCCGTTCATCCTAATTACCGTGGTATTGGTGTGAGTCAAAAGTTATTTGAACTACATAAAGAAGAGGCGCTTCAAAATGAGTGTAAGCAACTTTTCCTTGAAGTCATTGTAGGCAATGACCGAGCGATTCATTTTTATACGAAATTAGGCTATGAAAAAGTGTACGATCTATCTTATTATAATTTAAAAGATTTGACTAGGATAATAACTAAAGATTGTAAGGGAATTGAAGTAAAACAATTAGATTTTCCATCGTTTAAAATTGAAATACAGAAATGGTTGCACTTCCATATAAATTGGCAAAATGATATGGATTATATCGAAAAATCAAATAATACATTTTACGGCGCATATGTCGATAATGATTTAAAGGGTTCTATATGTGTGAATGAACAAGGTAAAATTAGTTTTCTTTTCGTAGACAAAGACTATAGAAATCGTGGTATTGGATCAAAATTATTACAAGTGGCAAGGGCAAGAGAAAACTTAAATGTATCAAGTTTATCAATTGGGTTTCCAAACAACAATTTATTAGAAGGATTTTTAAAGAAAACTGGATTTGAAAAGAACTCATTAGCACAATATGAAATGTATATATTGCTATAAAAAGCGGAAGGAGTTATTCTTTCGCTTTTTATTTTTGTACTATATTGATATTTTACTTTGTACAATATTCTTTTTTTATGTAGAATAGATAGGATGGGAGGGGATGAAATGAATATAGGATTAAAGTTTAAGATTTTTGAATTACATTGTTTCGTTCAAAAAACTTATTCTGATATTAAAATAGCATGTGATATTGCTATTTATCAAGAAAACACTTCTAAATATTTAATTTCATTAGGATTTTTAAATAAATCATATATGACTTATATAGAAGCAAAAAGATTTTATCGTGAAAATGAAGAACTTGTGAGTGTTGAATTTGATAATTTCTTTCATACATATGATAAATTAGAAGAGGAATTAAAAAAAGTTATTTCAACTGAAGATAAAAATCCTTCATTACTACATAGTAGATTTGATCAGTTTCAGCAAAAAGTTGAGAATATAAATGACCTAATAAAAGTAATGCAAAATGCTCGTTAAAGAATACTTTTTCTTTTTCATATAGAAATTATGTATTAAAAACATATTAGGGATATGACATATTGAAGAGGTGACTTTTGTTGATTACAGAAGTCATCTTTTTATAATACGGTTTTGTGTAATGTGGTATACTTTTGATTTTTTCTATTTTTGATAGGAATACATTTAAGCAGTTTCATATTTTAGGGAATTATATGAGGAAAATAAAATGAAGAATAAAAAAGAAATAGCTATAGTTGCATTAACAGCAGGATTAGCCTTAACAACTGTAACACCATATGAAGTAGGTTATGCAGAGGAAAAGGGTCAAATGCAAGTTGAAATTCAAGAGGATTCGTTCCGTACAGGTGAACTTACACAACCATCACAAAAGACGCCTGAGAACGTAGTGAAAGATGCACTTAAAGAAAAGACGGAGCATGCTTTGTCTCCAAAACAAGTGAGTGGAGACGAAGGGGTAGATTACGAAGTTGTTCAAAAGCGTGGTTCATATGATGGGACTACACTTGTGCGTATGCAACAAATATATGAAGGTAAAGAAGTATACGGACACCAATTGACTGCTCATGTAGATAAAAAGGGTATTATTAAAAGTGTTTCAGGAGAAAGTGCACAAAATTTAATACTAGAAGATTTAAAGAATCCAATTAACTTGTCAAAAGAAGAGGCAAAACAATTTATTTATACGAAGTACGGGAACGATATTAAATTTATTTCTGAGCCAGAAGTTAAGGAAATTATTTTTGTTAATGAAAAGAATGGGCAGGCTAGCAATGCATATCAAGTTACATTTGCTGCTGCAACACCAAACTATGTATCTGGAACTTATTTAGTGAATGCTCATAATGGTGATTTGTTAAAAAATATGGTGCAAGAGTCAGATATAAAAGTAAGTGAAGAGCATGATGAAGCTATTAAGGAGAGTGAAAAAAGCAATGTCAAATCATTAACGGGAACTGGAAAAGATGATTTAGGTATAACTCGTACATTCGGTATTTCTGAACATAATAACGGGAAATATGCGCTTGCTGATTACACAAGGGGAAAAGGAATTGAGACGTACGATGTAAATTATAGAGATATTACTTTTGAAGATAAATATTATCCTGGTATATTAGCAACTAGTACATCAACAACATTTACTGATCCAAAAGCGGTAAGTGCTCATTTCTTAGCAACAAACGTATATGATTTTTATAAAGACAAATATAAGCGTAATAGTTTTGATAATAAAGGGAAAAAAGTAGTTTCAGTTGTACATGCATGGGATTCTGGAGAAACAAATGATCCTAAAAATTGGGGTAATGCATTTAGTGCTAATATTAACAATGTTAGTATGCTTATATATGGTGATCCAATGGTTAGAGCGTTTGATATAGCGGGTCATGAATTTACACATGCGGTTACATCTAGTGAATCTAATCTTGAATTTTTTGGAGAATCTGGCGCAATTAACGAGGCGTTATCTGATATTATGGGAACGGCTATTGAGAAATATATAAATAATGGGGAATTTAATTGGACAATAGGAGAACAAAGCGGATCAGTTCTCCGTAATATGAAAAATCCATCTGCAATTAATTTTTTCAATGGAGTATCGTATCCAGATGACTATAGTAAATACAGTGATTTAAACGGAGAAGATAATGAGGGCGTTCATTTCAACTCAAATATTATTAATAAAGTGGCGTATTTAATTGCACAAGGTGGCACTCATAATGGTGTAACTGTAAATGGTATTGGTGAAGATAAAATGTTTGATATTTTCTATTATGCAAATACTGATGAATTAAACATGACATCTGATTTCTCTGAATTAAGATTAGCGTGTCTTAAAGTTGCAACGAACAAATATGGGTTGAACTCAATTGAGGCTCAAGAGGTCCAAAAAGCTTTTGATGCAGCAAAAATTAAAGGAACAGTGAAAGAAAACGAAAAAACTGCAGAAAACCAAGTCCCAGAGTTAATTGTACCGTTTACAATTACACTGCGTGTAGGTGATACGTTTGACCCGATGAGTAATGTAAAAGCTGTTGATAAAGAAGAGGGTGATTTAACAAATAAAGTAAAACATAAAGGGGATGTAGATACTTCTAAAATAGGTACATACATTGTGGACTACTCGGTCGTTGACTCACAAGGAGGGAATGTAACGGCTACACAGACGGTAGTTGTAGAGGGAAATGGAGAAACATTAGATTTAAACCCTACATTAACAGTGCCTACTGCGGCGACAATCCACATAGGAGATTCATTCGATCCAATGGCAAAAGTATTAGCTATTGATCAAGAAGACGGCGATCTTACTTCTAAAGTAAAAGTTGATGGTAAAGTGGATACAACTAAATCCGGTACTTACGTTTTAACGTACACAGCTACAGATTCTAAAGGTCATGAAGTAACTGCGAAACAAACTGTAACGGTCAAAGTTAGAGAAGAAGTTGAAAATGAATTACCAATACTAAAAGTACCTGCTACAACTACAATTACTGAAGGAGATCAATTCAATCCAATGGTAGGTGTATCAGCTACTGATAAAGAAGACGGTGATCTTACTTCTAAAGTAACATATAAAGGTATTGGAGATACCACTAAAGCTGGTACTTTTGAAATAATATATAGTGTCACAGATTTTGTAGGTAATGAGGTACATACAATACAAAAAGTATTAGTGAAGGATAAAGACACTAGCAAAGCTAAAGGTCCTACTAATAACAGTAATATCCCGAACAACAGTAATTCCGATAAAAAAGAATCTACATATAAAGAGCTTCCAAACACGGGTGCCAGTACAACTAACAGTGTAACAATGGGCATATGGATGGTTATTGCAGGTACCGTACTCACTTTAGCTCGCAAATTTAGAAAGATACAAAAATAGTTGTGTATCATGAACTGATTCCATTAAGTTAGTTAGATTATTGCATTAAGGGATTTTTAGAGATTGAGTTTGATATTGTCCGGGACTCATTTTTTGTTAAAACAATCACTATTTATTCTTAACTTATTGTAGAAGGTAGAATAATAGTAAACATAGAATATATTAATAAATTAAAATGTTTACGGGGTGAAAGTTATGCTAATGAAACAAGACGAAATTAAAGTAGTAGTCGGAGCTGGAGTGTTTAATAATAATCCAGGTTGGATACAAACACAAGAAGATGAACTTAATTTACTAGATAAAACAACGTGGGAAGAAAGATTTGAATACAACTCTATTTCAGCTATTTTAGCTGAGCATGTATGGGAACACCTTACATTTGAAGAGGGTGTATGCGCAGCAGAAATTTGTTATGAATTTTTAAAGCCAGCAGGGCACATTCGGTGCGGTGTTCCTGATGCATTTTTCCGAGACGAAGCATACCAAAATATAGTTCAAATAGGCGGACCTGGTCCGAAAGATCATCCAGCAGCAAGTCATAAAATTGTTCATAATTATAAAACATTAACGAAAATGTTTGAAACTGCTGGATTTGAGGTAGTTCTACTTGAATATTGTGATGAAAATGGTGAGTTTTATTACAACGAATGGGATGCTAACGATGGTGTTATTTTTCGTTCCAAAAGGTATGATTCTAGAAATAAAGGCGATAAACTTGGTTTTCCATCGCTAATTGTCGATGCGATTAAGCGCTAAATCATTCAACAAAAACACGAGTAAATTCTATCGTTTCAAAAGTCGCAAATGCGGCTTTTTTTGTACGTAAGTTTATATTTAATAAGGAAATGGACATACATGATATTTAATTCCTAACAAAATATAACTTGATTTAGAAAATATTTAAGTTTTTCAGCGCCATTAACTTTAAATTAATACTTCGGTGATATAAATATTTATTTTATATTTATATTCGTGTAAAATAAAGTGAGAACATACATTCTATATAGAGGGGAATCAATATGATAGCTGAAATTGAAAAAGTAACTGATGGGTATATTGTAAAATTTGAATACCAATTTCCATATACAATAGAGGAAGTTTGGTCTGTTTTAACGGAAAACAGTAAGCTTAAAAAATGGATGTCTAATTTACAGATTGAAAGCCTTAAAACAGGTGGAATAATCAAGTTTGACATGATGGACGGTTCATTTATAAATATTGATATTTTAGAGTGTCAATTAAACTCAGTATTTGAATTTACCTGGGATAAAGATCGTGTCCGATTTGAAATACATAAAGAAAAAAATGGTGCTCTTTTCCTTCTTAAAGAGTACATTCATGAATTAACGGATCATACTCCGAAAGATATAGCTGGTTGGCATATTTGCTTAAATCTTTTTTCCTCTGTACTAGAAGGAAAAGAAAAGGAATTTTCTAAAGATGAATGGCAGCAATGGTTTGAAATATATAAGGATAAGATCCTTGAAGTGAGAGGATAATTATATAAAAGGTTATATTAATTATGTAATTATTACACTGTAAAAATGATTTTAATGAAAAATAAGAATAGAGGTTAATATGAAAGTAAATCAATTAATTGCTAATAACATAAACAAATTAGATACAGCTATTCCATTTAGTAAGTCGTTTGGAATCGCTGGTTTATCAGGATCAGGTAAAACAACTTTTTGCCAAACGATTGGCGAAGAATCAAAAAAACGATTAGTTTCTTTATTGCCAAAGGCTGAATATCAATATTTATTTCCTAACATTATGGAAACGAATTTTAGTGCTATTAAGATGGAAGATATGCCTTTAGTTCTTTTTCTAGGAAAATCATCGATTTCTTCCAACCCACGTTCAACGATAGGTACTCATACTGGTGTGTTTACTGAAGTTCGTGAAAAACTTGCCGAAGTATTTCATCTTTCACCTGAGGTTTTTTCATTCAATAACCAGTTAGGCTGGTGTACTGGCTGTAAAGGTCGAGGCACTACTAAAAATATTGAGTGTAAAAAATGTAAGGGAAAACGTTATAGTGAAGAAATCGAACAACATACGATAGATTTATTTGCTAAACCACATACAATTTCAAATATAAATGATTTAAGTGTTGAGTCTATTCTCTCGTTAGCGGAAGAGTTAAATATTAGTGAAGCGAAGCAACATATACTGCAAAATATAATTAATATGAACATTGGTTATTTAACATTAAATCGAATTATGGGTACGTTGTCAGGTGGAGAGTTAACAAGACTATATTTGGCTGAATTCATGGCAGTAAGTGAAAATGCTGTAATTATTATTGATGAGATTTCAGTTGGACTTGATCATGAAACATTATTACAAATATTAGAAGAGATTAAGCAGTTAGGGTGTAAAAATCAAATTTGGCTCATCGATCATTCAGATACAGTACTGGATACAACAGATGAGCAATTGTTCTTTGGACCTGGTAGCGGAAAATATGGTGGACAAATTGTGAAAGAATCACCAAGACCAAAACCAATACTGTGGGATTTAAATAAAGAAATACCAACAGAATATTATACATTCCAAGAATTATATTGCCGTAATATCCAAATGTTGGAGTTTCAAATTCCTAAAAATAGGCTTGTAACGGTTACAGGAGAATCTGGATGCGGGAAATCTACACTTGTTAACGAATGTTTAGCTACGGATTTCATGAAACGATATCCCAAAGATAAATTAGTTATGGTCGGACAAGATCGAAATCAATCTATTACAAGTCGATCAACTGTAGCCACTTTCTTAGATATTAAAAAGAAACTAACAAAGTATAGCGAAGAAATTGATGATATTTTTGAGCGTTCGATTGAGGATATTATAGATGAACTTCCAAATGAAGATATTGCGTATAAACGCTTGAGTCTACTAATTAAATTAGGACTTGGTTATTTAACGTTAGAACGAAAAACACAAACATTATCAACAGGTGAGTTTCAATGTGTTCATTTAGTTTCGGAGTTATTTGCAAACACAAGAAATCCACATACATTATTTATTTTTGATGAGCCTTCAAAAGGTTTATCACAAAATATTTTAAATCAATTTATAGATAGTGTTAGAGGGATATTGCAAGATGAATCAGTCTCTATCATTATGATTGAGCATAATCGTTACATGTTAGAAAGCTCTGATTATATTGTAGATTTCGGGAAAAGACAGCTTGAATCTATAAAGCATCTTGATGTAGTAAGTCATGAAGATTATTATCGTCAAAAAAGTAGTGTGAATAATACTGAGCAAATACATATTCCTTCAGCACTTAAGCATAAAGAAGGCGTTCACTATTTAGAAGAAAATCATATTAACTATTTTAAAAATGCCGAAAACATTTATAAAGGTGGTATTTTAAAAAGTTTATCATCAATGGCTCGTTTAATTTATGGTGAATATGAATCTGATACAATTGCACCTGTAGTTGCTATTGATCTTGAAAGACATTTATATAGTCAATATAGTTTCTTATATGAGATTGGTGGACTAATTAATCATATTGTAGCTGCTCATCCAACTAATAAAGATACGAGAAGTTTTGATTTCTATTCACAGGACAATCACTGTCCATCTTGTTCGGGACGTCTTCAAATTGAAGTTTTCGATAAAGATATTACAATTCAAGATAAAAACATTCCATTTTGGGATGGTTTATTTGATCCAGAAATCATGAAAGTATTAAAATTTTATCAATATGAAAAAATAGAATTTTTATTTGAAGAAATTAAAAATGAGCTTGGTCACGATTTATCAAAGAGCTATAACGATATGTCAGAAGAAGAAAAGCAAACGTTTTGGTACGGATATTTTGAAAAATCATTTTATGATAAAAAAGGAAAGACACGCAGAACATGGGTAGGATTTAATACGATTATTGGTGGATATATTGTTATTTCAAAAGCAGCTATTAAAGAGGAAATTAAGACTTCTAAAGAAATGATGACATGTCCAATTTGTGCGGGAACGGTATTAAATCATCAAAAACCGCTTAAATTTTCTAACTTCGATATTCGTGAAATTATCAATCAACCAATTGATGAAGTGTTGAAAATAGTCGGTGATTTACCTGCACTTCATAAATTGAAATCTATTGTTGGTGGCGATATGAAATTGACAGAAGATGTTTCGTTATTGCCAAGAAAAGCACAAGTTGCACTGAAAATGTTTGAATTAGAACAGGCAAGTTTTTCAAACTATGAAATGGTGTTACAAAATGTCTTACCATTCTGGGATGAAATAAAAAGAAATATTGAATCCATTAGTGTTAATAATCAAGTAACTGTTTGTGATTTCCCTAATGTATATGAAACGAGAGAAAACATTATAGATAAGTATTTCACAAATGGTAAATATAAAAAACTTACGTATGTATACGAAGCGTTTGGATACAAAAAGTTAGTTACCCAAATTAATAAAATTAAAAAAGCTAACCCATGTCCATTTTGTAAAGGAAAGAAAGTTATTACAGAAGATAATCTACATGATGGTGTGTTTAAACTAACAATTCCTTGTGTAACTTGTAATGCAACTGGTATTAATGACGAAGGACTAAAAGAAGTTGTTGAGGGCGTGGATGTACAAACATGGTTAACTGGAAAAGTTAGTGATATTGTGGATGAAAGCTTATTAACAGAAGCTGTTGCGCAAATACCAATTTTTAATCGTATTCGAGAATTGGATAAACGAGATATGATGGCGGTTTATGAATGTCTTGAGAGTAATCAGTAAAGTTATATTAGTTTATGTGTTATTAACATAACTTATATAAAACGTATATTCTTTATAATGTTTATAATAACGCAGTATGAGTAAAGGTAATGAAAGAAGATCCAATTTCTTAATGTGAAAATTAAGGAATTGGATTTTTTAGTATTTTTATGTCCCGTATACTACATTTCCAACTAAGGATATATGGAGGAGAGATAGAAAAGTAAAAGGGACAAAAATTTGATATATTATGTAATTATTATATTATAAAAGTGATTATTAGGGGTAAAAATAGTTAGCAAGTAATATCTTTTGCTTATAATATCTTCGTTCTGTTGTCTGATTTTTTGGATTTAACAGAAATATATACTTGAATGAAGTATATATTTCTGTTAAATTTATCCTATGGACAGAACAAGTTTAATTAAAGGTCATTTAGAAATGTGTGTATTATCTATTTTGTCGAAAAAGAAAAGTTATGGTTATGAGATTATGAAAGAACTTGAAGTAAACAATTTAAAATTGAAAGGAGTAGGAAGTATTTACCCCATTTTAACTAAGTTGAAAAATCAAGATTGGGTTAATACTTATCAAGTAGTAACAGACAGTGGTAAAGTTAGGATTTATTATGAAATTAATGAAAACGGGAAAATACGTCTTGAGAATAAAATAAATGAGTGGTTAGAATTGCAATCGGATATTCAAACATTACTAAAAAGCGGTTTGAAAGGAGACCTTCTGAAATGAGGAATAGATTACTAGGTAAAGAAAAGCAATTTTTAACAGACGTACTTAAGGAATTAAGGCAATACGATATTAGTTTAGAAGAAAGGGAAAATATTAAGCGACAAATATTAGAACATATTCAAGAATGTCGTGAACATGGTGAAGATAGTATAGATGATTTAGGTACACCTCAATTATTTGTTCAAGATTATTTAGAAATAAATGAGATTGATTTACAAGTTAAAAGGAAGCAATTGAAAAATGAAAAGGGGAAATTAAACAAATCTATCTTACGCGGCATATTCATCGCAGTTATTACTTACCTCATCTCGCAAACTACATTTACAATATTTTTAACTAGATCATTAAATCCAACTAATAGTAAAAATACATTTCAGTATAATCTTTTATATCGTATTTCAGAAAATCAATGGTGGAATTCATTATTAATAATGATTAGTTTTATGCTCTCTGTAGTAGTATTTATTAGTTTAGTAAGTTATAAAAAAAGAAAGCTCTCTAAAGCATAATGAAGAATACAATCTATAAAATGTCTCTAATTTATATTCTTTGTAATGTATTAATGTTATGTATTACAGATCCAAAAGTTTACGCTCAGCAAAATATTAAAATTGCATTGGATAAGTATATTGAAAAATTTATAAAAGAGCAGAACATTCCAGGAGCTTCTGTTGCAATTGTACATAAAAAAGATGTATTTTTCACAAAAACGATAGGAATTACTGGAGAATCTGAAAAAAAGGTAACTAGTAAAACCCCATTTGCAATCGGCTCAATAAGTAAATCTTTAACAGCTTTAGCTATAGTAAAATTAATAGAAGATAAAAAATTAAAATTAGAGGATCCAGTTCAACGATACCTTTCCTGGTTTAAACTAAAAGATTCACAAATATCCTCAACTATAACAATCCAACATCTACTAACTCATACAAGCGGAATCAGTACATATGAGGGCTTAGCATTATCAGATAAGCAATCCAAAAATTCTACAGCATTAAAAGAAAATGTAATGAAACTTTCAAATGTAAAATTAACTGCTCCACCAGGTGAGAAATATCAATATAGTAATGCGAATTATATTGTATTAGGTGCAATTATTGAAGGAGTCACAAATGAAACATATTCATCATATATGAAAAAGCATATTTTTCAGCCGTTAAATATGAATGGCGCGGCAGCAAGTAAAGAAACTGCATATGAAAAGGGTTATTTAACAGGTTATCAGTCTTGGTTTGGCATACCAAGAAAAAGTATAGTGTCCTATGATAATGCTGGGGCACCGTATGGTTATATTACTGCAAGTTTAGAAGATATGATTCAATTTCTTGTGTTTTTGAATCATAAAGAGCACACTCAATTTTTAAAGAAAGAAAACATAGATCTTTATCTATCATCACTTTATAAAATTAATTCAGAAAAAAGTTATGGTTTTGGGTTAAGAACAACAAATATAAATGAAGGTGAAAAGATGATTTGGCATTCAGGATCAACTCCCGATGCTCGTGCAGAAATGTTTACTTTAAATAATAGTGGCTGGAGTGGTGTGATTTTAACGAATAAAAATCATGTATTAGAAGAGCAAACATTATCAGTGTTGAAAAATGGAATTATTAGTATTTTGAATGGAAAAGAACCAATTGATCCACCTAAAAACATACCATTTACACAAATTGCTATGTCTTTAGTTATACTCGTGCTTTTCATTTCACCAATTATGTTTGTTAAAGCGTATAGGCATAAGAAAAATATTAAAAAACTAACTTGGTGTTTCGTAGGAAATCTATTTCTACTATTATCTATTATTTTCATCCCGATTCTTACTTATAGTACAAGCTCACCATGGCGAACAATTAAAATATTTGCGGCAGATGTAGCCTTTCTTACAAGTATTATAGTAACTTTATTAGTTGTGAACGGATTAATATCAATCTTTATAGCCTTAAGACGGAAGGGAGTATGAGGAGAAATAATTAAAGAAATATAATTCAAGTGTTATAAACAGTTGACTCTCACACGATGTTATTGTTTAGGATAAAGTTGAGCTAGGAAGTAGAGGTAATTAATGGAAAGGGAATATGTTTAAAATAGGTGATTTTTCAAAACTATCTTCCATTAGTATTCGTATGTTGAGACACTACGATAAAGTAGAATTATTACAGCCAGTAAAAGTCGATGAACAAAGTGGATATCGATATTATTCAGCTGGCCTGATGTTTAATATTTACCATGTGAGCCCAGCGATGGAATCGGATCATAATAAGTGGGTTACAGAAGTTTATTATCCAGTTAAATGATGATAAAGAAAAAAGGCATATAATTAACGCCTTTTTTTCTGACGATTCTCCCATTTTTAACAACGTTAAAAAAGTTTAGTGTTCTTAAAGAATCTAATGAGATCACTTTCTCTGAATTAAAATGGTATTCTCCTAGCAAATTAATATGTTCCCAGCCTAAAGGTGAAATATGGTGCAATATTACGGTTATGGCGGGTGTAAACCAATTAGAACGTGATCTTATCTATATGCGACAGCGTGAAGGAATTGAATTGGCTAAGAAAGAAGGAAAGTGTAAGGGTCGGTTAAAGAAGGTACCATAAAAATTATGCAGTAAAGCTTTATAAAGAGGGAGATATGACTGTAAATCAAATTTGTGAAATTACAAATGTGTCTAGGGCCTCATTATATAGAAAGCTATCGGAAAGGAACAGTTGATGAATTATACCAAAAATCGGAAATATATAATAGAAAATAAATTCCATATCGAGGTGGAGTTATATGCCTAAAATTGACAATATGTTAGCAATTCTATGGATGCTTCGCTCAGGTAAAAAAATTACTGCAAAACAAATTTCAGAAAAGTTAGAGATGAATATAAGGACTGTGTATCGTTATATTGATACAATTTCAACAAGTGGCGTACCTATCATTTCAGAACCAGGACATAACGGTGGATACACTTTATTGAACAATTTTATTGAGGCTCCTCTTTTTTTTGATTTTGAGGAGCAAACTGCACTATTTCACGCTGCTGTTTTTGCAGAAGAAGCCGGATATTATAGAGGTGAAGCACTAAATAGGGCCATTTCAAAACTAAGTAAATACTCAAATCAAGAGCAGGAAACAAAGATAAACCAACATTTAGCTAGTCTTGAAGTAATAAGTCGATTAAGTTCACTCTCTATGGAACCTTTTTTGAAGGAGTTGGAGCAGGCCGTGTCTGACGGCTACTCAGTAAAAATTCTTTACCATAAAAGTGGCGAAAAGCAATTAAATTATAGATTGGTCGATCCGTACAAAATTATCTATTGGAATAATAAGTGGTATGTAATTGGATTTTGTCATCTTAGGAATGATATCCGTAGTTTTAGAGTAGATCGAATTGAAAGTCTAATGCTTACAGAAAATAAGTTTAACCGACCAGAAAATTTTTCAGCACGTGACTTTTTTATAAATGGTCTTCTTCCAACTATAGAAGATAAGGAAGGGACTATTTATTTGGTTATTAATGGGGATAAAAGTGTATTGGCTGATATTTGCCAACATTGGTTTTTAGGACATTATTTACAAGAACGGACTTCAAATCAAGCGGTTTTTCTTCTTGAAAAAGATATATTACATACATATGTACCTTATTTACTTTTACCGTACAATAAATCTATTAAAGTTATTGAGCCAATAAGTCTTAAGAAAAGACTTATTGAAGTTCTTTCGGAATTAATAAAATTTCATCAAGTATGATAACTTCCCTGACGTTAACTGTCAGGGAAGTTATATTATAATAGCTATATAAATTGTGATTGGAGTGTTATTGGATGCAAACAAAAAAAGCATTTCTATATGTATTTAATACAATGTCGGACTGGGAATATGGATATTTAATTGCTGAATTAAACTCAGGAAGATATTTCAAAAAAGATTTAGCAGCTTTAAAAGTAATTACAGTAGGAGCTAATAAAGAAATGATTACTACTATGGGAGGACTGAACATAAAACCAGAGATTTCCCTTGATGAATGTACTTTTGAGAGTAAAGATCTTTTAATTTTACCAGGAGGGACCACTTGGAGTGAAGAAATTCATCAACCAATCTTAGAAAGAATTGGCCAAGCTTTAAAGCTTGGTACTATTGTTGCTGCAATTTGTGGTGCAATTGAGGGTCTCGCGAATATGGGATACTTAGATACTAGAAAGCATACAAGTAATAACTTAGAATATACTAAAATGGTATGTCCTAACTATAAAGGAGAAAAGTTCTATGAGTTGGAATCTGCGGTATCTGATGCGAATTTAGTTACTGCATCAGGAATAGCTCCTCTGGAATTTGCAATGGAGGTACTGAAAAAAATAGATGTATTTACACCAGATACATTACATTCATGGTATAACCTAAATAAGACTCATAAACCTGAATACTTCTTCCAGTTAATGAACTCAATAAATAAATGAAGTAACTGAAAAGCTCAATTTCTCTATTTTGATTTGTAGAGAAGTTGAGCTTTTTAATTTGAAATTTCCTTATCGTTGTGAATTCGTATTTTCCTGACGCGACCCCTTTATCAACTTATCCGTAAATATCAAGAGAAATTACTTCTTGATTCGATTCGTCAACTACTAGTACAATTTTATTTGCAAATGTACAAAATGAGCGGAGTGTAATGGAATCCTTTAATGACTCTTTTAAAAACCAACCTGTTGGTACTAAAGAAATGCAATTCTCTTTTTGAAAGAATGAATGTTTGAGGAAATATGCTATTTCTTGAGTTTCTTTTAAGAACATCGGAGCAATGCAATCGAATAGTACAGAATAATATTTTAATGTTCTTCTACCGACAATTCTATTAAAAGAACAACTTCGGTATAAATCAGGCACTACGGGATATATACCGTTAGTTAGAAGTGCTTTTAAAGTTTGTTTTGATTCTTCCTTTAAACCTATCATGAAAATTTCATGTAATTCATTATTAATATAAACTTGTTTCACATCGTTATAATGAGGGATTAATTCATTTTTAACTATATTTAAAGTAATGTCATTTGTAATGGGAAAGGACGTATAAACGTCCTCTTCAAGTATGACATCCATGCCACTGAAAAGTTGGCAAATTGGACTGAGAGAAGTCTTTGAAGATACAGGAGGTACCTTTTCTATATAAAAACCTTCATTTATAGTAGGTGCTGGATATTTTTGCTCTTCGATTTCAATTAACCAATCATACATAATTATCTTTCCTTTCCTCATAGTTTTCGTATCGGACTATATAGTGCAATAAAAACTTCAAGTAGTTTCGTGAAAGCAGCTAAAGCAAATACAAGTACTGGATTATAGGCTGAAATAATGCCTCCTACTAATGCCCCGAGTGGCATAGCTAATCGTGTAAGTACACGTGAAAATCCTAAAACCCTTCCTTGCATATTTGATGGAACGGTTTCCTGGCGAACTGTGGCTACAATTATATTCCATGCAATATTGCAAGTCATTGCAATACCGAAAGCAATGCCAGGAGCAAACCAATATGTACTCCAAAGTGCGAAAGTTAAGCCAATTGCTCCAGCGAATAGGAGTAAAGGAATTAGAAGACCGCGCTGCAATTTTTTTTCTAAAGGAACTGCAATTAAACTTCCTAAAATCCCACCTATACCTATTAATGAATAATTAAAGCCACTTTGTTCCGGGGTAAGTTGCAATGTGGATAATAAATAATACATGAATACACCTAAAACCGCACTTGCTCCAAAGTTTCCTATCATAGCCTGAAAAGATAAAGCTATATTTAAGCGATCATTTTTGAGCCATGTAAATCCATTAACCAAGTCAGAAAGTACATTTTGAAGTGCATTTTTGCCTTCGCATTTCTTGTTTACGGTTTTCATAGGCGGTAATAACATCACAGCAACTAATGTTGCAATAAATGAAAGAACATTAATCCAAAGCACTTGAAAGCCGCCAATAAAAGAAATGAAAATCCCAGCTATCATTGGACCTAATAAACTAGCCAATTGATTGATCATTTGGTAGTAAGAATTAGCCTTTGTTAATGATGCTCCTGCGATATGCGGAATGACTGTAACAGTTGTTACATCAAAAAGCATAGACATAACTGCTAAGATAAAAGTAATTATGTATAAATGCCAAATTTCTAATAGATGTAATGTATGTAGAATGGGAACAAGACTTACTAAAATAATATTGGTAATATCCGCTATCCAAAGTAACTTTTTTCGATCGTATCGATCAATTATTACACCAACTAAAGGGCCAAATAAAACAATTGGCAATACATTAATAGCAAATAAAGAACTCATAATTACAGCTGAACCGGTTAATTGATAGGCAATCCAAGGCAACGCAAAAGTATATAGTGAATCCCCAATTCGTGAAATGAGTAAACCAAAAATGAAAATCTTGTATTCTTTAGAGAAAGTTGACTTTGCGGTAAGTCTTCGTTCTTGTATAAGTTTCACACTGTTTATACCACCTTTAATATAGAGGAATTTGAAAATCATCCGTCCAATACTTGTTATATATAGAATTCTGTAATTTTTAGATGAATCCTACTTTTTAGAGGTATTTTAAAACTTAAAGGAGGAAAAAAAATGAAAGCAGTATTATGAAAAAGATTTTAGTACGAACAGGATGGGGGGAAAGCTCATAAACAAAGTATAGAAATTCGTGGAAAGAAACAGTACCTGATTATATAGCGCAAAACCTACTTGATGCTGTGTGTTGGATTGAAGATAATTTAAATACATAATAAAATTATAGTAAACTATTTTATTCAAAGGTCGTTAGGAGGGAAAATATTGATACAAATGGATAAGAATGTGCGAACAGCTGGTGCGTATGTAGTGTATAAAAATTTATTTGTTTTTCAAGTTGGTCCAACGAGTAAAGGGGATACACTAGGTGTAATAAGGCTGGGGGGACATAAAGAAGCCGATGAAACAGCAGTAGAAACTGCTAAAAGAGAAGTGAAAGAGGAAGCTGCTATTGATATTACCATTATGAGTTCACCAAGTATATATTACAAAGGGAATTGGAGTGCACAATCAAAGAAAATAAGAGTAGAAAATGAAATCAATCCAATATTAATTATTGATAGCCCAGATGAAACTTTATCTATTATGTATATGGCACATTCAGAAAATGAACCAACTCCATCCGCTGAAACGAACGGGTTATTATTGCTTTCAGTAAGTGATATTAGGCTAGTTTGTAGTAAGGAAATAACACTAAACGATTATATTAAACAAGGTGGAATGGCTATATTGAAAGAAAAAATGGATAAAGAGTTAATCTTACAACCTTTTCCGCAACTTAAGTTTTTAGCGGAACTTTTAAAAGAGGATCCTGTATTATTTCAGCAGTTTATAAATTAGCAACAAAAAGCCAAATTTATAAGGAGATTTTGTATTAAATAATTTCTTTTTAAGTGTATATCATCCATTATGAAACTGTACATTGCATGTAGTAAAACTATTTTGCATTAAATATAGTTGAGTATGTAAAAACAGTCCGTACTGTTTTAGATAGTGACGAAGAAGATAGTTTGATTATACAAATAAATAAACTATAAATTTATTATGTAAACTGTTTGTGCACATGGAATATATTTTTCATATAATTTGTATTTTATAATATATAATAGAATAAATAATTGATGGCTCATTTTTATTAAGAAGCTATGGAATATATAAGTATCAACAAAGGGGGACACATAAAATGAACGAATTAGAGTACAAAAACTTTTATGATAAAGTAGGAAAATTAAATGGATGGGATTTTAGTAAAATAAAATGTGAAACTGTAGGAGATACATGGGACTTTTATAGAGAGGTAAAAGAAAGGTGCAAGTCATCATATATTTTACTTGATGTTGGTACAGGTGGAGGAGAGAATGTACTTAACATAGCATCTTCGGCTAAATTTTTAATTGGAATAGATAATTCTAACGGCATGATTGAAACAGCACATTCTAACTTGAAAAAATCAGGTGTACAAAATGTTGAGTTTCTTCAAATGGATTCTGAAGCTTTAGCGTTTCCGCATGCGCATTTTGATATAGCTTCAAGTTGTCATGCACCGTTTATAGCATCTGAATTAGCAAAAGTAATGAAAAAAGGTGCCCTGTTTTTAACACAACAAGTTAGCGAACATGATAAATTGAACCTGAAAGAAGCATTTAGAAGAGGGCAATACTTAGGCGAAAAAGATGGAATTTTAAAAGAAAAGTATATGAGGGAACTTATTCATGCAGGATTTGAACTCGTGCAAGTACGTGAATATAATATTACTGATTATTACGGTACGCCTGAAGATCTTATTTTCTTGTTAAAACATACACCTATTATTCCTAGATTTGGAGTAGAGGAAGAGGATTTTACTATTTTACAAAACTTCATTGACGCAAATAGTTCTGAAAAAGGAATTCGTACAACTTCAAAAAGATTTATGATTATTGCTGTTAAATTATAATGTGTTATAGAGTAAAAGCTGCTTTTCTTTAAAAAAAGTAGCTTTTTGTGTGTAATAGAAGTTTATACAAGATAGTCTCCACTATTAGAAATTGTAGTTAAGGATTTTGCTATAGAAATAAATAAGTATGTTGACATGCGAGAGGTATGCATAAGGATGAAACAATGAATATATATGAGGAGCTACCATCTAATATAATAATACTTCGTGCTACAGTACCAGAAATTTGGGATGAATATAGAGGGAAGACAGCGAATATTTTTAGGAAAAAAACAAGAGCGACAGTAAAACTAATCCCGTATTTTAACCATCTGTTACATTGGGATTATTCGTATAGTAGAAGAAATGAGAAAACATTGATAAAGTCCAATATAACTTCAAAAAGGTTGATTCTTGTAATGTATAAGAATCAACCTTTTTGAAGCGTATATGATAAAGAAATAATGTATAGAGTAAGTAAGATGTTTGCTTAGAGTGTTATTTTTTAGCAGGTGTATTTCCCATTGCGATAGAAATTCTATTCCAACTATTAATTTGATTAATAATCAAGACAAGGTCAATATATTGTTTTTCATCATAATGTTCACATACTCGTTTATATAGGGACTCAGGAACTCTTTTAGTAGGAATAAGTGTAATATGCTCAGCTAGTTCAATAGCAACTTTTTCTTCTGTTGTATAAAAAGTACATTCATCCCAAGTACTTAAGCAATAAATTCTTTGTTCAGTTTCTCCCATTTTTCGTGCATCAGATGTATGTAAATCTATGCAGTAAGCACAGCCATTGATCTGAGAAACTCTAATTTTAATGAGCTCTCTAGTCATTCGATTAATCGTTGATTGCTTTGTGTACTTTTCCATGTCCATCATAATTTTCATAGCATCGGGTGCAGCGTCATAGTAAGAAATTCTTTGAGTCACAATACAACACTCCTTTTAGCTTAAGATATTATTTATTATATCTTGATGTGGTTGTTCATATCAATTATTTGGACTGCAACGCAAACTGCTTGAAGTTAAGATTTTAATGCAATAGTCTAAAATGTTAATGTAACTGTTCTAATACAAAAGTATTATTTTGTTAATTAAAGTTTCAATCTCTAGATGGATTTTTCCTGTTAGTTTTTGAAATACAATACTAATAGATATAATGAATTTGGAGGTTAATTAAAATGATTACACATATATCAGATATAAAACTACAAACAGTTTCTATAGAAGGGGTAAAACAAGTTTATAAGGACATATTATCTTTTCCTATAAAAAAAGAAACGGCATCATTTATTCAATTTGAAGTAACACCTTATACAACAATTAGTTTTCAAGAAGTATATGAACAAATTGCACCTGCACATTTCGCTTTTGAGATTCCATATTCAAAATTTCATGAAACAGCAAGATGGCTAAAAGATTCTGGATTACTCATTGTGAAATGGAAAAATGGAAATGTAATTGGTGAAGAGAATGGTTTATTCAATTTATACTTTAAAGACGGAGATGGAAATCTACTCGAAATTATCGCACATAATTATGTTAAAGAAAATGTATTAGTACCGCAGTCCCCTTTAAATATTTTATATGTAAGGGAAATCGGACTCCCTGTTAAAAGTGTACCTGTATTTACAGAATGGCTAAAATCAAATCTAAATATGAAAACGATGGAAGATGGGGATATTTTCAACTTTGTTATAGGTGGCACTGCATACATCGTTGCTACTTGGTGGCAGCGACCTTGGATCCCAATTGCGATGAAAGCTTTACCACCAAAAGTACACGTTTCTTTCGGAACACCAGGTCAAGCATTTTTACAGCAAATCCAAATTAACTTTAAGAAAAATAGTGTCCCATTTCAATGTAAACATAATGAAGTATCATTTATTGAGCAGAGATATGCATTTTCAATTGTGCATACACCAAATTTCCCTTCCGATATTCCTAGTAAATTAAACTTACCACTTTCTATTTAAGGATAGAAAGTGGTAAGTTTTTTATATTTTCGTGGAGAAGGGTTTCAGCATAATTACACTGAATTTATAAGGGAGTATAATGTGTCAGCTTAATTTACAGTAAGGAGAGAAATGAATTGAATTTAGGAAATCCGATAGCTAAAGGGAATACAGCAGAAATCTATCTCTATGATACTAAAGTTGTAAAATTATTTAATGAATATCTGCCTAATACAGAATCTATGAATGAAGCAAAAAAACAAAAATATGCGTATTCATGCGGGTTACCAGTTCCAAACGTATTTGAAGTGACAAAGATACAAAATAGACAGGCAATTATTATGGAATACGTAAAAGGGGACAGTATAGGTGATCTCCTGCTTAATAATCTAAATAAGGCAGAGCATTACATAAATATTTGTGTTAATGAGCAAAAAAAGATTCATTCTATACGTGTGAATACGGATGAAATGGAAGCAATGAGGGAAAGGTTAGAGCGTCAAATTAAATCTGTACATAAATTAGATGAAAAACAAAAGGAAAGTATATTGGATAAGTTACATTCAATCAAATTTGAACCTAGATTATGCCATGGCGATTTCCATCCATTTAATCTAATTTTGAGTGAAAAGAATGTAAGTATTATAGACTGGGTAGATGCTTGTTCAGGTGATATTCGTGCAGATGTGTTTCGTACATATTTATTATATGCGCAGTCTCATATAGAATTAGCAGAAATGTATTTGCAAATATATTGCAGTAATGCCAACCTGACAAGAGATGAGATTTTTCAATGGGCTCCTATTATGATTGCAGCTAGATTTTCTGAGAAAGTATCTCCGCAAAATGAAGTGTATTTAAACAGATTATTGACTAAGTATGTATAAGTAATAAAACAAAGGTTGTTTAGTAGCCAATTAATAAATGCTGTTGTTTAACTAAAGTTTCCTTGTAGTTAAACAACAGTATTCTTAAACATTAATATAGGTATATTTAGTTTCAATCTTCATCCTATAAAGATTCATTATCCGTACTTGTTCCTCAGTTAATTCTTCTTTATCCCAATACATATGCATTAAGCTATATTCAAAAATCTTCTTTAATTTTATAAACAATGGAAACTTGTCTAGCATCTCTTTAGGTAGTTCATTTTCTTCTTGATACCCTTCAAATAATGCTTTTGTAATAGAATGCTCATAGTCAACGATATTCCCATTTCCAGCAAATGAATATTCTATCGCACTATAAATAGGAACGGCTAAATCAAATATGTAAAAATGTTTTTCACAGTCTTGAAAATCAATCATTGTTAAGTTTGAATTGTTTTCAACTAAAATGTTTTCTAACCATAAATCACCGTGAATTAAGCCGTAATTGGAAGTGGATTTTTGTAGCTTTTTTATAGAAGTTAAAACGTCAGATGCAATTTCTCTTATAGTAGTTTCTTCTTTAGGGATATACTTAAGAAAATTATACTCTTCATTTTCATACCAATTGTTTATATGTTTAACTGGTTTAGTCTTTTCAAAGCTTTTAGAAATACGATGTAATTTTCCAATTTGTTTACCAAGCTTTCTAAATATATTAGAATTCCATTCGTACCTTGGTAAATGTATACCAGGCGCAGCTTTATATAATACAGCAAATAGCTCTTTGCCTAATGTTAATTTCTCTACTAAATTCCCATTAAGAGAAGGTATTATTGGAGGAACTGCTAAACCATTGTCATATAAAAAGTTCGTATATGTAACTTCTTCTAACTGTTCTTCATATGTTTTGTAGTTTGTCATTCTAATGAAGTAAGTACCTTGTTGTGCGTGACATTGATACATTTCATTCGTTATAGATTTAATGTTAATAAAATTTAATGGATATCGTTCATTTATTAATTGGAGTATTTCTTTTTCTAGCTCGTTCATTGTAACGTCCTTTCCGAACTGTGATTTTTTAACAGATAACTAAAAGAATCTTAATTTACAACATTCGTGTTTTATTTTTGATATCCTTTAAAAGGAAGCATGATGTAATGAATGGCTCATGTTATAAAACACAAGAAATATCAAAAGAAAGAAACGACTCTCTTTTATACTTATAAATAAGGAGTGAAGGAAATGAATGAATGAACATATACAGCAAATGATTGATTGGATTGAGAGCAATTTAAAAGAAGAATTTTCATTAAATGAATTATCGCGTTATAAGGGTTATTCTCCGTATTACTGTTCTTTTAGATTTCACCAAGTAACAGGTGTTAGTATTAGACGCTATATTTTTTTAAGAAGGTTGTATTTATCTACGGAGGATTTGAAGAATGATAGAAAGATAATAGATATTGCATTGGATTATGATTATTCTTCGCAAGAGGCTTATAGTAGAGCTTTCAAAAATGTTTTTGGAATGAATCCAAGAGAATTTAAGCTTAACAACATGCCTATTCAATCATTTGTTAAACTCAATTTAAATAAAGAAGGGGAGTTTAAGATGAATATTTCTAGAAAAATAGTGGTAGAACAGTTACGTAATAAGAATAGTGAGTTATTTGATAAAGACGTACTTAACATATTAAATGGTCAAGTTATGTATGAAGAATTTAAAACCGAAAAGTTAATGGGTGATTCTGATTATGCGCCTTTTAACGAAGCTATGTGTGTGAATCCCGCTACTACACAAGTTTTTAATGAAGAGTTTATTAAAATAAGAGCAGAAGGTCATAACAGTTCAGTAGAAAGTTATACAAAAAAGGTTATAGATCCATTAGAAAATCTTTTTACGAAAAAGTATAAATGTATTGTTTTATGGTTCGGTGAAGATATGTTTTGCCAAATGAATCTACTTACTTTACTTTCATACCTTGAACAGTCTTGTTATGAAGGAAAAGTATACTTAAATAGCTTCAGAGAAGATGAATTTAAAGTAAGTCAACTTGAACTGGAATTAGGAAATTATTCTTCTATATACGATGAAGTAGTAGTAAATCATAAAAAAACATCACATAAAATACCACCTGTAATGTATCAAGCTATAGATTTATATTTAAATATGTTAAAAGAAGAAAATATTGTAGTGAAATTCATTTCTAAAAATAAAGATTTATCAAATCAAGAATTATTAAAAAAGTTGTTTCGGCTTTTTCCAACAATCGGATATGGTGATTCTCAGTACATAGAACTGATAAATAAAATAAATAAGAAAGCTGAACCTAAAATATAGGAACAGCTTTCTTATTACAATTGTTCAAGTAACGCTAATTCGCCCTCTACAAATAACATTAGTTCTTTAATCGTTTCTCCAGAAAAATCAAACCGAATTCCAGCTGTTTCATATACTTCCGTTAAAGATTTAGAGCTACCTAATGATAAAGCCTTTTTATAATTTTCTATTGCTTGTTTAGGATTTTCTTTATATTGTTTATACATTTGCAACGCACCAAGTTGTGCGATAGCATATTCGATGTAATAGAATGGTATTTCGAATATGTGTAGTACAGGTAACCAGCCAGTTGCGATCCAATTTTCATACCCTTCAATATTTACGACGTTTGATTGGTAAGTGTTATGTAATTCTAAATACTGTTCATTTCTTTCTTTAGCGGTATGGTTAGGATTTTCATACATCCAATGTTGAAATTGATCAACGATAAGCATTTGTGGTAAATACTTAACAATATCTTTAAAGAAATCTAATTTTGCTTTTATAAACTCTTCGCTATTTTCATAAAATGTATCCCAATACTCCATCGAAAATAATTCCATCGTCATGCTAGCGAGTTCAGCTGATTCTGAAGGGATCTCTACATATTTTTGAAGTTTTAACTGCTTCATACACTCATTATGAATACTATGGCCCATTTCATGGAGGAAAGTAGTAACATCATAATGTGTATGATTGAGATTCATGAAAATAAAAGATAATCGAGAAGCAGGTAAATATTCGCAAAACCCTCCTGGTCCTTTTCCTTTACGACTTTCTAAATCTAAGCAATTATTTTTATGCATCCGGTCCAGTAATGTAGAAAATTCAGGATCTAGTTTGTGTAAAACACGAGAACTTTTTTCGATTAATTCACTTGCGTCTTCGATAGGTTTTAATGCTTTTTGATTTGGTGCGGTTGCTTTTAAATCCCATGGACGAAGACTATCTACTTGAAGTTCAGATCTTTTCTGATTAAATATTTTATCGATAAGTGGTACAACGTATTTACGAATAGATTCAGCAAGCTCATAGCAATCTTCAGGCGTATAATCGAAACGTTCATATTTTTTAAACATATAATCACGATAATTATCTAATTGAATGTTTTTGGCCTTTTGATGACGG
Organism: Bacillus cereus group sp. MYBK79-1; assembly: GCF_051915365.1. Classification (NCBI taxonomy): domain Bacteria; kingdom Bacillati; phylum Bacillota; class Bacilli; order Caryophanales; family Bacillaceae; genus Bacillus; species Bacillus cereus group sp. MYBK79-1. Next base: position 337,342 of record NZ_JBQAEO010000001.1, on the reverse strand, counting down.
ATTACGATTAATTCATTTAATATATGTTGTAATGTATCTTCGACAGATAAGAATGTTTCAGAAATGAGCGTTTTTGCTTTTTTTCGTATGTGACGATCTGGATCTTGTAAGTAAGACTGTAGTTCAGTAATTGTTTTCTCTTCACCGTCCCATTGTGCGGTTAAACCACCTGTAATTTCGAAGTACTCGGTTACTAGTTTGTCTTCGTTCACTTCTAAATCAATGTTCTTTTCACAAAATAAAGTTTGCGCATTCTTAATTTTTTTATCTAGTAAGCTATACGCTTTTGGATCAAGTTCCATTCGAAAAGGGGACTCTAAATATTTATTATCAAATGAATTTTGATAACGTTTCAAAAGAGGCCTGACAAATTGTTGGTCATATTCAAAAGTATCTTTTATTTTTTTATTATCTGTACTACATTGAAAGGCGATATAGTGCGATGTTAATTGTTCTTCAATTTCCCAAATGAATGTAGATTGTTTTTTTAACCAGTTTTCAAGTTCTAGTTTTGAAGAAATCACTTCATTTTCTAGAGTAGAAAGAGTGTTTTCTAATTCTAGAACGTTACTAATATCAATCGTATTTAAGCGCTGCATGACATATCCCTCACTTTTTATTTATTCATGGAGATATTCTATTTATTAATTGTAATTTCCTTGTTAAGAGAAGGAAATGTGAAATAATGTTAAACTTTACTTTATCAGAGCTTCTATAAGGGAGTGAAATAATGTATAAGTATTTACATATTTTTAATGATATAGAAAACATGATTCAACATGGAGTGATAAAAGAAGGAAAGAAATTACCGTCTATACGATCACTCGTTACGCAATATGAATGTAATAAGGCGACAGTTATACGGGCACTACATGAATTAGAAAAGCGCCATATTATTTATTCCGTTCCTCAAAGTGGATACTACGTTGTTCGAAAATCAGGGAGTGCTATAGAAAACGACGAGATAATTGATTTTGCTTCTTCAGCACCAGATCCAGATGTTTTTCCATATGTAGATTTTCAACATTGTATTAATAAAGCCATTGATACATATAAAAATGACTTGTTTATATATGGGACGCCGAAAGGTTTACCGTCTTTAATTCCGGTTATTCAAAAACAACTGGCAAACTATCAAGTCTTCACTAAAGAAGAAAATATTTTTATAACGTCAGGTGTACAGCAGGCGCTAGTAATATTAACTTCTATACCATTTCCAAATGAAAATGAAACGATATTAATTGAACAACCAACATATCATCTATATATTGAATATCTAGAAATAAACAAAATTCCTGTAATTGGTATTAAACGTACGAATGAAGGTATTGACTTAAATGAATTGGAACGCATTTTTCGAACAGGTAAAATAAAATTCTTTTATACAATACCAAGATATCATCATCCGCTCGGAACTGCTTATTCTAAAGATGAGAAAGAAAAAATTGTGTTATTGGCTAAGAAATATAATGTATATATAGTTGAAGATGATTATTTAGCAGATTTAGAAATGGATTCAAAAGCAGATCCGTTATATAGCTTGGATAATGGGAATCATGTCATATATTTGAAAAGTTATTCAAAGATTATTTTTCCAGGTTTACGAGTGGGTATAGCAGTAATCCCACCGGTAATAGCGAATGCTTTCCATACATATAAAAAGATTTTAGATATCGATAGCCCGATGATATCCCAAGCTGCTTTAGAAGTATATATAAAGAGTGGCATGTTTGAACGTCATAAAAATAAAATTAAATCTTCCTATCACGATAGATCTAAAAAACTAGCAGAAACATTAGAAATAACTCATAGTGAAAACCCGCTTTTATTCACATATAAAAAGCAAAATACAATTGGAATCCACACTTGTTTAAAATTACACAAAACGAGTATTTCCGAAATGTTTTTCCATAGATTAAATGAAATGCAAATAAGTATTGATGCGATTGATAAAAATTATTTGAGAGGTTTTCCGAAAGATAGACTATTAAAGTTAAACGTATCGAATGTGAAGGAAGATAGGATTGAAGAAGGAATTCGTAAAGTAATTGAGGAAATCAAACAAGTGGAACGTATAACCTTTCAATTTAAAAAAGAAAAAAATGAATAAGGGGGTTTGTTGTGAGACGCAAAATAATTCTCTTGTTTGTGTGTATCGCTATAATAATTGGAGCTATAGTTGTGACTAAATATTATAAAAAAGATGACCAATGCATTGCGGTTGGTAAGTATTCAAGAGGTATTATCGTAGATCAAAATAACGAACCTATATCTAATGTGAAAATTTATGAAGATTCTATTGAAAGTAAGGTGCGCAGTATTTCAAATGCAGGAGGTGAATTTGAAATACCACATGGTGTTTGTGGTGAGATTATATTACAATTAGTTACTCCAGATGGTGAAACCTATACGAGGAAATATGATAGTAATTATATACCGGAAGTTATAAAATTGAATTATAAAAATGAAGATAAATAAAATGAAATTATTACAAGGAAAAATAGTAGTTGTAGCCGGAGCTACTGTATATGTAACAGGAAGAAGTATTGTCTTGTATGGGGAGAATCGAAACGATTGAAGAAACTACAGAGGTTGTTACTAAGCAAGATGGTATCGAAATTGCAATTCGTATTTTGGAAGTGGGAGATTCTTGCGAACAGGGATAAAACCAACAGTAATCTCAACAAGTGTTGCCCATAAAGGCCAGGGGCAAAATCAAATTTTTCAAGGACAGTGGCACAGGGGATATAGTGATTAAAAATTGTTAAAAAGAGTTTAAGTGTAGCTAGGAATGTGGTGTGTAATTTAATTTAATACAAAATAGTAAAAACCAAACTAACATTGCAGCTAAAGATTAGTTTGGTTTTTTATGAATTTATATTGAGAGAGCCAATCTAATGTACATACTTATATTGCCTTATACAAATAAATTTCCCAAGCGGATGTCTTTGATACAAATATTTTCTCAAGGTATAAATTGTTTTTTACTGCATTTTCAATAGGGACAGCAGAAAACATGTAACGACCACCCATTTTTTTAAAATGTTCTATATTTAGCTCTACATTTTTTAAGCGTTTTTTCGAACCTTTCTTAAACATATAGTGTTTTCCAAGTTCATCGGTGAAAATATAACAGCGGCCACCCCATTCGTCAAAATACGTACGAATCGTTTTATTTTTCGCTAATTCCTTCTCAATTATTTTTCGGAATTCATATTTGTAAGATAGAGGATAAAAATTGTTGTATGTGTCAAGTGTATAGAAACCATTGTACTGAGCGATAGCTGGATGTAAACCAATATTAGCGATACGGTACTGTTCCAAAGGTAAACCGATATACTCTTTTATCTCCTGAAATTGTTTTTTTGCAAAAAATTCCTTTACTGAAGGTTTATTTTGATAAATAATTTCTTCATTATAAAAGCATAACAAAATAATTTGAGCTATCATAAAACTTGTTGCAACGTATCTCCATACTTTCCCTTGTAACCACAATATTTTTAATCCAAGAGCGAATAAAACATAAATAACTAACGGGCGCAAAAAATGATAACGTGCAAAATTAAATGTATCTAAAATGTGAAGCCGTTTTGTTAATGGAAGCCAACCTTTATAAAACCAAAAAGCATACCAAATTGACAAAACTATGTTAAAACAGAACAAAAAAATAAAGACTTTTTCTCGCTTCCATCGTTTTGTCGTAATGATGAAATACAACGCAATAAGTATGGCAGGTAAAATTATAAATGTATGGACTGTCATGACATGGGTATGTCCTAAAAGAAAATTTTTCACTGTAAGTCGGAGGGAACGCCATAACGATAATCTTGCATGAAAATATTCATCTCTACTGTTAGGTGCAGTTAATAAAAAAAAGGAAGATACTAAGCGATATTCTACAACCATGTAAATGAGCGTCATATAAATAATTGAAAAAAGAAAACGAAAGTTCCATTCTTTTTTTACTACTAAGTCCACTAACCAGAGCATCCCTATACTACTTAAAAAAAAGAAAAAACCTAAAACAAAACTCGAATATAGAGGAATTAGAGTAAGTACGAAATAGTTCTTCCACAACTTTTCCCCTTTTCGAATATTTAAAAATGCCCAAAGTGCAAGAGGCATTCCCAGAGTACTAAGCATTCCTGATGGCCAAAAAGGGGTAAGAGCAAAAGCTAATGAAACTCCCATTGAAATGACCATCCATTCCTCTCTCGGTAAAAAATGATGTTTTAAAAGTACATACATGCCTATAAAAGCAACCACTCTTGTAATCGTCTGACTTAATACATAAGCAACCATATTTGGAAAAAAAGCATACAACCAAACAATGCAACTAAATTCCGTACTAAATGCGTTTCTTGACAATTGATTATTTATCACCTGTGGAATTGTACCATTAATCGAACCTCTTATCTCTCCACTCGATGTCAAAACCTTGTACCATGACAAATTGGAATCAAGATTATCATGAATGCGAATATGCGCATTTTCTCCAAGAATAAATAAAGGAGACAAATAAAGAATGAGTATAATTGTTGCAAAAACAAGTAACTTTCTTTCGTTTTTATTCTGGTTTAAAAACATTGATCGCACCTCAAGAAATTCTCAAAAAGTTTACTTATAAAATTTCCAAAATGAAAGAAATTATCCCTGGTTGATCAAGGTGCTATAAATGTAAGTGTTGGATTGAAGAGGAAAACGGCAGATGAAAATGGTATTGTTTTATAATCTTGATTAGTTTAAAAAAGTATATCCAAATTGTTAAAGTAAGGATATATATTACGGAGAAGATTTTTCTGTATAACTGAATACTAACTATCAGTTTGCATAACTCCTACTTTTTTAGTAGCATTTTTTTTCGTGGAGAAAAAAATATAATGGCTGAGAATAGTGATACTATGCAACAATCTATAAAAATTAAAAAGGAAGTTAACAGTTAAGTGGCTCAAAGGCTAGTATTTAATCTAGCTCTTGAAAACTACATGATATTTGAGTGTATATCTCTTAGTATTTTGTGAGTTCAATGAAAAAATACCATTTATTACCGATTGATGATACCATTATATTGTAGAGTACTCCTCATTAACAGTTCGTAAAAGCCCGATTGGTTCAACTAATAATCAGGGGGGAATGGCCCCTTTTAATTATATTTTCATTTTATATTTTAAATTAGGAGGATGATGAAGTTTATGGCGGTACGTATAGTGGATGATTTACAACAATTATCGTTGTTACTAATGTTTTTAAGTACATTTATATTTTACAGATACTTAAAGAAAGTTAAACGAGAGAGAAAATTGACTGGTTTTGAATGGACCATGTATTTAGTTACTCAATTTGCGACAGTAATTTGGGCATTTACTTATTTAATTAAACACTTAGCTGAATCGTAATTTCTATTCATTTCATCTCGTTTACTGTTATCTATTAGGAATATAAATATAGTCCGTATCTAAATCAATGACAACATCGCTTAGGACTTCTTCTTGTAGTAATTTTGGGAGTTTTTCATAGTGATACCGTACACAAAATAAGCTTAGAAGATCTTCGGTAGATAAGTCTTCACTTTTAACATTTAAATACATTGTTCTTATTTCATGTAGAGAACAGTTAAAGCCAATAACATGCTCATTTATTCCATATCCATCAAATTCAATTATCATATTATCACTGTTGGGTGCTAGCCAACGTTATAGCTTAAATTTTTATTAAATCTATTATACATTGTTTGAAATTTAGTGAGAATATTTTTTTATAAAAGATGAGGGTTATAAAAGGAACAAAATAAATTAGTTTTAGAAGGACCAAAACGGTTTAAGTGGGAAACGCGAGAAATTAAGTCTATACAGGATGATGAAATTATCGTTAAAACAATTGCAGGTGCAATAAGTATTGGAGCAGAGTTACCACAGTATAAAGAATCGGATGTTACAGATACAAATCCTATTTATCCAAGAAAAACTGGATATGAAAGTTATGGTGAAGTAATTTAAGTTGGTAATAAAGTAGTTTCTTTTTATGGACATGAAAAGATAGGAATAGTTAAGGGGGCATAAAATAATTTGAGTGCCTAATTATATAAAACCTAAAGTTGCTTTATTATCTATTCTTTTATGTGATGCTGCTAAAGGAGTATTAAAACTAAATCCGCGAAAGGATGGAAAAGTACTTATTACTGGAATGGGAGTGATTGGTTTACTCACTTGTTATTTCTTAAAATACTATGTAGGTGTGGATCATGTGGATGTTGTTGAACCAAATAGAAGTAGAAGAAGATTTGCTAAAAAATTTGGTGCCAAAAACATTTATGATTCTGTAGAGCAAATCATTGAAACATATAGTTACGGTTTCGAATGTTCAGCTACAAATAGCGGATTCCGTACATTGCAAAAAGCTCTTAATAGTAATGGTGAAATATGTATACTTTCTGATGGTAATAAAGAAGAATTAACATTAACCGCTGACTTTTACCGGAAAGAATTGCAAATCATTGGATCAAGTGACGGATATGATTATCAAAAACATGCAGATTGTTTTTGATAATCATATAGAACAGACGCCATGGATAGAAGAGATTTTTCAATATGATATTCATTATACCGTACTTGAAAAATGTTTTGAGGAATTAAGTGAAAGGATAATTACCCCTTTAAAAGTATTTGTCTCATATGAATAAAATGACCACGTACTTGTCACGTAGGTCACATATATTTCGTCACTAATATGATAACAAAACGAGGAGTAACATGTACGGGGATTTTTTATAGGTACAACCGGTTGTGTAAACAGAGAAGGGTTGTTGCTCTTTCATTATGTACAAATCGTATATTATCTTTCTCAATGTACATATTAAGTAAAGTGTTTAATATCATGTACATAAAAGGCGGGGTAATATGGATGAAAATAAGAAAAGTGAAGAATTGAGTAAATTTAAGAAACAATGGTTTAATGAAGATAATCAACCAGTAGCGGGTATAGAGTTAGCTTTGCCGCCTGATATAAGCAGCCTGTTAGACTTGAAATCAGTTGATGAAAGTGGAGAAAGTAATAACGAGTAAGTTTACTTTATGCATCCATTCGGGTGCATTTTATTTTTCTACAAACGTAAGGAATAATAAAATAAGGTGGATTTTAAACCAATCTTTATAATAGAAATAGATTTATTAGTATGCTATATTCAATGGAGTTATGGTGACTATGGTAAATAATATGAATAGAAGAAAAGACTATATATAAACAATACATATATCTTTTGGTATTAGGAATAAAAAAAGCAATGTGGCACAGGGAGTCACTGTGCTTAAATTTATACATCTGTCATGTGATATTAAAAACGGAATAAGGAGATAGAAACATAATGGAATTTTGGGAATCAAGTTTTATTGAGAAACAAACGATGTGGGGATTTGAACCTACAGAATCTGCAATTTTGACAAAAGATTTTTTTCTGGAAAAGAACGCTAAAGACATATTAGTTCCGGGTATTGGATATGGAAGAAACGCAAAGGTGTTTATCGAAAATGGTATAAATGTAACAGGTATTGAAATTTCAAAAACAGCCATCAATTTAGCAAGAGAAAACGGACTAGATGATGTTAGTATGTATCACGGTTCGGTAAACGAAATGCCTTTTGATAATAAACTGTATGATGGAATATTTAGTCACGCACTTCTTCATTTGTTAAATGAGCATGAGCGAGAGAAATTTATTAAAGATTGTTATAATCAGTTAAAACCAGGTGGATATATGGTTTTCACAACAGTTTCTAAAAAAGCTCCAATGCATGGAAAAGGAAAACAGTTGGATAAAGATTATTTTGAGATAATGGAAGGTGTAAAAATGTTCTTCTATGATTCTGAATCTATAAAACAAGATTTTAATAAGTATGGATTAGTACAAGTTTCGGAAATTGACGAACCAAATAAGATCATGGAAAATAAGCCTTCAATTAATTTCTTAATGATAAAATGTAAGAAAGTACTATAATTTGAAGTTATTATAAATGTTTATATATTAATAATGCACAAATAAAAAGGACAAGCATATAATATAAATACCTTTTAACTTTAAGTAACCTTAACTTTCGTTAATAGGATATCTCAAAATCCCCAAAAAGAGCACTTGCGGAAACAAGTGCTCTTTTATTTTTTATTTAAGATGATTGATATGGTATTTTAAACCATTATTTTGTATAAAGTGGTAGAATGAATAGGGAAATGTGTAAGGAGGCGGGGGATTTGAAACTAAAAGAGCTGGCGAATTTGTTATTGATTAAAGAAGCCATTGGCGATATGAATGTAGAAATTACGGGATTAGAAATGGATTCTAGAAAGATCACTAGCGGAAATCTTTTTATATGTGTATCAGGTATTGATGGTTTTCTTGAAGATCGACATCAATTTGTTGAAGCTGCAGTGAAAAATGGAGCTGTGGCGTTAATTGTAGAAAGAGATGTAAACATTGAAATACCTAAAATAATCGTTAAAGATGCAAGGTATGCTATGGCAGTTATTGCGTCACATTACTATGGTTACCCATCTAATAAAATGAAGCTAATTGGAATTACAGGAACTAATGGTAAAACAACTACTTCCTATTTAATTGAAAAAATTTTAACTGACTATGGATTTCAAACAGGGCTTATGGGGAATAACGGAGTTAAAATTGGTTCAAAATGGTATCCGACTGAAATTAATACGCAAGAACCTCCAACACTTCAACGGAATTTGCAGACGATGAAAAATCATAATACAGATTATTGTGTTATGGAAGTTACGTCACAAGGCTTACATATGGAGAGAGTTAAAGGGTGTAACTTTAAAACTGCTGTTTTCACAAATTTAACGCAAGATCATTTGGATTATCATGTAACATTTGAGGAATATAAGCACGTAAAAGGTCTTCTTTTTTCAAGATTAGGAAATGATTTTTCTGCTACAGATAAAAAAATTGCTATTTTGAATGCAGACGATCCATCGGTAGAATACTTTAAAAAAGTTACTTCGGCAGAAGTTATCACATATGGGATACATAATAGAGCAGATGTTCAAGCGAAGGATATTACTTTAAGTTCAAAAGGAATACAGTTTTTAGCATCTGCCTTTAATGGAGAAATAAAAGTTAATCTAAATCTATTAGGACGATTTAACGTTTATAATGCATTAGCAGCAATAACAGCTGCATTGGTTGAAGGTATTCCGCTTACAAATATTAGTGACAGCTTATCTAACTTAAAGAGCATTGAAGGTAGAATGGAAATCATAGACGAGAATCAAGGTTTCCTTGTAATAGTGGACTATGCTCACACACCGGATGCGTTAGAAAATGTCCTGTCTACAATTAGCGAGTTTTCAAAAGGTAAAATCATTACTGTTTTCGGTTGTGGTGGAGATAGAGACGCAAAAAAACGATCTATAATGGGTGAAATTGCTGGAGGTTATAGCGATTTTGTTTATATTACGTCTGATAATCCACGTTCGGAAGACCCGCAGGCAATAATGAAGGATATTGAAAAAGGATTTTCACAAGATAATAATTTGAATTATAAAGTAGAAGTAGATCGTGAACTTGCTATAAACCATGCAATAAAAATGGCATCTTCTAATGATATCGTTTTAATTGCAGGGAAGGGGCATGAAACGTATCAAATTTTAAAAGATAAAACAATTCATTTTGATGATAAAGAAAAAGCTCGACAAGCAATTATAAATAATAGATAGATTATCTGTTAGAAAAGACGGGATAAGATTAAGTTGTGAATGGAGTGTTAATGAATGCAAACTAGAAAAGATTATTTATATGTACTTCATACAATGTCAGATTGGGAATAAGACTATTTAATTGCTGAACTTAATACAGGGAGATATTTCAAAAAGGGTTTAGTACTTTTTAAAGTAGTTACAGTCGGAATAAATAAAGAAATGGTTATTTCAATCGGTGGCTTGAATATAAAGCCGAATATTCCCTTTAAAAACCATGCTTCTATTGATGTCGAAGCATGGTTTTTATATTACTGTTTAATAAAGATTTAATGATAAAAATCTCATAGAATGAAAATATTATTCTATATTTTATGCTGTTATTTCTGTACGACAAACGTAATAGCATTTGTTTTTAATTGAATGTGTCTATCGTTTCGGACTATATTATAAGCTAATTCTTTTATTTCAACTTTTATTTCTTGCCATTCTTTATAAATGCTTTTTAATAGGCGTATCATATCATCAGTAGCAAGGTTAATTTCAATTAAAGCATCTAATTCTTCTTTCGTATGTAAGTCAATTTCTTGTATGTTCGAGTTAATAATTAAACAATTGATACCACCAGTTTTTGTACCTTTTTTCATAGAATGGAGCACGTTTGTTAAATCTTTTTCTGATTTGACATGCTCTAAACTTGATACTGCAACGATATAATCATAAGTATCAGGCTGGATGTAGTAGTTCTCAATTGCTGTTTGTTCTGCTTTTATAACTTCAAATACATCATGTTCTTTGCTATAAGTTTGTAATTTTGTTAAAGCGGAATCTAGTAAGTCCACACATGTAACAGTCCCGCTAGTATGTTTTATTTTTTGTGCAATTGGAATACTATTTCTTCCGACGCTAGATCCGAGGTCAAGTACTTGCAAGTTATTTTGTCCTTGAAAGTAATCCATTAAGTCCATAACTGTTTTAACTGGTTTGTAAAGCCAAGAGCCAGTTTCAAATAGTTTATATTGTTCATAATAAAGGTCATGATATTTCTTTTCTTCGTGTCTTATGTGATCGATATGGTTCATATAGTTTCAGCTCCAATATTTTCATTCCAACAAGGCCCTTCAGCTAAACTAGCTTTAGCATCTAAAACCAATTCTAAATTACTGATCAAGATTTTCACCTCGCTTTATAAGATATCTTTATAATTCGATGAGAATAAAGATAAACCTTTTAGTCAGAGGGTATTAAGATTTGTACTATAGAAAATTGATTTTCTTAAGGGATAAAAAATCTATAAACATGGAGAGGGAAATGCATATGATGTTTTATGAAATTGTTTGCTTTTCTTGTAAAAATATATTTCTTGCTTACGAAGGTAGTGAAAAATATAAGCGATTTAAAGAGAAACCGAAAGGAACATATTGTTGCGATGAGTGTAGCCACAAAATTCAATTAGAAGCGATAAAGCATTTATTTAGATAGTTTTTTGTCCGGAAAAGTTTGACAATAAAAGTATTATAAATTATCATATGAAAAAACTAATATATAAAATGGCATGGAAGAGAAGAGTAGTTAAGAAAGTATACGTACAGAGAGCTCTGGTAGCTGAGAAAGAGCGGTATACATCTTAATGAAAAAAGACTTGGAGCTGCGCAAGGAACTAATTTGTTTAGGGATGGTGCGACGGGTTCTCCCGTTATAGAGATAGGGTATAAGCATATTTTGCCGTACCTGAAGAGGTTAATATGGCGACGTATTGACAAACTGAGGTGGTACCGCGAAGCTAACAACTCTCGTCCTCAAGATGAATAATCTTGGGGGTGGGAGTTTTTTTATTGCATAAATTTGAAAATGTGAAAACAAATAATAATTGAGGTGAGTAACATATGCATTGGGCGTATGAAGTAGCACATGAATTAATTAGAAAACATCCAAACAAAGAAACGTTTGTTTGCGCATCTGGAATCAGTCCATCTGGTTCTGTTCATATCGGCAACTTCCGCGAAATAATAACGACATATTTCGTGGTAAGAGCACTACAAGATTTAGGGAAAAAGACTCGTTTTATATTCTCATGGGATGATTATGATAGATTTAGAAAAGTTCCTAAAAATATTGATCCATCTTTTGCAAAATATATTGGTATGCCGTACTGTGATATACCAGATCCGTATGGCTGTCATAACTCCTATGCAGAGCATTTTGAAAAAGAGTTTGAGAAATCTCTTCAAGCATTTGGAATTGAAGTGGAATTCATATATCAACATGCTGAATATAGAAGCGGAAGGTATAACGAAAATATATTCGAGTCTTTATATAAAAGAAAAGAAATATATGATATTTTAATGGGTTTTAAAACTGGAGAGTGTAGTGAAGAAGAGCGAGAGAGCTTTTATCCGGTTACATTGTATTGTGAGAAATGCGGGAAAGATGCAACAACGATTACACATTTTGATGAAGTATTAAAATCAGTTCAGTATGAATGTGTATGTGGAAATCAAAATGAATTATCAGTATTAAATACAAATAAAATGAAACTGAATTGGAAAATCGATTGGCCGATGAGGTGGATGATAGAGGATGTTATTTTTGAACCGGGCGGAAGAGATCATTCATCGGAAACGGGTAGTTATAATGTATCCAAGGAAATTGCAAGGAAAATATTCAATCGTGAAGCTCCTCATTACGTTGCTTATGATTTCATTGGAATTAAAGGGAATCATGAAAAAATGTCTAGTTCATCAGGGAATAGTATTACACCTAGCGAGTTGTTAAAAGTGTATTTACCAGAAGTGATTCTATTTATGTTTGCTAAATACAGACCAAACGCAGCTTTTCATATCGACCTTGATGAAGATGTGATTCGCAATTATACAGAATATGAACGATTGAAAGATGGTTATGACAATAACACGCTCAAAAATGAAGATTTATTTGATACAATTAAACTTTCTAAAGTTTATGGCAGGCTTAAAGAATATCCAAAATTTAATCAAGTAGCAGGAACGTTACCGCTATTAAATTTTGATTCATCTATTTTACAAGGTATATTAGAAAAAATAGATAGGAAGTATGCGTTAGAGGATATGATACCGATAAGCAAACGTGCAGAGTATTGGATAAGAAACTTTCAATCTGAAAAATTAATTGCGGTAAATCAAGAGAGAAATACAGAGTTTTACAACACGTTAGATGAAAGGCAGAAAGAATGGGTAGTAGAAGTTTGCAAAATACTTCGTTCTAACAAAGATTACTCTAACTTTATGGAACAATTGTATTCAATTTGCCATCATGAAAATAAAAAAATAATGAAAGAAAATCAAAAACAATTATTTATTATAATTTATAGGCTCATTATGAATCAGTCTAGCGGCCCGCGTATACTATTATTAATACATGTTGTAGGAGTTGAAAAGTTCATCGCATTATTAGATTTCTAAAAATGCTAAAAGAAACGCAAGTACTCAGAAATCTAAGTACTTGCGTTTCAAATTTTGCTACCGTGAATACATTTTCGGACATTCATCACCACGTGGTTCATAAAAGCAATGGCTTTTAAATTGCCCTGCAAACGGCTGGTTATACCATTCAGGTGGACAAGCTCCAACTGGACGAAAATACCAAAGAGCCCATCGTGCTGGCCATCTCCATTCACCTTGCAAAACTTTTCTTGCAATTTCTTTTTCTGAATCACGAGCTCGCTGATAAAAATATCCGTATTGCACTGCTTCAAACCCGCCAGGGCTTTGATATACTGCATCACGCACAGATCGAAGCTGTTTAAAATCTAAGCAATCACAAAATACACGATTTACTACTACGCAGCCAACAAGTTGTTCACCTTGTCGACCTTCTCCTTCAGCTTCTGCACGAATTAAACGAGCTAGTAAATCAACATCACTTTCGTTATATGGAATAAGGGGCATAGTGCTACCACCTTTCTTTACCTGTTATAGTAAAGAGTGTATGTATGAAAATAAGCTAAGTGCTTTTCTATATGTAAATTTATTAATTTTTAACAGGAGCTTTTACGAAAAAAGCTAATTAGTAATTGTAGACTAATATAAAAGGGGAGAGATAAGATGTATCGCATTCATAAAGAACATATCGTTTACGCAATGTCACCCGATAATCAGCCTTGTATGGAAGTAGAAGTAGGGAGTCGTCTTGTATTTGAAACATATGATTGCTTTGAAAATCAAATTGATTCTGAAGATGTTGCGTTTCAAGAATTAGATTGGAACCGAATTAATCCAGCGACTGGTCCAGTATATATTAGTGGTGCAGAACCTGGTGATATTTTAGTCGTAACGGTTGAAAAAATTAAAATTGCAGAGAAAGGTGTTTTAACTACAGGGGCGAATCTTGGTGTAATGGGTGAAGAGCTGAACGAAAACACAGTGAAAATAGTCCCAATACATAATGAACATGTTTTGTTTTCAAATGAATTACAAATCCCGATTAATCCAATGATCGGTGTTATTGGTACAGCGCCGAAAGAAGAGAGCATTTCATGTGGCACCCCGCATGATCATGGCGGGAATATGGACTGTAAAGAAATTAAAGAAGGGACAACTTTACTATTACCTGTAAATGTTCCTGGTGCTCTATTAGCATTAGGTGATTTACACGCAGCGATGGGTGATGGTGAAATTGGTGTTAGTGGCGTAGAGGTTGCTGGTGAGGTAACAGTAACAGTTCAAATAATAAAAGGAAAGAAATGTCCACTACCAATGGCTATCCAAAAAGAAAAAGTAATGACGATTGCTTCAGAAAAATTGTTAGATGATGCAGCGAATCGCGCTGTACGTAATATGGTGACATTTTTACATGAAGAATTAGAAATGTCTAAAGCGGATGCAACGCTTTTATTATCAGCTGCAGGCAATTTAAAAGTATGCCAAGTTGTGGACCCGCTGAAGACTGCTCGAATGGAACTAGGTATGAATTATGTGGAGAAGCTAGGTTTTAATTTGAGTAAATTTCATATTAAATAAGAATGTTAGAAGAAGGATGCTGTTGTATAAAAGTATCCTTTTTTGATTTACGGATGATATAAAAACAGGTAGTATTTATTTTATATAATTGAATATAAGATTGGGATCGAAAAAGGAGTAAACACATGGTTAAAATTATGATTGTAGAAGACGATATGAAAATTGCAGAACTATTATCAACACATGTCGCGAAATACGGGTATGAAGGAATTATTGTATCGGATTTTCAAAATGTATTAAACATTTTTTTAGAAGAACAACCAGAGTTAGTTTTATTAGATATTAATTTACCAAGTTTTGATGGGTACTATTGGTGTCGTCAAATTCGCGGCGTGTCTACATGTCCGATATTATTTATTTCGGCTCGTGAAGGCACAATGGATCAAGTTATGGCGCTTGAAAACGGTGGCGATGATTTTATTTCAAAGCCGTTCCATTACGAAGTTGTAATGGCTAAAATTCGTAGTCATTTAAGACGTGCTTACGGAGATTATGCACCGAAAGTAGAAGAACGGATGGTTGAGCAACAAGGTCTTTGTTTATATCCAGAAAGGCTTGTATTGAAGCTTAAGAATCAAGAAATTGATATAACGAGAAATGAAGCTATTTTATTAGAGATGTTAATGAAAAACTATCCGCGTGTTGTGGGTAGAGAAGTGCTATTAAATAAATTATGGGATAGCGAATCTTATGTTGATGATAATACTTTAAGCGTAAATACAACTCGTGTGCGTAAAAAGTTAAAAATGTTACAGATTGAAGATGCAATTGAAACGATCCGTAGTGTCGGTTATAGATTACATATTACTTGGGATACTGGTATGGAGAAATGCTAAAATTGTTTATTCGTGATCATATATCACTTATTTGTTTTACAGTAATCCAGCTACTAGCCATTTTTCTTGTATATTGGTTTGATGGGCATAATCATATTGCAACGGCATTATATGCAATGTTTTTAGGTGTCTTTTTTATGGTAGGCTATTTAGTATTTCGTTACTTTACCCATCGTACTTTCTATGAACGGTTAGCAAATCCGTTGCACTCTTTAGATGAATCTGTTCAAAAATCAGATTTTGCAGTTTTATCTACTGCGCTTCAAGACTTGCTTGAGGAACAATATCGCCATTATCAAAATCAGCTCCAGATACAAGAGAGAAAAAATAATGATCATCTAACTTTTATGAATCAATGGATACATCAAATGAAAACACCTTTATCTGTAATAGAGTTAATTACACAGGATGAAGTGGATTCGCGTTTTGAAAGTATAAATGAGGAAACAGATAGGCTGAAAAAAGGGCTAGAGATGGCTCTGTATGTCGCGCGTTTAGAAGCATTTACACAAGATTTTTATGTGGAAAGAGTACAACTCCATAAAATAGTGAATGATTCCGTGCATGAACATAAACGCTTCTTTATTCGGAACTTTGTATATCCAGAGCTTGAAATTGATAAAGGTATTACTGTTGAAAGTGATGCGAAATGGTTACAATTTTTAATTGGACAAATACTATCGAATGCGATTAAATATTCATCAGGTAGTAGAGAAAAGATTAAAGTGCAAGCTTGTAAGGAAGATAAGACAGTCATACTTGAAATTGCTGATAATGGTGTAGGTATACCGAAGCAAGATCTACCTAGAGTATTTAAACCTTTCTTTACAGGGGAAAATGGCAGAGATTTTAAAGAATCTACTGGAATGGGGCTATATCTTGTATATGAAATTACGAAACAATTAGGACATAGTGTAGAAATTTATTCAGAAGTTGGTAAAGGTACGGTTGTACGAATTAAATTTTATAATGTATAAATAAGTGATCTAGGCTAAAGAACTTTGGAAATAAGTTTTTTAGCCTTATTTTATCTCACTTTAATGGGGAGTAAGCCCCACCTCATAATTCAGCGAAAGAAAAGAAGTTAGGTGGGGGACGGGCTGCGCATTAAAGTACGATTGGTGAGGGCTAATAATATGTGGGGGTAGTTGACAGCGATTATATGAAATGGCAAAAGATCATCTTAGTATGTTTAATGACACGCTAATAAATACGATTGTTAAATTAGAAGGATTTAATAAAAAGCTGATAAATAGTTTTTGTAAGAAAAAAGCCACCCCTTTGAAAGAGATAGCTTCATGAATCCACCCTATGAATAAGTGTATCAACATTAATAAGTATAATGTTCGAATTCGTGATATGGTTTGTGGATTATAATAGAATTAGTCTTTTGTTTTTTCATGATACAGTATTGTAATTAAGTAAACAAACTTAATAATGTATATCCAATTAATCCTAAAATAGTGATAGGAACCATCATTAAGAAAGAAGAAATTCGATTAGTATTAGAGCGTTCTAACACAAGAATGAAGATAATCCCGACTATCACTTCGGTATATCCAACAGGTAACATGTGACTATAGTCTTCAAAGTTTAAAAGAATGTGAAGTCCATCCGTTACAAAAACTCCACTAATAAGCGCACTTCCGAATTTATGAAGTGGATTTGTAGTATCTTTCCATAGAAAACCTGCAATTCCAAAGATAGTTCCTCCTATACATGCACATACAATCCATACAGATATAAAATAAATAGAGTGAGCTACATTTTTAATAACTATTGCATAACCATAGTAGCCTAATACCATACCGAGTAGTGCAAGAATACCAGAAAGTATAGCTGTACGCTTAGAATAACTAAAACTAGCAACAAAAAAGGATGGAACTAACCAAACGCTTCCTAGATTAGCTAATGAATTCCAATGTCCTGGAAGTATACCTTGCCCAAATTTAGTTAGTATACCAACAATTATCCCTACTATAATCGGGATGAGAAAAATCCTTAAAAACATATTTAACTTTGTGATTTTTAATGTTTTTTCCATAAATTCAATCCTTACATTAAAATTTTCTACAAACATATAATAGCTTATTAAAGGAGAGTAATCAATAAAAAATTATCGAAAAACAATAAATGGTTATTGGATAACGAATAACATTTTGTTTTTATAATTAGGTGAATAAAATATCAAGAACTCGTTACTCAACCAAATGGTAAATCAAATAATATATGCAAGTAATGAAATTTCCAAAAACATGTAATTCAACTTAGTATAAATCTCTCGTATTTTCATGAAATGATTTATGATAAAAAAGAAACGAAAAGGGATTGATATAGTTTCCTACTGTTTTTATTTACAATTTATTAGAAGGAGGATTTTTTACTAGTTGTGAATGATAGGGGGATTGTAATGGATATTCGAAAAATAAAATATTTCATAACGGTGGCAGAAGAATTAAACTTTAGCCGTGCAGCAGAGCGTCTTATGATGGCACAACCGCCTTTAAGCCAAGAGATTCGTAAATTAGAAGATGAATTAGGGGTTCAACTTTTTTACCGAACAAAGCGAATGGTTGAGCTTACCGATGCTGGGAAAATATTTTTAGAAGGGTCTCGGCAAACGTTACTTCAAGTAGAAAGAACTATTAAAGAAACACAGCTTGCGGATGAAGGAAAGATTGGATATTTAATCATTGGTTTTGTTGATTCTACAGAAACGGTTATAAACATATTAAAAACATTTCGAGAACGCTTTCCTAAAATTCAGCTTATATTACGCGAGATGACAACAGACCAGCAAATAAAAGCACTCTATGAAAAACAAATTCACATTGGATTTATTCGTTCTAAGCAGAATAATGAAATATTGTTTTCCGAAGTTTGTTCTAAAGAACGTTTAAAATTGGTTTTATATGAAAATCACGCATTAGTTTCGTTACCTAATATTTCTATTAAAGAACTAGTAGATGAACCATTTGTTTTATTTCCTCGTCATTTCGGTACTAACTTTTATGATTTAATTATTAGTTACTTTTGGGAGCATGGAGTAAGTTTAAATATTGTTCAAGAAGCAATTCAAATGCAGACGATTGTTAATTTAGTTGCAGCAGGAATGGGAATTTCTATCGTTCCATCATCGGTGGAAAGTTATAAAAAATCGGGAGTCATATATAAAGATATTGAGGAACATACACCGGAAATAAACTTATACGCTGGATGGAGGCAGGATGAAAAGTCTGTCGTGCTCGAGAACTTCTTAGCAGTTGTTAGAGAGATTTATACGACTTCACAATTTGAATTTGAAAAGTAAAGGCCCATCTTGATTGGATGGGCAGTAGTGATTTGGGAAAGGTACTATATTTATTGTTAAGTCACTGACGATTTAACCTGTTTTACTTGGGTCATACTCAATGAAACCTTTTAGTACACTATCAATTTGACCCATAATTTCAGGTGACAATGTAACACTAGAAGCAATTACATTTTCTCTTATTTGCTCCGGATCTGAAGCGCCAATAATTGCAGAGGAAACAGCTGGATTTTGTAGTACCCAAGCAACTGCGAGTTGAGGTAAGGTAAGATTATTTTCAGTTGCAATAGGATTAAGTTTCTGTATTGCAGTAAGTACATCATCACTCATCCAACGTTGTACGAGTTTGTTGAAAAAGGGTTTTCCTGCATCTGAATTAGCACGTGATTGGGCGGGGAGTGGTTTACCTGGTTGATATTTTCCAGTGAGAATACCTTGTGCGAGGGGAGACCAAACAATTTGGCCAAGTCCTTCACGTTGACCTGTTGGAATCACATCAGTTTCTATAACTCGCCACAACATCGAATATTGAGGTTGGCTAGCAATAAGAGGGATTTTCAATTCTCGTGCAAGTGCTGCACCGCGTGTGATTTGCTCCGATGTCCATTCACTTACGCCTAAATAAAGGACTTTCCCTTGTCTTACAAGATCTGAGAAAGCTAACATTGTTTCTTCCAGAGGTGTTGTTGTATCGAATCGATGTGCATAATAGACATCAATGTAGTCTGTATGTAGCCGTTGTAACGATGCATTACAATTTTCTATAATATGTTTTCGTGATAATCCACGATCATTTTTTCCGGGTCCGGTCGGATGGCATACTTTTGTACAAAGTTCTATACTTTCTCGGCGTATTCCTTTCAAAGAACGACCAAGTACTTCCTCAGCAATAGTGTCCGAATAAACATCTGCAGTATCGAACGTTGTAATTCCAACATCTAATGCGGCTTTCACACATTCATTTGCAGTATCTTCATTTACTTTTCCACCATGGTTTATCCAGTTACCGTATGCAATCTTACTTACTGTTAATCCACTGTTTCCGAGTTTGCAAAATTCCATTGTAGAGTCCCTCCTTAAAAATGATAACTTTATTATAAAAACAGAAATGTAGTATGTATAATATAAAATTAATCATACAGTTATATAAAAATTATATAAGGGGGAGTGCTTAGAAGGTTATTATTAGGGGAATCTAAAAATAAAGTATGCTTGTTCAATTTGAAGTTAAGAAATGATAAATAGCCCTTGAAGAAAGCAATCTTTATAACAGCACATATAATTGCATTTACTCATACAGTACTAGTATGGTACAATATGGTTATTAATGACGGAAAGGAATGATGGGTGGACGATGATTAACTAATCTTATTTTTAAATGTTGAAATTCAATAAATTTCAATTTCTAAAAAATAGGATTAGTCTGCCCAATTTCCATTCAACGGTATTGCTATTTATGTTGCGCAATAGCTTATTTGGGTATAAATATTTTAACGACTAATCCTGCCAAATTTATTTGGGAGGATTTTTTTATTCTCCCTTAATGAAAGGGACGGTATTATGAAAGAATTATTAAAATTAAATGATGTTTATGTTGAAATAAAGGAAAATACTTTGTTAGAGAAAATGAATGTGACAGTAAAACAAGGGGATGTTATCGGATTAATTGGTAAAAACGGGGCTGGTAAATCAACATTACTTCAATTAATAAATGGGAAGATTGAACCGTCAAAAGGTACTGTTGAATGGCTTCAAATGAATATGACAACTGCATATGTTGAACAAGAAAAAGAATCATTTGTTAGTAAGGATATAGTTGCAAAAGAAGCGGAACTCCTTGCAAAATGGGGCGTGCCAACGAACGATTTTCTAACTTTAAGTGGTGGTGAAAAGCTAAAAGTTCGATTAGTAAAAGGATTTGCTGAAAATCCTAATATATTAATATTAGACGAACCGACAAATCATTTAGATGAGATGAGTACGGAATTTCTCATTAAACAAATAAAAAATATGAAAGGTACAGTTATCGTCGTATCGCATGACCGATACTTTTTAGATGTTGTCGCAAGTAGAATATGGTCAATTGAGGATAAGAAATTAATTGACCATAGCGGAAGTTATACGAGTTATATGAAAGCACGGGAGCATAAACGAATGACGCAGCAGCGTGAATATGAGAAACAACAAAAGAAGATAGAACAAGTAGAAACTCATATAAAAGAATTAAGTTCATGGTCACAAAAAGCACATGCGCAGTCTACAAAACAAGAAGGAGTGAAAGAATTTTATCGTGTAAAGGCGAAGCGAATGGACGCGCAAGTTAAATCGAAACGAAAACGTCTTGAAAAAGAGCTGGAGAAAACGAAAGTAGAACGTGTGAAAGAAGAATATTCAGTTGAATTTTCTATTCAAGCGAATAAAAAAGTAGGAAAACGTTTCTTAGAAGTAAAACAATTGCGGAAAGAATTTAATAATCGGACATTATTTGAAAACGTTAATTTTACAATTCAGCACAGTGAAAAGGTTGCGATTATTGGACCAAACGGTAGCGGGAAAACAACGTTACTAAAGATGATTATGGGAACAGAAACTGCTGAAGGAGAAGTATGGATTTCACCATCAGCAAACATCGGTTATTTAACACAAGAAGTATTTGATTTACCACTTGATAAAACACCAGAAGATTTATTTTATAAAGAGACATTTGAAGAAAGAGGAAAAGTCCAAAATTTAATGAAACATTTAGGATTTGAATCTTCCCAATGGAAAGAGCCGATTCGACATATGAGTATGGGTGAACGAGTAAAATGTAAGCTAATGGCTTATATTTTAGATGAAAAAGATGTACTTATTTTAGATGAACCTACGAATCACCTTGATCTATCTTCACGTGAACAGCTTGAAAATACATTAGCTGAGTATAACGGAACACTCATTATCGTTTCTCACGATCGATATTTTCTGGAGAAAACAACTAACGCAAAACTCGTGTTTGTAAACAATACGATACAAAAGCATCTCGAAGAACCTACGAAAACTAGAGATGAAATTGAAGAACTACGTTTAACGTTAGAAACAGAGAGACAAGAAGTATTAGGGAAATTAAGCTTTTTAACTTCTAAAGACAAAGAATATAAAGAGCTAGATGAACGGTTTATGGAACTTACGAAGCAGATTAAGGCGCTTTAGCGTAAGGAAGAGGTATTAAGATGGAAGAAGAGAATTTGACTAATTTATTTAGAATAGATTGTGGTGATATATACCTACAAGAGTTTACGGTCAAAGATGCAGAGAGTATTTATAAAATATCAAATCAACCGGAAATAGAAAAGTTTTTACCAGGCTGGAAATCAACGAAAGAACAACGAGTTAATTGGGTTACAAATGATGAAATACCAGAAAACAAAGCATTTCTTCATGCAGTGACAACTACGAGTAACATAGATGATCACATATTAAGACTAGGAATATTTAAGAAAACCACAAATGAATTTATTGGATGGTGCTGTACAGGTATAAAAGATGAGCTTCCTGCACCGAACAGAGAACTCATGTATGCTGTTTCAAGGGAATTTCATAATAATGGTTATGCATCGAAAGCAACAAAAGGCTTGATCGGCTATTTGTTTGAAAATACAAATGTTGATGTTCTAAACGCAATTGCTTTAATTAACAACGTACCATCAAATAAAGTTATTGAAAAATGTGGATTTATTTATTTGGGTCGGCAGTCGATAGAAAATCAAATTTATAATCATTATGTATTGAGTAAATCCGAATGGATAAAAAATGGTGCTCTTTAAAGGGAGCGATAATGCAAAAAAAAGCTTAGAGCTAAAACTCTAAGCTTTTTTACATTGTGTGCTTTTCACCAAAACAGATGTATCAAGTTGTACAAGCAAGAACCATTTTATAAACAATATATTCGAAAAGGGATTTGGGAAATTTTGTCGAATGTATTTATCTGTGAAAACACTAAATTTTCACTCGAATTATTCTGTAAATGAATTACTTTAAGCTTTAATAAAAGCATAAAGGGAAAAAAGAGTTTGTAACTAAAATTAACGGTAAAGCTTTAGTGGATTACATTTTTTAAAGTATGAAATAGTTTAAAAGAGGGGGAGAAAGCGTATTATAATTTGGTTTCGTAACTTACCACAAATAAGTATGGATTTATCAGAATGGAATCCTTTTATACAGAATAATTGGCATAGGAAACATTATATGAAGTTTGTATATGTACTTCAAATCATTATTTTTCTAATACCGCATTATTTTAGGGCAAGTTTCACTAATCTTAATATATTTTATCTCATCATCATAGGCATTTTGGTCTTCATCATTCATGAATGGCTACATATTATTGTTATAAATAATAAAGGTGATATTAGCTTAACCCGTAGTGGAATATTTTTTTGGCTAAATACGAATGCAATTCTATCCAAAGCGAGATTTTGGATCTTTATGAGTTTACCCATTATTGTATTATCAGTTGTTCCGGCCATAATTTCATCTTTTGTATTAGGAAATATTAAATCAATCTTATTATTTGTATGTTGGATAAACGCAATAATTTCTGCTTCAGATATATACAATTCTTTGTTAATTGCGATTAAACCGAAGCACTCAATTTTTTGTAGAGGGTATTATAAAGTGAAAGAGAATTAAAATGGTGAGTCAAATACATTTCAATTAAAAAAGGCATAAGTTAAAAATATAACTTTTGGAAGGAAAAGACCGATAAAGTAATCGGTCTTTTCTTTTTCGTATAATAAAGATAGGATATTGTATTTCCTACCACTATACAATTATTATAAGATAGTTATGCGTTAATTTTAATTTGTAAATAGTGTTATTATCAGTTTTTTTAGAAATCTTACAAGCGTGTAAGATAAATGAAAGATGAATCAATATGAGCTATAAGAGAATTCATTTACACTCTATTGTGAGAAGTGCAAATGAAGGGAGAATAGAAATGGAAATTTTACATGCGAAAAATATTAGTAAAGTATATAAAGGGAAAATACCTTTTAAAGCATTAGTAGATATTGATTTATCAATTCAAGAAGGTGAATTTATAGGAATCATGGGGCCATCCGGTAGCGGGAAAACTACGCTATTAAATATGGTATCTACTATTGATTCTCCGTCCTCAGGAGAAATTTTAATAAATGGTACAAATCCTTTCCAGTTATCATCAGAGGATTTAGCTTTGTTCCGCAGGAAACAATTAGGATTTGTTTTTCAATCATTTAATCTACTTAGCACACTTACAGTAAAGGAAAATATCGTATTGCCGATGACTTTAGATGGTGTTTCTGTGCCAGAAATGAACAAAAGAGTAGAAGAAATCGCAGAAAAGTTAAATATTACAGATATATTGAATAAAAGAACGTTTGAAATTTCAGGGGGACAAGCTCAAAGAACAGCAATTGCTCGTGCAATTGTTCATAAGCCGCAATTATTACTTGCAGATGAACCAACCGGGAATTTAGATTCTAAATCTTCAAATGATGTAATGGAAATGTTAGATACTCTAAATAAGGAAGAAAGGGCAACGATGATGTTAGTTACACATGATCCGTATGCAGCGAGTTTTTGTAGCAGAGTTATTTTTATAAAAGATGGTCAATTATATAATGAAATTTATCGGGGTGAAAGCAGGCAAGCATTTTATCAAAAGATTATGGATGTCCTTTCTTTGTTAGGAGGGAAAAGGCATGACTTTTCGTCAATTCGCATTTAATAATATTTTTCGTAATAAGCGTACATATGCTGCCCATTTTTTAAGTAGTGCATTTTCGATTATGATTTTCTTTACATATGCACTTTTATTATTCCATCCTGATTTACAGGGGGAGTTGAAATCGACAAGTAAAACAATAAGTACATTTGGTACATTAGGATTTGAAGTTTCACAAGGTTTGATTTTTGTCTTTTCATTCTTCTTCATTCTATATTCAGTGAGTTCGTTTTTAAAAACACGTAAGAAAGAATTTGGAATTTTAATGATGCAAGGCATGTCAATGAGACAGCTTAAGAAGTTATTGTTAATTGAAAATATGTTAATTGGACTCGGTTCAATTTGTATAGGTGTTCTTATTGGACTTATATTTTCTAAACTAGTTTTATTAATAAGTGCCAGTGTATTAATGATTAGTAACGGCTTACCTTTTTATATGCCAGTAAAGGCGGTATTATTAACTGGCATCACGTTTCTATTCTTATTTTTAATTGTTTCGCTAGTTACTTTTAAAATGATAAGAGTAACAGAACTTGTGGAACTTATTCAAGCAGGGGAAAAGCCAAAGCCTGAACCCAAATCGTCAATTTTATTATCAATTTTTTCTTTATTTAGTATAGGATATGGCTATATTTTAGTATTTCGCTTTATCCCAAGTTATAGTTTTATTACGCTCGGAATGGGTGTGCTCCTAGTAATTATAGGAACGTACTTTTTATATACACAGTGTAGCGTTTATATATTGCATCTTGTGAAAAGGAGTGAATCTTTCTTTTTAAAGAGAACCAATATATTAACATTTTCAGAATTAATATACCGTATGAAAGATAATGCAACAATGTTTTTTATAGTATCTATTATTTCAGCAGTTGCTTTTACAGCAATTGGCACGACAGCAGCTCTTGGAAACAAAGATTTGGTAAGGATGACAAACCCGTATACATTTTTGTATACAGCTCCTGATAAAAATAAAATAACGGATAAACATCTCTCGATTATAAAAAAACATCTTGCTGATTCTAATATTCCATATCGAATGGCTTCCACTTCAGATATTTATACAGAAAGTAATGTAAATGTAATGAAGTTAAGTGAATATAACGAACTTGCGAGAGCACTCGGGTACCAACAAGAAACGATTGAAAAAGAAGATGAAATGTTATTAATCCCTGGAGTCGTATCACAAAAACAAGAGTTTAAAAATGGTGATTATAAAAAGAATATTGAAGTCATTCAAGGCGATTGGACAAAGACATTTCATGTGAAAAAAACTGTAGATAATTTAGTTTTGCCACACGATACGGAAGGGATTAATATTGCGATTCAAGATCATGTGTATGATGAAATTCCGCTTAATAGTAATCTAGATTTTGAAAATATTATTCAATATCGAACTTATGGATTTGTTGTAGATGATTGGATAAAAACGAAAGAGATTTCAAACCAATTAAGTGACATATTCGATCAAGATCCTAGAGACATACATTTTGAATTTAGAGCACTAACTATAGAGTTGTTAAGTGCAAAACAAACGAATGGGTTATTACTTATGGCAAGCGTTTTAGTTGGAATCGTCTTCTTTACTTTCGCTGCTAGTTTTATTTAT
The DNA here is from genome assembly GCF_051915365.1 of Bacillus cereus group sp. MYBK79-1. Taxonomy (NCBI): domain Bacteria; kingdom Bacillati; phylum Bacillota; class Bacilli; order Caryophanales; family Bacillaceae; genus Bacillus; species Bacillus cereus group sp. MYBK79-1. The sequence goes on along the minus strand of NZ_JBQAEO010000001.1, from coordinate 311,148 downwards.
TTCCGGTTATATACTGATTTGGACCGCGATCAGCAGCAATATAAGATGATTTCGAAAATGGGATTAAGTAAACGAGAGTTGAAAAAAGTTGTAACAAGACAATTAGTATTAATGTTCTTCTTACCGATTATCGTTGCAGTGATTCATACTGTGGTCGCTTATATGGCATTACAACAATTAGTCGATTTTTCTATTATGAATAGCTCTATCATAATTTTAATTTCATTTATATGTATACAAGTTTTATATTTCTTTATAACTCGTTGGCGTTACTTACAAAAGCTTTATAAAACTATGGAACAGTAGAGAATATCAGCAAGTAAGATTGCAGAAAAGCATGTAAAAAACAATTTGAGTTATGAAAGGAACTGTGATGAAAAAAACACTCTCTATTTTCATATTAAGTATATTAATTTTAATAAGTTTAAGTGCATGCTCTAAAAATGAAAACAGATTTCCAGCTAACGGGGTATTAATCATTGGAGATGAGAATCATACTTTAACAATTATGAATCGTTATAAGGAAAATACGAAAGAAATTGAAGTTTTTTCGGTGAAAACAGGTAGATTTGACCAAAAAAGGGTTTTGATATTAAATGAATCTACTGCAAAAGCGATGATTAAAGCAAAAATTTTTCGTAAAAGAGATCATTCATCTCATTCTAAACCTTTAGATACGTTACCGAATTTTCCAAAAGAAAGTTCACTATTATTTATAAATGAAGAAGAAAAGAATATAAAAAGTATTGAAATAGAAGGAAAAGTGATACCAGTTACATATGATAGTGATGCTTGGCTTGGTAATAATCGAAATTATGGAACACTATGGTATGTAATTGTGGCGAGCAATAGTGTATATAAAGAAATACAGGCAAATGAAACAAAAATGCAACTTCTTCATCTGAAAAAATCTTTAGGTGACGAAAAACCTAAAATGTCGACAGATAATATATTGACTAATGAATATGTAAAAGTAAGAAAGTTAATTAAAGATTTTGAGGAAGAAGTATCAGTTCAATTTGTCACGATTGGAGAAAAATCATAAAAAGGGTTCAAGGTTGATAGGGATTTTATCAGCCTTGAACTCTTTTTAATTTTAGACCATTTAGATAACATAGTTTACATTACTTCATTTAATCGCGTCTCGCTCGGTTCTTCAATCGCATTTGAATTTTGAACTGAATTATTTTGAGATTCTTTTTCCTTACGAGACCTTTGTAGCATTTCAAGTATGATCCATAAAGGAACACCTTTATCTTTTAACATCTTCCATAAATCTAATTCGTTAAATTTATGCTCACGTTGTTTCATTTCTTTTTCAGATGAACGAATATCAAATTTGATGGGATCATTTGATTTTTTATCTTCAAGTTTAGTAGAAGAGATAGTATTATGCTCAAGATTAGATGGAGTTATTTTAGTCGGTTGAGATAACGTATGAATATTTAATCCGATTTGCATGCCTTTTCCTCCTCCTTAAGTAATAAAAATAGTTTTCTTATAATTATTAAAGCTATTTAACATGAGGAAACTAAATCTAATTATAAATTCGAATAATCAGATTTAAAAGTTATATTGTAAAAAGTAATGCCTCACTTGAATTAATATTTATCAACATTTGTGTATGTTTTCTCTATATACAATGTATATAAAATACTTTACATTATGTTTAAGTTAAGAACTCATTTTTAATAGGGAAATGTAAACGTTTTATTAGGGGGAGGAAGCATGGGGAAATTATTTTTAAAAATATGTTTATTCACAATAGGGACTGTGTTTTTATTCACAGCGAAAACAACATACGCTGAAGAGAAGCAACAAAATAATTATCCTATCATACTAGTGAATGGATTTGCTGGGTGGGGTAGAGAGGAAATGTTAGGGGTTAAATATTGGGGTGGTGTTCATGATATACAAGAAGATTTAAAAAGAAGTGGCTATACAGTACATACTGCTGCTGTTGGACCTGTTTCTAGTAACTGGGATCGCGCATGTGAATTATATGCGCAAATTAATGGTGGTACAGTAGACTACGGTGCCGCACATGCTGAGAAACATGGACATAATCGTTTTGGCAGAACTTATAGTGGTTTTGCACCGAATTGGAGTGAAACAAATAAAGTTCATTTAGTTGGGCATAGCATGGGTGGACAAACGATTAGAACATTAGTACAGCTATTAAAAGAAGGTAATTTAGAAGAAAAAAATCATGTGAAAAATCATCCGAACACGAATATATCATCACTATTTGAGGGCAAGAAATCATATGTTCATAGTGTGACAACATTAGCAACTCCTCACAATGGGACAACACTTGCTGATGGAAGCCTTCTGTTGCCGTTTGTAAAAGATTTACTCATTGCAGCTGCAAGTTTAGGAGGAAACAGTAATTTATCATTATATGATTTTAAATTGGATCAATGGGGGATAAAGAAGAATACTGGAGAGTCCTTTTTCCAATATACTGATCGTATTATAAATAGTTCACTTTGGAAAGATACAAAAGATATAAGTCAATGGGATTTAAGTACAGATGGTGCAAAGGAGCTTAATAATTGGGTAAAGACGCAATCAGATGTGTATTACTTATCCTATAGTGGACATGCATCACAAGCAGTACCTATAACAGGTTTACATCTACCTCATATAACGATGAATAAAGTGTTAATGGGCAATGCATTTTTCCTAGGTTCCTATGCGAGATATGAAGAAAATCGTCCATTCATTGATACTTCTTGGTGGCAAAATGACGGTGTAGTAAATACAAATTCTATGATTGCACCTTCTTCTAATACTGCTGTAAATAATAATGAGGCTTTACAGATTGGAAAATGGAATCATATCGAAACGAAAGCAAATTGGGACCATCTCGACATGGTAGGACTTAGTGTTTCAGACACGTTAGGTTTTTCTAGTATTCAAGAGTTTTATAGAACAATTATAGAAAAGCTATCAAGATTACCGAAATAGGTAATAATAAAGCGCTCTCGATGGAATTCGAGGGCGCTTTATATTATATTGAAAGAGGGATATGGTAGAAAAATATGGGGGGATATTATGAAAATTAAAGTTGTATTATCAGGATATGGAACAGTAGGAAGAGAGTTTATAAAATTACTAAATGAAAAATATTCATATATATATGAAACATATGGTATAGAGTTAGTTTTAAGTGGCGTTTTAGGTAGAAATGTTGCAATACATAATGAGGATGGATTATCTATTCATCACTTATTAAGGTATGGTGGCGGTAGCTCCGCAATTGAAGAATATATTGAGCATCATCCGAAGGAACGAGCAACGGATAACATAAGTGGTACTGTACTGGTGGAATCGACTGTTACAAATCTTAAAGATGGAAATCCAGGAAAACAATATATAAAACAAGCGATTGAGAAACATATGGATATAGTAGCAATTTCAAAAGGTGCACTCGTTACAAACTGGAGAGAAATAAATGGAGCAGCAAAAATCGCAAATGTACGAATTCGATATAGTGGTGCAACTGCTGCCGCATTACCGACACTTGATATTGGCCAATTTAGTTTGGCTGGTTGCCATATTGAAAAAATAGAAGGAATATTAAACGGGACTACAAATTATATTCTTTCGAAAATGAATGAGGAAGATATTACGTTTGAAGAAGCACTGAAAGAAGCGCAAAGTAAAGGAATTGCTGAAACGAATCCAATATTAGATGTAAGTGGTTCTGATAGTGCGTGTAAATTGTTACTTTTGACAAACAGTTTAATGAGAACAGAAAATACACTTACCGATATACATATAAAAGGAATCGAACAGGTTACACAACAACAAATTCGAAATGCTAAAGAACATAATAAATATATTAAATTAATAGCTTCAGCATATAAGGATAAGTGTGGTAAAGTGGCTCTTCATGTGGAACCACGCGAAATAGATAAAGATCATCCGCTAGCAAATGTAAATGGGACAGAAAAAGGGATTACATTCTTTACAGATACGATGGGGCAAGTTACTACAATTGGTGGTGCTTCTAATCCACGCGGAGCCGCAGCAGCAGCTTTAAAAGATATAATTAACTTATATCATAAAGATTTGTACCGTAATAACGGGAAGTAAAATCCTCCATTGATTATTAGCCTTCGCTTTATAAGACCGTACCGCCCTTTATAAAAAATACATATGTAGTGGACCTTTTGAGAATGAAATAAATATGCAAAAATGATTGCAGGGGGGAAGGAATTGTTTAAAGATTTTAAAGTTGTAAAAGATCGTCCTGTTTATATTCAATTGAAAGATTATGTAAAAAAGATGATTATGAAAGGGCATTTGCTCGGAAATCAAAAAATTCCTTCAACAAGGGAATTAAGTGAATTACTAAATGTGAGCAGAAATACTGTACTGGCTGCTTATGCAGATTTAGAGCAAGAAGGACTCATTTATGCAGTTAAAGGTAAAGGGAATTTTGTAGCGAAGATTGATATATCGAACACTTCGTCTGTTGAAATAGATTGGAAAAATAAACTTAATACAGTTACCTTATTGGCGGATGAATTAGATTTAATGAAACATGGTGTTCGCTGGGAAAAAGGAATGATTGTTTTTAATAGCATTGCTCCAGATGAAAAGCTATTTGATGTGGAAAATTTCAAAAGAGCTTTTCTTACTCGCATGTCCATTGAAGGGGATGTCGTATTAAATTACGGATACGCAAAAGGTTATAGGCCGTTAATGAATTATCTACTTCACTATATGGAAATGAAAGGTGTAGATATTTCGAACAAAGATATTTTAATTACAAATGGATTTACAGAAGGATTAGACATTGTACTATCTTCGCTATCGAAAAAATCAGGGCGAGTTATTTGTGAGAATCCGACACATCATGCTGCACTGAAGCTGTTCCGTTTACATGGACTTGAAGTACATGGAATAACTATGAATGAAGATGGCATCGATACGAACGAAGTAGAAAAAAGTTTGCGTGAAAAGGATTTTGATTTTGCGTATTTAATTCCTTCTTATCATAATCCAACCGGTATTGTTACGAGTTCAGAGAAAAGAACGGAACTGATGAGATTATTTTCAAAATATAAGGTTCCTATTATAGAAGATGGGTTTAATGAAGAGCTACGTTATTCAGGTTCACATTTAGCACCATTATTAACTTTTGCTGGCGCTGGTAATAATGTAATTTATATTAGTAGCTTTTCAAAGGTACTTTTCCCTGGTTTACGTGTAGGCTGGATCATCGCAGATAAAGAGCTAATCCATCATTTAGAAAGTGTAAAAAGAGCAAGAACAATACACACATCAACGCTAGATCAAGCGGTTTTATTTCAATATTTACATGAAGGGTATTTTGAAAAATATTTAAAAAAGGCAAGATCTGTTTATAAGAAAAAATATGAGTTAGCTGTTGGGGCATGTAACGAGTACATTTCGTTTCAAAGAATGACCGGTGACGGTGGACTTCATTTATTTATAGAGTTAGAAGAAAAAATTCATGCCCGTACTCTTTTACAAAAGTGTTATGAGCAAGGGGTTACATTTTCTCCTGGAGATGTTTTTTATTCTGATGGAGGAGGAGCGACTACTTTTCGATTAGGATTTTCACGTCTGAAAGAAGAAGAAATAGTACGTGGAATCAAAATAATCGGTGATACAATAAAAAATGAAATTTGGAGTTGAGGAAATGAGAATTGGCGTTATTATGGGTGGAGTATCCTCTGAAAAACAAGTGTCAATTATGACTGGAAATGAAATGATTGCAAATTTAGATAAAAATAAATATGAAATCGTACCAATTACGTTAAATGAAAAAATAGATTTAATCGAAAAAGCGAAAGACATTGATTTTGCGCTACTCGCATTACACGGAAAATACGGGGAAGATGGGACGGTTCAAGGAACGCTTGAAAGTTTAGGTATTCCTTATAGTGGAAGCAATATGTTATCTAGCGGTATATGTATGGACAAAAATATTTCGAAAAAGATTTTACGTTATGAAGGTATAGAAACACCAGATTGGATTGAACTTACAAAAATGGAAGATCTAAATCTTGATGAGTTAGATAAGTTAGGGTTTCCATTAGTGGTAAAACCGAACTCTGGTGGCTCAAGTGTTGGGGTAAAGATTGTCTATGATAAAGACGAATTAATTGCAATGCTGGAAACTGTATTCGAATGGGATTCTGAAGTAGTAATAGAGAAGTATATAAAAGGTGACGAGATTACATGTTCAATTTTTGATGGAAAACAGTTACCTATCATTTCAATTCGACATGCGGCGGAGTTCTTTGATTACAATGCAAAATATGATGATGCTAGTACAATTGAAGAAGTTATCGAACTTCCAGCTGAGTTGAAGGAACGTGTAAACAAAGCGTCACTGGCTTGCTATAAAGCATTAAAGTGCAGTGTTTATGCAAGGGTGGATATGATGGTGAAGGACGGTATTCCATATGTAATGGAGATTAATACATTACCAGGGATGACACAAGCGAGTTTACTACCAAAAAGTGCAGATGCAGCGGGAATTGATTATAGTAAACTATTAGATATGATCATTGAAACTTCATTAAGGGTAAGAAAAGAAGAAGGGTTTTAAGCACTGGTATCATGAATACTTTTGACAGTAACATGAAGTATGTTATGATGAATACAGTACGAAAATTAAATATTTATCCACTAGGGGGGCCTATTATAGGCTGAGATCAAATGAGAATTTGAGACTCTTAGTACCTGATCTGGTTAATGCCAGCGTAGGGAAGTGGGAAAGACATTGCTATTTTATCAATAAATACTGTCAATTTCACTTTCTTTACGTCTGTAAAGAAAGTTTTTTTATTTTAAAGCGTTAATAAATGTGGATAAATACTTATATTAAATAAATTACTTGGAGGGATTTAAATGACTTTTTCACAATCATTACGTAAAGAAGTAGATTCAATTTGGGAAGCTAGTTTTCATCACCCTTTTGTAAAAAAACTTGGTGAAGGAACGTTAGATTTAGCTAGTTTTCGCTATTACGTGCTTCAAGATTCATATTATTTGAGTCATTTTGCTAGAGTACAAACGTTAGGAGCTGCAAAAGCACTGGAATTAGAAACGACAGCTCGTATGGCACACCATGCTCAAAATACATATGAGGCAGAATTATCTTTACATGAGAATTTTGCGAAGAAACTAGGGATAACACAAGAAGAAAAAGATAATTTTATTCCAGCTCCAACTGCATACGCATATACTTCACATATGTATCGTGCGGCATATGAAGGACATTTAGGCGATATCATTGCAGCAATTTTACCTTGCTATTGGCTGTATTATGAAATTGGCGAGCGTTTAAAAGAGTGTCAGCCAGAAGAGCCAATTTATAACGAATGGATTTCTGCTTACGGATCTGATTGGTTCCGTACATTAGTTGAAGAGCAAATTACACGATTAGATATTATCGCTGAAAAGGTGACAGAGTCTGACCGTAAGCGAATGAAACAGCATTTTATTATTAGTAGTCAATATGAATATTCATTTTGGGAAATGGCTTATACTTTAGAGCAGTGGCCAGTGAATATAGAAGTAAAAGATGTAATAGGGTAAAGAAAAGAGGTATTGCGATACATATGTATGGTCAATACCTCTTTTTATACTCTTTTGTAAAATTATTGTGAATTTCAAATACAATATGCAATATATATTGTATAATTTGAATGTATTATATTTGTAATATAAAAGGAGGGCTATGTATGATGATTTTTAATTCTTATACGCGTCATTCATTAACATGTTAATTAGATAAGCGGTATTTGTTTTTCTTTTAAGTAATTAGATATTGTGATTATACTTTAGTTTTTTTGTGATCAAGAAAAATGAAGAAAGGAAGTAATCATTTTATGGAAAAATTAAAGTTGTTAACATTTGAAAATATAGTAGAACCTCTTTTAAACGAAAGCGTATCATTTATATATTTTCCTATTGAATGGCTTGATATTGTAGAGATACATTATAAGACATTTTTATTAACGAGTAAGTTGAAACGATTGAATGAAAGGTTATATGATATGTTTTCTGATATATTATTTATTCAGCATAATCCATATGTATTAAATGAAAATACGCCGTGGATTGTATGTAAAGAACCTATTAGAAAAGAACAACTTGATTATATTTTCCAAAGTTGGTATGAAATTATTCATGATTGGAAGCCTAATAAATTAATAGAATCGCCAAAATATGAATGGCATTACGATTTAATTTCTAATTTAACAGTATTACATGATAATGAAATATATTCTAAGTGGGTGCCCGCTTTAATTTCACATATGTTTTGTGAACGCCCTTTACAATTAGAAAACATACACGAAAAAAATATATATTTTTCGCCTCTTAGATCACAAAATATTTGTGAGGCTATGTCAGAGCCTATTAAAGACGAAAAAACACAAGATTATTTCGCCTATGTATATCGGTTCGAATGTATAACGCGCGGAGGCGAGAATATTCCATTATTAAATGTTTCAATAGGAATTCGTAGATTTTATCAAGAATATAACCATCCAGATATTCCTTTGCTTTTAAGACGAAAACGAGGCATGATTTTAATTTCTACTCCAGAATTTGCATCGAATAATAAAAAAAATCGGTTTGTAAAGCTAAAAGTGCAACAAGCAACAAACGGTATAAAGTGGATTAAGATATTTAGAAATTTAAAAGATGATTTTCATATAGGTGGAGAAGTTGATTTGGAGCATATTCTTCAATATCCGAAAGATTATATGCTGGGAGAAAATCTTAGGGTGTTACTTCCATATAACGAGAGAATATATAAAGTTCAAGGTACTAAAATAAAACTTGGTATAAAAGTAAAGGAAAGAGAGTATTTATTTAAAGGGTTTCAGCAAAAATTCTCTTATTTCAGATTACTACCGGAATGTAAAAAGGTAGTCACAAATAATGAAAATGAATTATTCCCTTTAATTGCACCAAAAGGATTAGAGACTATAACGTTAGAAATATGGTCTGAAAAAATATCGTTGGAAGTAGAACAAGCGTTATTTGAAACTGAAATTGTGTTAGCTCAAATCGGTGAGTCATCATACGTATTAAATGCAGATTCTCCAGTATTGTTAAAAATAGTAAGACATAATATTGAAAAAGTATTGCAAAATCCATATAAAATGCAATATTGCCAGAAATATAAAACAAATTTAGTAGAGGATGTTATGAAAGCGGTTTATGCTACTGCAGGTGAGCGCAATGATGCAACATTAGCGTTAATCGCAATGAAAAATTGTGATGGCCGTGAAAAAATTGATCCGAAGCAAATTGTTAGAGAAGGGTTTGCACGAACAAACCGTATTTCAGCATTTATTAATTTATTTATAGGCCAAAGTGTATCTCGTAAAACAATTATAAATTGTATTTTTAGTTTATTAGAACAAAAAGGATTTTTAAAACGTAATTGGAATAAGATAAATTTACCTTGTACATATGTTAATTTATCAATTGAACGAATCTCGAAATTTGATTTCTTACCTATTTTTTCACAAATAAAAGGAAAAGAAATTTCATATAAATTATATGGGAATACAGATTGGCAAACGATTGATCGTTTAATATTACATGTAAATAAACATAATACCTTTTTACCACAGCCTTCAAAAAGAAATGATATGGGAATTCAATTTAAACAATTTGTTTCTGAAACATTAACAGGAATTTTACAACATGCAAAAGAACAAAATGAGCAAGTATATTTCATTATAGATGCGAATGTAAGAAAACATTGGATAAAAGAGTTAGTAAATAAAAAAATTGATGTAGATACTTTTCCGGAGATTGTTCCAGATGTGCTAAAGGTTCCAAACTTAAATATTATAAGAATAAATACAGCTTTTGATGTACCAAAATACGGTGCGATACAATGTGATGATGTACTGGATGGAACGAGTTTATATGTAGATCAAAAAGGAATGTATTATAGCACTGGTGAGTATTCATTTAATGATAGTGAAACATTGCATCGGTACATACTTGAAATATTACCGCTAGGTGTAAAAGTTGCAGAAAGGAATTATATTGCCAAAATGATACATTACATGTGCTGTAACTCAAGTATGCTTTTGGAAAAGGATGTACACATGCCGTATTCCATGCATATGGCGAAAGTAATAAAAGGCTATATGACGGATATAGATGTAAGAGAGTTTAAAGAGTTTGATGATGAACTGGATGTAGATATAATAAAGATAGAAAAGAAAGATTCAATTATTCTGCTGTAAATAAATAATAGACAAATCCTGCTCATTATATCGGTCAGGATTTGTCATTTTTTCATGTAAATAAGGATATCCTTTGTCATGTATCTTCTCTTTTATGTATTTACTTTATTTGCGTACAGGATTAAGATGTTTTTTAGAAATAAAAAACTGCATCATTTAAGAAAGCTATATGAATTGATTCAAAAGTAATTTGAAAGGAATGAGGAATTGTGAAGAAATTAGATGTGCTATTAATGCTATTGAGCGGCCTCTTTCCAGTTGCAGGAATGATGAAGCAAATCCCACTAGAACAATCTTTATATATTGGAGGCCTTTTATTTTTTACTAGTTTCGGTAGTTATTTTGCGAAAAAAATATATTCACGTATATGTAGTTGGATAGCTTATGCACCATTTATAACACTCCTGTTAGTCATTTGGCATCAAGATATTTCAATAAATTCAATAATAACGAATGCGAAAATTGCCGCATGTGTCGCTTTAATTCCGTGTCTATTCCGTTTTCGTACATATGGACTTACTTTCGGTTTAGTCTCATTATGGGCTGCTTTACTTTGGGATATAAAAGAAGTACAGTCGTTAGTTATACTTGAACGTATGTCGAGTTTAATGATAAGCAATTTCAAATACCTCATGCTTTTAGTTGGCGGGCTTATATTAGGTGGATTAATCGCCATGTTATTACACCGTAAAGAGGAAGATAATAAAGAAAATATAAATCTATTTCAACAAAAAAAGAAACGTAAAAAGCTATCATTTAAGATTCCACTTCCAAAATTACCGAAATTAAAGATGAAATTATTTAAGTTTGGTGGAAAAGTACCAAAACGAAAAACACCAGAAAAAATACGTGAGCATAATTACGAAGAACCAGCTCCAGCTGCAACATATGAAATGAGAGAGCAAATAGATCAATATAAAGAAGGTACTGCTCAAGGACAAACGAGGATGGAACGTCGTAGAAATAGGTATAATGCGTAATAAAGTTAAAAGCCCCTTAATGATTAATCAATTTTACGAAAAATCATTAAGGGGTTTTTATGTTATTAAATATAGATTGCTAAGGTGGAATTTATAGCATAATGTAAAGTTGAAGACTTAAATAAAATAATAGGAGGACAAAATGCTTATTATTACATATATTTCTGTCTGTATATTATTTCTAGTTAGCTTTTTACATGTTTACTGGGCTTTCGGAGGTAAGTGGGCGACAAATAGTGTCATTCCAACAAAAGCTGGAGAAAAGGCGTTTACACCAGGTACAGGGATGACATTGTTCATTGCGTTATTACTAAGTATGGCAGCGATAATTTTATTACAACAAACAAATATTGTTCATTTTGCATTTCCTAACATTATTGTTCAAATGGGATCCTGGATTTGTATGATTGTATTTTTCATAAGAGTAATTGGTGAGTTTCATTATTTTGGTATCTTTAAGCGGAAAACAGATACGCATTTTGCTAAAATGGATACAGTTTTATATATACCACTTTGCGCATTTTTATCTTTATCATTCTTACTAGCAATTATTACGTGAACATTAAAATAGTACCTGTTTTCTTCACAATGAATATACGTAAATTGGTAAGTGTAAAAGTGAAAAATCTAGTAGTAAATAAAAAGGATGTAAGCGCCTTTTTATCGAATTATAGATTATTATGAAAGGCGGGTGCATGATGAAGTATGTAAAAGTCAGTATGAATGGCGGAAGTGAACACAAATTTTCGATGACTTTAGAACGGTTTGAAGAACTTATTACAACAAAGAGTGGACTATTAGAAAATAAATTAGTTAGTATTGAAAATGTAATGATTAATCCTACTAATATATCTTCTGTAGTTGAAAAAATTGGTGTACCAGCTAAGTTTATGGAAGCTTAACAATCGGTACATAAAAAACATCTACGGGGGATGTTTTTTATGTATAAATATGTTAATTGTACAATGAATTTATGAGGAGAATTTATAGTGATACTTCGTACATGCACAAAAAATAAGTACAAGCATATATTAGATAGTGGGACAAGACCTTCGTGTCCTACTTAATACTCAGAAAAACCTCTATCACATGAGAGCATCCCATTGCAGGGTGCTCTTTTTTATCCCGCTCTTTAACTTTCAATTTTAAACATATCTTTGATGTTAATAAATATTAAAAATAATATAATAGCAAAAATTAAGTTAGATAAATAGAAATTTTGATGGAATAATAATTCATAGATAACATCTAAAGTATATAACAAGGAAATAGTAGGTAATATACAAATGAATATAAATCTCCAATTTTTCAAATGTCTTTTATAATTAGTTAATATCCTCTCCATACATATATCTCCTATGCTTTTTATTTTCTATATAATTATACATTTAAATAAAAGGATTTACAAAATGTTGTAGTGAAAGCTTTTGTTGAAATCTTATATAGCTGTAGCAATCTTTCTAATACATGATTTGACTAAAAAACTTTTAAAGAGTGATACTTAAATGATACACTATAATCTACGTTATTTTTGAAATGAATAGAGGGATTTATGTGATAGATAAAATTAAAAATGCTGTAGAGGATATGTACGAAGATGAAGCAAAACATTTACTTCAAAGTATTCTAATCCAATTAAATTTATTAGAAGAAAACTATAGTGAAGATACAATTGAAAATTTAATGGATATTCCTAATCAACTAACGAGTAATACAACTTATAAAAGAAGTGTAAAAGAAAGCTCGCACGTACATATTGCTTTTGATGATTCAACAGCTGGAAGTTTAAAGCATATGCTGGGTCAAGAAGAGCGATTGGAAGAGATGGTTGTTGATTTTTCTGAATTCTTTTCAATTGGGCCGATATACAAGTTACATATGAATGAGGGGCAATTAGCAAGACAGAAATGGCTAGTAAACAACTTAACCACTTATGAAAATTATTTTGAAGAAGAGTATTTATCAAGTTTTTTAGAAACTATGGAAGAACTACATACTATTCCTATTGAAACGCCTATTACAATTTGGAAAGCTAATAATGCTCATGAACATGTAGGTCTATGTTTTGTAATGGCACAATTAAAAGATAAGAAAAACATTCGCGTTATGAATACATCTGAAGCAAGTAAAGAAATATTAAAAAAAGAGTATGCTATTCGTGGAACTGGAGAGTTAGCACCTGAAAGCTTAGCTCTAATTCAAAAAAGTTTTGTAGAATTGCCGTATGTAACTGAAGAGAAACGTATGCAGTTTGAACATGAGTGGGATAGTCTATCGAAAAGTACGGAATTTTTAAGAGTTTGGACAGACAATGAAGTGTGTTCTGTACAAGAAGATTATTTTGATCAATTTATTATTGAATGTGCGAAAAGTTTAGGTGCTGATCGAGAGTTCCTAAAAGCTCCTAGAGTAATTGGTGAAGCGCTAGGTCTTGTAGAGCAGTTAGTTGGCGATACGTTTTTAGAATATCGCTTAAAGGAACTAATAAAACAAGAGGTATTTGAATTTGAAGGTTCATTAGATGAAATGCGTTTTTATAGTGTGAAATTTAAAAAATAATACATCGATTCCTTTTATGAAAAAGCACGTATTTAAAAAATACGTGTTTTATTTTTTAGTTGAATTTAGGCTATACATAAGCTTCCTTTAGAGGGCACATTACATATGAATGTTAAAGGTACCGAATGAAAAAAAGGTGGTTTGTTAATATGTATAACCAACAAAATTATCCATATGATCAAGGAATGTATTATAATCCACAAAACTACGGGTATGAATCTACAAATGAAGTGAGAGATATGGAACAAGAAGATTATAGACCAGATGATGCGGAAGATGCTCCAACGTCACCACCACCGTCACAAGCGCCGTCGTTACCGTCTACATTCGCTTCACCTGCACAAGCAGGGAATATGAAATCATGGATGTGTAACTGTCTAGGAAGATGGGGCTATTTACGTTTGCATCGTCCTGGACCTTTTGGAAGAGACTTATGGTTCTTCCCGACTGAAGTGAGGAGAAATGGGGTTTCAGGTTACACTTGGCAAGGTGGTCGTCGTCGTAAAGTAAGCTACCGCTATCAGCAAATTAGTAATTTCATGTGTTTCGCATAAAGAAAAGTGAGAGAGTAGAAAGATTTTACTCCCTCACTTTTTTATCCTTTCCGGCAAGAAGACTCCATCTGATTTGTGTTATGGGTGAAACCCAACAATTCAGGTGGAGTCTTCTTGCCGTCAGCAGGTAGGCTGAACGCTTTTGTTTCGTTCATAACAATTTTTGAGGGCGAATGTTTGTTTCTTTTTGTCTTACGATATTATGTAGATAAGAAGGGAATAGATTGTAAGGCAACGAAATTAGATAATGATTATCATTCAGCTACTTAAGCCAAAAGTAATGAATACGCTTAATGAACTTTCTAAGAAAGGTGGTGAAAACAATGGCTAGAAAGAAAGCAGTGAAAGTATTACGTAAACAAAAGAAAAGAGAAACGATGCAACGATTCACGCAGAAACAAAATATTGGACGAACTTGTCTCAAGGCTAAAGAATTTCGTTTACTGCAACGCATGTCACATAGTTCAAAAGCATTGCGAAATGTTGGGTTGTACACGATTAAACAAAGTTATTTGAATCATAATAAAATGGCTACTGTAAAAGAAGTGGACAATGCCATGCAGGCTGATATGAACTACTCGGGCGTTCAATCAAACTCTGTTCAAGCGATTCGTAGGGCCTTATTTACAGAAATGAAGAGCTTTTTTAAAGCGTTGGAACAGTGGAAGAAACATCCTGATAAGTTCACAGGTCGTCCGAAGTTTCCGAATTATTCTCGTTCCACTGACAAACGAATCATTGAAATCTATCAAGTGCCAAAAGTGGATGAGAACGGGTATTGGATCATTCCAATGAATGTTGCATTCAGAAAAAAATTCGGTTCCATTAAAATACGTATGCCGAAAAACTTAAGAAATAAAAAAATCTCCTACATTGAGATTGTACCAAAGCAAAAAGGTCGGTTCTTTGAGGTGCATTATACATATGAAATGCACATTTCTCAAATGAAGAAACAACCCATGACTACGAGTAACGCTTTGAGTTGCGATTTAGGTGTAGATAGATTATTAAGTTGCGTAACCAATACAGGTGATGCCTTCTTAATTGATGGAAAAAAACTAAAATCCATTAACCAGTACTTCAACAAAATGATATGTAATCTGCAACAGAAAAATGTGGAAAATGGACTTTCAAAACGAGTTGTAACGAATAAAATGGCCGCACTTTGGCATAAAAGAGAACGACAAATACATGGTTACATTGCACAAAAGGTAGGCCTGTTGTTTAAAAAAGTGAAAGAATTCGATATAGATACGATTGTTGTAGGGTATAACGCTGGTTGGAAACAAAAATCTCATATGGGGAAAAAGAATAATCAAAAGTTTGTTCAAATCCCATTTGAGAAATTGATTGCGGCAATTGAGAATAAATGCATAAAAGAAGGCATCCGCTTTTTCAAACAAGAAGAAAGCTATACTTCAAAAGCTAGTTTTCTAGACAAAGATCCGGTCCCAGTTTGGTCTAAGGATGATAGAACGCAGTATCGCTTTAGTGGCAAACGAATTACTCGTGGTTTGTATCAAAGTAAAGCAGGAACATGTATCCATGCTGATATTAATGGTGCGTTGAATACATTGAAAAAATCAAAAGTTGTACAATTGGATGACAACTTCAAAGTGAAAACGCCGATTCTATTAGAAGTGCAAAAACGTAAGGCTGTTGCTTCGCGCATAGCTTAGTGGGTGCGTCAACCATCCATGTGTACGCGACTTGTCGGGGCTTGTAGCACACGCTGGATTCATCTGAGTGGTGGCTTCTTCCACAAGGGAGAACTGCTCTTTTTCGAAAGGGTGGTGCAAGTGGGAAAACAATCGTTCGTTGCCAGTACCAACCAAAAATATACTTGGGGTGTTACCATAGGGTGGCATGAATGCTAGAGCGTCAAATTGTCTAGTAATAGACGAAAAGACCTAGTGTTCTAACTCAAGCCCCCACTGAAACATTTTATCTCAGTGGGGGTAGTTGACTTTTCAATATATGAAGTAAGATTTTGATTAAAAATTTACAATTTTCACGTTTTAATTAGAGTATAATGCATATGTTGGTTCGTTTTCAAAAACAAATGAGAGTGAGGGAATACAATGTCAATGAAAAACAAAGTTGGGCTAAGAATAGAGGATGGCATTAATTTAGCTTCAGCGCAGTTTAAAGAAGATGCATATGAAATTTATAAAGAATCTCGAAAAATGCAACCCATTTTATTTGTGAATAAAACTGAATTAGGTGCAGAGTGGCTGATTACAAGATATGAAGATGCGCTACCACTTTTAAAAGATAATCGCTTAAAAAAAGATCCGGCCAATGTATTTTCTCAAGATACATTGAATGTGTTTCTTACTGTTGACAATAGTGATTATTTAACGACACACATGCTAAATTCAGATCCACCTAACCATAATCGTTTACGATCACTTGTACAAAAAGCTTTTACACCGAAGATGATCACGCAATTGGAAGGTAGAATACAGGTTATTGCAGATGATTTGTTAAATGAAGTCGAGCGAAAGAATTCCTTAAATCTTGTTGATGATTACTCGTTCCCTTTACCGATTATTGTAATAAGTGAAATGCTCGGCATTCCGAAAGAAGATCAGGCGAAATTTAGAAGTTGGTCTCATGCTGTCATTGCTTACCCAGAAACGCCAGAAGAAATAAAAGAAACCGAAAAGCAATTAGCTGAGTTTATTACATATCTCCAATATTTAGTTGATGTTAAAAGACAAGAACCAAAAGAAGACTTGGTGAGTGCTTTAATACTTGCAGAAAGTGAAGGGCATAAACTTAGCGCTCGGGAACTATATTCAATGATCATGTTACTAATTGTGGCGGGACACGAAACAACTGTAAATTTAATTACAAATACAGTATTAGCGCTTCTTGAAAATCCGAATCAATTACAGTTATTAAAAGAAAATCCAAAATTAATTGATGCAGCTATTGAAGAAGGATTACGATATTATTCTCCGGTTGAGGTTACAACTTCAAGGTGGGCAGATAAACCTTTTCAAATCCATGACCAAACAATCCAAAAAGGAGATATGGTTGTCATTGCATTAGCTTCGGCAAACCGCGATGAAACAGTATTTGAAAACCCAGAAGTATTCGATATTACTCGGGAGAATAATCGTCATGTTGCTTTTGGTCACGGTAGCCATTTCTGCCTTGGTGCCCCGCTTGCTAAGTTAGAAGCAAAGATTGCTATTACTACTTTGTTTAAGCGAATGCCTGAACTACAAATAAAAGGGAATCGTGAAGAAATGAAATGGCAAGGTAATTATTTAATGCGTTCTTTAGAGGAATTGCCTTTAAAGTTCTAGAATAGTTATAAGGAGACATGCATACATCGAAAATGATTTACATAGAGTATGTATGTGTTATTTAAATTCGAAACGGAAGGGTGAAAACATCCCAATGATCAACTAATTCTATTTGTAAGAGATCTTCGTTAAAAAACGAAATATTCTTCTGAATAGGGTTAGTCTGTGCATTTATAGAAAAGGGATGTATTTCGCTCTGCGAATATATAGTCTTTTTATATGATTTGTGCTGCTTCCTGTTCAGAACATGAAATAGGGGGCTTTTTTATGTCGACAAATGTAGTAACGAAACAAAACAATGGGGTATCACAAGTATTAAAAAATCGGTTTGTGCAAGCAATTCTTGCCTCAGCATTATTTTTACAAATTGGAATATGGGTTCGGAACTTTGCGGTATTACTATATGTAATGGAAATGACAAAAGGTGATGCTTTTGCCATTTCAATGATTTCAGTTGCTGAATTCGCCCCAATTTTCATCTTTTCCTTTATTGGCGGAACGTTTGCTGATAGGTGGAAGCCGAGGAGGACAATGATATGGTGTGAAACGTTAAGTTCTATTTCGGTATTTGCGGTATTAATTACACTTATGTTTGGAACATGGAAAATTGTGTTTTTTGTCACGCTTATTTCTGCAATCCTTTCGCAGTTTTCTCAACCATCAGGGATGAAATTGTTTAAACAGCATTTATCAACGGAACAAATCCAATTAGCGATGTCTATATATCAAACAATATTTGCGATTTTTATGGTGTTAGGACCGATTCTTGGAACATTTATTTTTCATAGTTTTGGAATATATATTTCAATTATCATAACAGGTATTGCTTTTTTACTGGCAGCAGCTGTGTTGTTATTTCTTCCGAAAGATCTTGAGAATGATAATGAGAAGAAAGAAATCACGCTATTACAGGAGATGCTGGATGGTATTAAATATGTGAAAAAGAAAAAAGCATTAACTTTGCTTGGGCTTTGTTTTATGGCAGCAGGATTAGGTATAGGATTGATTCAGCCATTAGGTATATTTATTGTGACTGAGCAGTTAGGATTATCAAAAGAGAGTTTGCAATGGTTACTAACAGTAAATGGTGCGGGTATGATTGTTGGCGGCGCTTTAGCGATGGTATTTGCGAAAAACGTAGCTCCGCAAAAGATGTTAATTGTAGGGATGCTCGGTCAGGCGATTGGCATTGGTATTATAGGTTATTCGACGAATTTATGGGTAACACTCACAGCACAACTTTTTAGTGGGTTAGCTCTTCCGTGTATCCAAATAGGTATTAATACGCTCATTATTCAAAATAGCGATACTGATTTTATTGGAAGGGTAAACGGCATTTTAAGCCCATTATTTACAGGATCAATGGTAGTAACGATGAGTATTGCTGGCTCATTAAAAGAGACGTTTTCATTAAGTATGATGTATGAGGGCACAGCTTTACTATTTATAATTGGATTATTATTTATTTTACCTATATACAATTTAAAGCCAGTAATAGCAGTAGAAAGTGAAATAAATGGTAAAGGAAGTGCTGTACAACATGAATCCTAATCCAAATGTTAAATATCCTATTGAAGGAAATCAAAATGTCCATTTTATAAAAAATACAATAACGAAAGCGAATATATTCGTTGGAGACTATTCATATTATGATGCGAAAGACGGAGAAATATTTGAAGATCGAGTATTACATCATTATGAATTTCTTGGAGATCATCTTATTATTGGAAAGTTTTGTTGCATTGCAAATGGAGTTACCTTTATTATGAACGGAGCGAATCATCGGATGGATGGATTTTCGGCATATCCATTTAATATATTTGGAAATGGGTGGGAGAAATATACACCTAGTTTGTCTGATTTACCATACAAAGGAGATACAGTTATAGGAAATGATGTTTGGATTGGTATGGATACAACGATTATGCCTGGAATAAAAATAGGTGATGGTGCAATAATCGCAGCTAAATCTGTTGTGACTAGAGACGTCGCACCGTATACAATTGTTGGCGGAAACCCAGCAAATAAAATAAAGGAACGATTTACAAATGCAATAATAGAGGAATTATTGCAAATTCAATGGTGGCATTTTGACATTGAAAAAATAACTGAAAATATAGATACGATTGTACAAGGAGATATTGAAACATTAAGAAAGCTAAAAAGGTAATAAAAAATGCATGATAAAGAGTATCATACCTCCGAATTTTGTTAATGATAATAGAACAAGGAGGTGTGATACTATGGCACAAGACGTTTTATGTGAAGTAAACAACTGTAAATTCTGGGCTAACGGCAATAAATGTAGTGCAGATGCAATTTATGTAGTAAGTAATAAAGGGAAACAGGCATCAACTACGGAAGAAACAGATTGCAAAACTTTTGATCCAGAACTATAAAATTTTTGAAGGGTAGCCAAATCGTGGTTGCCCTTTTATTAATTATAGTATTGATAATAAATCTCATTTTCATTCATTGTTTTTAACTTTTCTTGTTATTTTTTCATATTTTCTTCATAAGTGATGTAATCCAGAGCAATTCATGTTCAATACGCGATTTACTAAATTCAATGAATTCTGTAATAAAAGATGAGCTAACATGTAAAGATTGAATAGCAGTAAGCTGTTTATGTAGTACGTCTTGGCGTATTGTTAAAATTTCTTTTCTAGCTTCGTAATCAAGTTTTTCAAATAGCGCGATACGCACAAGGAATTCAGCGTTATTTGTCGCAATATTTTCGGGAAACTCTCTTAACATTTCATAAAAATTTCTTCTCCTGTTTCAGTTATGTCGTACATATTTCGATTCGGCTTTCCGACTTGTTTATGTATTTGTTTAATTATAGCCCCCATATTTTCGAAGCGCCGAAGAGCGGGATACAGTGTATTATGGGGTTCAGCCGAGATACGTGTAAAAACGGGTCATAAGATGTAATATATTTCCATTATTGGTTTTTTAGTTAAAAATATCTACCTCATGATTAACAAAAAGCTGATTACCTATGCGCTATAAATGAACTGCCCCAATTGTTAAACAAAACCTAGCAATTGGGGGCAGTTCATAGTTATCATTTGACTCTTCTAGTGACTTTCTCAAGTAAAGCACCCTTTGGTTGAATAAGATTTATTTATTCATTCCCATCAATCGCTTAATTGTTCTTATTTGTCCACGATGATTAATTTCGTCTTCCATAACGTGAAACCACAAGTAGTAATTATTATAAGGCACACCATTATCCCGTTTGTTTTCCTCGAATAACCAGCTATCTTGTTTTGATTTCAGATATGTTAGTGTATTTTCTCTAACTTGTGATAATTCATTCAAATAATAATCTAAAGATTGCTTTTTTATTCCTTCCCTTGCTTTGTCTCCAAGTTCTAAAGAAATTCGCCACTTTAGATATTCACTTTCAGTTAAATCTCTTTTTTCAAACGAGATAACTTGATGAACAAACTCCATCGCTGCAATATGTGATAAGAGAGAACCAATAGTGTTTGAACTACCGTTTGGTAAGAAATCTAAATCACTTTGGTTTAAATTGGAGATTTCGCTCAATGTAACATCTCTTGTATGTTCAAGCATTGTTACAAGCTCTCCAATCTTATTTGAATAGTTTTCTCTTGAAATTATTCTATAATCTATCATATATATCCCTCCAATTCATGCTAAGCATAAGTTTACCAATAAAATATAAAAACAAAGTCTGAAAATTCATGTGAAATAATGATATAATTTAATTGAATATAAAGAAAAAGGAAACCTGTTTTTATCAGTGTTACCTTATCCAAGACTAAATTTTACCCATACATCATTTTTTTGATGTAGCTCTTGAAGATAAAAACTATTTAATTTTCAAGGAACAGTTATTAACTTAAAACTTATTATACGAGGAGGGTGTATCATGAAAAAAATATGCTTTGTATTAATTGTCGACGCTGGTATAAATTATGGTTCAATATTTTCTCTACCATTTTTAAGGAATCAGGATGATTTGAAGGAATATTTTTCTGATTATTATGATGTTTCAATTAATTATATTAGGGATAAAAAATCAGTTGACTATTTGGTAGTTCCCAAACCGTGTCCACCTTTTGATAATGAAAATAATCTTCCAATAATTGAAGTACCAGCAATCTTATTTATGGAAAAGGATTTTGAAAAAATAAAGACTTATATAGACAATTATTTTTCTAATAACTCATAAAGAAAATAAAAGTACAGTAAAAAGAAGTCCGATAAAAAACGAGTGGCGTAGAATATTTCTATTAATCATTCGTTTTTTATTATATTTACATATCAGTCTATCGCAAATGAACTTGTACAACATATCGGGAAATATAATGAGGTTAATATCGTTGAAGAGTTTGCTGCACCTTTACCTGTTACCGTCATATCCGATTTATTAGGAGTGCCAACAACTGACCGTAAAAAAATTAAAGAATGGTCTGATATTTTATTTATGCCATATAGTAAAGAAAAATTTACCGATTTGGATGTAGAAAAAGGAATTGCGTTAAATGAATTTAAAACGTATCTGCTTCCAATTGTTCAAGAGAAAAGATATCATTTAACCGACGATATTATTTCAGATTTAATACGAGTTGAATATGAAGGCGAAAGATTAACTGATGAAGAAATAGTTACTTTTTCTTTAGGCTTATTAGCGGCAGGTAATGAAACAACTACAAATTTAATTATTAATAGCTTTTATTGCTTTTTAGTGGATTCACCTGGAATATATGAAGAGTTAAGAAAAGAACCTACATTAATTTCAAAAGCGATTGAGGAAGTATTACGCTATCGCTTTCCCGTTACATTAGCTAGGCGGATTACAGAGGACACAAATATATTTGGACCTTTTATGAAAAAGGATCAAATGATTGTTGCATGGGTAAGTGCAGCAAATTTAGATGAGAAAAAATTCTTACAAGCTTCTGAGTTTAATTTACACCGAATTGGAAATGAAAAGCATTTAACCTTTGGTAAAGGTCCTCACTTTTGCTTAGGGGCACCACTTGCACGACTTGAAGCTGAGATTGCATTAAGAACTTTCATAAATGCCTTTGAAAAAATAGAGTTATCTCCATCGTTCAATTTAGAAAAATGTATATTGGAAAATGAACAAACGTTAAATTACTTACCTATTCTTTTGAAAACTAGGTAAATCGCTCAGCAAGGTACAAATTTACTGTATCTTGCTTTTTTATTTCTCAATTGTAAATTTTTAGTTGGTTATTTAGTATGGAGGTGTGTGAAAAAGAATGGAGGAGGACGCTTATGTTAACGTGTAATGGAAGTAAAACGTTTCAAACATTTATTAAAGCTGTAACAGAATTAATGGATAGTAATTTATTAGAAGATCAAATTGTTTGTGCGATTGAAAAATTACTAGAAGAACTTTTAGAAAAGAAAACATGGCTTCCGTTAGAAAAACAGAAGGCGAATTCGGCTCAATACGCACGACACTTGTTATATGAGGATCCTTTTAATCGTTTTGAAGTATTAGCTCTTGTATGGAAAGATGGGCAATCTACACCTTTACATGATCATGATGGTACATGGGGAGTAGAAGGCGTTTTTAAAGGAAGGATAATGGTGCAGAACTTTATACAAATTAAGCAGCGTGAAGATTCACTTGTTTATTTAACACATACAGGAAATCTTTATTTGGGAGAAGGAGAAACAGATAAAGTCATTCCACCAGCTGATTGTCATATTCTTGAAATAGCCGAAAGCGAAAGCGTTGTCACTATTCATGTTTACGGAAAGCGTTTAGAAAAGTTTAAAATATATGTCCCAACTGAAGAAAAGAATGTGTACATGTGTGAGACAAAATATATTAGTTATAGTTCATAGTTTAAAATCAAAAGCTTTTCTTTAAAAAGAAAAGCTTTTGATTTTATTTTTAATTATTTCTTGACCTGAAACGCTTTTCATAAATTATAAATAAGGAGTACTTCACGAAATCAGTATGAAAACGATACCTTTCGTTCAATATAAATTCGTGTATATATAGAAAGTGGTGAAGAAATAATGAAATTAATTGCAATTGATTTAGATGGAACTCTTCTTTCGGGGAATAAAATGATTAGTAAAGAGAATGCAGAAGCAATTCGAAAATGTCAGGAAGCGGGTCATGTTGTAGCAATTTGTACAGGACGTTCTATCGTCGACATTGAACGATTATTGTTAGAAGTTAATTTAGAGTGTCCAATTATCGCTGAAAACGGCGCCCTTATATATAAAGATAAAAAAATGATGAAGAGATATCCAATTCAAAATATGCAGGCACTTGAGATTGTGAACTATCTTGAAGAGAATGGCTTATATTATCAACTTTATACTAATAAAGGTGTGTACGTACCGGATTATGGAGTAGAAAGTGTACGTAATGAAATAGAATATGTGAAGAATTCAAAAGAAAATTTCGACTTGAAAGAATTAGAAACGATCGCAGCATTATACCTTGAACATACAGCATTTCTTAGTGCAGAAAGTTGTAAACCAATTGTAGAAACTGATATACATGTGCATAAGCTTTTACCATTTTCTTACGACATAGAAAAATTAAAAAAATTAAAAGAAACGTTTCTGCATAATACGGATTTAGCAATTACATCTTCATATTGGCATAACTTAGAGATTAATCACCGAGATGCTCAAAAAGGAAATGGATTATATACTTTAGCAGAACATTTAAATATTCCGGTTGAAAATACTGTAGCGATAGGCGATGGGCTAAACGATGTATCCATGATGGAAAAAGCAAACATATCAATTGCAATGGGGAACGCAGTCGAAGAAATAAAAGCGATGTGTCAATATGAAACCTTATCAAATGAAGAACACGGTGTTGCACACGCTTTATATAAATATGTAATGTAATATAAAAAGAAAAAAAGAATCCAAATAGATTCTTTTTTTCTTTTTATTAGGGGTAAGGTATTCTATGAGATTCATAGAAGCCTTATTACATTTTATTATATAGAATATATTGGAATAAATGTTTATATTTTTCATAATAATTGTGAAAATTTTATGAACTTTATATTTTTTGTATTTTTATACTGCTACAAGTGATGTGAATAAGGCTAATGTCATAGTTAAATCTATGCATGAAGGCGCGCTTTCGGTTGTTTGTCAAATTAAAATTGGTGTTTGATGGAATACATAATGATGAAAGTTTCATTTTATACGTAAATTTTTCTCATTTTTAATTGAAAAATAAAATTTGTTTGAATAATTATTCTACAGCTATATACCTATACGCACATTCTTCGTATAATGGAGAAGTATAAATTTTGAATTTGTATTAATTTTACATATTGAGGTGAAAAAGGAATGAATGCGCGGCTAATGGAACTTATTGATGTGAGTACAATAGAAACCATGGCAGAACAGTTTTATAAATTAACCAACATATCACATCAACTTCTTGATGCTGAAAAAGAATGTATATTTTCTTTTGGAATAAATGAGATTAAAATATGTAAACTTCCCAAAATTGAAATCCCCATTTTTTTATACAATCAACATTTAGGATCTTTTGTAGTATGGTCAAATAAAAGTGACATTTTCAATTGTCAAAAATATTTTGAAATGCTTTCAAATCTAATTATAGATGGAGCAACAAAGGTATTTCAAAGTAAAAATACAACGTTGCTTTCTCGAAAAAAGGAGGAACTACATACGATTTTACAAAACATGCCTGTTATGGTTGATGCGCTTGATTATAATGGAGATTTTGTTTTGTGGAATCGGGAGTGTGAAATTGTAACAGGTTATACCGCTGAAGAAATAATAGGGAATCCAAATGCCCTACAATTATTGTACCCAGATCATAATTATCGTCACCAAATACAAACGAAATTTTTGACTTGTGGAAAAAATTTCAGGGATTGGGAAATGCAGTTAACATGTAAAAATGGTGAAATCAAAACAATCATGTGGTCCAATATATCAGAACAGTTTCCTGTAACAGGATATAGCTATTGGGCTGTCGGAGTAGATATTACACATTTAAAAGCGATAGAAGAGCAGTTAAAACAACAAACGTCTGAATTGGAATTAATTTTTAAGGCTTTACCAGATTTATGTTTCTTAACAGAAGATGATGGCACAATTATAGATTATAAAGCAGGATCTCCTTCGAAATTTTACGTACCGGCACAAGCTTTTATGGGAAAAAAGTTTTTCGAAGTATTACCATCTCCAGTAGCACAGCAGTTTCAGGAAGCAATTCATCAAGTGAAGGAAAAAGGAACAAATGTAATTGTTGAATATCCACTTACAATTAATGGGACTATCGATTTCTTTGAAGCTAGATGCTTACCATTATTACATGATAAAATAATGATCATTGTACGCGATATTACAGAACGGAAAAAGACAGAAGAATTGCTAAATAAATCAGATACACTTGCAGCAATTGGTCAATTAGCAGCTGGTGTGGCTCATGAAGTGAGGAACCCATTAACTGTCATTAAAGGGTTTATACAGTTATTTCAAATTAATAAAGAAGATCAAGAAAAATATTTTGATTTAATGCTTTCTGAAATTGAAAGAATAGAAGCGATTCTTCAAGAGTTTTTATCAATTGCTAAAACAGATGAGATAAATACAGAACAAAAAAATATTTATCAAATTTATAATAATGTCGTATCGTTAATGAATACAAAAGCAATTATGACGAATATTCAAGTGGAACTATATGCAGACATCAAAGACATAAGCATTGAATGCTCAGAAAATCAATTGAAACAAGTGTTTATTAATATTTTGCAAAATTCTATCGAAGCTATGCCAAATGGTGGGAAGATTACAATCCACATAAAAGAAATAAACGATGATGGTGTCATTATTCATGTAATTGATGAAGGAATAGGGATACCTGAAGATAGAATTAAGAGATTAGGTGAGCCTTTTTATAGTACGAAAGAAAAAGGTACCGGTATCGGATTAATGTTAAGTTATAAAATCATTGAAAGTCATCAAGGGAATATAAGTATTATGAGTGAAGTTGGAGTCGGGACAACAGTAACGATTTACTTGCCGAAAGCTCAGAGTGAAAAATCTCTATCAAATTATGATGATAGATTCGAATCCATACGTCCAATTATTAACTCTTAAATTACTAAATCCCCAATAACCGAAAGCTTAACTTTTGGTTATTGGGGATTTTTATATTTAATTTAGTAAACTTTACCTTTTCTTAACTTTTGTTTTAATTTCTATTAAGTTTTTATCAGTATATTAATATTTGTGCAAAGTACTGTATAGAAAATGTGCATTACTTTTAATATATAGATTTAATTATTATCAGAAATTCTGTAAGGAGGAGATTATGACAAAGTGAAAAAGTATGAGAAAAAAAGTGGTAAAGCAATACCGACGCGGTTAAACATTTTATTTCTTTGTGTATTTTTATTGTTTTCTGCAATGATTATACAGTTAGGTAAAGTGCAAATTTTCGATGGAGAGACTTATAAAAATGAAGTAGAAAAGAGAGAAAATGCAACTGTGAGCCTATCTGTCCCACGTGGAAAAATATTTGATCGAGAAGGGAATCCAGTTGTTGATAATACATCTTTACGAACGATCACGTACACAAAGATGAAAGGTGTAAAATCAGAAGATATATTAAAAACTGCAAGACAACTTGTAGACATAATTGAAATGCCGCAAGAAGATATAGATAAGTTAAATGAGACAGATAAGAAAGATTTTTGGATGCAATTAAATCCGAAACTGGCTGAAAATCTAGTATCGAAAAAAGAAATAGATACATTTAGAGAAAAGGATATTAGTGGCAAGAAGCTAGATAAAAAAATAGAAGAATTAAAAAGAAAACGGGTTACAGATAAAAATCTTCAGGAATTAACAGAGAAAGATATAAAAGTGTTAGCTATTAAAAGTAAGATGACTTCTGGTTATCAAATGGCTCCCCAAATTATTAAAAAAGATGTTAGTGAAAAGGAATTTACTATAATTAGTGAAGGTTTAGCGAATCTCCCAGGTGTAGACGTATCGGTGGATTGGGAGAGAGTGTATGTAAATGATGGATTATTCCGATCTGTTCTTGGAAATGTTTCTAATTCCGATGAAGGATTACCAAGTGAACGATTAGATTACTACTTGGTACGTGATTATAGCCGAAATGATAGAGTTGGAAAAAGTTATATCGAGCAGCAATATGAAGATGTACTTCATGGTACAAAAAAAGAAGTAAGAAGCGTTGCAGATAAACAAGGTAATACAATTAGAACGGAAACAGTTTCTGAGGGAAAGAGCGGTAAGAATTTAACTTTAACAATAGATATGGAATTGCAGAAGAAAGTAGAAGAAAGTATTGAAAAAATATTAAAAGCATATAAAGGGTCAGAATCCATGTTGGACCGTGCTTTCGTTGTGATGATGAATCCAAAAAACGGACAAGTATTATCCATGGCCGGGAAAAGACTTGTAGAAAAAGACGGAAAAACAGAAGTTGAAGACTATGCATTAGGCACAATGACTAGTTCTTATGAGCTTGGATCAACAGTTAAAGGTGCGACAGTTTTAACTGGATTTGAAACGAACGCTATAACACCAGGTACTTATTTTTATGATGCACCTATGAAGTTTAAAGGAACTAAGGAAAAAAAGTCTTGGAAAGAGTTTGGAAATATTGATGATTTAAGGGCGTTACAAGTCTCTTCAAACGTTTATATGTTTCATACAGCATTAAAAATTGCAGGTGTGGATTATGTGAAAAATAGTTCATTAGATATTAAACAGGAGTACTTTGATAAAATGAGGTATTATTTCAGACAATTTGGATTAGGTGTTCCAACGGGTATTGATTTACCGAATGAAACAGCTGGACAAATTGGTAAAAAAGATAATCAACCTGGTTTCTTACTAGACTACTCAATTGGTCAGTATGACACCTATACGCCACTTCAGCTTGTACAGTATATTTCAACAATCGCAAACGGTGGATATCGAATGAAGCCACAAATTGTTCAAGAGGTAAGAGAGCAAACGTCGAAAAAAGATGAGATTGGTAAAGTGGTGCATTCAGTAGAACCAATCGTTTTAAATAAGATAGATATGAAAGAGGAATATATAAATCAAGTAAAAGAAGGATTTAGAAGGGTATTCCAAGAAGGTGATGGAACAGGAGTAAGGGCGTTCCAAAAAACATCTTATAAGCCAGCAGGTAAAACAGGGACAGCACAGACAGTATACGGCGGAGAAAGTGATATTGGAAGAAATGAAAAAGGTGAGCGAAGAGAATGCTATAATTTAACGTTAGCAGGATATGCGCCGTATGATAATCCTGAAGTAGCATTCTCTGTAGTTGTGCCGTGGGTTATTAATGATAAATCTGGTATTAACTCTGATATTGGAAAAGAAGTTTTAGATGCTTATTTTGAATTAAAAAATAAGCGATTGACTGGAGGAACTACAAAAATAGATAGCTCTCAAGAAGGTTAAAACATATGAAATGTTATAGAAACTAGAGTCGTCTTATTTAGGAATAGATTCAAAATGGATGATAGAGAAGGATAAAATCTTCTATCAACTATGCACACTTTATAAAATAAATCATATATTGATAGCATAGGACAAGCTGAAAAGCTTATTCTAACCTCACAGAACACTCCTTATCACGGTTAGGCATCTACTTATGTAGATGCCTTTTTTAATTTATTAACTGACAATTATTTATCAATCTAAAGTAGTAAGTATGATAGCTCAAAGATTAACTGAACTTGAAGCAGCACATCGATTATTGAAAGAACATGTTAATGTGCAAACTTTAAATGAAGCGGTAACAGACGTTCTTTCAAATGAAAAGTATAAACATGGTATACGAAAACTGAATGATAGTTTTTTAGAATGTGGTGGTACTAAAGAAGCAATTGCAGTTATAAAATCTCTTTTAAATAAATAGTGTGGACAATATAAAAGCATAGAGGCTCTACCTTTATGCTTTTATATTATTATACTGCAAACTGCACAGCAGTATTTGCATGTAAAAACGCGGTATCAAAAACAGGTACAGTAAGGTCGTTTTGGGAAATGAGCAATGGTATTTCAGTGCATCCTAGCAATATACCTTCTGCGCCGTTTTGAATTAATGATTTTGTAATTTGTAAAAGTTTTTCTTTTGATGTTTCTGAAATAATTCCTTTACTTAATTCATTTAAAATAACATGATGAATAAAATTTCTTTCCTCTTCATTTGGGATGATTGTCTCAATATTAAAATTTGCTAGACGTGATTTATAGAAGTCTTGTTCCATCGTTTGTTTCGTACCCAATAGTCCGATACGCTGTATATTCTGTTCTACCATTTCTTTAGCACTTACATCACCAATGTGAAGAAGTGGTATTGATATTGCATTTTCTACTTCCTCAGCAAATAAATGGACCGTATTGGAACACATTAATAAACAATCAGCTCCGGATTTTTCAACCTTTTTTGCAACTGTGATTAGTTCGTTTTTCACTTCTTCGTATTGATGATTTTGTAATAAAGTAGTTACTTCACCAAAGTCCATGCTATATAAAACAAGTTTTGCATTTTGATCATATTGAGAGAGTGTAAGTGTATTAATATGTTTATAGTATAACGATGTAGATTCCCAACTTAGTCCACCAATTAAACCGATTACTTTCATCGTACATTCCTCCCGTAACTATTTTGAATTTATTATTTCATAATCCCGATAAGAATACAATGATTTAAATGTACCGTTAAATAAAAAATAAAAATAATTAGAAAAGTGTTGAAATTTATTCTTCTTAGTGCCATAATACGAATTACAAATTAATACTTATCCAGAGAGGTGAAGGGAACGGCCCTATGAAACCTCAGCAACCCCTATGTATATTTATAGGAAGGTGCTAATTCCGCAGAAGACACGATGTGTTTTTTGAAAGATAAGAGGATTCTTGAACGTGAAAGAAAATGACCTCTTATATAAGAGGTCATTTTTTGTTGTATAGAAAGGAAGTGTTGATGCATAATTCATTTCCAAAATAAATATAGAGTAATAAAAGTTGACTAGTATGAGAGGGGAATTGTAATGAACAAATTATCAACGAAGTTAGTAGTGGCAATCGGAATTGGAGCAGCATTATACGGGATATTAGGACTTTGGGGATTTTCTATTGCACCAAATACATTTATTAAACCTGCATTAGCTATTTTAACTGTTTTTGGAGCGTTATTTGGCCCAGTAGCAGGACTGTTAATAGGACTTATCGGTCATACCGTAACGGATACAATTGCTGGTTGGGGTATTTGGTGGGGGTGGGTAATTAGTTCAGGCATTATCGGCTTTGCAATGGGGCTCATTCAAAAAAGAGTGGGCTTTAGTGTGAAAAACGGAACATATAATAAGGGGGATATTTCTTATTTATCCATTATTGGGTTAATTGGTATTGTCATTGCAATTATATTTGCTGGGGCATTCGATATTATTGTAATGGGAGAACCGTTTGACAAAATTGTTATACAAGTATTAGGAGCTACAATTGCTGATGTTATTGTATTTTTAGTTCTTGGATTGCCAATTACAATAGGTCTAGCTAAATCAAATAAGAAACATACACATTTAAAAATTGAAAAGTAGGGATGTTAACATGCAACCAATTATTTCTTTTGAACAATTTAGCTTTCAATATGAGCGTGCGGCGCAGCCTACTGTAAAAGACATTACATTTCATATATTTCCTGGAGAAAAAGTGCTAGTTGCTGGACGAAGTGGTTCAGGGAAATCAACGTTAGCTCATTGTATCAATGGGCTTATCCCGTTTTCTTATGAAGGAATTAGTACTGGTAATATTTTGATTGCTGGAAAAGATCCGAGGAAAGAGAGTGTTTTTGAACAGAGTAAACAAGTAGGAACAATTTTGCAAGATCAAGATGCTCAATTTATTGGTCTTACAGTGGAAGAAGATGTAGCTTTTTATTTAGAAAATGAATGTGTAAATCAGGATAATATGAAAAAGATTGTTTCGGACTCATTAAAAAAGGTAAAGATGCATACTTTTCATAAACAAAGCCCGCATGAATTATCTGGAGGGCAAAAACAAACTGTTTCTTTAGCAGGTTTGTTAACAACGAATGCGGATATATTATTGTTCGATGAACCTTTAGCGAATTTAGATCCTGTAAGTAGCTTACATACAATAGAACTTATTAAAGATATACATAAACAATATAATAAAACAATCGTAATTATTGAACATCGAATAGAAGAACTGTTAAATCTAGATTTAGATAAAATCATTTTAATGGAAGAAGGGGAAATTGTTGCGATAGGCACTCCAGAAGAGATTTTAACGTCAAGTATATTACCATCTATCGGCTTAAGAGAGCCCATGTACATAGAAGTATTAAAGAGATTACAGTTTGATAGTAATAATGACGTAATATACCCCATTAAAAATCTTCAAAGGGAAAGTGTTAGTAGCGTAATAAATGAGTGGATGGAGAAGCAAGCTTTTTGTAAAGACACTCCTATAATAAAAGAATTATTGAAAGTAGAGAATTTATCATTCTCATATCCTAATAAACAAAAAGTATTAGACAATGTAAATTTCTCCATATATGAAGGGGAAATTGTAGCACTTTTGGGCCATAATGGAGCGGGTAAATCAACATTAGCTCATAGTCTTATAGGGATAAACAAAACAAATAATAATAGGATTTTAATTGATGGAGTAAATATCAATTCTTGGTCTATTCGTAAACGGGGTGAGGTTATATGTTATGTGATGCAAAATCCAAATCATATGATTACACAACCTACTGTTATAGAAGAAGTTTCATTTTCATTAAAATTGAAAAAATTTTCAAAGAAAGAGATTAAACTTAGAGCGGAAGAAGCGTTAAAAATTTGTGGTTTGTATCCATTTCGAAATTGGCCAATTCAGGCATTAAGTTATGGACAAAAAAAGAGAGTAACAATAGCATCTGCACTAACAACAAATCCGAAACTTATCATTTTAGATGAACCGACAGCGGGACAAGATTATTATCATTATAAACAGTTTATGTCGTTTATTAGAAAACTAGCTTCAAAGGGAATATCTTTTATTTTTATCACACACGACATGAATCTCGCTTTAGAATATACTGACAGAGCGATTGTTCTCTGTAAAGGGGAAATTATTGCGAATAATTCCGCGTCTATGGTATTAGGGGATCCGGCAACGTTACAAAGAGGGAATCTAAGGGAAAGTTCTTTATTCAAACTAGTTAAATTTAGTGGGATTTCATATCCTGAAAGGTTTATGGAACTTTATTTTGATGTTAATAGGAGGGAGGAAGGTGTATAGTACATATTTTCATCGCATGGATGGAGCAGTGAAATTGTTGTTATTTATTTTTTGTATGACACTTACTTTTTTGTTTTTCGATTTTCGTATATTGCTATTTATATTTATGATTGGATGTATCGGACTATTTATTGCTAAAATTCCATTTCGTAAAATTTGCATTGTTTTTACTGTTATATTTACATTTAGTTTATTAAATTCTGTCATGATTTTATTTATTACACCAACTCATGGATCTGAATTAACCAAATCATATACTTCGTTTTTACATATCGGATATGCAACAATTACATATGAAACATTATTTTATGCAGCTACACTTTCATTAAAATATTTTACGTTATTACCATTTACACTTATTTTTATATATACGACTGATCCAAGTAAATTTGTGAGTAGCTTAAGTAAATTTCGAATTCATTATAAGATTACATATGCAATAAATATTGCATTACGTTACATACCTGATATTCAGTCCGAATATAAAGTTATTAAACATGCGCAAGAGGCGAGAGGAGTAGCTTTTGAAAAAGGAGAAGCAAGTTTATTGATTCGTATGAAAAACCGTGTCTTAATTTTTTGGCCTTTAATTATTCATTCACTAGATAGAATCGATACTGTTTCAAATGCAATGGATTTAAGAGGATTTGGAAAGAAGAATACACGAACTTGGTTTTATAGAAATAAAGCGAAAAGCGGGGATTTCATTGCTTTATTTGTAGGTATTTTTATTTTAATTGTTGCAGTGTATTTAAAGTTACATGTATTTCAAAACTTTTGGTATCCATTTTAAAGCACTCTCAAATGAGTGCTTTTACTTATTTTTATGTGGACATGCTCAAAAAAGGGATATTTACATAATGTATAATACGAACCAGTTAAAATGATCAACTACCTATTAGTTTTCAAACCAAAAGGAGGAAAAAATATGAGTTACGGTGGTTCTTGTGGTTTTGGTGGAGGTTTCGCTTTATTAGTTGTGTTATTTATTTTATTAATTATCGTTGGATGCAGCTGCTGGGGCGGAGGGTACTAATTTCTAAATTAGTCTCCACAAATGTAAACTTAAAAAACATAGAAGATACTTATGTATCGAAACAAATAAAAAAGGAGCAATTATGCTCCTTTTTTATTTATTTTCAGATGAGTTCATATTACATTTCGGCAATGTAATTGTCAAAGTTGTACCTTTATTAACGATACTTCGGATTTTTAAACTACCTTGCATCGTTTCAATAATCTTAACAGCAACCATTGTACCTAAACCTGTACCCTTCGTTTTTGTACTAAAATACGGTTCGCCAAATCGATTTATTTGCTCTTGTGACATACCAATTCCACTATCCTCAATTCGTATGATAACTTTATTATTACTAATAGATGAGGAAATATTTAAAGTACCACCATTAGGCATTGCTTCAATACTATTTTTTATTAAGTTTAAAAAACATTGTTGAAAGTGCTGTTTATTACCAACAATTGTTGCCGTAGAGAAATCTTTTGTAATATGTATTGTGTTCATATTACATAACGGTAAGATCATATTAATAACTCGATTTAACTCATGTTCTATTGAAATGTGATCTAATTTTTCTGAAGCAGGTTTAGCAAACGTTAAATAATCATCAATAATTCCTTGGGCACGATGTAACTCTTCAAGTATATGTTCAATATACTCGTCTCTTGATTCTGGAGTTAAATTTGGTGTTTTTAAAAGTTGCGTAAATCCTTTTACGACAGTTAAGGGATTTCTAACCTCGTGCGATATACTAGCAGCGAGTTGGCTAACTATTTCCATTTTTTCCATTTTAATTAACTTCGATCGCATACATACTGCATCTTTTAAAACTTCATTAAAATAAATGACAAACAACATTAAAATAGTTGGTAATATTATAAAATAAATAATGTATAAATTATTCACTTCAAAATCTGATAAAGTTAATACAATTACAGTTGTAAATATCGCTAGAAAAAATGTTAAAAACATTCCATAAGCTACTTTATTTTTTCTATTATACTTATTAAATTTTACGGATGCGAACGCTGTAATGATAAACATTGTGCCATAAACTAGTATGGTTAACATACTAAATCCATAAAATGAAAACCTTGTAACTAATAAAATAGTAAACAATATTATACCAACAGGGAATCCACCATAAAGCGTACCTATTATAACTGGTATTTGTCTTAAATCATGAATACTATTTTCATCCATATAGATAGGATAACGCATACATAAAATAAGGGGAATACTCGTACAAAGTATAATAAGTAGCTTTTTATATTTCTTCAAATAGCGACCGCTATCATATATAAAATAAAAAATAAATATACTACTTAAAATGTAAAGAAGATTATTTAATACGTTTTGATTAATATAAACAAAGTTCATAGTATGTGCCTCATTATTTTGAATTTCCATTTCATATATAGTATACATGATTATAGTAGAAACTATTTGTTTTTAATAATATAAGTTTATATCTTTTCAGTATTTGCTACGTATAGCCACT
This sequence comes from Bacillus cereus group sp. MYBK79-1, assembly GCF_051915365.1. Taxonomy (NCBI): domain Bacteria; kingdom Bacillati; phylum Bacillota; class Bacilli; order Caryophanales; family Bacillaceae; genus Bacillus; species Bacillus cereus group sp. MYBK79-1. Next base: position 275,618 of record NZ_JBQAEO010000001.1, on the reverse strand, counting down.
CTTCATAAAACGTTTCAACCGAGGCATATCGTTCATTCCGGTTTTCATTTACAGCACGATACGCTATTTCATATAAATCTTTACTTGCTTCCCATTTTGTAAAAGAACGATCTTTTCCACCGCCCAAGAGAGCAAAAGCCATTGCCCCCATATTAAATACATTTGTTCTTGCGTCAATCATTGCATTTAGCTCGAATTCTTCAGGAGACATAAAACGAGAGGAACCCCATAATCTTCCCATTTTATTCACATATGGTTTTTTAGAATATAGATCAATATCACAAATCTTCGTTTCATTTGTACGAAAATTATACAAAATACTACCGTCATAAAAATCTATTGCTACATAGTTTTTCTTTTCGACAAATGTATGGAAAGAAAAAATAGAATTTAAGGATTGAATTCGTTCCATAACAGATAAATGTTTAAATTTATAAAATGGAGAGCTTGGATTAGTGTATTTTTCAGGAGGCGGGAAACTCCAATGTGAATGAAGACATTCACCATCAAACCAATCGAAAATTAATACATATCCAGAGTGAACTGGAAAGTGTTCAATTAGTTTTATAAGCGAGTCGTGCTGTAATTCCTCATATAGGGAAACTGAATTTTTTAATTTTTCAATAGCGTCTTGCATGGTTCCTTCATATGCAAGTGTTTGTGCCCCTGCGTATTTAATAAATTTCTTATACCCATCTTTTTCTATACCGAAAGATAGATTACCTGAATCTTGCTGGTCAAAAACCGCAAATACGTTTCCTAATTTCGATAGCCAATCAAAATTATGATGTTCTTTTAACTGGAATGTAACTCGATCTAACTGAATTTCAACTGGAATATCTTTCATATTATACCTCGCATTTATTATAATTAAGTTGTCTATTTCAGTATTCGACATCTTTTGTGAAAATCCTATGTTAATCATATGAAATTTTATAAATATAATAATAAACACTTATGAGAGGATGAACAATATGGAACAACAAATCGTTATTAAACCATATCAAAAAAATTGGCATGAAGAGTATGTAATAGAAAAAGAGAAATTTATCTCATTATTTGGAGGAGAATGTATTGCTATTGAACACATAGGGAGCACATCTGTACAAGGATTAGGAGCGAAACCTCTAATTGATATGATGATTGGCGTAATGGATTTACAAATTACTGAAAAGAGGATTGAAGATTTATTAAAAATTGGATATGAGTATGTTCCAAAAGAAACACCTAATCGACGTTTTTTTAGAAAGGGAAAATGGAGAGCTGGTACCCATCATTTGCATGTTTATATTTATAATAGTGACGAATGGAAAAACAATCTTTTATTTCGAGACTTTCTAATAAAACATGAATGGGCACGTAAAGAATATAGAGAATTAAAAGAGAAACTTGCAGCTACATATCCTTTTGATCGTGTTTCATATACAAAGGAAAAGGCACCGTTTATTCAAAGAATTTTAGAATTGGCCAAAACTCAAAAAAATTAAAATTACAGATTCTTATCTGAAAAATTTTAAAAACCCCTTCCTACGTTATTTATAGGGAGGGATTTTTTCTTTTGTCATAACGATATACATTATTTCCAATTATTAGAGACGGATTATTTTATTTATTTCGATATTTCTAGTACATTGAAAATATTAAGGGGGAATTAAACAATGAAAGCTATTGTACATCAATATAAAAAAGGGGTAGAAGGATTAGAATATAAATTTTCATCTGAAACAAATCCTAATGCCGGTGAAGTAAAAGTAAAGTTAAAAGCTGCAGGATTAAATCATAGGGATTTATTTATTATAAACAATAGAAAAGAAATGGAGCTGCCGTTAGTAATAGGATCAGATGGTTCAGGAATTGTTACAGAAATCGGAGAAGGTGTTTCAAATAATTTATTGCAAACCGAGGTTATTATTAATCCTAGTATTGGATGGGATAATATTGCTGAAATACCTGAGTTACCAGAGGTGTTAGGTGGACCGAAAAATGGAACGTTTGCTGAATATGTTATTGTGCCAGCTGAAAATGTAGTGGCAAAACCGTCATATCTTACTTGGGAAGAGTCTGGCGTATTATCTTTATCGGCATTAACAGCATATAGAGCGCTTTTTACAAAGGGTAGATTAAAGTGTGGAGAACATGTATTAATTCCGGGAATAGGCGGCGGTGTAGCGACATTTGCCATGTTATTTGCGAAAGCAATTGGCGCAATAGTAAGTGTTACTTCAAGGGTAGAGAACAAAAGACAGTTTGCCGAAAAATATGGCGCAGACTTTTCTTTTAATAGTTCTGGAAATTGGGAAGAGAGTTTACACGGAGATAAAGCAGATTTAATAATCGATAGTATAGGTCCAGCAACATTCTTACAATATTTTGATGTATTAAAACCAAATGGGAGAATTGTTAATTTTGGTGCAAGCTCAGGAGATAAAATAGAATTACCTTTACGATCCTTATTTTATAATCAGATAGATGTAATGGGGACATCTATGGGTAGCCGTGAGGAATTTAATGAAATGATTAAGTTTATAGAGAACCATAAAATTAAGCCGATTATTGATAAAGTATATTCGTTAGAAGAAGCCATTCAAGCATTAAATCGTATGGAGCAAGGCGAACAATTTGGTAATATTGCACTTCGTATGTATTAAAATATGATTTCGTAACTAATATATTTAAATAACTATGTTATGTATTCTATACATGAAAAATATGTAATTCCTATTGTTTTAAAGTTCTCCTTTGGCAATCCAGAGGAGAACTTTTTTATTGTGCACAAGATAAGGGTATACGTATTAAAAGAGTGGCGAAAGAACAACTGAGTTAGCATCAAAAGTTCTTACTAAATTTGTATTTTATAATAAATCACCCCTCTAACTACGGAATATTCATAAATTTCACGCACCGTATTATAAATAGATAAATAAAACAGAAACAATAGCTAATTTTAGGCTGTTTTAAAGGAATTAAAAGGAAAACTTCGAAACATATAGTATCGAAAGCAAAAATTACATATTTTAAAACGCATCTTTGTATGTAGCAAATAAAAAGAAAGGAGAAAAAAATGCATAAACTTCAAACGAATAAAGGCGCGCGGTATTTTATGGTTGCTTTTATTGTTTTGTTTCTTATTATTCTTTTGCGTTTTTTCTATATTCAGGCAGTAGGAATCCTGCATAATGTGAATGTAAAAGATCTAGCAAATGAACAACATAATAAAAATGGTGTTTTGGAAGCGAATCGTGGCACAATATATGATCAAAATGGAAAGGTGCTAGTCCAAGATTCCACAACGTATCGTGTTGTTGTGAATTTAAAAGGAAAAAAAAACGTGAAAAATAAAGATGAAACCGCAGAGCAATTAGCTGCCGCGCTTGAAATTGATAAAGAGGATGTATTAAAAAATTTTCATGAGGGGCGTACACAAGTTGAAATCGGAAAAGTTGGTCGGAATTTATCTAGAGAAGTAAAAGAACAAATCGAAAAATTAAAAATTCCAGGTGTATCCTTTATGTCAGAAAAGGCAAGAGTGTATCCAAATGAAGATTTTGCTTCTTATATACTTGGTTTTGCTAGACCTGATGATAAAGGAAATACAGAAGGAAAATTTGGACTTGAAAAAAGTCTGGATAAATATTTGCGCTCTATAAATGGAAAAGTAGAATATGTGGGGACGCAAAGAGGTATTCCGCTTACAAATGATATTGAGAAAATAGAACCCGCTAAAAGTGGAAATAACGTATACCTTACGCTAGATAAACAAATTAATAGTTTTTTAGAAGAAGCGATGAATAAGGCACAAGAGCATTATGATCCTTCTATGTTAGTAGGAATCATAGCGAATCCAAAGACAGGAAAAGTTTTAGCAATGTCTAGTAAACCTAGTTTTAACCCTAATAAAGGCGATATCGAGTATTTTTTAAATGATCCAATCGCAAATGCGTACGAACCAGGTTCAACAATGAAAATATTTACTTTAGCTGCCGCAATTAATGAAGGTGTATATAACGGAAAAGAATATTTCCAATCTGGAAAATATTCCGTTGGTTCATCTGATATTAAAGATCATAATGGTGGATTTGGATGGGGATCTATTACATTTGATGAAGGCTTTGAAAGATCATCCAACGTAGCTTTTTCTATTTTAGAAGATCAGTTATTGAAACCGGATAAATTTAAGCAATATATGAATAAATTTGGATTCAACCAAAAAACCGGAATAGATTTACCTGGTGAAAGTAAAAATACTTTATTATTAAATACACAAATTCAACAAGTCACAACTTCTTTTGGACAAGGTTCTACAGTAACACCTATTCAATTAATCCAAGCAGCTACTGCTATAGCGAATGACGGAAAAATGATGCAACCATATATCATTGACAAAGTTGTAAATCCAACAAACAAACAAGTTATTATGGAAAATCAACCGAAAGAAATTGGGAATCCGATAAAAAAGGAGACAGCGGACAAGGTAAGGAACTTAATGGAGCGTGTTATTACGTCATCAAAAGGTACTGGTACAATGTATAAAGTGGATGGTTATCCAATAGGAGGCAAGACAGGAACAGCGCAAATTCCGAATCCTGAAAATGGACGATATATGGAAGGGAAAGAAAATTATATTTTTTCATTTTTAGGAATGGCTCCGATTGATGACCCAGAGTTAATTGTTTACTTAGCTATTAAGCAGCCAAAGTTAAAGGGAGACGAGTATGGAGCTCAGCCGCTTGCAGAAATATTTAAACCAGTTATGAAAAACAGCCTTGAATATTTAAAGGTGAAACCATATACAGAAAAACAAATGGCAGATGCAACGAAACGATCCCAATTAAAAGTACAAAATTATGTCAACCAATCGATGGATACAGTAGAGAATAGTGTAGAAAAAGAGAAACTCCAACCGATAATTTTAGGAGAAGGAAAAATAAAAAAACAATATCCGCAGTCTGGCGAAGTAATGAGTCAAGGAGATCGTATGTTTTTATTAGGAAGTAACGCAAAAATGCCAAATTTACAAGGTTGGTCCATGCGTGATGTTATGTATTTCTCTAAATTATTAAAATTAGATTTAAAAACTACAGGGACGGGCTATGTAACGAGTCAAAGCATTGAAAAGGGACAAGCTATACAAGAAGGGGATACATTACAATTAGACTTAGAACCACCGTTACAACCATTAGCAGAAGCGAATGCAAATTAATTCGGACAAAGTGAAGGGTCTATATACAATAGGCTCTTTTTTTTATAGATTTAAGTAATTTCACGCACCGTAATTTCCAGAAAAAATAATAAATAAAGGAATTAACAGTAATACGTTATTAAATATCTGATTATTTTTTATTTACAGTTAAATAAAATTGTGATAACATGGAAAAAATCAAATGCAGTGAAGAGAAGAGTAAATAAAATGAATTTTTCACAGAGAGCTTCACTTAGCTGAAAAGGAGCAAAAATTCTTTATTGAACCAAGCCTCTGAGTAGCGCATCGGAACCTATTATTAGGGGATGGTGTGACGGGAGCTCCCGTTATAGAGCTATGGTATAAGCATGAATTACAATGCAGTACCTGATAAGGTTAATATGGCAACATATTAACAAACTAGGGTGGCACCGCGATGATAAATCTCGTCCCTAAGACTATAAGTCTTGGGGGTGGGATTTTTTTATTGTTTTAAAACAATTTGGAAAGCGGGGGCCTAAAATGAAAAACTTACTTAAAAATTGGAAATACCCTTTATTACTACTGTCCGGAGTTGGTATTGCGAATTTAGGGGCATGGATTTACTTAATAGCACTGAATGTACTTGTCTATAATATGGGAGGCTCAGCCTTAGCTGTTGCTACTTTATATGTAATTCAACCATTAGCCGCTTTATTTACAAACGCTTGGTCAGGAAGTATGATTGATCGTTTAAATAAACGGAAGTTAATGATTCACCTCGATATATATCGTGCGGTATTTATCGCTATTTTACCTTTACTTCCATCACTTTGGATTGTGTATGTATTCGTATTCTTTATAAGTATGGCCAGTGCAATTTATGAGCCAACTGCTATGACATATATGACGAAATTAGTTCCAGTAGAGCAAAGACAACGTTTTAATTCATTACGTAGTTTAATAGGATCAGGTGCATCTTTAATTGGTCCAGCGATTGCGGGAGTATTGTTAATAGTAAGTACACCAGAGTTTGCTATATATATGAATGCTATAGCATTTCTCTTATCAGGAGTAATTACATTGCTGTTACCTAATCTTGATAAAAAATCCGATATTCATACGTCAAATGACAAGTTATCTTTAGCTGTACTAAAAAAAGACTGGAACATTGTTTTAAATTTCAGTAAAAAATCAATGTATATCGTTTTTGTGTACTTCTTATTTGAAGGGATGATGGTTTTAGTCGCCGCAAATGATTCACTTGAATTATCATTTGCGAAAGAAGTTTTATTGTTAACAGATAGTGAATATGGCTTTTTAGTTAGTATCGCTGGAGCCGGGTTTATTTTAGGAGCCATAACAAATACAATTTTATCAAAAAAATTAACACCTTCATTTTTAATTGGAATAGGATCATTATTCATCTCAATCGGTTATTTAATTTATGCTTTTTCAAATGAGTTTTTAATTGCTACTATCGGATTCTTTATTTTATCTTTCTCTATGGCGTATGCAAATACAGGATTTAATACCTTTTATCAAAATAATGTCCCTGTCCATATCATGGGACGGATTGGAAGTATATATGGGCTTGTGATTGCGGGCATCACCATTTTAATTACGATATTGTTTGGAGTTGCAACTCAATTTATTTCTATACAACTTGTCGTTATCGTAGGATCATTCGTAATGCTACTTATAACTATCATATTGTGTGTGTTTACTTTATTGCCATCACAGTCTAAGGTGTATTCCTCTGAGTCAATCAATTCAAAATAGTTCTCTTGGTTTTGATTTACGGTATTCAATAGGAGGGTTCACCCTCCTATATATGGAAATATAAGAAGGGTGAACAATTATTGATAAACGAGGGTGGTTTTTGTAATGAAAACAAAAGATCAAATAGACAGCATTGTAAAAGAAATGCATCGGCATATAGATTTCTCTGGGGTAATTTTAGTAAAAGAAGAAAAAGGCTTAGTCTATGAAGAGGCGTTTGGTTACGCAAATCGCAATGAATGTATAAACAATACGCCACAAACAAGGTTCGGAATTGCCTCCGGTTGTAAAATATTCACTGCTATCGGTATCTGTCAACTTGTTGAAAAAGGGGGAATTAATTTTCAAACAAAGTTAAAAGAGTGTTTAAGTATTAAATTTCCAAACTTCAATGAAGATATTACAATACATCACCTTTTGACGCATAGTTCGGGTATTCCAGATTATTTTGATGAAAGTATTATGGATAACTTCGAAGATCTTTGGAAACAAACTCCTATGTATCTATTAAAAAATTTAAAAGACTTTTTACCATTATTCCAAAACAGAAATATGATGTTTGCACCAGGAAGTAAGTTTCACTACAACAATGCTGGGTTTATCATACTTGGATTAATTATAGAAGAACAGACAGGACTTAAATTTACGGAGTATATAGAAAAAAGTATATTTAATCCCATTGGTATGAATGATTCGGGCTATTTTTCTTTAGATAAATTACCAAGATACACAGCTCTCGGATATATAAAAGATGAAATAAACCAAAATTGGAGAACAAACGCCTACTCTATACCAATAATAGGAGGTTCTGATGGTGGAGCTTTTATTACTGCGCCAGACATGCTGAAGTTCTGGAAAGCGTTATTTAACTTTGAAATCATAAGCCACGAATATACAAACATACTTTTAACTTCTCACATTCAAGTAAATAAAAATCAGTCTTACGGATATGGAATATGGATTGAAACAAGAGAAAACAAGATATTCAAATATCATGTAATGGGATATGATCCAGGCGTCAGTTTTCGTTCGGCCGTATATCCAGACTTAGGAATTACAGTAGTTATTCCGTCAAATAAAGGAGCAGGACCCGAAAAATTAATGATAGAAATAGAAGGAGCTTTTTAATTATATGAATATAGAAATTAGAACGTATAAAAAATCTGATGAAACAGGATGGGTACGTTGCCGTGTGTTGTCTTTTTTAGATACAGAATATTACGATAATGTACTTAGAGAGAAAGAAAAATATGAAAATCCTGCTATTGAATTAGTAGCAATATATGAAAATCAAATTGTGGGTTTAATAGATATTGAATATGAATTAGAAGAACGTACAGTTTGTTCAAGAGGAACTGGTCTTGGCGGTATGATTTGGCATATTGCAGTTCATCCGGATTTTCGTAGAATGAAGATTGCTAATCAACTATTAAATGAGGCAGAGAAGTTAGCAAAAGAACTTAACCTAAATCGATTAGAAGCATGGACTAGGGACAACCTATGGGTACATGGATGGTATGAAAAGAATGATTTTGTAAACGTAGATTCATATTTACACGTATACTCCGATCATACAGACAAGATAAAAGGTGTAATGAAAAGTGATATAGATCAGCTATATCCAGTTCAAACATTTGCTCATTATACAGGTGAAAATAAAGAAGACATAAGAAAACAATTTAAACGAGTTCATGATTGTTTTTGTTTTGAAAAGTATTTTACTTAACTAGAAAACCTTTATTGGATATTTTATTTATAAAATCACTTTAAGTTTAGCTAGTAAATTTAATATTCAAGTATTACATCGGAATAATTCTAAAGGTATATAATCTATTGATAATTAACAGTTCATACGGGTTAATAGATATGTTTGTTTTGAATAAAGATGCTAACAGACGTACGAGTCAAAAGTACGCCTGTTTACTTTTATAAATAATGCTTATGACTATTACATTATGTACTGTTATAAATAGACGCTAGTATAGCCCAAAAATATATAATGAATTAACAAAAAAAGTGTAAATACATTCCTCCCTTGTTTATCCATGCTGTGAACGGTAATACTAAATAACATTGAACTTTTATAACAAGGAATGATAATATGATATTTATTTATACAGATTTCGGCGGAACACATTCAACTTCACTTGCTGCAGCATATCATTTAAATAAATTACCAACGGATCGTAAGTTAACGAAAGAAGAAATTTTGAATGTAGATTACTTTAATAAATTAAAAACAGAAGATATGGGGAAAATTATTTTTCATGGAATAGACGAAAATGGTAATCCAGTGTATACAATTGGATGTGGCGCATCAAAAGTAGTTGTACCTGCGATGAAACATTTAGGAGAGATTCTGCAAAAACATGATCAAAGTCATGAAAAGATTGTTTTTTCTAATACATCACCAACAGTGCCTATACCAATGACTTTTGGTGGCCTGTTTTCTAGAAGGTTCCACATTGATTTTATCGGCGTACCGTTACTCGTATGGGGAGCGAAACTTTGCTGTGATAACGTACAAAGACTTGTTAGTTATACGAAAGAAGCTGGCCAATTGACGAATGATTATGTTGTAATTTTAGATAATGAAACTTTTAAATAATATAGGATAAGAAGAAAATTGGGGAAATACTTCGGTTTTCTTCTTTTTTTGGTGAAAATGACAAAAATTATTCACATTTACTATGCATCTACTATAGCCAAAACAATAAAGTCCTGTTACTATTACAGGGATATTCTCTTTTCGTAACATAAATATATAGAAAAGTCAGAAAAGAGGAATTGAATTAAGGGAGGAACAACATGAAGCGTGTTGCTTGGATTACTGATAGTACAACTGCGAGTTTTACAACAGAAGGAGATAACTTTGTTATCCCGATTGAAGTTATTATTGATGGTGTGTCGTACAAAGATTGTGAAGAAGGTGTGCGTGAGCGCGTCTATAATGCGTTAAACGAAGGTAAAACTGTCACTACATCACAACCTAACATAGGGGAAATGGTAGAGTTATTTTCGAAATGCAAAGAAGAATATGAAGAGGGATTTGCAGTTGCTATTAGCGGAAAAGTAAGTGGAACTTATCAAAACATGAAGTTAGCTGCAGACATGGCAGGTTTCCCATTAACGGTATTGGATAGTGAAACAACAAGTTATCCAATGGATGAACTAATTAGAAAAGCGAAATCGTTATACAATGATGGTATGACGTTACAAGATATACACAAAACATTAGTAGATGAAAAAAGAAGACCTTATTATGTATTCCCAAAAAGTTTAAAAGGTCTATATGCAAGTGGGCGTGTAAAAGGAGTTCAATTTTTACTTGGAAGTTTATTAAGTGTTAACTTAATATTAGAAGTAAAAGGTGGAGAACTTTTACTTGAAAAGAAAGTTCGCAAAATCCAAAAATGTCGAGAATACATTAAAAATGAGCTTGAAAAAGAATTGCCAAAAGTACTTCATATGTTCCATGCTAACGATAAAGATGGAGCTGAAGAATGGATTTCAGATATTAGACAAGCATTCCCTGAAATGGACTTTAAACTATATCCATTACCAATTTCATTTGCGGTTCATGCAGGTGAAGGTACAATCGCAATTAGTTATTAAGAGGGAAACCCGTGAATCATTCACGGGTTTTTTATTTTATTAAATTGAAAATGAGGCCCCACTATATCGCTTTCAAGCTAAAAAATACTCGTATTAATTGTAATAATTTGCTAGTGTTAAATTGTAAGTGTTTGTGAAGGATAACATACTTTTCTAAATGTTTTTTGTTTTTAATATTTATTAAGATACTTAATTGAAATGATAGTAACCGCTGTATTAGATATTTTAAAGAAGACTCTCCTTTTTAGTGTAGTTTAGATTAAAAGGCTAGGACAAAGATAATATTGGAGGTAGTTAGCATGGGCAAGAGTGAGGTGTTCAAAGATTTCAATTTTAAACTAGTGGTAATTGAAGCGTTATTAGATAAAGAGCCATTTAACAAAGCTGGAATTGAAATTGAGGATTGATGAAGAGAGAGTCATATACTATAAGAAGAAAAAACGAGTATAACCGAATTTAGGTTTATACTCGTTTTTTCTTTTAAATAAGAGAAATTATTTTAAAACCCAGTTTTCTGCTTCCTGACGAATACGAATGAAACGACGATATGTACCTTTGCGTTGGATTAGTTCATCGTGTGTTCCTTTTTGAACAATTTTTCCGTTTTCAAGTACAGCGATTTGATGGGCGTTTTGAATTGTTGCGAGTCGATGAGCGATAATGAGCGTAGTTTTCCCTTTAGTCAGCTCATCAAGTGCACATTGAATGAGAGATTCATTTTCAGGATCAAGGCTTGCGGTTGCTTCATCTAAAATAATAATTGACGCATTTTTTAATATAGCACGGGCGATGGAAATCCGTTGTTTTTCACCGCCAGATAGAGAAGAGCCACCATCCGTTAACACCGTGCTATACCCATCTTCAAGTGACATGATAAAGTCGTGACATTGCGCTTTTTTTGCCGCCTCAATAACTTGCTCTTTCGTTGCCTCAGGATTACCGAAATGTATATTGTTATAAATAGAATCATTGAATAAATAAACATTTTGGAATACCATGCTGATCGATGACATTAATGTATGAATACTTAATTCATTAATATTTATATCGTTAATTGTAATAGCACCCTTATCTACATGATAAAAACGAGCGATTAAGTTACATAGTGTCGTTTTTCCAGAACCAGATGGACCGACAATAGCAGTTGTTGTTCCTTCTTTTATATGAAGTGATACATCTTGAATAATTGGGCGATTACTATAGCTAAATGAAACATGATCGAACGTAATATCAAACTGTTTTAAATGAATATCTTTTCCTTTCGTATCGACAAGTTCTGATTGTTCAATAGCATCCAGCTTATCTAGCATATTATCAATTGTTTCAAGAACGTGTGTGGCATCACTAATGGGCTCAATACTATCAAACATAACAAAAGAAAAGAGTGTGATTAAGAAGAGGTCAGCAAGCTGCATATCACCGGATAAAATAAGTGACGAAGCAACGAGAACGAGTAATACTGATGCAAGTTTCAGTCCCATACGGTGGCCGACATTATAAATACCGAATGACTTTTGAATTTGAATGTTGACATTTTTACTATTTTTAAAGGCCTCGTTAATATTTCGGGATGCTACACCTTCTTGATTGAAGCTTTTTACAACAGACATACCACGTAAGTATTCTAATGTATTGTTAACAAGTTCATGTTGACTTTGTTGATGCACTGGTGCATTTTTACGGCTATGTTTTTGTAGTAAGCGTAAAAAGAACATAGATAGTATAACGCCAGCAATAGCAATAAGTGCCATAATAGGATTGTAGAACAATAAGAATAAAATCATCGTAAATGTCATGATATAACCATTTACAACAATATCAATCATTTTCATTGCCATCAGTTCCACAAATGATAAATCAGTAGTTACAATACTATTAATATCACCTGTACGGTACTTATTGAAAAAACCGAGTGAAACTCCTTTTAATGTGTTCCCAAGTTGAATGCGATGTGATGCAACGAGTTCATAACCAATACTCTCTTGATAAACAGCTTTTAAATAAGAAAAGAGGAATCGTCCTAAAATCGCTATCAAAATAAATAAAAGAAGTAACCAAATTGTTTCTGAAGTTAATTCTTTTGTACCATGATAGTCATCCAGCATATATTGCAGTCCTTTAGCAGAGATGACAATAGGTAAAGTAATACAAATTGATTGGAAAAATGAGAAGACGAACCCAAGATATACTCGTTTTTTATAAGGACCAGTCCAAATCAGAATTCGTTTTAAAATCTTAAACATTGGAATGTCCCCCTTTAATTACATTGTCTAGTTGAATATCTTTTTTTCTTGTACCAATATGTGCTTGCCATAGTTTTTGATACAAATCATTATTTTGTAAGAGCTGGTCATGGGTACCTATAGTATGAACATCGCCATTTTGCAAGACGACTATTTGATCAGCATGTTTAATCGTTGATAATCGGTGGGCAATAACAATTAGTGTTTTATTTGAAGCTAACTCATTAAATGCTTTTTGAATTTCAGCTTCATTTTCAGGATCTGTGAACGCTGTTGCTTCATCTAATATAATAATTGGTGCATCCTTTAAAATAGCACGAGCGATCGCAAGACGCTGCTTTTCACCGCCCGATAGTTTTTTTCCAGCTTCACCAGAGTCCGTTTGATAGCCATTTGGTAATGCTTTAATAAATTCATCGCAACGAGCAAGGCGAGCTGCATGGAAAACTTCATCATCTGAAGCATTCGGATTCCCCATACGAATATTCTCTAATACGCTTGTACGGAAAAGGAAATTATCTTGTGCAACATAGCTAATTATCTTACTGAAATCGTTTGGATGAATATCTTTAATATTGATGCCACCAATGTTTATACTTCCATCAGATACATCCCAAAAGCGTGTGATGAGCCGAGCGATAGTGGATTTACCACTACCAGAAGGACCGATAAGTGCGGTATAGTTACGCTCAGGAATAGTTAGTGATAGATCGCGGATAACTGTATGTTTTTCGTTGTAACCAAATGAAACGTGTTTCATCTCAATTTGAAAGTGATTTGGTACTAGATTGTGAGTAGGGGCAATCGGTAATGCTTCTAAATGTAAGTAGTCCTTTGTGTCATTCACTGCATATTCAATAGATTTAAAATCATTAACGAAGGTTGTAATTTGCATGAGTGGATGAATTAATCCCATTGATAAAGTTAATGAGATAATAAGTTCTGCTGGTTCAATAGTACCATTTTGATAAAGAAGCAATCCAACTGGAAGCGTTCCAACGAGTGTTGAAGGGAGAATTGCATTCCCGAGAGTCATTAAAGGCCATGTGCTACGGAACCAATTTAGTGTGAAATCCTTAAATAATGTAATAGCATGAGAGAACTTTTTGTAAGATTTGTTTGTTTGATTAAATGTTTTAATGACTTCAATTCCTTCTACATATTCAACAATTACACTGTTAACGTGGTTGCTAGACTCCATGTAATTTTTGTATTGAGAATTAAAGTTGTGCATCATGATCATATAAATTATTAGTGCGATTGGTACTGTAATGAGTGTAGCTAACGCCATTCGATAATCGATTGTTAATAAGTAAATAAAAATACCAATTGTTAATAAAATATTGGATAGCCCTTCAGGGATAATATGGGCAAGAGGAAGTTCTAATGTTTCAACACGATCAACGATGATATTTTTCATATTACCAATAGGTCGATTGATAATATATCCAAGTGGTGCACGCAGGAGACGCTCAGCTAATTGCAAACGAATATTCTCTAAAATGCTAAAAGCAACTTGATGTGAATAATAACTTGAGAGTGCATGAAATACTGTCTGTACGAAATAGCCACAGATAGCAATGAAAATCCAATAGCTAATACTATTTATCGTTTGGATACCGTCTATTAATAATTTAAGAATATAATAGATGGCTACATAAGGAACGAGTCCACCAATAACGCTAACAATAGCTAAGAAAATAGAAATGATCATTAAGTGTCTAGAGGGAACTACAAATTGTAAAATCGAGTGAATCCAATGTTCCTTTTTGATGGGGGGTGTAAAATGTTCCATATTTTCACGTCCTTTATGATGTAAATGTTGTTATAAAATCTTGTACAGTTAATTTATTTTTGTCATTATAATGAAACTCCTTTCTGTTTTGAGGTCCTTATGAAAATCTAATTAATATATTTTGAATATTCTACATTGTATATTTTATCGAGAATGATTATCAGTGTCAATATATGGATGTGGAATGGAATTATAAGTATAGTACTCTTGGACAATGAAAGTCGGAGCTATTGATAGTTCTTAAAAGAAGGGGCCCGTGTAGCTCTCTTTAGCAGGAATAGTAAGGCTTCTAGCGCAAAAGTTAGAGAATAGAGGGGGCATAACCTAGGATATTAAGTGAAATGTATACTAGTTACACAAGTAACTCTGAAGATTGAGTTATTATTTATGGTCCTGATACTTAATCGGCAATTCTAATTCATACAATAATTAATTTTGTATAGAGAGATGAAAGGATTTTAAAAAATAAAAAAGAAGTATATATAAACAAATATATAAATGGTAGTGATATTATGAAAATCAGTAAGTTTGCAGAAGTAAATAATGTAAGTATAGATACAATTAGACATTATATGGATCTCGGCCTCATTATTCCTGAAAAAAAGGGAGGGCACTATTTTTTTGATGAGTATTGTCAAAAAGATATAGAGCTTATATTAGAGTACAAATGGCTAGGGTTTAGTTTGAATGAAATTAAAGAATTTTTTCTTTATAAAAATTTAGCGAAATCTATAAATTACGAAAAGGATAATTTTTATCAATCTTTATTTAAAGTGAAATATGAAAGGCTTGAACAAGAAATAAAAATTTTAGAGGAACGAAAAGATAAATTAAAGGAAGCGTTAAATAATTTATCTAAAGCAACTGAAATTTCGAATTCAATTTTAGGGATAGATTTAAAAGTACTTCATTTATTTAAATGTTTTAAGTGTAACGGAAATTTAAGTCTCGAAGATGGCATTATCAATAAGAATCAAATTGTTGAGGGAAAGTTGATTTGTAATTGTGGTGAAGAATACAAGATTACTTCAGGAATTTTAATAGCTGGAAAATCATTTGAATCGTATGAAAGGACTTTAGTTGAGGATTATATTCATCAAACTGATAGTGCTTTTTTGGAGAATATACAAAGGGGAGGAGAATGGGCGAAAAAGAAACTACTGCAGCTAGATTTAAATAATAAGGTGGTACTTGATTTAGGTTCGGGTCTTGGGTTCTTTTTACGAAATATTTATGAAGAACTACCAGAAGATTGTTTATATATTGCTGTTGATCGAGATTTGAATAAACTTCTATTTTTAAAAAATGTAATTGAAAAAAGAAATCCTAAAAGAAACATTTTATTTATCTGTGCTGATTTTTTAAACATACCTATTCAAAAATATTCTGTTGATATTGCAATTGATCAGTCCGGTACAAGTAATTATAGTTTTGAACATGAGGATTTTTTATTACACGAATTAAACTCCCTGTTTAAACACGATTGTTATTTATTAAGCTCATTTATTTTATTTAATAATTTCAACATAAATAGCCAAATTACAACTAGGTTTCGGGAGAATTTTACACTGTCAAAAGTGACGAAAGAAATTCATAATCTACAGTTTCAATCCATTGATGAGAGAACATCAAATTATTTGGAACGGGGCGGGAAATACGAGGATTTCTTTGTTCAAGGAGAAGAAATTTATACATATTCATTTTTCGGAAAAAGATGGGGTTAACCCCATCTTTTATTTATTTCTCCTGAAAACTTTTCAAATAGTACATATTGCTATTGGGTTGACCCAAGAACTTACAATGTACGTAACACAAAATTAGACAGGGGGAAAAATGATGGAAAGTTTACGATTACATATAGAAAATAAAAAAAACAAACACGAACTAAGAAATATTTGTTTATATTCAATTGCAAAAATAGTATCAATATCCGGCAGCTCTATTTATAGTTTCGCATTAGGATTATATGTTTTACAAATAACTGGATCAGCGTTAAATTTCGCCATTACGCTCATTTTAGGAACGATTCCAATGATTGTTATGAATCCATTTGCTGGTGTAATTGCTGATAAAATTGATAAAAAGAAACTGGTTGTTTGTATGGATTTACTAAGTGGATGCTTATTAATAGCTGTTTATATATTAAGCAGTTATTATGGATTAAACTTATTCATCATTTATATTACTACCTTTCTTATGACTGTATTTACAACATTTTTGGGAATAGGATTAGAAGCAGCAAAACCAAATATCGTCTCTAAAGAGAGGCTATTGAGTATTAACTCTATAAGTAAAATTATTGATTCCATATCTTTAATTCTAGGTCCTATGTTAGGGGGCATTATTTTTGCAGTCTTTGATATTAAAACTTTTATTATTATTAACGGTATTTCATTTATTCTATCAGGCACATCCATACTGTTTATTCACTTTAAACTGTTTGAGTGTAATGTAAATGAGGAAAGTTCAAATAGCGGAATTCATTTTATTAAAGATATAAAAGAGGGATTTTCTTACTTACTTGAAAAGGAAAGCTTAAAGAATACGTTTCGTATTTTAATTTCACTTAATTTCTTCTTAGGATTTGCTGTAACTGTTCCATTGCCATACATTATTAACACGGTTCTCAATCTTAGCTCTAAACAATTCGGTGTGATTCAAGGGACTTTTCCAGTAGGAATGATACTAGGTGCAATTGTAGTAAAAAAGATAACGGATCGTTTTTCTTACTCCTATCTTTTAAAAAAGTTAAGTGTTATGTTGGCAGTGTTCATGATTATTTCAGGAATTCCAGTTTTATTCAAAAGTTTTGAAGTGAATGATTTTGTATACGTTATTACATATTGTGTTGTTATGTTCTTTTTAGGGCTAATTATAGTGTTAATTGATATACCTTTAGCTTATTTCATGCAAAAAGAGATTCCCAATAAATATAGAGGGAGAGTTCTCAGCATGGGATTAAGTATAGGTAAAATGATGCTTCCTATAGCAATGGCACTATCTGGTTTATTATTAAATTATATCCCAGCCTACACCATTCCAATTGTAGGTGGAATCTTATATGTAATAGTAATTAAAGTTTCATCAAATCGTTTCATATTAGAAGTTCATTCGAAAGATTATAATGCTTAGTAGTTTCTTAGATTATTTATAGAATAGATACTGCCACATACCATCCAGCTAAGAATGGCAAAGGTTACTTAAATCATATTGAGATTACTCTTGAATTTTTTAGTTAAAATTAATAAATATTGTTGGTCGTATCATGATACCAGGTGAATTTTGGATTTTGCTTTTAAACGAGATATCCGAATATGAAGTAATTGAATACAATTAGAATTTAAAATATACGTGTAGTGTTGGAATTCCTATGGATGGAAATCAAAATCATGAAATATGGAATCAGCTTTTAAAGGGAATCACACGTAAGGAATCAATTTAAAAATGAGTCAAGTTAAAGTAAGCGTTCACGAGTAATTGAAATATAAAATAAATAATGTATGGAAATTAATTAATAATTTATAATAAAATACAAATGATAGAAAAGCGCAGGATCCACATCCTGCGCTTTTCTATCGTAATTCAGCTGTTTTTCTAATAACGATCTTATCAATATCATCTTCTTCATCACCAATAAATAACCCGCGTTCTTTTAAATACGCCTCAAAATATAAATCTGCTTCTGCACGTTCATCATATGGTTTTACAGATAGAACGAAACCTAATTTGTTTTGTTCCTCTAAATGAGAAGTGGAGATGTAGGCCGGTACATTGTGGCGTAAAAAGAGTTCTTTAACCGGAATAATCATATCTTTCATTAATTTTATTAACATACCCATTTCAAATTCGAAATTAAAGCGATCTATACTACATAAATCAGCGAATACTACACCGATAAAACCTGTATTAAATACTTCTTGATATTCTACGTCATCTTCATTGCCGTAAAAATTCTTTTCAATTAAATAGTTTACAAAATATGCAACACCGTCACTTTGTTCAAATGGTTTCGTTGAAAGAACAAAGCCGATTTTCTTTTGTTTATGTAAATACACACATGACATGTATGCTGAAATGTTATGTTCTTTAAATAGAGAACTTGTTGCCCCAGAGAGACCATCAAGTACGTGATGAACGATTTGAAGTTTTTTACGAGCGAAATAATAGGATTTCTTTTGTAACTCCAATGTATCAATAAAGACAGAGCCGATAAAGCCTGTATTTGAAATGATAGGTGTTTGCTTTTTTCTTCCTCTGCGCTTTGCTTGAGCCATTGTAAAAATCATCCCTTCATGTACAATTAAAATAAAAAGAACATTTGTTCGTATATTTATATTTTACTATTAAAACGCTCTAAAGTAAAGGGTTTTTGACGAAAAAAACAACAAAAAAGACACCTGTAAAAGGTGTCTTAAACGCTGTAGGGAAGAGGGTTCATCCATACAATTTATATTATGATACAGAAACAATCTCTTCTGTATCTTCTACATCTAAATGACAATCCATAGTACGAACATCTTGATCTTCATGACTTCCGAAATAAATAGTAATTTTCATATGTATCGCTCCTTTATTCTAGGAATACCTAAAATAATTACTAGTAATGTTACTATTTATTATATACCACTTTTTTCATTCCGACAACGTTATATCGTTTTTAATTCTTTTAGAGCAAAAAGAGTGATGTATAGAGCTATTTTTATAGAAATAGGCACATTTCATATATGTTATATTTAATACTGAAAGATTCGAATACGAATCTTTATGAAAGGAGAAAAATGAATGAATTATAAACAGTTATTAATAGATAACTTCACATATAAAACGTCATATATTGCGCGACAGGTACATGGAATGAATGTAAAAGAAGCGAGGGATTATATTGCTGTCGACTGTGGTTTACCGGCAGATACATTTAATATCATTACGTTACTCAATAGTAATGTAACGGAAGGGATCGAGAAATTATATAAGGAAGTAGAATTCTATAATCAAAAGAAATTTCCAATGAGTGTATGGCTATGGGATGCGGAGCAAGAGCGGGATATAAAAAGCGAATTAATTAAAATTGGTTTAAAAGAAGCAGAACAAAATATCGCAATGGTAGCAGACTTAAAAACAATTCATCCAATACTAAACATGCCAGTAGGTTTTACGATAGAAAAAGCATCTTCGTCAGGACAAATTAAAAATTTTGGAGAAACGTTAGCTAATCTATTTGGTACATCAGAGGAAGGTATACATGTACAAGCATTTTACAATCAAACTGCTTCTTTCGATTTATGGAATAGTGAACATATGAAACTATACTTAGGGATTTTTAAAAATGAAGTCGTATCTGTTGGTTCATTAGTATGTACAAAAGATAGTATTGGTATTTATGATATAGCAACTAAAGAAGAAATGAGAGGGAAAGGATTTGGCTCTACTATGTTTCATTATTTGTTGCAAGAAGCAAAAGAATTAAAAGTTGCTCAATGCGTATTACAAGCTTCACCTGATGGGATTAATATTTATAAAAAGGCGGGTTTTCAACCTGTTGGACAAATGACAGTATTTGAAAATCGACATTTAATTGAATAAATCATCCGAGCTAAATTGCTTTCATGTAGGAGTTAATACATCATTATGAAAAAAATATATATCGTTACAATCATTTGCACCTTTATAGTAATAGGTACTTTTGTTTTTCATAAAGCAAAGGAACTTAAGTACACGAAAGCTATTAAACAATCAAATCATATAAAAAACATTGCACATAGAGGTGCTTCTGCATATGCGCCGGAACATACAATACCAGCTTATACATTAGGACAACAATTAAAAGGAGATTATATAGAAATTGATCTTCAAATGACAAAAGACGGACATTTAATAGCTATGCATGATGAAACAGTAAATCGCACTACAAATGGTACGGGGCTAGTTAAGGAACATACATTAAAAGAAATAAAGCACCTAAATGCAGGTTCTTTTTTCAATGAAAAGCATCCAAATTTAGCAAAGAAAGAATATGAAGATGCTACAGTCCCAACACTAGAAGAAATTATTGAAACGTTCGGGCATAATGCAAACTATTATATTGAAACAAAATCACCAGATGAATATGCTGGTATGGAAGAAAAGCTATTAGAAATTATAAAGTACTACGAAATAAGTGATAAAGTTATTATTCAATCATTTAGTGAAGAAAGTCTGCAAAAAATTCATAGTTTAGATGTTAATATACCGCTAGTACAATTACTACCTTACAAAAAGGCAATTCAATTAAATGAATTAGAGATAAAAAAGTATAAAACATACTGCATCGGTCTTGGGATGAACTATAAATATGTTGATGCAGCTTATGTAAAGAGAATAAAGAAACATGGATTAGAAGTTCATCCATTTACTGTAGATAATGAAAAAGATATGAAAATGTTACTTTTATGGGGCGTTGACGGGATGTTTACGAATTACCCAGATCGTTTACATTCGTTAGTACAATCTTAAACTATAATAGTGTAATTACCACTGAACCAATAAAACAAGTACCCACAAGTATACATAGATAGCTCGTGATCCAGATAGTAACATCATTGAATACTTAAGACCGATATTGAAATGAAATCCGAAAAAGAATCCAATACTTTTATTGGATTCTTTTTATTTAGCTCTAAGTGATTAACTTAAAGCAATATGATTTTGAATTTATAAATAAAATATTACATTGAGTATGATTTTTCATAATAATCATCAGAAAGTAACGAAAATGTAATGAATTTTAACTACGCTTTTTATATTTTTTTGATACACTGGCTACGAGAGGAATACCGATTAATGTAGGTAAAAACCAAAACCATATAGGTGGCAGTAAATTAATTAAGGGAATATGAATACCGATGTTTACCAAAAGTGCGGTAACAGCACCGATATAAGAGCCTAACATACCTATAATATGGTGGTGAAGCCAATTTTTCCACAGTTTTTTTCGTGCGAGGTATCCATAGATCGCAAATGAATAAGATAAAATTGCCACATAAAATAAATATGCGATTTTATCCCAGTTTATAATGGATAATATAATTGCAGTAAGGGTAATCACAACATAGGATGCATGATATATTTCCCCCCATTCCGTATGTTTTCCTTTCTTCTTTTGAGCAACCATCGCTATTATCCCAGTGGTTAAACATATCGTTCCAAATAATATGTGGATGGTTAAAAGAATGTTGAAAATGCTCATAATAATTCCTCCCTTTTTATTGTTATAGTATTGCAGTATAGGAGAAAAGTTGAAACATATTGTTTATTCACTTTAATATATTGAAATAAAGGTACTCCAAGAACAAGTTTAAACGGACAAATTTTTCTTGTATTTAGTGAGATACGTATTACGTGAAATGAAGGAGAGACTTCCATGTTTACATCTATTACATATTTACAATCAGGGAATGACAAGCAACAAAAGGTATATGATGTTTTGAATAAACTAAACATAATGGAGGATTTAGCTTTGTATAGTCCCGTTCTTTGCGGGACAATCCCTATAAGAATTGATACTCTTCAATCTGACTTAGATATAGTAATGGAAGTACATAACTTTGATGTTTTTGAACAGGAAATGAGATCTTTATACGGTTCTTATAAAGGATTCAAAATAAAAAAGAAAAAAATTAAAAATACCGAATCGATAAAGGTAAATTTTGAATTTGAAGGTTTTGATTTTGAATTATTTGCTCAGCCTAAGCCAGTACGTAACCAAAATGCATATAGACATATGATAGTAGAGCACATGCTATTAATGCAGCATCCTCATATAAGGGAAGAAATTCTTCACTTAAAAGAGAACGGTTTAAAAACAGAACCTGCTTTTGCTCAAGTATTAAACATGGATGGAGATCCTTATGAAGGACTTATTGTATTGGGGCAGGAAATGAGATTGTGGTAAATAAGATACATAAAACTCCTCTAAAGAAAAAGAGGAGTTTTTGTTATGACATTAGCTTACGGATTAATTCACTCAACAATTTAATCCCGTTAGTCATTTGCTCTGGTGAAGCATATCCATATGATAAACGAATGTACCGATCTGATTCTTCTTCATAAATACGCCCTGGGTTTAACAGAATTCCTTTTGATAGTGCCTCTGAAAATAATTTCTTCATCGGAATGCTAGGTACAACCTTTAGCCATATAAAGAATCCGCCGTTAGGAATATCCCAAGTGGCAATATCTGCACAATATTTATTTAAAGCTTGTATCATGATTTGTCTTCGTTCTTTTAGTTGAATTCTTACGTTTGCAACATGATCCTCATAAAAACCTTTATGTATCCATTCAGCAGCAACTCTTTGTGATAAAGAGCTCGATCCATAGTCTGTTTGCATTTTTATATCTGACAATCTATCAATTACAGGTTCTGGTCCAATAATCCATCCAATTCTAAGTCCAGGAGTAAGTGTTTTAGAGAGACTACCAACATATAATACATGTCCATGTTTATCTATCGACTTTAAAGGAGCTGGAGGTGGTTCATCAATCCATAATTCGCGGTAAATATCATCTTCAATAATAGGTAACTGTTCCTTTTCACATATTTTTAATATTTCTTTTCTTCGCTCTAGAGACATTAATATCCCTGTTGGATTTTGAAAACAAGGGATAGAATATAAAATATTTTTCTTTTGACTATATTTGATTCGCTTTAATAACTCGTTAGGTAAAATACCGTGATGATCCATACATATACCAGCTAGATTTATATTTGCTGATTGAAATACATGAAGTGAATATAAGTAAGAAGGTTGCTCAAGTAAAACGGTTGATTCTCTATGCAATAGACCAATTGATATTAATTGTAGTGCTTGTAATGCACCAGAGACGATTAATATAGAATTGGCTGATGCATGTATTCCAAATGATTTTACGTATTTACTAATTGCTTTACGTAACGGTAAAAACCCTTTTTGTTCTTCGTATCCAATATAATCTAATTCATCACTTACACTTTTCATAATGGATTGCATAGTTTTTAGCGGGAAAACTTGAGGCGCAAGTTCACCTTTACTAAGGTGGATAAGTTCTTTATTTGCTTCTGCTTCATTTATTTCTCGTACCATTAACTTGCTAGGTTTATGAATACCAGCCTTTACATATTCACTCCAATCAGGTGGGGGATTCGTCGCCAATAATGACCATGTATTATTTGTCACAATTGTTCCTGCTCCAATTTTCCCTTGAATCAATCCGTCTGCCATAAGTTCATCTAGTGCAGTTATTACAGTACTTCGATTTACATGAAATAATTTGGCTAACTGCCGTTGACTAGGGATCTTACTACCAATAGGCCATTCTCCGTTTTCGATTTTTTCTTTCATATAATCTACTATCTGCCGATATTTAGGCAGTTTTTTATTAGTTGTCATAAAAAAACTCCCTCGTTTACTTTAAAAATACCAAGTGGTTGGTTTTTACGATAAATAACTGGTTGAAGACATTGTATCAACTATTAAATATGATGAAAAGAAATAATTGGTAATTTGAAAGTGGTTGGTTTATTAGGGAGGGAGAGATAACATGCATAATAAAAAATGGGATTTACGCATCATATGTGCTCACGCTTTTACGATTTTAATATGGGGGACCGCTTTTCCAGCAATTCGTATGGGACTCGAATCTTATACACCAGAGCATCTTACTTTACTACGTTTATTAATTGCTTCATTTATACTACTTTTGTTTTCTTTTATATATAAGTTACGGCTACCAAATTTAAAGGATATCCCAGCAATTTTTATATTCGGTGCTTTAGGGTTTACTATTTATCACATTGCATTAAACTACGGTGAAAAAACAGTAAATGCTGGATCTGCAAGTTTAATTATTTCAGTCACACCTATAGTAACAGCTATTTTTGCATCTGTTTTTTTGAATGAAAAAATGAAATTAAATGGTTGGATCGGTGGTGTAATTAGTTTTATAGGAATTGCTTTCATATCATTTAGTCAAGGAGATGCTTTTCAATTGAATAGTGGAGGATTATTTATATTATTAGCAGCCGTTTCAGAAAGTCTATTTTTCGTTTTCCAAACTTCTTATTTGAAAAAATACGGTTTCTTGCCATTTACCATATATACAATTTTATCTAGTACTGTATGTATGCTTATTTTCTTACCAGGAATTTATACAGAAATACTAGCAGCTCCTCTTGAAGTAAATATGAGTGTTATATATTTAGGGTTATTTCCAACAGTACTCCCATATATCGCATTGGCATATATCATATCTCATTCTGGTGCTGCCGAGGCAACAAGTTCTCTATATTTAACGCCAGTAACTGCATGTTTTATTGCTTGGATATGGTTAGGTGAAATACCGACTTTTGTTTCGATAATTGGTGGAGGAATTACTATATTAGGGGTTTTAATTGCACATATATCATTAAAGAAAGAAATGCATAGTGAGGAGTACTGCAATACAACAAAGTAGCTTTTATTTAGAGGTAATAATTCAACATATTTATTAATAACAAGTAACCACGTAACTTTTGAAATCGAAACAGGGAATTATTTTACTGCGTTGAATATATAAATACATTCTCTTAATAAAGGAGCTTAAAAATATTGAATGTCCAGTTAAAGGTTGTTACGAGAGAGAATTGGGAAGATGCATTAAAGTTACAAGTTAAAGAAAATCAGACGAAATTTGTTCCATCTGTAGCAGTTTCACTTGCTAAAGTATATATAAAACCAGATGGTGACAATGTGGAGTACATACCATTTGCGATATACGGTGGCGATCTAATGGTTGGTTTTATTATGCATGCTGTTGTAAAAGAAACAGCTGATATGTATTGGATAAATGGATTTATTATTGATCAAAAGCAGCAAGGTAATGGTTATGGAAAAGCGGCATTACAGAAAAGCATCTATTTAATAAAAAATACATGTAAGGCGTGTAAAGAAATTAGATTAACCGTACATAAAGATAATATCTCTGCAAAGAAACTGTATGAACGTTACGGTTTTCAATCATTGGGACATGAATATGATGGTGAGCAAGTCTATCGTTTATTCGTTAATCAAATATAAAGTAAAGGATTGAGAGGAATAGCAATTGAAAACTAAATTTCATCACATTGTACGAGCTGTTATGATTAAAGATAAAAAATTGTTAGCGGCTGAATATATTGGTCATCATTATTTTTTACCAGGTGGTCATGTTGAAGTTGGGGAATCAGCTGAGAATGCATTAACAAGAGAACTGCAAGAAGAACTCGGAGTTAACTGTAGTATAAAACAATTTTTAGGCGTCATAGAAAACCAATGGGAAGACCGAGAAGTTCTTCATCATGAAATTAATCACATGTTTGAAATAGATTCACAAGAGTTACATATTGATTTCACACCAAACTCTAAAGAGTCTCATTTAGCATTTCACTGGATAGATTATAATCAAGAAGCTTTAAATACTTATAAAATCATGCCAGCGCCTTCAGTTAAAGAGTTACTAGAAAGAAAATTAAGCGATGAACTACTAAACTGTTGGATTAGTAATTTTTAAATACCTCTATTAAAAATAAATTCGTCTACTGAAAGGAGATTAAGAAAATAGGCTAAAAAACAAGGTACATCACCTAGTGTAAGTTCATATTTTGTTGATGTACGCATTTAGTCTATAGCCTTTTTCTACTTTGTTTGCAAAAATATATAAACTGTAACATTTGGACGGAATTTATTTTTATAAATGGAGGGTTTCGTAATGAATCAGTTTCAACAAGAACTTCAATCATTAAACCTTAATGATTATCAATCCGGTAATGTTGTGTATTGGGATCAACTGCAACAAAATCAATATCCATACTATTACATTCAAGATGATGCACGTCGTTGCGGCGGATGCGGTGGTTGCGGCGGACGCTGTGGTGGATGTGGCGGCGGAAGATGCGGAGGTTGTGCAGGACGTTGCGGCGGATGTATAGGTTGCGCTGGTTGTTTCAGTTGCTTTAATTGCTGGAACTGGTGGATCATTTAAGTATAGAACATCAATAATATCTTACATGAAAGAAAGGTGTAAATACTATTTTATACGTTTCTTTCATGTTGTGATTTTTTATTCGTGTTAAGGGGGATTTATTTGTATACATACGATAAATTGATTTCTTGGGTCGAGAATATAAAAGAAGAAAATCATAGTTCTGCAACTGCACTGTGTATTATAAAAGATAATAAAATCGACTAGAGCATTATAGTGGCTATCATTCAAATACATCTACAAATAACAAAGTAACAGCACCTTCACAATTCAATGTTGCTTCTGCGAGAAAAAGTTATTTAGGATTAATGGTAGCATATGCGCTTTACGAGGGAAAAATAAACTCAATTGATGATGAAGCGAAAAAATATTTTAAAGACTTCGACCCTGTATTACTCGGTAAAATAACGATAAGACATTTAGTAACTCATTCGCACGGTTTAGGAGAAACGAATGACGGGACAAATTAGGAATTACTGGACCAACCATTTTAGTAATACCTGAATATAAAGGAGTTGTTGCGAAAATGTACAATAAAAGATATAACTACGGTGGTGATAATTACTTATATTATTTACGTAAATTTAGCAATTTAGTCGTTGATACATTTCATAACAGTAATAGGGCATAATTACTCCTATAATGAAAAGGAGTGAAAGAAAATGAAAGATAAAATAAATAAAAACAAAAAGCAAAATATTAAAGATGTAAATACAGAACAAAATGCAATTTATAGCGATCCAAAAGATGCAGCTAATATGCAAACGGTACCGCAGCCGAAGAATTTTGATGAAATTGAATACTAATTTTTTCTTCATCCGACTATATAATGAATGAAAAATACATCTTAAGTCCCATCACATGAAAGAAATCTTTTGGTATCATATATACATAAGCATTTGAAAATGTCTTATCTTAACAAAACTAAGCTTTCTTTTAGTAAATCTAATATAACCTGCAAAAAGACACTTCATAATGGAGTGTCTTTTTGTGTGTATGAACTTAATTTCCATTTTCCGCACAGTATCTTGTATTTTATGATGGTTATACTAACTGTGAAAATTCATGTCAAGATAAAAGAAGGGGACAGTTAGTATGAAACAAACTTCTATAAATCCATTACTAATTGTTTTAGGTACAATCATTGTTCAAATTGGCCTTGGAACAATTTATACATGGAGTTTATTTAATCAACCCCTTGTAAGTAAGTTTGGATGGAACCTCAATGCCGTTGCGATAACTTTCTCCATAACAAGCTTTTCTTTATCATTTTCAACCTTATTCGCAGGTAAGCTGCAGCAAAAATTAGGACTTCGTAAACTCATCGCTACTGCAGGTGTTGTTTTGGGACTCGGTTTAATACTTAGTTCACAAGTTTCTTCCTTACCATTACTATATTTATTAGCTGGTGTCGTTGTTGGTTATGCAGACGGAACTGCTTATATTACATCACTATCTAATTTAATTAAATGGTTTCCAAATCGGAAAGGACTTATTTCTGGTATATCTGTTTCTGCATATGGAATGGGCAGCTTAATTTTTAGATATATAAACGGAAGTCTTATCGATAATCTTGGGGTATCACAAGCATTTTTATATTGGGGGATTATCGTCCTACTTTTAGTATTAACCGGATCGTTCTTCTTACGTGAAGCAGTTGTAAGTAACACCGTAACTGAGACATTACACAGTGACTATACGCCTCGTGAAATGATGCGAACGAAACAAGTATATCTCTTGTTTTTCATGTTATTCACATCATGTATGGGTGGTCTATATTTAATCGGTATGGTAAAAGATATTGGAGTACAGCTCGTTGGACTTAGCGCAGCAACCGCCGCTAACGCCGTCGCAATGATTGCAATTTTTAATACAGTAGGTAGAATCATTCTTGGAACATTATCAGATAAAATTGGCCGAATGAAAATTGTCTCTGCAACATTTATTATTATTGGATTGTCAGTCTTTACTTTAAGTTTCATCCCGCTAAATTACGGCATTTATTTCGCTTGTGTAGCAAGTGTTGCCTTTTGTTTTGGTGGTAACATTACAATATTCCCGGCC
Organism: Bacillus cereus group sp. MYBK79-1; assembly: GCF_051915365.1. Lineage (NCBI taxonomy): Bacteria > Bacillati > Bacillota > Bacilli > Caryophanales > Bacillaceae > Bacillus > Bacillus cereus group sp. MYBK79-1. Next base: position 246,946 of record NZ_JBQAEO010000001.1, on the reverse strand, counting down.
ATTGTCGGAGATTTCTTCGGCTTAAAAAATCATAGTACAAATTACGGGATTGTTTATCAAGGTTTTGGATTTGGTGCGCTTGCAGGATCATTCATCGGAGCACTACTTGGTGGATTTCAACCGACCTTTATTATAATCGGTGTTCTATCTGTTATCTCTTTCGTTATTTCAATTTTAATTCGTCCTCCAAAAGCAGAGAAGAAAAAGGAAATAAAACATTTACATCGGAAAGTAGCCTAATACTGAAAAGGGTCCTAATATAGGGCTCTTTTTTATATAGTAATGAAAGGTTATTGATTATTAATTTTGCTAAGAGAAGATAAATGAAATACTCTATTAACTTTTTTATATTTTAAAACGATTAAATGGTAGAATGTAACAAAGACAGAAAATTCCTGTTATTAGAGGTGGACTTAGATGAAAAAAGTAAATGTTACATATGCACTTTTATATGATAAAAAAAATGAAAAGATCTTAATGGTAAAAAACAAAGGAAAAAATGGTTCTTATTACACGCTACCAGGTGGCGCAGTTAAATTTGGGGAAACGTTAGAAGAGGCAGTAATTCGAGAAGTGAAAGAAGAAACCGGGCTACATATAATTGTAAACGGTATCTGTTACATTAGCGAAGCTTTTTTCGAAGAGAGAGGACACCATGCAATTTTCTTTAATTTTTTAGGTGAAATAATTGGCGGGGATACAAATATAACAAGGCCAAAAGAAATTGAAGAGATTACTTGGATGGGATTACATAGAGCAGCACCATATTTACGTATACCAGAACATTTACTAAATATATTACAAAGGAAAAAAACTGTACCTTACTTTTTTAACGGAACAATCGTTCATCAATCTTCATAACATTATCATTTCATGTAAGGCGGGGAAAAAATGGAGTTTATCGTTAATCATAAACATTTCACTCAGGAACTTTCAGAAGTAAGTAAAGCTATATCTACTAAAGCTATAATCCCTATACTATCCGGCATAAAAATAATTGCAGATCAATCTGGAATTACTTTAATCGCAAGTAATTCAAATATTTTCATCGAAAAATTCATCCCTAATTCCAACGAAGACGACCAAATTACAACTATAGTAAAAGCAGGAACTATTGTCGTACCTGCAAAATATTTCATTGAAATTATAAAGAAAATGCCTAGCGATGTATCAATAAAAAGTAAGAATGAGCAAATCATTACGATACAATCAGAAGAAATTACATTAAACTTAAATGGACTTCCAGCAAATGAGTTTCCAAATGTCCCACTTATTGACGATCATGCAAAAGTACAAGTAGAAACAGAACAATTGATTGAAGTGTTTAAACAAACTGTCTTTGCAGTAGCTAAAAATGAATCTAGACCTGTTCTTACCGGCGTTCATTTAGAGTTAGATCATAATAAGTTAATTTGCGTAGCAACTGATTCACATAGACTCGCTATACGTGAATCGATAATTTCTACAGATGTGAAAGCAAATTGTATCGTACCAAGTGCAACTATTAGTGAACTTCTAAAATTAATAAATAGTAATTCAGAATTCGTATACATCTATCTTTCAGAAAGTCACATTATTTTTACATTCGGTACAACTACATTATATTCAAGACTAATTGAAGGGAAATATCCTAATATATCTAGTTTAATTCCAAATGACTTTCAAACAGTCATTAACATAGAGAGAAAAAGGATTTTACAAGGTGTAGATCGATCCAGCTTATTAGCAAGTGAATGGGCAAATAACAATGTCAACTTAGAAATCATAAATGAATCCACAATTAAAATTTCTTCTAATGCTTCTCAGATTGGAAAAATATCCGAGACACAACAGATAGATGCGATTCAAGGTGAAAAACAATTAAATATATCTTTTGATGGACGATTTATGTTGGATGCTTTAAGGGCGATAAAAGAAGAAACGGTTACTTTAAGTTTCAGTGGTTCTATGAGACCAATATTAATTGAAGCAGGGACGCAATCTGCAGCAGTACATCTTATATCACCAGTAAGAGCTTATTAAAAACATAGGAAGGAATCACATTATGTACAAGCACACTTTATGTTTTATAAAGAGAAATGAAGAGATACTTATGTTAAATAGAGAATATGACCCTGTAAAAGGATTATGGAATGGGGTAGGGGGAAAGATAGAAAAGGGAGAAACACCTTTAGACAATGCGATTCGTGAAATAAAAGAAGAGACTAATATAGAAGTTAAGCATGACCAAATTCGGTTTAAAGGTATTATTAAATGGGAGGACTCTTCATATTCTGGCGGTATGTATGTTTATCTAGTAGAGTTACTTAATGAATTTACATATCACACTCCAAAAAAAGTATCAGAAGGAATTTTAGATTGGAAAGAGATTTCTTGGATTCTAAGTGACTATAATTACGGCGTAGGAGAGATGATACCAAAATTTTTATATGCAGTACTCCACAATGAATTAATATTAGAGCACAACTTTGTTTTATCTAATCATAAATTAATAGATTATTGGAATGAAGAATTGGCTAAGCAGGACAGTTCTATAGATAATATAGTTCAATTGTAATAAGAATAAATTTATCCCAAAGTAGAGTTTCAAATAGCAAGAAGGCAAACATAGTGAAATACATTTAAATACAGAAAAAAGAGCGAATCACTTATAGAAAGGTGCGCTCTTTTTTTATTTATAATTAAATTTCTCTCCACCAGGCTGATGAAGGATAGTCTGTAGATTTTAACGTAACCGATTCACCAATTTGTGGCGTTGCAATATTAACTCCTAAACGCTTTGCTTCTTTCGTAACTCGTTCAATTGGATCACTCCATTCATGTAACGCCAATGTAAAAGCACCCCAATGAATCGGAAGAAGTAGATCTCCTTTCACGTCAATATGAGCTTGTACGGTCTCTTCTGGCAACATATGAATAGCAGACCACCTCGGATCATATTGTCCGCATTCCATCAATGTAAGATTGAATGGACCATATTTATTACCAATTTCCTTAAAGTGAGGGGCATAACCACTATCACCACTAAAGAAAATTTTAGTCTCTTGACCGAGAATAAGCCATGAACACCATAATGAACGGTCTCTATCTGTCATACCTCGTCCTGAGAAATGCTTTGCGGGAGCACATACCAACTTAATATTATCAAACATAATTTCATCCCACCAATTATGCTCACTAATTTTACTAGGAGAAACACCCCATTTAATTAAATATTGTGCTACTCCAGTTGGAACATAAAAGTGCTTTGCACGATCTTTTAACTGCATAATACTCTTGTAATTTAAATGGTCATAATGATTATGAGAAATGATAATCGCATCAATTTCTTGAAGGTCTTCACGCTCTAAAGAAAAATCACCACTATAACGTTTACTATTAAACAGAGGAAATGGGGAAGAGGCATCTCCAAACATCGGGTCTAATAACAATGCTTTACCTTCTATTTTTAAAAGAGAAGCAGAATGTCCAAACCATGTCACACTCTCTAAAGACTCATTATTTTTATCTGATAAAACTATAGGTAATTTTTTTATAGGACGCAGCTTTGTTTTCATTTTAAAGTAATCAGTCATTAAACCTATAATATCTTTCGGCTTAAAAGTTACATCAGTATGAATTTGATTTATATATTTCTTTTTCATTCGTTCTCCTTTTTACGTTTAACAATATACGTATGTTGTTATTGTAGCTAATTGTAGTTTAAACGAAATCATTTTACCTTTCATCTTAAACGCATTACATTTCATAAACTTGTCAAATTCATTATTCTTGTATATAAAACGCAAATTAAACAGCAGCAGATCAAACTAATATGAAGTAAATGTAAAATATTTTAATTTAGTAAATTCCCTCTTATACGCAACAAGGAACATACGTTTTGTTGTATGTTATAGAAGTAAATAAACCTCTTAATAATACAAGGAAGGAGAGTAAATAAATGCAAGCAGAGAGAAAAAAGAAATCAAAATGTAAACTATCAAAATCTGAAATAACACAGCTATATGCAGAAGGGAAGAGTACCTCAGAAATAGCTACGCTTGCCAATGTATCTGCTAGGTATATTCGTATGGTTTTAACAGACAATAACGTTCCAAGGCGTGCTATAGGGAGTTGGAAGAGGAAGTATGACATATCAGAAGATTATTTTAAAACATGGTCAAATAACATGGCTTATATTTTAGGATTTATAGCAGCAGACGGTGTTATACAAAAAGAAAATCAATGTGTCAGTATATCTCAAAAAGAAAGTTACATTTTAGAAGATATAAAACAACAACTAAACACCAACCAGCCACTATATCAAAATAAAAAAACAGGCGTATATATGCTAAACATTAATAGCAAAACAATAAAAGACGATCTAATGAACATTCACGGAATTAATCCATGTAAATCTTTTAACATTGAATTTCCTTTTGTCCCACAAGAATATTTACATCACTTTGTTCGTGGGTATTTTGATGGGGATGGTTACGTCAATTATGAAACTTATACAGTAAGTTTTGTAGGAGGATCATATACCTTTATGAATTCTTTACATCAAATACTACAAAATCACAATTTATCAGCCGATTTACTAAATCAAAATAAACATTATCGGGTCATTTTAACCGGGAGAAAATCAATACAACTATTTTCAAATTGGATTTATACAGACAAAGATATTTATTTGTATAGAAAATATGAAGAATTTCAGAAAGAAAGTCTAAGTCTAGACCAATTAAAAGATCGAAAACTAAAAAGAACTCAAGCTGCTGTTAAGCAGAGAAAACAAAATTTTCTTAAGGAATATATGAAAAATAAATGTATCACTACAAGTTGTTATAATTTAGAAATAAAAGAATTAACTTTTAAAAGTTGGTTAAAAAATGACGATCAATTTAAAAAAGACTATGAAAGAATTCATTCATTATAAGAATGCAAAAAAAACCTTAGTATATCTATGCTAAGGTTTTAATTTGAGATTAGTAAAGGATACTTATTTTCGTTTATAGAAGTTAGTAAATACATAAATCTTACAATGAATTTAATAGTAAGGGAGGGGTTATGAAGTGTTTACTAATAATATTCCGGAGAATATATTACATACAGATTATGAAGCTAAAATGATTTCGTCAGGAGATAATTCGCCATCTATAAAAATAAAAGGGACGAAACTTCAATATTTACTTGTAATGCTTCATCTTGGTTTTGATTCAAATACTATAAAAACAATACTAAATTGGACAAATGAGGAATTTGAAAGGCACATGAATTCATTAGAATTAGAAGGTTTATTGAAAAAAATAGGAGGGAGTTATTATCCAACGTGTATGGTTATAACAGCTTGCGAAGGAAAAGAGCTTTATAACCTTTGTGAACCTCTAATTAAACCAGCACTTAAAATCATTGAAAATTATTCAAGTCACATTGAAGCTATTTCAAAAAGAATCGAAACGTTTAATTATTTATCTAAAGAATCTTATAGTCTTTTACTGTATAGTGGAGTGTTATTAGATTTTGGACAAATAAATTACATTGAAGGAAACTATTTAAAAAAGAAGCGACCTTTAAGAAATAAGAAACGATATTATTATGCAATTCAAGAACAAGAACTAACAGATATAGAGGCTTTCGGGATGTATGGTAATACGTATTTAGATTTAGGAGAAGTTCAAATTGGTCTTTATGGAAATTCTCGATATTCAACATTAAATTTAATTACAGCAGATAACGAAACATTTGAAGAATATTTTCAAAACGCTAATACTGATATTAATTATAAGAAAATGCAATTAGTAAAAGGTTTCGTAGCGGCAGATAGACAAATAGATTTACATTTAAATATAGTTTACGAAAAATTAGGCTTATATCAAAATTCACAACCTGTTATCCCTGTATTTAGATCAACAGACTTATCTATACTTAACGAAATTGCGAACACAATCAGTAAAGATTTAGTCTTATTATTTAAAGAAAACGATAAACCTTTAAAAGAATACTTTGTAAGTAGCAGATACTCAAAAGAAATAACTTATGAAGAGTTCTTTATCTGGTGGTATCACTTTTTCTATACAAAAGTAACTGAAGAATTAATAAAACAAGGTGTAATTATAACAAGCGCACAAAAAAATCAAACGTACATAATCCATCAATAACTTTAAATTAAAGTGCTAATATACTTTTACAAATGTAGCAGCTGAATGGATAAATAATTATTAGTAAATAAGGGATAATCTGAAGTTAAAATCTAATATAAAGAAAATAAGATATTCAAAGAGGAGAAGAGCCATGCAAAAGAAATTTATCAATCCAGAAACGATGCCCCCAACTTTTGGATACTCACATATAGTGGAAGTTAGTAACGCTAAACGAACAATTTACATATCTGGACAAGTAGCAATTAACACTGATGGTCAAATTGTTGGAATTAATGATTTATCTACACAAACCCGACAAGTATTTGAAAATATTAAAATCGCATTAGAAACGTCAGGCTTAAATTTCAATGATGTAGCAAAATTAACATTTTTCTTAACAGACATTTCTCAAATGGCCATTGTTAGAGATATTCGAGATCAATACATTGACACTAATAATCCACCAGCAAGTTCAGCTGTAGAAGTTAGAAAGTTAATTAACGACAACTTATTAATTGAAATCGAAGCAATTGCTGTAGCAAACTAATTTTAAAAACTTATTCGTCATCATATCAATGCAATTCGTTTAATGCGTTCATTTAAAACGAATTGCATTTTTTATTGTCTAAATATAATTTATATCGGGAGACATTTTTATAAACAACTTATAAAACAACAAAAAACAAACAACTAAACAATCCATCACACAGAATGAATCAAAAGAAAAAGGGAGCCTAACAACCTTTACTAACATATGATAAGTTTATTATTTTTTTACTGTTAACATAATATATATTATAGGCAGTTACAGAAACAAAGCAATCTCAGGTATCAAAAACCAAGTAAACTATACTTAATGAGATGAAACAGAGATTTTTAGTGAGATGCACACAAAATCGTATCTAAACGAATTTGTACAGTTTTTATCGTTTTTATTTGTTATAAATCCATCACAGCAAATCTTAATCAATAATCGCTTACGATTAAACGAATCAAAAACATTTTTGATCGGCGAGAAATTTTTATACAGAAAAATTATTTCTATACAAAATATAAATTTATATTTTTATTTTATGTGTTACTTAATGAATTTATTGCTATTTACACACGTGTTACAACTTTACATTATTTGTTGTTATTTCTGTTATTTAGGCTTGACTTTCATTTCACTCATCGTTTTGTATTCTAGTTAACATAACGTTTATTTTTAACATAAAAAATCTCCCTCACCTTCAGGAAGATTTTTTAGCTTGCTAGTATTTTATTTATAAGTTTTTAATAACAATCCCAATTGTAAATAACATTGGAAAAATCTAGATTTAATAAATCGTCTTTCTTTATAAAGAAATTAGCAACACCAGAATCTCCCCACATAATATTTAATGAATCGTCTGTATCGATTTGTAGCAATAATATGTCATGATGTTCATATTTTACTTCCCAATCCCTTGGATCTGTCTGTGTGAAAAATGGATAACCGCCTATTTTATGCCCTTGACTTACATATATATCATCATACAGTTCGCCTAATTCTGTATTATTTTCTTCATCAACAATTTCTTCCCAATCAATTTCCTCACTAAACATCTTTTCAAATCGATAATCACTTGATGTTACTGGTTGATAAGCTAATTCAAACTTCAATTTCGCTGCTTCAGGTATGATAAAGTCCTCTAATTCTAAAGTGTTTAAATAACTAAAATCAGTAATAACCTTATTTAAATCTTCTATAATTGTAGAATGATAAATAATTCGAAAGTCTTTTTGGGTTGTTGGATGGTCAAAATCTGCTCCGTAAAGCTCATCATCAGCACTTACAAAAAACTGTAACATTCCTTCTTGAGGCATATATTCAACATGTGGCATTTCTTCAAAGTTTAGCTGAGCAAGTAACATCATAGGTTGTCCATTTGAATCTTTAGGATGCTCTTGATCTATAGGTAAATACGGATAACCACCAAACTTACTATCAAAAAGCGTTGTTTCTGCTAATGTTCCAGACACTTTAATATACGGTTTCACACTTTCTTCTAAAATAGTACGATACTGCTCTAGTTCTTTCGGAATTTGAATTTGATACGTATTCTTCATTACATTTGCCTCCCTTTAATAATGAATTGAAAATGCCTTACTTAATTATATAGCAAGAGATGGCTTCATTGAAAATTGTTAAAAGTCCGTTTTCACCCTTGTTTTTTGCGCACTTGGTGGACAAAGTAAGTTATGTTCTAAAACCTTTTTATTAATAGTTCGAATTAAATCCGCTGCTTCTGCAGTATTTGTATTTTCTTTTAACCTTTCATTTAAATCATCAATTTCTTTTGAAAGCTCAATCCACCTAGGTAAAACATGATTATTCTTTAACGTTCTATAAAGTTGCTTTTCAGGATTGTACGAAAGGTCTTTATCTAGATTTAGAGGTTTCCCTTTACCAGGCATATTATCAAAAGACCCTTTCTTTTCTGCTTCTTTAACGATAGAACTAATATGGTCCTCATACGTATAAGACCAAACTTTCTCATCTTTCACTAAAATCTCTTGTTTTTTTAGTTTTTTATCTAGTTCTTTTTGATTCATAGATTCTCTCTCCTTTTTATTTTATAGTGTGTTTTTTGTAAGTTTTAAAGCTTTCAACCCATCAAATAACTTTTCTTGCCACCAAATACGGTCATGACCGCCTTGAAACTCTTCGTAAGTAATTTGATGTCCCTTTTCTTTTAAAGCTTTATATAGGCTCCTATTAGCCGTTAAAAGAGGTTCGTTTTCAAGCTCTCCTGCTGCTATATAAAAATGAGGTTGCATTGCATTTGAATCTATAGTTGAAGTTTGATTTTCAATCCAAGGAATTGTATTTTCATAAGCATCCTTTTTCCAATGTACGGATCCAGACATTGACAACACATTCCCGAAAATGTGTTGATTTTGAAGCGCTGCATAACAAGCTGCTAAGCCACCAAGACTGAAACCGGCAATTGTTGTATATTTTACTTCTTGATGCACACAATAGTTTTCGGGTCATCTCATAATTCATGAAATCTCGATATAAAATGGGGTACTTCACAATTTCTGCTTCAATAAAACGATATTGCGGAAACCATTCAAAAAATGATTTCCTTAGCCATTGTATTTGCTGAAACGAAATATTCTTTTCTTTTTTATTTAGTACAGAATTTAATGTACCTGCTGTATGCATCCAATAATGATTAAAATCAGCGTTTATACAGTCATCTTCGGTAAATTTACTTTTTAAATCTCGCTGCAATTTTCCTGTAGCACGATACGGAAATGGTTTATGCAGCGGGCTATGCATTTTCTGCAATTCATTAAAAATAACTTTTTTACCTAATAGCAACTTTCCACCCCTTTATTTCTCTATCCAACTTACTAATTTTTCATAATGATATTGAGCATCTGTATAGCCAAGATTATATAGATTGACGAGTTTTTCTTTATTTCTTTCTTTCTATTCCGCTTATAGGAAGCTGTACACTTGGCTGAATGACATAAAAGTTGTCTTTTTGTTCTATATAAGATATCGTCTCATTATAACAACGATAATGTTCTACTAAAGACTCTGCAATATTCGGATATTTTCTATATAAAATTTTAGCTAGTCCAGAAAACTTATTTCGCTGCTTCTCATATCCTTCTGGTTTTGTCATAATTACGACGTTCTTTTCATAACCGTCAGTTTGCGCTTTTAAAACTGGTATAGGATCTATAATTCCTCCATCTAGCAATTTTCGATTATCATATTCTACAACAGGCGCTATAAACGGGACCGAACTTGAAGCACGAATGATTTTTAATATGTCATTACCGTGTTCTATTTTATTGTAATAAACTGCTTTTCCTGAATCGCAATCAGTCGTTCCTATAACAAACTGTTCCTTTGAGTTTAAGAAAGTTTGAAAATCAAATGGGACAATTTTATTCGGTACTTCATCAAATAGAAAATCCATTCCAAATAATTCACGTTTTCGAATCAAATTTCGATAAGATATATAACGGTGATCTGATACTAGCTCTGTATTTACTTTTTTATTCCTTCCTTTTTGACGTGATAAATAAGTTGCTCCCATACATGCTCCAGCTGATACACCGACTACATAAGGAAAATATAAGCTCTTTTCCATAAAATATTCGAGTACTCCCGCAGTATATAATCCTTTCATTCCTCCGCCCTCTAACACTAAACCAATATTTTGCATGCTTTATCCCTCTGCTTCTTTTTTCTTACTTACATGTTAGCACAAGATTTTAAGATGAGGTTATATAAATGAATTGCAACAATAACCAAAAACTACTAAAGTAATGTCATAATTTCTTAGTAAATTGCATGGTACAATATAAGTAACACAATCCACAAATAATGGAGGAGGAATTTCCTATGGGTTTATTTAGCGGTATTTTAGGAAATGCATCAAATGCAAGTACAGAAAGTGTTGAACGTGATTTAGAGAAGATTATGTTAGACGATGAGAAAGTTGAGCATGCTTATAAATTAATTCGTGATTTAATCGTATTTACAAATCGTCGTCTTATTTTAGTAGATAAACAAGGGATATCAGGTAAAAAAACAGAGTATCATTCTATTCCTTATAAAAGCATTACACAATTTAGCATTGAAACAGCTGGGCATTTTGATTTAGATGCTGAGCTTAAAATTTGGGTATCTAGTTTGAATACGCCAATTACGAAAGAATTTAAAGGTGACGATAGTGTTTTAAGCATTCAAAAAGCGTTAGTAACATACACGACAAAATAACGTCTTTTCGTATGTTTATTCATTTGTGAAATTACTAACCCGAGTATTTTGGAAGAATATTCACCAATTTTGTATATTTAATCTAAAATAACAGAAAAAGGTAAAGCGTATTTCAAATGCTTTACCTTTCTTTTTTGTAATAAACAAGTGTTGTTTTATCATTTAATTTTTTTATTACTTCTGTTCTTGTATACCCCATCTTTTCGTATAGAAAACAATTTCTTTCTTCTTCTAAAATCGTAGCAAGTTCAAAACTCTGTGCTTTTGGAAACATCTCTTCAATTAAAATAAGTACCCTCTGAGCGATTCCTTTCCCTTGATAATTTGGATGAATAAACATTGGACTGATCCAAAATTTATTAGGTATTTCTTTTTTGGATATGCATATCGCTCCAACAAGGTTAGAATCTATTATCATCTTATAATAGTTATTACTGGGATTATTTATCCTTATAATCGTTTTTTCAATAGATTCATTTGCGGGGTTTGTTGCATAGTCTTTATATTTATTTAATAAAGAATTAAACGAGTCTATTTGCATTTGAAATATAGCTGCTGCATCATTTTCTATCGCCTTCTCTAAAATAATCTTCATGTTACCAGTTTAGTCTTTTTCTTAATGAAGTAATATGAGCAGTATGATGACGTCCGTGCCATGCATATAGTCCAATTGCAGCAGCAAGTTTTGTTTCGCCAGACTCTGGATGATTAAAAGTCTTTTCTAGATCTTCAAGTTCTAAAGAATATAATAGGTTAACCCATCTTTTATGTAATGAATCTAACATTACTAGTGAAACATCTACTGGCAATTTAGAATCAGGTAATTCTGCCCACTTTTCTTCTTTATACGGTTTAATTGTTGGATTCTTTTCTGTTAATGCTAATTTAAAGCGTATGTAGCTATTCATATGACTATCAACAACGTGATGAACTACTTGACGAACTGTCCATCCACCAACGCGATACGGTGTATCTAACTGCTTCTGATCTAAATCTTTAATTGCCTTTGCTAGTTCATTAGGTAAATCTTCAATTTCTTGAATCCATGTATCAATCATTTCTTCAGTTATAGGACGTTTGTATGTAAATTGGCCAATTGGATAACGTAAATCATTCATGTATAAGTCCCCCTTATTATAAGCGCGAAGTATTTCTCCATATATAATGTACAAACTTCACATGTTCCCCGTTTAATTCTACAGAATTTGTATCTGCTTCGTTTTGATAAGAAGAAAATCCGCTTTTTTCTAGTACAACTTGTGATGCAAGATTATTAGTAGTTGTTTTAGCGTGTACTTCAGTGATTTCATTATTTTTCGCTACGTTTAAAACTAATTTTACAGCTGCTGTTGCAACGCCTTTTTTAGTAAACTTTTCTCCGACCCGATAGCCTAGCGAACTGCTTCGATTTTCTGTATCTATATCTACTAAATTTATTCTTCCTACAATTTCTTTTTCTTCATTACGAATTAAATAAAAGTAAGAATCTCCATCAGCTTGTTCTATTAATAAATCATCTAGTAGTTTTTGAAAATATTCAAAATCAAAATATTGCGAGCCACGATTTGGTACCATTGTTTCAAAAAAAGATTTATTCGTAAGTTCAAACGCAAATAAATCCTTAGCGTCGTTTTTCTTTAATTGTTCTATGTATATTTTCATCTTGACTACTCCTTCTATATCTACTAACTGTTATATATTCTTTTTCAACCAACTATTTTCCTTCTATTTCTTTCGCTTCAGTAACACAGCAAGTAGTACTTTCGGATGAAATAAGTGCAATGGACTACGAATTAAATTCATCACTTTTACTAATCGAATATAAACGTCAGAATCAGTTGCAGATAGTTGATATATTTGTTTCGTATACCATAGCTGAAATTTTTGCTTTATTGTTAATTCTCTTTTTAACTGAGGATGACGCGATATCTCCGTTGTAGTCATCTCCCATGGAGTTTGTATGATATGAGCAGTCTCTTTATAAAATTGCTGTGTAACTGCTTTATCAAGCTTTTGTCTTCTTTGTAAAAGTAACTGTAATTGGTGGGCTTCCATAGCAGCAACTGAAACACCTTGACCAAAAACAGGATCGAAACGACAATGTGCATCTCCAACTACTAACAATCTTTCTGGTAGATTATCCACTAAATCAAATCGCCTACGTACTTGATATGGAATTTTGTACGTTTTGATATGTGAAATTGCCTCTGCTTTATTTAGAAAATCAGTAACATTAGAGATAGATAGGTTCTCAGCAAAATTATAAAATTCTGCATCTGTTTGTGGTGCTTTTTCATTTGCATATCCGCTGAAAGTAACAAAATAACGATTATCCTCAATCGTTTGAATAAGAACGCCGTACGGATTGTCAGGAAAGCTTGGAGACATTAGCGTATTACAGCAGTCTAATTTCTCATTTTCTTTAAGTTTAAACATTCTAGTTGCGTAAAATAAATCAATACGTACTTTCTCTTCTGGTACTTCGATATTGTATTCACGTAACCACGCTATACTTTTTGAACCAAATCCACTCGCATCAACAACAATATCCGCTTTAATTTCTTCTTGCGTGCCCGTCTCTAAACATTTAGTTTTTACTCCATATACTTTGTTACGTTTTCCATCTATTAATAACCCTTCAATCAATGTTTCATATTTAATAGTAATATTAGAAACCTGATCTATTCGTTTTTGAATATGCCATTCAAGCAAAAACCTACTTTGTTGAATCAAATGTACTTCTCCTATAAATGGTTGTTTCCATAAACCAAATTGATGCCATTTTAAATCACGAGTAAAGTTATTTACGATACTACCAGCTTCAATTAGTTCATTAGTGATAGTAGGAAACAGTTCCTCAATGGCTTTTTCTCCACCTTTTAATAACACATGAGGATGATTACTTTGTGGAACTCTTTTTCTCGAAGCCTTTCCATCCCATCTCTCACCGGCTTCTATAATAATTACTTCTTTAAAAGCAGTTGATAATGCTTTTGCTGCGAGCTTTCCTGCTATACTTCCGCCAATAACGATAGCTTTATTAAACATATTTTCCCCCTTAATAAAAAGAGATCCTGTCTTTTATGAATGAAACAGGATCTTAAACTAATTAACGTCTTTACCATTATAATTAAAATACATGAGTATATTGCAACGTTATAATTAAAATGCCTAATCCCCATACGTAATACGCGAATACTTTTAAAGAGTGACGTTTTAAATATTGAATCATCCATGAAACGGCTATGTAACCGAAAAATGCTGCTGATAATGTCCCGACAATTAAAGATGTACTAGAAATAGATTCTGCTTTTCCTTGATAAACATCTGCTAATTGCAAAATAATAGCCCCGACAATGGCTGGAGTTGATAATAAAAAAGAAAAGTAAGCAGCAGTTTCGCGGTCTAACTTCCTCCATAATGCAGCGACGATTGTCATACCAGAACGAGAAATAGCCGGAAAAATAGCAGCTGCTTGAAAGGAACCGATGATAAATGCATCTTTATATGTAATGTCGTCCATTTTTTTACGACCATTCTTTTGTTTATCCGCCATGTAGAGAAAGAATCCTGTCACTAAAAACTCCCAACCAATCGTAATACCTGTTTTTGAAATATCCTCAAAAAAGTCTTTAAATAACAATCCGATTACAACTGCGGGTATCGTCCCAATAATAAGTAGTAGCATTAATTTTGAAAATGGATTTTTAATTAAATATATAAATTCTTTTTTATAATAAATAAACACCGCAAGTAAAGTCCCAATATGCAGCATCGTATCTAAAAATAATCCTGCTTCATCTAATTGAAACAAATGCCTACCTAAATAAAGATGCCCTGTACTACTTATCGGTAAAAATTCTGTTAAACCTTGTATGATCCCTAAAATAAAAGCTTCTAACCAATTCATGATGGTCCCCTTTCTCATTTGCTTGTACCAATATATGAAGGTTAAATTTTCGATATGAAAAAAACTATATTTCTCTATGAATTTACTTTTAATTTATGGATATATATGTAAAAAGAAGTGAGGAGGGTTACTATGTGGAAACATACGAAATTCGGCAATGTATTACTATGGGCAGGACCTATCCTTGTATTTATAGGATTATGTATGACAAATGTTATTTCTGATATTCCTTTATTTCAGGGAAAACATAACACTGTTGGAATTATACTTATATGTATAGGTGTATGCTGCTTTATTGCTGCGAATCATTTAAAAAAAGGAGAAAAATATGAGGACTAATTTTAAATAAAAAAACAATCCCAGTATATGTGCTAGGATTGTTTTTTGTTACTTATTTATAGAATACTTTATCAACGTTGTATTTTGCTTTATATTCATTAATGATATATGTTTCGTAAATTTCTCTTTCTGTTGGATCTTCTACGATACATGCATCAATGCGGTATACTTCATCACGGTGATTTTTAATTGGTGAAACATTGTCTTCAAAATGCTTCTTAATACGTTGTCTAATTTTACGAGCTTTACCTACGAAAAGAAGTTCGTCATTAATATTGTAAAACATAAAAATGCCGCCTTTATCTCTAGGGAACAAGTGGAAATCAATAAAACCATTAATTGGAGTGATTATTGGCTCGTCTCCTTTAATAACTTGTTTACGTTCAGTAATCGAAACATCAGCTTCAGGAATATTAATTTTAATCAAGTTCATTCACGTCCTCTTTTATTATAAAGATAAATAATAGCATACATATGTAAGAAAAGCTACGTTCAGAGGCATATTTCATTTTATAATTCAAATATTATAGGTGTATCATGTAAACTCTTCTTCCAAATCATATGATCACTTGATTCTCCCCAATAATCCTTCAGTACATAACTAGGCTCTCCAAACTTCTTCGTCCATATACTTTGCGCTGTTTTGTATCCACTATCTAAACAGAATTCTGTTATTCCTCTGCTAAGTAACGTAATATACATTGCATGTAGTAATACATTACCTATACCATTTCGTTGATATTCAGGTAGTACAAATACAGTTCCTACTTCATATAAATCTTTAAGTACACCACCTGTACAACTATGAATCAATGTACTTGCTGGACCGATTTCAATTGTTCCAATGATTTTATCATTACTTGTATCAATTGCTAATAAAAAGTAACGACTTTCTCCATTGCTCTCCAAATCATTTTTCAAATACTGTTTTTTCGTATGTATTTCATTTTCTATGTCATCCAATAATTGTGATAACCCTTCATTATTAAATGTGTCAGTAATAACAAGACGAAAAAACAAATTCATTTCATCTATATCATTCGAATTGGGTCTCCTAATTTCAATGTTATACACGACCTAAATCTCCATTCTTTTATAATATAAGAGGAATTGTTAAGACCATACTTTATATACTCTATTCAACATCATTCTACAAAGGCCTGCATAGATCCAACAATATAGAAAGCTCATTATAAATATCGATAATATAATTTTTATATCCAAAGTTGTATGAACAGTAGGACCTAATACAGGAAAGCGAAAAATATCAAGAACGATCATAATACCTAAAAGTAAACATATTGCTGAAAAGGAAACAACCCAAATCCTCCTCTTGAATTGTATAAAGGATACTCCTAACGCTATACCTAATAAACCTGTAGTAAAGGGAAAGACAATCAGTTCACTTGGCTCAATAATAAATAGCAGGAAAATAGTTAGAATATAAGAGAATATTCCCTCACGAATAGAATAACAAATGGCTAGAAAGATCGGCAGCGTCGCAAATGGACTAATAAATAACCCAATACCGGGAATTAAGTTGCCTGCAGATTGAAAAATAGCAGCAAGTGAACCGAGTAATGCTGTAATGACTAATCTTTTTGCTGGCGTCATCTTTCTTTTATGAACAACATTCGTACCATGAGCGATCATCGGTTGATACCAATAGTTTCTAAAGTGATTCATCAAAATCCCCCTAAAGATATCTAATTATACAGTGGACGATTATATAATGAATAATTCCGATGATTCTGAGAGCGTCTATCATATTAAGGAACGATTTCAAAAATAGTACCTTTGTTCAAATCAGTTACTTTCATAGAACCGTAAACTCCTAAATATAATCTAGTTTGATCCAAATTTGTTCCCAAACTCATAAAATAAGCTGCCTGCTCACCGAAATCATAATGGGTTTCAATAACATGAAAGTCATTATGTTTACCATGCGTACCAGCTCTAGAATAAGCTAACGCACCTTTTACTGAAGACTGCGATTTTTCTTTTTTAGCCAGATCAGTAAACACAATACTACCAGTCAAACTAGGAATTGCAGTTCCCATATATGGTTGAACGCCAGTAAGTGAAGTTCCTTCAAATTTATCTGATCTGGAATCTTTATGATAATAACTAATTAGAGGCTGTATACGCTGCACTGATGTTTCTATAGTTTCATTATAATAAGCCATTATTCTCTCATCTAAAGTTGGATTCTCAGAACAGTGCCTTATAAAAGAAGTCGGTAATTCTCCTTCCCATCCTCTCCACCCAAAATTAATAAATCCATATTGATTAGGTGTATCTCTCATTAAATGGGTTTGAACGATTTCGGTAACTGGTATTGGTTTATATAGAACAAAAGAAAAAATAGACTCTACAATATCTTGTCCGACGTTACCGGCATATTTGATATGTTGATTATGAAACCTTTGAAATGAAATACCTGTTATATTACGAACACCTTTTGCAATTACTGTAAGTGTTTCTTGTATGGATAAAGAAAGTTCATTAAAGCGTGTAACTACTGGAGAATTGGTTATGAATGTATCTCTACTTACATCGATTTCAATTATTTTACCCGCTATTTCTAAATCATCCTGGCTTAAATTAAAAGGATCATAGCCTGAACCACCATCTCCATTTGTAAAAACAAGTTTTCCAGTCTCAGGTGAAAAGTTTAAGCTGTTTACGCCGTTATGATTAAAAAATGGCCTTCTTATATTAAGTAAAGTTCTTCTTTTTTGAGATTTACCGTTTGATTGTAAAATCCACTCTTCAATTGTATCGATATGATCATATTGAGTATCTCTATTTGTCCACTTTAAGTTTAAAGTTTTCTCGTCACAAGGATTCGGTTTAAATTGTTTTGAAAGCGCTCCCGGTCCTTGAGCCCCAGCTACTGAATAATGAATATAAAATAAGCCATTATGATTAAATTGCGGATGAAACGCTAGTCCTAGTAAGCCGCGTTCATCATAACCGCTACTAGCAACACCTTCTTCAAATGTGCCTAATTTAATAATTCGGTGACGAATATTTAAAAATGTCTTTATATCTCCGTCTCCTATGTAAAAAACCTCTCCTAATTGGGTTGCGATAAATAGTCTTTCAACTGATTCTCCTGGAAGTATTGCTGTTTTTATGACAGTCGGTAAATTTATGTTATGAACGATCGGCCGTAAATGAATCTTAACTTGTGTCAATTAACTGTACCCCCTTTTTTATTCTTTTAACGAATTTCGGTTTGGTAGTAGTCGAAAAATTTCGATAAAATAGCTGTATGAAGCTCTTTGATAACTTGATATATAACGTTGCAGGAAGAAAATAGCTTGCGAAAACCAAGCCATTCCGTTCCTGCGTAAAATATCAACCGTACCAAGAGTAGCATCCAAGCGTTGGTCATCTAGGGATGGAACGCCCCGAAGTAACGCTCAGGGAGACGAAAGGTTACTTTCGTCGTGGAACTGAGAAGCTCCCACTTCAAGCTTTGCTAAGTGGTGAATAGTTCACTAGAAGAATATGATTAGATTAGTTCAATTAGTCTCAAAACTATAACTATAGAGAAGGAATCGTAATATCCCTTTTCATATAAGTCTGTTTTCAGGAAATGTTAAACACTAATTCTAACATCTATTAACTTACATACCTTTTTATTACATTTTTTGATATGATAAAAGTATAAAATACAAATTAGGGGGACAATCCATGGCAATCTTACTACAAATCATCGTACCACTTATATGTGCAATATACTTATTTACCCTCTATCGTAATAGTACTATTGGAAAAGCTGCTTTTCTCTTAGCAGTCATGATAGGAATTTTCGGTTTAGAGAATATCTTTCAATATGCTAGTTTAACAGATCATGCTGTATATCCGTATTGGGGAAGTTTGAAGGCTGTAATATTTATTTTATCCGTGGTGTTTTTATTCAAAAGAACCCCCACTTCATATAGTAATTAAATATAAATAGACGTATCGCCAGCATTTCGGAGAAAAAACACGCTAAGTAAATTTTGACAAGAAAAAAACAGTTTTCTTACGTTAAAGGTACACATGTTTATGAACAATAAATTTGTTTTTTTTAATGAAGAACCGGCATCATAAACCTGCATTATTAATGTAGAATAGTGATGTCGGCTCTTCATCTACTAAACTAATAGGTTAGGGAATAAATGATTCAAATTTATTTAAAGCTTATTTTTGGGAAGAGGTTATGCAATGAGAGCGCCATATCAAGTATTAGTATTTCCTTATATGATAACTGATGATTCTATTCAATATGCTATTTTTAATCGAAGTGATTATGGTTATTGGCAAGGAATAGCTGGTGGTGGAGAAGATGGTGAGACTCCTTCTGAATCAGCAAAACGGGAAGCGTTTGAAGAGGCTGGTATTTTAAGAGAATTCCCTTATATAAAATTAGATTCTGTGTCTTCACTACCAGTAGAAGATGTAGTTGGAGAATTTCTTTGGGGAGATGATGTTTATGTAATAAAAGAATTTTCTTTTGGAGTTAAAGTTCCTACAAAAACCATTTCATTATCCAAAGAACACTTGAATTATAAATGGGTGTGCTTTGAGGAAGCAGTAAGGCTTTTAAAGTGGGATAGTAACAAAACCGCATTATGGGAATTAAACAAAAGATTATTAAAACAATTACAGTATTAGCTAACAAATGTGTCATTCAATCTCTTTTTATATTACTTATTTCTATAATACTATACATTATTAAGGTGCATAGTATTATAGAAATAATACAGTTTTACGCTTTAAGCGATGTGATCCCTATGTTGCTTAGCGTGGTTCTTTTTCCAATTCTCTGGCAGTAACCATAATAGGAATCCAAATTTCACTTTTCTGATTTTTACTAGCTAGTATTTCAGGTCCTTCTGCAAGTTGATAGGAAGAAGAAGGTAGCCACTCAGAATAGATTCGCTTCCAATGTTCTTCAACTTGTTGCCAGTCTCCATCTACTTCAAAAATAACCCATAATAGAGGAGGAACTTCTAATGTTGCATATTCCTTTATCTTTTCATTTTTTGTAGTAACCGCTCCTATATACTGTTCAAAAGTTGCCTTCCCGTTATCGTGTTCTGCGTAATTAACCGTTACATGTACAAGACCAAAGGGTTCATTGGTAGCAAGGGATTCTAATTCTTTCATTGTCGTCTCACTAATAGCTGTAAGCATATCTTCATAAGTAGGTGAAAGAGTCTCATTCACCACTTCAACATTATATTTAATTCCAAAAACCTCAAATCCTTCTTTTTTGACAATTCGATAATTCATTTCAATACCTCCCTGAATCGTTAGTTGAAAGGCCATTCTTGGATATGCTTTCAAGTTCTGTTCCAACTTCCGTGCTAATGATGGAGTAACACCATGAAAACTTTGAAACGCTCGTGAAAAGGCATCTGGAGAACAATAGCCATATTTAATTGCAACATCAATTACTTTTACATTAAGGTCTTTCAGTTCTAAGGCTGCCATCGTTAATCGACGTCTACGAATATACTCAGATATTGTAATACCCGAAAGAAGAGAAAAAAGCCGTTTAAAGTGATACTCCGAAAAGAAAGCTTTGCTCGCCACTTCTTTTAAATTAATATAGTTATCCAAGTTCTCTTCAATATAGTTTAATGCCTCATTCATTCCTTTTAACATATCCATAAAATAACCTCCCTTGTTACTAACTTAACAATAATCATTACATGAAACCCGACATTTTATGCTCAATTCTGTCGGTTACATAAACACCTAAGTTGGAATTGCTACACTTTTTTAATCAATATGTCGTTTGTTAACTTCAATCGTAATGAACTCCGGCAAATAGCTGGGAGTACATCCTCTTGCTACTATTACATCTTTGTAAAGACCCGTTTTCTCACCAAGTTTAATACAACGTGCACGATTCTTTTCATCATAAACGCCTATCCAGCCTGCGGTGAAGTTCATAGCCCATTGAACTTCCGGTTCTTCTTGCATAATATTAGCTTCTAATGCAGATAGCAAGTCTGCTGTGTTATCAGGCGGTGTTTGCCCAGTCCATCTCAAGCGCCCTTGATAATACCAAAAAGCTCGCCTTTGAAGAGCAGAAGGACTATTTTCCCATGACTCCATCAATGCAATTTTCTTCTTGTCTTTGGTGAGCTGATTAGCCATTAACCAATCCATTAAGTTATTTCGCTCATTAAAAGTGTGAGTTTGCATATCCTTATCAAGCTTATTTAGCACATCTTGTGAAAGAAGTTTTTTGTCCATAATTAAGATTGCTAATAGCCTGGGCAAAAACTCTTCGGTTGACCAAAGTTCCATAGCTAGTTCGTGATCTTTTTTAATGTCCTTCGCGATTTTTCGTAAGTCGCCTAGCTTAGTTTTACTATCGATCTGAGATAGAATGTTTTCTGCTTTTGAAGAGCGTTTTATTTCTGTATCTTTTTTTTCATTCATTTTATACAACTCCTTTATTTAAACACTGTTTCATAATATATCCTTGACGGGATATATCAAGAACTTAATTTCATTATAAGTCTTATTGCAAACGTTTTTTCATTTTGAGGGAAATTCGTCTCCTTAACTTGATTGCGATGTATGGTGACCCCTAACAATTAAGAAAAAGCTGATTTTATACATAGAAATAAATATAAGTCTATGACCTATTTTTACACGTATCTCAGCTGTACCCCAATTATACTCATCATATCTCGCCCACTTTTTCATCTAAATATTTCAAACACTCTTCCATTTTATCTTTTTTATATAAATTTCGCGATTTAAATCAATTGTCTTCAATTAACATAACCATCTTATTTGTAGTCAACGATGCATATTTTTAATGGGAGTAATTAAAAATATTAGCTTGATGGGTATGTCGTGCTACTCCAAATAAAAAAAGATTAGGAGCGAATCCTAATCTTTTTTTATTATTCAATTGCACCCGCAACGTCATAATCGTTTAAATCTAATTCAATTGTTTGGCCAAGTGCTAGTTTAGCTAATTCTGATCCTAAATATGGGCCGGCAGTTAAACCTGAAGCACCTAATCCGTTCGCAATGAGAATACCTTCAAAGTTAGGTAGTGGCCCAATAACAGGTAAGAATCCTGGTGTAAATGGTCTAAAACCAACTCTCGTTTCAAACATAGTACCATCTTCTAAACCAGGTGCAACTGTTAACGCTTTATGGAATACTTCATGTAAACCACCTGCTGTTACACGATGATCGAAGCCAGTTTCGTTTTCATGGGTAGCTCCAATTACGACATGACCATTGTCAAACGTTAAAATGTATTGATCGTTTGGAGGCATAACAACTGGCATATTCTCTGTTGCTGTATTTTCCGTTTGCAGGTGAACAATTTGTCCTTTTTGGAATGTAACTAAGAAATTGATCCCTAATGGATTTAATATTTCATTCGCCCATGCGCCTGCAGTTACAATTACCTTTTCTGCTACCATTATTTCGTCATTTACTTTTACTCCAGTAATATGATTACCTTCACGGACTAATATTGCATCGCCTTTAATAAAAGTTGCGCCATGTTTTTTCGCAGCACTTATTAATGCGTTACGTAATGATCTTCCGTTTACTCGTGCAGCGCCACTAATATGAACAGAACTGTATTCTTCTGATAATGCTGGGAATAATTTTTTCGTTTCTTCAGCTGATAAACGTGTAATTTCTCCGATCTCTGGTGCATCTTCACGTCGTTTATAAGCCCGTTCTTCCATTTTATCTAACTTTTTCTCATCAGTATGTAAACTAATTGCACCTACACGTTTGTATCCTGTATCCGTTTCACCGTCTTCTTCTAATTGCTGAATTAAAGAAGAATAGTAACGCGCACCGCCTTTAGCGATTTTATACCACGCTTTATTACGACGCTGTGAAAGCCATGGACATACAATACCAGCTGCTGCATCAGTTGCTTGACCTAATTGTTGGCGATCCACGATAGTAACGTTCGCACCTGCTTTAGCAAGATGATAAGCAGTAGACGCCCCTAAAATACCAGCTCCAACTACAATATACGATTTCATTTCAAACACCTTTTCTCTTTTGCTAATTATTTAAATATAAGAACATACTTTAGTATACTGAAAGGAATTCTTATTTCAATGTGCTAAGTGTAATTAATTGTTGCATCATTGTGACTTTCCTAATCGTTATTTTTTCTTCTTACGGAATAGTTCAATTGTTTTATAGCCTTGTGAAAGGATTTCAATCATTTTCTCAAGACGTTTATCGCGTGTTTTTTCTTGTTTTACAGAAAATAAATTACGTGCCCAATCTTTTTGATATCCAGGTGTTAAACTTTGATAAAACGTAAGTTCATTTGGATGATTAGCCAATAATGCTTCAACATCTTTAATACGATCTGCATAATCAGCAACACATTGACTCATAGCAGGCGTTTTCTTCTCTTTTTTCTTTTCACGCTTTAAACCTACAACAGTAAAGACATCGTCCATACTTACCATTCGTGCAAATTTAATATCACTTTGTCCTACATACCCATCTTCACCAACGTTTAATGCTGGAAACATTTCATCACGGTGAATAAACGTACTATATCGAGAATTACCTTTTTTCGGATACGCGAAGAATATGTAGCCTTTTTCAATTAGTAATTCTTCATTACTAATAATAAAATTCGTTTGTTTCACCATTTCATCAAGTGTTTCTACAAAAACAAAAATGGCATCGTGACCTTTGGAAAATGCAGTTTCTTCCCCGGTAAAAATGTCATAATCACTAGGTTCATTAATTACGACCATATTTGTATACTTATTAAGTTTCAATTTATCAATAATTGACATAAAAATCTTCCTTTACATTCAAAATTCATTGTTTATAATTTTTCATACTGTTCTAGTGTATTATATCTAATTAGAAAATCAAACTTTAATAGTAGTTTTAAAATAAAGTTAATAAAATAGCCGACTCTGCGTAAGAACCGGCTAGCTATTCGTTACATCACAACTCAATAGCAAATAAAGTATATAAAAGCTCTCTATATTGATCTTCTGTAATTTCACGTTTTACTTTTTCACCATGAATGATTTCAGTTAAACTAGTATTTGTTAAAGAAACATGGCCAGAGTCCGTTAATTTGACTGCAATTGGGCCCTTATTGAAAATAGATTTCTCATCTTCTATTACTCTTCTTTGAACATCGTTCACTACTGCCTCATCAATGATACGATTATAAAAAGCATGACAAACTTTCCACTCTCCGTCCGTATCTTTTCTTTCTAGAACGTAATTTCCTTTACTCGTGTCTCTTTTTTTCACTCGATACGTACCGTTTTTAGTGGAAACAGACTCACCAGTAAAAGGTACAGGGATTAAAGGTACTAATGAAGCAATACCTACATCAATTAAGTATTGTTCATTAGCATAATTTAAAATAATCGTTATATGCCCATCCTCAAGTGCCCATGCGTTTATATCATTTTTATATACAGTACCAAGTGCAAGCTGTACATCATAACCACAATCTTGTAAAAAGTAGTAAAAAAGAGTATTTAATTCATAACAAAGTCCGCCGCGGGATGTAGTTGAAATTTTATTCTGTAAATTTTCCATAGTAATTATATTCGCATTACGTGCTATAACATCTAAATTCTCAAATGGTATAGTGTGTGCAAATGCAAAAAGAATTGTATTTAATTCTTCAAACTTCACTTCAGTACGGTTTGTAAGATTCAATCTTGTAAAAATCTTATGTTGTAGACTTGTCATAGTCAGCACCCCTTAACATGTATAAGTTAAAATAGTATATGCTGATTGTAAATTTTATGGGGTACTGAAACAATGTACATTTCGTTTAACTGTACCGGTACAAAAAATCTAACTCGCAAGATTACTTAAGAAAAGAAGTTACAAATACAAATGTAATAGTTTGTCTTTAGGTAAATGATTATGATCACTTAAATCAACAAAATATTGAAGTTGCCACATTTGGCTCTTTTTAGCTTGGTTGCTAACAGGAGTATCCCAAACCGGGTAAACTCTCATAGCCATCTTTCCTTTTTGACTTTTCGTTTTCAATATTTTTTCTTTAAGTAGAATTTCTTTAGGGAAAATAAATTGTCCTAGTTTATTATCATCTAAACAAGTGATAACTAATAAGTCAGGAGCAGCGTCATAAGAAAATGCTTGATTTTGCATATTGTCATCTTTTTCCCAAAAAGAAACAAATTGCCCAATTTTATTAGGGGTAATTTTTGATATTCTAAAACGAATACTTTTATGATTTAAGTGAAATAAACATCCTGCATATTCTGCGTTTTGCTTTTCTTCTTTTAGATTCGTAATCATTAAATTGTTAGGTTTGTAAACTAAATTGTTTAAATTTCGGATTGTATCATTAAAATTGTACAAGAAAACTCCCCCTTTATTCATTTCTTAGTTTACCACAAACATTAGTTCTTATATGTTGTAAATAATTTGCTATGTGAAAAAGAGGGATATTTTACTGAGGTATTATTACTTTAATGTACTTAGTTTTTCAATTGCTTGTTGTTCAGTTGCTAAGTAAAAAATGTCTTTCCCTTTATTGCACTCATAAATAAAATCCTGTAAGCTTTTACTAGTATACATAGAGAAATCTCCAATGATAGCGATCTTTACCTTGTAGTTTATAAACTTTTGAAGAATATCACCAGCAAGGCGTGTTTTTAGGTCAAAAAAACTTTCGCTTATTAATGATTTGTCAATAATAATATGTTTCGCATCCACCTCATATTGAACTGTTGCCATAATATCCAATGCCGTTTGAACATCGGATATTAGTACCTTCTCATTTCTTATGACCGCAATATTGATTCCATCGATTACTACTTTCTTTATTTCCATAGTCCCACCCCTTTATAATTTACACAGTATGAGTAAAATTGTTTTACAAAACTTCGTATTAATCATAGATTAAATTAGCCGCAGCTATTAAAATCGCCTCTATTTTTTTATTGTAAATATATATTTTTTATTACTAATACGGTCAATGAAATTAATGATAGTTTTTCTTTTTTATATTTTCGAATATATATATGAAATTACTTTTACTTGTTATAAAAATATTGTGGAGTAACATAACTTAACAAACTATCCAAAGTGTTAATCTCGGCATATGGTTGTATTTTGGTAGTATTCTTGATTTTCTGAGGGTTAAACCACACGCCTTTTATATTTGCGTTTTGAGGACCAGCAATATCCTTTTCTAAGTCATCTCCAACAAATAATACATCATCTGGTTGCACATTAAGCTTATTTAAAGTTAGTTCGAATATACGCTTATCAGGTTTACTAAACCCCACTTCTTCAGAAATAATAATTGTTTCAAAGTAATTATTTAAATTTGTGTTAATTATTTTAGCCGTTTGCCTCTGCGTTGATCCATTTGTTATAATTCCAACTTTTAAGTGCTTCTTTATGTGATTTAAGAAATGAATAGTATTTTGGTCTATCGAAAAACATTTAGGGAAATTTTCATTCCAAAAATCTTGGATATAATTGCGCGATAATCTATATTTCGGCGCGAATTCATCAAATAATGATTCTAAAACTATCGTTTTATCACTACTGCCATATTCTCTTTTATCGTATTCTTTGAATTTCTGTAGCATATTGTTTTTGATTGTATCACTAACATCCTCATAACACTTTTCTAAAACTAATAAAAACAGATTATCTACTGCCTTATCTCTATCAAGTAACGTATCATCTAAATCAAACAGCATCGCTTTATAACCCATCAAATAATTTCACAACCTTTCTCACATGATTTAAATAATCCGTAGTTCGCACCTTAGGCCTTTACTAAATTAGCAAAAAAACTCCAAAGTTTGTGGCATACGCTCTAGAATTTCGCTGGCTTCTTTTATCTTTAAATTCATCTCCCTTCTATTAAAACTTCGAAAGTGTATTTTCAAAAAATTAAAAAACTTCACACATTTTACATTATTATACATTATTTTTTCGTAAATATTAATCGTTCAGCATTTTATATGATAAGTTTTTTCAAGCACACAAATATTTCTCCATAAAAAGGAATATGGGTAATAGTACTTTTTTATGGAGAATATAAAATCTTGAAAATCGAGTTAATACGTTAAACGTCCTATGAAGTTTCCTACTGTATCTCCACATAAACTACAGATAGTACGGCTATAATGACTACCAGAGGTGATATTATGAAAAACTATCATATCCTCGTGGTTGAGGACGATCAAGAAATTCAGGAATTAATTAAACAATTTTTAATGACCCAACAATATACAGTGGTAGTTGCTTCAGATGGACTAGAGGGTATGACACAATTTAATAAGCAATCCTTTGATTTAGTTCTTCTAGATGTAATGATGCCCAATTTTAATGGATTTGAAGTTGCTAAAATGATTCGAAATCAGTCAAACATACCAATTATTATGCTAACTGCGTTAGAAGAAGAGGAAGATCAAATGAAAGGGTTCGATCTTGGGATTGATGATTATATAACAAAACCCTTTTCGTTTCATGTTTTGATTAGACGAGTCGAAGCTGTACTTAGAAGAAGTTATGATGAAAATGTAAATAATCATTTGGTATTTAAAGAAGTGCGCATTGATGTTGATGCATATAGAGTATATGTAAATGATGTTGAAATTTTGTTAACGACAAAAGAGTTCGAAATTCTACAACTACTATTTCAAAATGAGAGAAAAGTACTGACAAGAGAAAATATCGTAGAAAAAGTTTGGGGATACGATTATTTTGGGGAAACACGAATAATAGATACACATATTAAAAACCTACGTAAAAAACTAGCTATCCCCTATATTAAAACAATTAAGGGTATTGGTTATAAAGTTGATGAATAAAATTTTAAAAGTCATGAAGATGAAGCAAATTACTTATAAACTCTTTATGACTACATCTCTCATTTTGTTATCCTTTGCAGTGTTAATTTATTTGACTTTATATTTCTTTCTCCCTACGTTTTATGAGCAATACAAAACAGATCAACTTCAAACAGGGATAAAAGATATAATTGATAAGTCCAAAGATCTTACGTTTCAAGATGCGATACCACTTTTTGATGAATACGCAAAAAAAAATAACGCGATGCTTTCGCTTCAAAATAAAGAAGGAGTAATTATTTACTCGCCTTCATTTTCTTTTATTCAAAGTGGTACACAAACAACAGTAGTTACTAAAGCCACACGATTTGAGAATGCAGGTACCATTAGCAATTCATATAATGTTACGGAACCAATTCAATTCCAAGATGGTAGTTTAACGCTTGTGGTGTTCGCAACATTTCAACCGATTGATGAAGCTTCGCAGGTATTAGTGCGCTTTCTCCCCTATATTAGTATCATCGTGCTCGTAATTGGTATAGGGAGTGCTTATTTCTATTCCAGATTTATTACAAAGCCACTTATTTATATTAATGAGGGTGCACAAAAGATGGCAAATTTAGATTTCTCCGAAAAAATTGAGGTTCGCTCTACAGATGAGTTAGGAGAATTATCTAATAGTTTGAATGACATGTCTATTAACTTACAACAAGCTATGTTTGATTTGAAAAAAGCAAATGAACAATTAAAAAATGATATTGAAAAAGAAAGAGAAATAGAAACAAAACGCAGAGAGTTTTTTGCCATTGTAGCACATGAATTAAAGTCCCCTCTTACTGTAATGAAAGGATACTTAGAAGGGATGATATACAATATTGGCCCTTATCAAAATCGTGATCAATATTTAAAGAAAAATCATCAAATTATTGAAAGTATGGAACAACTAGTTCGTGAAATTTTAAGTATGTCAAAGTTAGAACAACACACTTTTAAACTAAAAATAGAAGAAGTTAATCTTTCAAAGTTAATAGGTACAATCACAAAAGATCTCGAATTTTTCGCTTCTCAAAAAAACATCCAAATAATAAAAGAAATTGACTCTGACCTTTCTGTTTATACAGATCGTGTCCTTTTTGAAAAAGCATGTAAAAATATTATCCATAATGCAGTTATGTATTCACCACATAATGAAAAAGTCTATATAAAGTTAAGTGAGGATCCTAAACAAGGTCAAATTAAAATGCAAATTATAAATACAGGTATCAATATTAAAGATGAAGATATACAACAAATTTTCAAACCATTTTATCGAATTGAAAAATCTAGGAATCGAAATACCGGAGGAAGTGGTTTAGGTCTATATATTGTTAAACAAATTCTTGAAAGAATAGATATAAAGTATTCTATAAGAAATATGGAACATAGTGTGCAATTTAGCATGCGTATTCCATTATCTAAATACAAAAACAAACAAACTCTCCTTTAAATAGGACGAGTTTGTTTGTTTTTGTAGTAAGTATAAACTGATTAACAGGCTTTTCATTTAATGATATATGCTACTTCTTAAATTACGATTGTCATAAGTAGTGACAAACTGTATTCAATTTAAATATTCACCTTCTACTATAACAGCAAAAAAACGAAATTTCGCTTAGCAGCAAATTAGATTCTCTTATTTGAGATGCATTTCATCTATGCAACTGAAAAGGAAGATGAAAAATGCATATTTGCCTCCATTTTTCAGATTAATTTGGAATTCTTTTATGATAAGCTATATGTAAAGATTAAACATAAAACATAAAGGATGATTCGTATGCAAATAAGACCAAAGATAAGTGAATATAACTCCTATTATGCAACGTATACCAAATTGGTATCAGACGGAAATATCATACATATTCTAGAACAACAAATGAAGGAAACGAATCTATTATTAAAGAGAATTTCTGATAGTGAGGGACTTTTCCGGTATGCTCCTACTAAATGGAGCATAAAAGAAGTAATCGGTCATATAGCAGATACAGAACGTATTATGGCGTATCGATTGCTATCTATCGCTCGAGGCGAGACAGCAGAACTTCCAGGCTATAATGATGATATGTATGTTCTTAGAGCTGCTTTTGATAAGCAATCTATGCAAGATCTTCTTGAGAATTTAATAGTTGTTCGCCAATCTACCCTGTATTTACTTAGGAGCTTAGATAAAGAAGCTTGGTCACAAAGAGGAAATGCGAATAATTCTGAAGTTACAGTTCGTGCATTAGCATACATCATTGCTGGTCATGAGCTTCATCATCTTCAAATTATAAAAGAACGTTACCTTGGTTCTGATGCATATCCAGCAAGTTAATATTTGAAGAAAAAGAATCCTATTTATATAGGGCTCTTTTTCAGTATATATAAAGAATTAGCACTTAAAGCCATGGACAATTAAAATTCACCACAGAATATTTAAGTTATCCCCTTTATCAGTACATAATTTCCTTCAGGCTGATATACTATAAACACAATAGTTCTGGAAAGGTGATGATATTATGTATGAACAACAAAATAATAGAGATAGAGATCAAAAAATGATGTTTTCTATGCAGGGAGTTCCCTCAAATAAAATTAACATGAATCAATTACCTAAATGGATTAGAATTTTTGGCTATTGTGCGTTTGGTTGGATAATAGTATTTAGTTTAATTATGATTGTAGGTTTAATTCTGCAATAACTATACAGATACACAGTTAAACGGGACAGCATTTAGATTATATATCTAGGTAATGTCCCGTTTTTTATGTGTGATTATCCCATGATATAGGTAACCAATTATAATAAAAAGAACTTGTAGAGTATCCTACAAGTTCTTTTTCAACTATTATTAAAACGGGAACAACAAACTATTTTAACATTCAGTACAGGGAGACCATTTTGATTATGGCTTGATTTTATTATATATCAAATATAAGCTTTTGAAATAGATGGTTTTTGAAAATTATGTGAATTAAAAAGCTAAGATATTTGTATTAGATTTGGTTTACGACCAACTTCTTCTTACTTAAATACACTGCACGATCGGATTTTTTAGCAACTTCCTGTGAATGCGTTACAACAATAATACATTTATTCTCTTTATGTGCAAGTTCTTGAAACAGTTCTATAATATCCATTGCCGTTTCTTCGTCGAGGTTTCCTGTCGGTTCATCTGCAATCAGTAAATCAACATTACAAGATAGTGCTCGAGCAATTGCTACACGCTGTTGTTGCCCACCACTTAGTTGCAAGACGTTACGTTTCGCTTCCACTTCAGTGAGTCCTACTTTCTCTAATAATTCTAATGCCCTTACCGTCTTATTTTTCACTTTGACACCTGTGATTTCCATTGCTGTTAAGACATTTTGAAGAGCTGTCATATAAGTAATTAAATTATAAGATTGGAAAATTACAGATACATTTTGATTACGGTATCTATCCAAACCAATTTTTCGAATATCTTTGCCATTATACAGTACATAACCATTTTTAGGGACATCCAGTCCACAACCTAAGCTTAGAGTTGTAGTTTTACCAGATCCAGATGGTCCTAAAATCGTGTAGAAATGCCCTTTTTGAAAAGAAAAGTTGACATTTTCTAGTATTGCTACATTTTTCCCATTACTTTCATAATAATAATCCAAATTTTTAAATTGTAAAATCGTTTCCATATTAAGCCTCCTTATTCATCTTTTAAAAGAATTTGTTTTGGATTTAAACGTAGAATAGATAATGACGGAAGAAGCGTTGCTATTATAGCAATAGCTAGTCCAAGCCCCCCCATTTTCCCTACATCTTCTCCTGTTACACTTACATCAATTTTATCAATTGGATCCTCTTTTTGATTTTGTAGCGTACCACCAGGTCCAGACATCATTACAGTACTATTTCGCGTGGTGTCCGTTTCTTCGCTTGCTGTAGCAATTTCACTCGAAAGTAAATTATCCCCGATATATTGAGAAACCTTAGCTCCTGTTGTTATGGATAATCCAAATGCTAAAATAGCGACACATACTACTTCTACTACGAACTGCGCCATCAGTTTCCATTTTTTCTCTCCAATTGATAACAGAATTCCCATTTCCTTACGACGTCCTTTAATTGATAGCATAATGATTAACCCTAATATAATCGCACCTGCAATTGATACAATATAAATAATCATTTGAGAAGTAGAAGAAATATTTTCGATAGGACCAATCATTTGTTTGTACAATGAATCATGTGCATCTAATTTATAATAATTAAAATCAATATCAGATTTTGTTGCTTCTTTTTTAAATACATCAATGTATTGTGGATCATTCAAGAAATACACGACTTGAACACTACTTATCCCTTGATCTACTTCTAATTTTTTCATAGTTGAATGCGGCATATATAGTTTATTAGCTGGATCCATTATAGGAGGGGCCTGTTGACCCATTGCTTGCTCATTTGTTTCGTAAATACCGATAATTTCAATCTCGAGGGTTTCCTTCTTATCCCCTGATTGTACTTTTACTTTGTCTCCTACTTTCAAATTGTTTAATTCTGCTAATCGTTTTTCCATTAAAGCTACATTCTGATCTTTCATCTGTTCTGTAATTGGTTTCCCATCAATGATTTTACTTTTGCCGTTTTCAAAGCTTTCTTGTAATGCAGTCTTGCGAACTCCCTCAATCATAAAAGAAGCATTCATATCTATTTCTGTACGGGAACTTGAACCGCCTCGTACAGCCGCCATCCCTGCTTTACCTTTTCCCTCTTCTTCTCCTTCTGAAGCTCCTACTAGTTTAAGTCCATCCGAGATTCCGAAAGTATTGCTTATGTAATTATAGTCTTTTACATATTTTGACTCCGCTAATTGATCTGCTTCTTTTGTGTTAAGCTTCGGTGGATTAGGCATCTCTCCAGTTTCACGAGCTTGTTGACCTAATTTATCGAAATCAAGACTCAAAGTAACATCTGCACCTAGTTTTTTTCTTGCAGCATCCGCCGCTTTTTTTGATGCATTTTGGATTGTGAACCCTGAAAGAACCAAATTTGTAACAATCAGAAATACTGCCATCAAAATTAATGATGTTCCTATCCTTTTTTTCATACTGAGAATTGCACGTTTCATAAAATTCATTTTTTCTTACCTCCTTGATAACTTGTATTCTATATAGGTTATCTAGAGTCTATATGGAGCTAATCGGTAGTTTATCTAGAGATATAAGGAGTTTATGTGTAGTTATTCAATGACCTGGTCAAGAAAAAATGGAACACAAATTCAAAACGCAATCGTTTTTGAATATTGGTAAGGAGGTAGTCAATTTAAGGAACTTTAGATAGAGGTTAAGCTTCATTGAATAATAGCATATAGATCCATGCTTATTATGTAACTTCTATACAACAAATAAAAAGCACCCTATTTGAATGGTTATATGTGTGTTTGTTAAATATGAAAATTCATTAAAGATTTGTACTGTTCTCCTATATTAATGCCTGCCCATAAGTATTTCCCTGAATTATATATTAAGGAATGAAAATGTATTAATCCTTTCCGAATATGAATTCGAACAGGTATCCCTTGTAATATGTCATTAAAATAAAACGGATTACCTCTTGGTTCAATTAGAAAACTAAGTGTAAATAACTACAACTACATGAAAACACTTTACTCCTAAATCAATCACTTGTATTACTGGTTGCATGAAAATCCTTCTTGAGAAAGGTTTTAATTTCCGAATATTCTGTTGACTGCTAAGACATATCCAATTTACAATTTAATTGTGGTGTTCTTTCACAATTAAACTACTTAGAATCCACTTCATTTATTTGAAAACAATTACAAATAGAGGTGCTAAAATGAAAACTAGAGTAAATCCAGAATTATTACAAGGGTTAGAAATGTTTCCGGATCTCGATTTACGCCCGGAAAACTTGCAATCAATCAGAGAAGGAATAGCTCAAATGAGACCACCTACCGTTGTTGATGACTCCCTTTCTTTAACAGATAAAGTCATTGTTGGACCTGATGATAATCCGTTACCATTAAGAATTTATCGTCCAAAATCAAATCATGAACCTTTACCTGTCTTATTATGGATACATGGTGGTGGTTATATCTTAGGGTCTATAGATGATAATGATGATACTTGTATGAGGTTTGTAAAAGAAGCTGGCTGTGTGGTCGTTTCTGTAGACTACCGCTTAGCACCTGAACACCCTTATCCAGCACCAATTGAGGATTGTTATTCAGCTTTAAAATGGATTGCTGATAATGCAAATTCATTAAACATTGATTCAAATCGAATTGGGGTTGCAGGAGTAAGCGCTGGCGGTGGACTAACAGCAGCATTATCATTAATAGCCCGAGATCGAAAATATCCTTCAATTTGTTTACAAATGCCACTATATCCAATGATTGATGACCGAAATAATACACCTTCAGCGAATGAAATTAAAGAGGGATTTGTTTGGAACCAAAAGGCAAATGAAGCTGGCTGGAAAATGTATTTAGGAGAAATGTATGGAACGGATCAAATCCCTGCCTATGCAGCGCCTTCTCGAGCTGAGGATTATAGTGACTTACCGTATACTTACACATTTGTTGGTCAATTAGATCCATTCCGAAGCGAAACATTAACCTATGTAAGCAAACTAGCGCAAGCTGGTGTTGATGTCGAGTTTCATTTATATCCAAATGCCTATCACTGGTTTGAAGGGTTAAATCCAAATGCCGATGTATCTATTTATGCTGTGAACGAAATAGTACAAGCAATAAAAACTGGGTTCAAACGAGTATCTAAGGTTGAGGCTTAATCCCATTACAAGAGAAACACTCATAAATAGTATACATTTGTGAGTGTTATTTATCATTTAAATATAATAGCCGATTCTCATTTAAAATCGGCTATTAATATGTAAAATTCACCTAATATATCAAGGTTGAGAAACAGATATAAGATGTTTAGGCGATGTGTTTATTTCCTCTGCTAATGCTTTTATGTTCATCATGATTTGAAGTATTTCTTCTTTTGTTGTCCTTGGGTTGATAGAGCAAAGTCGAATTACTACTTTTTCTTTTAATTTAGTCGTACTTAGCATAGCAAATCCTCTCTGATTAATTTCTTCCACCAATTTTTTGTTTATTTCATGAATTGTATCTGTAGATGTTAGCTCACATGGAATATAACGAAAAGTAACAATTCCTAACTGTGCAGGTGTTACCACTTCCCAATCTTTTTCTTTCCTTAAAAACTCTTCAACTTGTTCAGCCAACATAATGCCATGATCAATTGCCTCGCGAAAAGCTGTGACTCCAAATACTTTAAAAGAAAGCCATACCTTTAATGCCCTAAATCTACGAGAAAGTTCAATTCCACGCTCCCCAAAATTCACCTTTTCTTCTATATTAGTTTCCGTATCCTTAATATACTCTGGAATCATACGGAATGTTTTACTTAAATATTGGCTATTTCGAATGAGTACACAACCAACATCATAAGGCTGAAAAAGCCATTTGTGCGGGTCTAACGTTAAAGAATCGGCACGATGAATTCCACTTAACAACCCTCTTCCTTTTTCGCTAAGAATTGCTGCAGCCCCATAAGCCCCATCCGCGTGTAGCCATATATCTTCATCACCACATAGATCAGCCAATTCATCGAGGGAGTCCACCGCTCCGCAATTCGTTGTCCCTGCATTAGCAATAACACAGAATGGTTTTTTCCCTTTTAATCGATCTTCTTTTATTTGCTTTCTTAAAGTACTAACTGAAATTTTTAAATCTTCATCTGTCTCAATTCGGCAAATTTGATGCTGTTTAAAACCTAATACTTTAAGTGCTCGATCTACAGAAAAATGAGTTTGGTTAGAAAAATAAACAATCGCATTTTCTATGTCATTATTCAACTTGACCTGTCTCGCTACAGTAAGTGCAGTCAAATTAGCCATGGAACCGCCACTGACAAATAGTCCTTCAGCTGAATCAGGAAATCCTAGCATTGATTTTAACCAGTTAATTGTCGTTAATTCAATTTGTTCAGCACCTGCACCTACTATCCAAGCTGTAGGAAATACATTAAACCCACTTGCTAAAAAATCTGCTAATACACCAACATAATTATTAGGACCTGGCACAAAAGCCATAAAATGAGGATGATCCACATGAGTAATTTGATTAAACACATTGTTATTAAGAAAATGAAGTAATTCTTTTGGATTAGATCCGTTTTCCGGAATCGTTTCAATTAGCTTGTCTCTAAAAATATTACTATCAATTGTTTCCGAAACTGGTTTACTTTTTAAATGATTCATATGATCAACAATTAAGTCAACCGCTTGATATCCTAACTGACGCATCTCTTCGGCTGATAACTGCAAGTTTTTTGTCATTTGGTTTACTCCTATTCTATTTAAAAAGGCGAGTTCTTGCTCGCCTTTTCACTTTTTATAATTTGTAATCACCGATTGCCTGTATTGGATTTTGAAGAATCATGTTGATTAACCGATGGATGTGATTTAATATTTCCTGTATTTTCTCCGCTTCATATACGGTTTGATCATATCCAAACTTTATTGTAAGTTTTTCTTCAGGGAAGCACATAATTCCATACTTTACATGCGGCTCATCAACAACTTCGTAATCTGTGATGGCAAAATGTCTGTTTTCATTTGAAGAAAAGATTGCTGGATTAGTTGGATAGTTTTCAAAAACCCAAAGATGGTCAGTCAACTCAGCTTTTAATTCACTTTGCTTTTGTATATCAACAAATGAATAGTATGCATACTCATTACATTTCAATGTTTCTAGCTGTGCTTTTTGCAGGAGGTCCACAAAAGATTGCGTTTCTGTCCATGCTAGTCGGATAGGCAAAACATTTGTGAACAGACCGAACATATTTTCAATTCCTTCTACTTCAGGAGGTCTGATTGATACGAGATTAGGTAATACTACTTCTCTCGTTCCATTGTATTTGCCAAGCAATATTCCCCATACAGCTAGTAATGCCGTATTCATAGTTATATTATTTTTAGTTACAAACGTCTGTAACTGACTAGTCAAATCCTTATCTAATGTTAAGTCCATAAATGTGAAGTTTAATTCTTCACTTTGAGTTGGTACTTTCTTTTTAGGAATACTAATTTTTCGATTGTATCCTGATAAATAATCCCGCCAAAAATGACGTGCTTTCTCATGATCTTGTGCTACAGTCCAATCTATGAATGTCTCAAAAGGTTTTACCATAGGTAACCCCGCCGTAGTGCCCGCATTTATTGTTTCATAGAGCTGGAATAATTCGTCTATCAAAATGCTGACGCTCCAACCATCACATAATAGATGATGGGAACTCCAAACTATCTTATGCTCGTTATTACCTAGTTGGAATATACAGAGACGTGTCATAAGTTCATCATTTTTGAATCCTCGACTTAAATTTTCATTCATCCACTGTTTTAGGAATTCTTGCTGTTCTTGTTTCGTCATCTCAATCAAGTTTTTTATCTCTGAAATTATTTGAACATCATATAGAACAGCTTGCCAAGGTTGTGCTTGTTCATCTTGCACAATTATTGTTCTTAAAGAAGCATGACGATCAACTAATTGTTGGAAACACTGAATAAAGAGTTTAATATCCAGCTCCCCCTCAAGTGCCCAAATTGTTTGTTCAAAATATGCATTTGTATCAGGTTCATTCGTAGCATGTTCATAAATAACTTCTTGGAAAGGTGCTAACGGGTAAATACGTTCTATTTTTATATCCGGCATTTTTTCTTGTATTTTGGTAAGTGTATGTTGATTAAGTTTTTTATCTTTAACATTTAGTAATGTAGCTTTATTATCGTTCATTATGTTTACATCATTTGTTTGTGAACTTGAAAAATGGTCTAGCTTTTTAACAAATTGAACCATGTCCCTTAATATAGGAAATGAAAATAGATTTTTTGGTTCAAGCTCAAATCCTTGTCGATACAGTCTGACGGACACTTGAATCGCTTTTATCGAATCTCCACCTAAGGCGAAGAAATGATCATTTACTCCAACTTGATCTATTTTGAGTACTTCTTGCCAAATACTAGTTAATATTTTTTCCATTTCAGTTTTTGGAGCAATAAATACTTCATTTTTTTGTTTCTCTGGAGTAGGGAGCGCTTTTCTATCTAATTTCCCGTTTGGAGTCAGGGGTAATTGGTCCAAATAAACAAAATAAGAAGGAATCATGTAATCTGGCAAGTGATCTCGCAAATGCTTTCGTAGTTCTGTTGTACTAATATTTTGCTCAGTTACCACATATGCAACTAAAAATTTTATTCCGTTCTCATCTGTTTGATCAATTACGACAGCATGTTCGACTTGTTTATAAGTTAGAAGACAATGAGAGATTTCTTCTAACTCTACTCGATATCCTTGAATTTTCACTTGGTAATCTTGGCGGCCTAAAAATTCAATATATCCCTCAGAATGCATTTTTCCACAATCTCCTGTTTTGTATATAAGACCAAAATCAGGATGTGACACAAACGCTTCATTTGTTTTCTTTTCATCATTTAAATATCCTTTAGCAAGGCCCACTCCCCCGATATATAAATCCCCAATTACACCAACAGGGCACATTTTCTTTTCATAGTTCAACACATAATACGTTTGATTTGCCAAGGGCATCCCGTATGGAATACTATTCCAATGTGATTCCACCTGTTTGACCGGATAATAAATTGACCAAATCGATGCTTCTGTTGCTCCTCCTAGTGAAACTACTTCTGCAATCGGAAAATGTCGTTTTATTTTTTCTGGTAAAGAAAGTGGAATCCAATCCCCACTATGTAAAACTAAACGCAAAGAAGAATGTTCAAAATGAGAACCTACTTGATCCAATGCCAAATCCATGATTGCAGGCACTGTATTCCAAATTGTAATCCCTCTACGCTCGACGGTACGGATTAATTCTTGCATGTTTCTTGGATCACGAATCATTACCAACATTGCACCTGTGCTTAAAGTTCCGAAAATATCGTATACAGATAGGTCAAAACACATGGAAGAGATACCAATAATACGATCATCTTCATTTACCTCATATTTTTGATTTATGTCTTGAATAGTATTTGTAACCGCTTGGTGAGTAATAATTACTCCTTTTGGTTTCCCTGTACTTCCTGAAGTGTATATAATATAGGCAATATCTTCTGGATCAGCAATAGCGGGCATATCTTCTGTTGTATAAAATGACAAATGATTTTCTTCATAAAGACTAGGTTCTAATAAAAGTTTGCATGAGCTATTTTTTAAAATATATGTTTGACGATCTAAAGGATGATCGGGATCAATCGGAACATAAGCGGCACCTGCTTTTAAAATACCTAGCATATTAACAATTGTGTCAACTCGCCTTTTTGCTAACAGACCCACTTTGTCACCTAGACCAATGCCTTGCTCTTTTAAGAAGTGGGCAATTTGATTGGAGCGTTTATGAAGTTCCGAGTATGTTAACCATTCTTGTTCAAATACCACTGCTACTTCATCTGGTGTACGTTTTACTTGGTCTGTAAATAATTGATACAGAGTAGTTGAAGGTATTTTTTCTGTTGTTTCATTGTATTGCTCAATTAAAGTTTGATCCGATTCTTTCATCTGCAAAGATGTTACATCGCTTTGTTTCACCAATTGTTCTAATAAGTCAACAAATTGGGAAAACATTGCTTCTATCACATCAACATCAAACAACTCTTCAACATAGTTCCAGCTAATTAATAACTCTCCATTTTTTTCAATTACTACATTATCCAAATACACTTGTGGAGTTCGAGCATGAATATAGCGAAGAGAACCAAGTTGTTCCCAAGAGAAAGCACCTGCACCTGCTAACATCGAGGTGAAAACGATTGGCATAACTGCTTTTGGCGTCATTTGGTGATATCGAGTAAAATCTCGAATAAAGTTAACTCCATCGTAATGACGATGTTCAAGACCATCTAATAAAGTAGATTGCGTTTCTTTTACTCTAGTAAAGAAAGTTTGCTCTGGTTTTACATCAACATCCAACAAAATAAGCGATGTGAAATCTCCCACAATCTGCTCTACTTCATCATGAACAGGATAACGGTTAAATACAGTCAAATTAATTGCCAATTTACGTTGATTACTCCAATATGCCAACACATCACCATATATTGTACAAAGTAGAGCGGAAGGAGTTACCTCTTTCTCTTGTGCTAACTTTCGTAGCTTTGTCCATTTTTCATTGTCCAGGATCTTAGTAAGTGATTGGAATTTAGGAGTAGCAATTTCTGCTGGATCCTTTTTTAACAGCAAAGAAGGTGCAAACGGAAAGTCAGGAAGCTTACTTGTCCAATAATCTTTTGCTGTTTTATATTCTTCGCTTTGTTCCATTTCATCATAGATAAACATGTAATCTTGAAAATCAAAAGATAGAGATTCTAATTTTTGATTTGGTTTATAATAATAATGCAACAAATCCTGTCCAACAATGTTCATGCTTGCTCCGTCCATTAATAAAGCATCGTATCGAAAACATAATAAATACGTGTCTTCTTTTAAAAGAAAGGCTTTTAATTCAAACAATGGCCATTGCCCCAAAGGGAATACATGGTTAGTCATTCGAGAACGCTCTTCTTGTAAGCGAGCATTTTGATTCCTATTATCTAAATCTATGAGACTCACTATTTCAATCTCGTAATCAGGAACGCTTTGTAATATTTGCTGTTTTCCCTCTGGTAAGATTACAGCTCGCAACATTGGATGACGATGAATTACCTTTTGAAAACTTTTTGAAAGACGATTGATATCCAATACTGTTTCATATTCAAAATATGTTTGAGGTGAAATACCACTTAATTCAAACTGTGAATTCCGTCCTAACATATACGCTGTCTGAACTTCTGTTAAGGAAAATGGCTTAGACAAATCTTTAACATGAGTTGGTCTACTTTCAAAATTTTCCTCTTTATGCTCTAACTTTACACAAGAACTCAGTTGAGCGATTGTAGGGTGCTTAAAAAAATCTGTTGTACTTATTTTTAAGCAGTCTTTTCTTAATAAATTAATTACCTGAAGTGCTTTAATGGATTCTCCTTTTAATGCAAAAAAATTATCATGAATACCGATTCCCTCAATCTCCATAACTTTTTCCCATGCACGCACTAATTTTTGTTCAATTTCATTGCGCGGGGCAACGTATGGAATTGATACATAATTCGTTTGTGTTATATCCAATAACCTTTTTCTATCCACTTTTCCATTTGGATTCAATGGAAGCTC
Source organism: Bacillus cereus group sp. MYBK79-1 (assembly GCF_051915365.1). NCBI lineage: Bacteria > Bacillati > Bacillota > Bacilli > Caryophanales > Bacillaceae > Bacillus > Bacillus cereus group sp. MYBK79-1. The sequence continues at coordinate 205,700 of NZ_JBQAEO010000001.1, read as the reverse complement.
TTCTACCTGAATCATTTTTTCAGGAATCATAAACTCAGGTAATTTATCACTTAAATATTTTCTGATTTCACCAAAAGACACCTTGTTATCCGATACATAGTAAGCAGCTAATAATTTCCTATTTCCATACACTTGATCAACAACGATAGCTTGATTTACTTCTGGGTATCCCCTTAATTGAGTTTCGATTTCTCTTAATTCAATCCGATACCCCCGAATTTTTACTTGATGATCCATTCGACCTAAATATTCAAGTTCTCCATTAGGCAACCAACGAACGAGATCCCCTGTATGATACATCATTTCTCCTGCCGTAAAAGGGCTCGGTACAAACTTTTCATCTGTCAGTTTATTTTTACCAAGATACCCTCGTGCTACCGCTACGCCAGCAATGCAGAGTTCACCGGGAATTCCAAATGGTTTTAATTGGCCATACTTATTCAATATATAGGAATGATAATTCGGATTAGGTTTGCCAATCGTAACTTCCTTGGAAGTGCTCAAGTCTTTTACTGTTGCGCAAATGGTTGTTTCTGTGGGACCATAAATATTTAAAATTGTCGCTTCACTGATACAACGAATTTTTTCAACCAAATCAATGGAAAATGCTTCTCCTGCTAATAAAATAGATTTTAAATCTTTTAGAAAATTTGCCCCTTCTGGATCACTCAAAATCACTTCCATTCGCGATGGCGTTGATTCCCATAAATCCACCTTATGTTTTTTGACCAAATGAGCCAATTCTTTTGTTGCAAACTGGTCCTCTGTAGCAATTATTACTTTTGAACCTTGCGTTAAAGGAAGACATATTTCTAACAAGGAAATATCAAAAGATGCACTAGCAAGAAACAAGAATGATTGATTATCCTTTACTTTTTCTCTCATTACATTTAAAAAATGAACTAGAGATTTTTGTTCTATCAATACCCCTTTTGGATTTCCTGTCGATCCTGATGTGTAAATAACGTAAGCCAAATCATTAGGATTATGTTCTCGTAATAAATTACTTTCTTCACCTTGGAAAAGATATTCTTTATCAAGATACAGTACTTCACCCGTAAATTGTGGCAATACTTCCCCTGTTCGCTTACTAAGTAAACATTTTGCTTGACTATCTTGTAACATATATTCAATTCGTTCAGTTGGGTAGTTAGGGTCGATTGGTAAATACGCTGCTCCTGCTTTTAAAATCCCCATCATACCAATAATCATTTCTAATGACCGATCTACCATAACGCCAATAATACTTTCTTTTGAAACACCTTTACTTTGAAGAATAGAAGCCAATTGATTCGCTTTCTTATTCAATTCTCTATATGTCAAAGATTGATCATTACAAACAACAGCAATTTGATCTGGAGTTTTTAATACTTGCGCTTCAAACAAATCTTGAAATGATTGAAACAAGTCTATGCCCGTTTGAAAAGTATTCAATCCTTCTAACAACTCTTTTTCTTCTTCTGCAATAATACAAATATCTTTCAATGCCAAATTCGGGTTTTGTGAAACTTGTTTTAAAACATAACAATACGAATTTACAAACTGTTGCAAAGAAGAGAATGAATGGGACTTACAAGAAATTTGAATTTCAAATTCATTATGTATTTCATTCCATTTTCTTCGTATCCATAGGGCTAAATTATTCTCTGCGTATTCTTCTAGCGAATTTTCATTATGTAATCCTTCCATCCCGATAACAATTTGAAAAGGAGTTAAATTGTGTTTAACTAATAATTCAGAGAGCGGATACTCCTGATTTTCATACCCGAATAAAGTCGTTTGTTCAATCTCATTTACTAATTGTTTAAAGGTGTGATGCGGATGGATTTCACTTCCTAAAGGAATCAATTTATTAAGATTCTCACTTTGTTCAAGATTCTTTTCAATTATAGGAATACCAATAGTAATTCTTTCTTGATCTGTATAATGTGCCAAACAAACCCTTAAAGCGGCTTGAAACCAGCTAAATAATAATAAATCTTGAGACTTACTTACTTTTTGTATACTTTTACTAAGCTCTACATTCACTATGACTTGAACGTACTCACAAGGTGTTTCTTTATTTAGTTGGTAATCGCTATTAAATACAGAAAAATCGAGAACCTCGGAAGATAATTGCTCCTTCCAGAACGCTTCTACTTCTTTATTTTCATGAATCGAACTTCGATCTTTAATATGCATTTTTATCTTTATCCCCCTAATATTCATTTCTTCTACTCGTTAATTTTCAAACCAACTTCAAGCCCATGAAGAAACACTTGATGGTTATCCAAACATAAAAATTGCTGAATCTCTTCAAATTTCATATGACCAACTGAACAAACCCCTAAATTTAATGTCTCAGCAACCATATTTAAGGTAGCAGTGATAATGCCTGACTCAATACAAGCAAATAAATATCCATCTGAACCGTATTTTGGGATGGAAGCGTTCGCATTATAAACCAAATAAACTGAGAAGGCAGATTGAGTAAATAAATCCTGATTAATTAACTCATGATCACTTTTGATTACTTGATCAATGTTGTTTACAATCACAAGACTATTTTTTGATGGGTTATAATAATAAAACCCAGCTTTCATACCCTCTATACGTTTTGGTTTTACATAAACAAAGATATCAATGGGATAGAGCCCGCCTGCACTTGCGTAATGATAGTATATTTTTTCTTCCCTAACCTGTTTTAGAGTTGATGTGAATTGGGAAAATTCCGAAAAACTAATATGTTTTTCCATATCAAATTGACGACAAGACCTACGTTTCTTGATTATAGTGGGTAGCTCATCTGTTGTTTCAAGTTGAATTTCGGTTGACCGTGCAGTAACGTGCGTGCGATTTAATTGTTCACTAATATACTTATCTAACTCTTCTTTAGAAAAGCGAATTTGGTCGCTATATGGATTTGGAAAAATTTTTTCTTGTGAAGAAAATACTTCTCTTGGGTGTAATATGTTACTTACTAACACACGATTTTTTATCATAAGCTCTATGGTTTTTTGTGTCTCTTCTACATTTCCTAACGAAAAGCGCTCTATTAGTTCACTAATTTTCACACCTTTTTGAGCCATAAAATAAAAATCAGGAAACCACTCAGACAGAATACCTGTGAATCTCATTTCCCCTATCAAAACTTCATTATGCAGCGTCTTCCAATGCTTAATAGGAGACCAATAATAAATTTGCTCGCTCATGTACTCCTCCATAAATGTTTAACTTATTTTTACAATACGCTTTTCCAAACTACAAAAAATCATCATTTCTCTCATGGTGGTTATAACATGTACTTCAAAGGAATTTTGGGATAATGAAATAACATTTTTCTCATTATTTTTTTTATTTCATCATAAAAAATGATTTTTTATTAGACATTTCACATCCTTTCCCACAGTATTCCTATAAGGTATAAACCATTTAAAACATTGGTAATATTCATTTATTTCCAATGTGAAATTATTGTAATGGATTGGAGAGCAGTTGAATATAGTTATTAAATCAAATAATATTGAGAAAGTTTTACTTATTATAGTAATAAAATTTTATAATGCGATTTATTACAAATAGATTAAGAAAAGAGTTTTAAATTTTTCTTAAGAATTTAGTGTAAAAATATAACATACTATTACATACAAGTGAGTTAATTACATATCATATTCAAAATAGAGAAAAGACACCCTTCAAGGTGTCTTTTCTCTATTTTGATTCCATATATTTTTTACGCCTTTGTTATTTTTAAACGATTTGTAGGAATTAATACAACTTGAACATCTAGCTTGTTATATGTTCAAATATATAATAAAAATTATATAAATTACGAATGGATTTCAGATAATTTTATCAATAAATGCAAAGATCACTTCTCCCCTACTGTTATAATAGCGATAACTTATTGCTTATTTTTTTATTGAATTTTAATATAATTACAGTATGTGAAATTATATTGCATTAACTTTAAAAGTGGAGCGAGAATAACCTTTACTTCACTTTTTTTTCATTTGCAATCCTTATTAAATTTGCTCAATTCAGTATTTATTTCCATATTCTTCGCTTTTATTTAATCGGTTTTTCTGATTTTAAAACTAATGAACTTAATGCAGGAACTTTAATTTTATTGTCATGGACAACATAAAGTGGTTTACTTCCCGCCTGCTTCCCGTCTACTAGTACTTTCCAAGGACCTTTCGATGGAAGTGTTATTTCAACCGCTTCTCTATTTGCATTGTGAGCCACCGTAAAGTATTCATTTTTATTCCCCTCTATTGTATAAGCTACAGTGTTTTTCGGGGCATCAATAAATGATACATGTGTTTTTATTTGCTCTACAGATGTCATTCGAAAAGCTGAGTACTTTTTGCGTAATTCTATTAAGCCCTTCATATAATCTACTTCATTATTAAACGATGCACGGCGCAACCAGTCCATCTGGTTAATTGAATCTGGAGATTTGTAACTGTTATGATCACCATATTTCGTACGCATAAACTCTTGTCCTGCATGTAAGAATGGAATGCCTTGTGATGTTAATAAAATCGAAGAAGATAATTTATGCATTTGTTTTCGCACTTCTTCACTGTCACCTGGATTAGTCAACTCAAGTTTATCCCATAATGTATGATTATCATGCGCTTCCACATAAGTTAGCACCTGCTCCGGGTCTTGATAAGTCGACGAATTTGTATCGTAGTCAATGCCTGCCATAATACCTTTTTTAATACGGTCTTCCATATTTTCCTTTCCATTTACAAATCCATTTTCTTTTTCCTCAAATACGCTACCTTTCAATCCATCACGTATATTATCGTTAAAATGTGCAATCCCTTTCATTTTCTCTGCATTTTTTTGATTTGCTTTCAAATCAGCTGCAAGAGGTGTATTTAAATCCCAGCCTTCTCCATGCAGTATAATAGAAGGATCAATTCGATTAACAGCTTTACGTATTTCATTCATCGTTTCATAATCATGAATACCCATTAAATCAAAACGGAATCCGTCTAAATTGTATTCTTTTGCCCAGTATGCTACAGAATCGACCATAAATTTCCTCATCATTTTTCGTTCTGAAGCAGTATCATTTCCTACACCGGTTCCATTTGCAAATGTTCCGTCTTCATTGTAACGATAATAATAACCTGGAACTAACTTATGAAAATTAGATTCAGCAGCATTATACATATGGTTATATACTACATCCATCACAACGCGAAGATTATTATCATGCAGTGTTTGAATCATTTGCTTTAATTCAGTTATTCGAACAGTTGGCTCATATGGATTTGTAGAATAGGATCCCTCTGGAACATTGAAATTTTTCGGATCATATCCCCAGTTATATTGTGGTTCGTTTAAGTTCTCTTCATTTACTGAAGCATAATCAAATATTGGTAAAAGCTGAACGTGTGTTACACCAAGATCTTTCATATGATCAAGTCCTGTTTTCACACCTTCAGGCCCTCTTGTTCCTTTTTCTGTTACACCTAAATATTTCCCTTTCTGTTTAATGCCACTTTCGGGCTGAATAGAAAGATCACGTACATGCAATTCGTAAATAATAGCATCTTCCGGATTTTTAAATTTTGGCTTTTTGTTTGCTTTCCATTTTTTCGGATTTGTTTCTTCCAAATCAACAACCGCACCTTTATCTCCATTTACAGAAGCAGCACGCACATACGGATCAACGGCCTCAGTCCATTTATCACCAATTTTCACCTTATACGTATAAAAGAGACCTTTTTGGTTCCCTTTAAGTTCTGCTGCCCAAGTTCCCTTTTCACCTTGTTGCATGTTTATTTCAGTACCTATTTTATCGCTCCATTTTTTATATGTAACTAACTTTGCTTCACTTGCAGTAGGAGCCCATACACGGAACCTCGTATGTTGCGGCGTATATATATTACCTAAATCGTTACCAGCATAATAAAATAAATTATCAAATTCCTCACTACGAATGACTTTACCGATTTCAGTATTCGTATCAGCTACGTTTTCAATTTTAACTTTGTATGTCTGTTTTAAATCAATTTTCTGCTCCGTAATTATTTTAACTTTATTAGTAACATTTCCATTGTTTATATCATAAGGACTAATATTCTTAATTTTAATGCCTTCAATTTCAATATTTCGTTCCTTAATATTAAACGGGACATTAGTCGTTACAGTAATTTCATTGAAACTATCAATAGTTGCTTTTTGAATTGATAGATCCGAAGAAGGCTTAGAGTTATATACTTTTTCATCACCCGAAAGAATCCATACTTCAGCACGACCGTCCTTTATATTTTCAATCCAACGATCGCCACCATCTTTTTCCCACTCATTTGTACGAATGATAAATCCTACACGATTATAGTCACCATCTATATTCATCTTAGCGTACTTTCCAAATTCATCTTCACCAGTAAATTCATATGATTTACCATTTGCGTTTTCTCCCCAAACCCAAAGGTTCCAGTCTTTTGTATTTCCAGACTGCTCTTTGTAATGAATGATAACTTCAGTTGTTTTCGAATTTGAAACTGCCTTTACACTTGGAAACGAGAAAACAGATGATAACATAACGATTATAGTAAGTAATAAAACTGATTTGTTAATTAATCTTTTTGTAATTTGCACCACATACACCCTTTCTTCAAATATTACTAGCGATTTATTATGCTTACACTGAATAACACTACTTAAATTAATCTAGAAATCTCTTTTAATTCACCTCCATATTGGCTATTTTCACGTATGTATTTCAATGACCTTTTAATACGAAAACGTTTGCATTAATAGTTAAAAAAATAGATTTGTGTATGCCCTCATATATTTGTAAATGCTAAAAGGTCAGGGAAATCATTTTAAAGCAATCGTTTGTTATCGCTTTCATTCTATAGCACTTACCACCAAGAGGTCAATATATTATTAATTTTCAGTTTTTAAATTTAATACTTATATATTTATCGCAACTTATTGAAGATAGACAGCTTTATTATCGCTTAGTAAGTTTATTTTCACTCATACATTGCTGCATAAAAAACAGCTACTATCTTTAAAATGACAGTAGCTGTTTTTCATAATGTAATAATATATGAATGATAACTATATTTCTAACTTACTTAATTTTTGCTGCATCAAATGCCTTTTGAACTGCTTGAACTTCAGCTGTATTTGCTCCATATTTATTCGTTGCCACTCGAATACATGCTGATCGTAATTCTTTGAAATTAGAAGTCATGTTTAACTCATCTGTATTTGCATAATAGAAGATATCAAACATTTTATCTTCACCAATCCCTTTAACAGTTACTCCGTTATGAGTTCCACCTTTTGCAATGAGATACGCAACTTTATTAATAATGCTTGAATTAAAATGAACCCCACCTTGATCCCATCCATTAAAATCATTAAATTCACTGTAATCATCTGGATAAGGTACTCCAAGTGAAGATGGAACAGAAGCCGGATTTTCCATATCACGGAAAACAGATCCAGTTTGTTCTCCCATCGTCCAGTTAAAGCTTCCATTATTTACGTATTTCTCAATAGATGTTCCCATAATATCAGATAGCGCCTCATTAATCGCACCAGATTCACCGTAATATTCAAGATTAGATTCGCTAGAAGTAACAGCATGTGTAAATTCATGTCCAGCTACGTCATATGCTTTAACAATAGGATCACCATATACAAGCATACTTCCATTATTAGCACTTAATGCATTCTGCCAATTCTTCGGATCATTCGTCTCTTCAGAATCCCAAGCGTGTACAACTGAAACTACCTTTTGTCCCTTATTATCAAAGCTATTACGCTTGTATTTATCTTTATAAAAATCAAATACTTTTGTTGCTAAGTAATGAGCACTTACCGCTTTTGGATCGTTAAATGTTGCCGAAGTACTAGTCGCTAATGTACCAGGATAATAGCTTTCTTCTTTAGTAATATCTCTGTAATTCACATCATATGTTTCAATTCCTTGCCCTCTTGTATAATCAGCAAGAGCATATTTGCCATTACTTTGTTTAGAGATACCAAATGAACGAGAAATACCTAAATCATCTTTTCCTGTTCCGGTTAATGATGTAAGACTGCTTTGTTTACTTTTCTTTAAAGCTCCAACTAGTTTGTCACTGGCCTTTAAGTTAGATTCTTGTACCATATTTTTTAACATATCACCATTTTGTGCATTTACTAAATAAGTACCAGAAACATAGTTTGGTGTTGCAGCTTCAAAGGTAACTTGGTATGCATTTTTAGCTTGTCCATTATTTTCATCAACAAAAATAACCTCTTTAACTTCTGGCTCAGTAATAAACTTGATATCGTTCCCGTACTTCGTATAAATAAATTGTCTTGCTTCATCTTTTGATAGATTAATAGGTTTTTTCAATTCTTCTTGTTTTAAATTTTGCGCGCTATCACCTGAAACACTTTTAATAACACCATTATTATCTACATGTGCAGTTAATTGATGGCCATATACTTCTTTTCCTTCGTATGTTTGCTGCATACGTACAAGTGTAGTTCCATCATACGAACCACGTTTTTGAAGGACTTTATAATCTACTCCTGCTTCTCCATTGACTTGTTTTTGGGATAGAGCTTGCTCTGTTTTCTCCTTAAGTGCATCCTTTACTACATTTTCTGGTGCCTTTTGTGACGGTTGTGTAAGTTCACCCGAACGGAACGATTCCTCCTGAATTTGAACTTGTAGCTGATCTGTTTCCTCTGCATGACCTACCCCATATGGTGCCACAGCTGTTAAAGCTAATCCTGTTGTTAATGCTACCTTAGTTAATGTCTTTTTGTTTTTCATTATTTCACCTCGTATAATTTTTGAAATAGAAAGCTTGTACAAAGTATACTGTCTATTACTGTCGGAAAAAAGAGAAAATACACAATTTATGTAACATTATGCAAAATTACATAAATTGTGGTCAATATTATAAATAATGAACGGAACACATATGTACATTAATTTGAATAAAAAAAGAGTCCTTTTAGGCGCTCATCCAATTGGTTAATTATTAATTATCTATATTCATTCTAATAAAAGTACACTTACATCTAAATAACAACATAAAAACCCACTCTTTACTATTTTAAGAGTGGGTTTAATGTTATTAAAATAACAATTACTATAAGAAACCTTATAATTTATATTTTTTTAGTAATCCTACTAAGTTTTTTGTAAAATTCACCTTTCGTTTTTATATGCTTAAACTGATTTGGATTAATATTTGCTTTTTGTGAGAGTGCTACAATCTCTTCTTTTGTAATTGAATCTTTAGTATTTATAGATGCTATATTTGTATATTTCCCATCTTCAGTTTTTGGAATTTCTAAAATCCCTTTATTTACAAGATCCACTACAGCCTTATGCTCTGAAGAATGTGTATTCACGCCAGTAATTTTCCAATTTTGCATAACTTTTGGTGTGTAAACACCGTTCTTTACCTCTTTTAAATATGTAATAGCAAGGTTACGAATGGTTCCACCAGTTTCCCCGAATGCATTCTCTTGTTTAGATGACCAAATTTGTTCAAACTTACGCCCCTCTAAAGCTCCCCCTTTTGCCTGAAGAGCCTCCATTCTATATGCATTCATTCCTAGCGTCATAACATCGTTCGGTTTGATTGGTTTATTTGTACGAATAGAACGTAAATTTGTAATTCTACTTCCATATGGTTTTGTTAAGTCAATTTCATATTTTACGCCTCCAAAGAAATCATTCGTACTGTATTTAGAAGCACGACGGGTTTTATCAAAGCTAACTGTTACATCTCCGGCACGAGATGAGTTAAAGTACCCTGCCGCCCATTCCATATAGTCTTTTAAGTCTTTCCCAGTTACCTTATATACCGTAATTTCACCCAAAGCATATTGATAATTATATGCAATATCTTTTTTCTTAATAGGACCTACATCCAAACGAGCATTATCGTTATCAATTTGATGGGCTACTACATCTGCTTTGCTGTAGTAGAGCATGACTTCATGAAAGAAATCCGATAAAGGTGTTTCTTGAATCTGAACACTTGGAATACCCTTTATTTTATTTTCAGGAACAAGATTTCTACCCTTTAATTGAGCGACTACAACATTTGCATCTCCTCTCGCATACTCATGAAAAGGTGTTAGTGTTTCCTCAAGTGTAGGATCAGATAATATCATTGTTCCATCAGCATTTTTTACAGGTATAGCGGTAGCAGTTTTATCTTTTAAAACCAACTTTCCATCTTGCTTTGTAAAAGTAAGGTCAATACGTGAAATATGTGTTCCATATTTATCTGGTTCTGTAATAATTACGCCATTTACAACTTCTTTTTTTACAAGTTTATGCATATGAGCCGCAAAAATAGCACTTAGTTCCGGACAAGCATTTGCAATATCTTGAACACCAGTACCAGGGATACCATTCTCATTTTCTAGTCCCATATGCATAACTCCTACCATTACATCTACTTTACCTTCTAATTCTTTAATTGCCTTTTTTGTCTCTTCTACCGGATTTTTCACCACTAGACCATCTAAATGATCGGTTCCTTTTTCAAAGTCACTAATCATTGGGGTATTCATACCAATAATCCCGACTTTAATTCCACCTTTTTCTACAATTGTATATGCAGGAAGAAAGCGCTCTCCATTTTCCTTATAAATATTACCTGCTAACGTTTTTCCTTTATATTGCTCACTAACTTTTTTCAATGTATCTAATCCAAAGTTGAATTCATGATTTCCAAATGCCCAGGCGTCATATCCCATTATATTCATCGCTACCATCATTGGCGATTGTGGCTTATCGTTGAATAATTCTACTGAGTTTCCTTGAATTGTATCCCCGGCATCTACTAATATGGTATTTGGATTTTCTTGACGGACCTTCTTTATAACCGTATAAAGCTGCGTCAAACTTCCACTCATATTTGCTCCATCAAGTGCATAATCCCAAGGCATAAATCTACCATGAATATCTGCAGTACCTAACAATGTAATATTAACTTCAGATTCCTCAGCCATAGAGATATTTGGTTTGGCTGTTACTGCTGTTACAAGAAGCATAAGAATAATAAAATAGCATACATAGTTCTTCCATTTCATTTTTTGCATAATAACAATATTTCTCCCCTTTTTGTACTTTCATAAAGTTGCTTGAACTTTAAAAATGTAACTTATTATTCGGAAAAATTCAACTACAAAAGATAATTTTGGAGGTGGTTCTGCTGTGAAAATATAGAGAATAAAATGCATATCCCCCCTAGCAGAATAGTATTTACTTCTTCCTCTAACGTGTGAAGAGCGCTAAACCAACGGTAGATGTATATGTACTGTCAAAATTATGGACATATAACTCATTTCCGGAAATCATTATAACTTAAAGATATAGTGTGTAATGCTGATTACATTTTCGGATTTCATTGCTAATTTATTTCCTTCTAAATGAAAATGCTGAGATCACTTCCAAAAATAATAACCCCGTTCTTCATTTAAGACGGGGTTACACTTATACAGTAATTCGGATTCAGTTTTTTTTGAATGTTCGTTTCCTATTCAAGAATAAAATCTGCTAGTTTCGTATTTTCTTCTGCTTATTGGCTGCTTTCAACTAAATTCATCATAATTTTAATCAAGACTTGTATTTTATCACTCGAACCCTTGATGCTATCCTAAATCGCTCAATAAATAGATAATAATTTTTACTTTTCAACTTCACAAAGCAATTTGACCTCTTTGATTTGTTCTATATGACGCTGTTCATGCAAATAGATTAATTCTATCCACTGATCAAGAAGTAATTCTCCAAGAGCTGGATGCATCACTGATTTTTTTGCCAATTTAGATTCATCTTCTATTGTACTGAGAAAACGCATCAATTCTTTTCTAGAGTCGTTTAACAAATCAATCATTTGCAGCACTTCAAATGGTTCTATACTTGGTTCAATCATTTCTGGTGCTATAAATTTTATCGATCTATCTAATACAATAGTATGAATTTCTTTACGCTCATTTTGGAAACTATCCATCTTTTTTAATCCTGACGAAATAACCGTTATAACTCTATCATCTAATAAAACTAAGTGATGACAAACTTGTGCTATACTCCATTTATCCTTATCTGGTTTTCTATTAAATTGAGCATCACTTAACAAAGTAATTTCCTCAAATAATTGATTTCTCGTTTCATAAAACTTGTCCTTTACAAATATATTCATGTGAATTCTCCTTTCATTAGAACCTATATACTTAGATTCCTGCGTTAGAAATATTCTCTATAGAAGAAAGATTTTCCTTCACTACTATTTCAATCGAATCTTTTCTTGCTTTAATAGTTTCTCTAATTCACGACTAAAGATATGAGTTTTCTCAACATCCTTGAAGATTTCCTTATGGTTATCATGTGCTACAGCTACACCATAATACTTTCCACGGAATCCTTTCAATACAACTACATAAAACGTTCCTAATTATCAATCTAGCATTAAATAAATGTAAAAAATGCCCCTATTCATTCATTTTTCATGCGTATGTATGTACATTTGTTAATTTATTCGATATATTATGTATATTGAATGATTACGAAAAGCTTATTGGTCGCTAAAAAACACCTTATATTTTTATATCCGAGAAAACTACAAAATGTATAAAATTCCATTTGTCAAATGAATTTAATGCGGAAGGAGGTTTGTGGTTACTTCATCGGGATATAATAATCAGTTTTGAACTGATAAAAATATAGGAGGCGACATAATGTTTCGTACGATTTCAAATTTCATGAGAGTAGCTGAGATAAGAAACAAAATTCTTTTTACGCTAGCGATGCTAATCGTTTTTCGAATTGGCACGTTTATTCCAGTTCCTCATACTAACGCAGAGGTATTAAAAGTACAAGATCAAGCTAACGTTTTAGGTATGCTAAACGTATTTGGCGGAGGAGCACTGCAACACTTCTCAATCTTTGCTGTAGGTATTACACCTTATATTACAGCTTCCATCATAGTACAATTACTACAAATGGACGTTATACCTAAATTTTCGGAATGGGCAAAGCAAGGAGAAATGGGCCGTAAGAAATCAGCTCAATTCACTCGATACTTTACAATCATTCTCGCATTCATACAAGCCATTGGGATGTCTTATGGTTTTAATAATATAGCAGGTGGACAATTAATAACAGATCAAAGCTGGACTACATACTTATTTATTGCGACAGTTTTAACTGCAGGTACTGCATTTTTACTTTGGTTAGGTGAACAAATTACCGCTAACGGAGTTGGTAATGGTATTTCGATGATTATCTTCGCAGGACTTGTAGCGGCAATTCCAAATGTTGCGAACCAAATTTATTTGCAACAATTCCAAAATGCAGGCGATCAATTATTCATGCACATCATAAAGATGGTCTTAATTGGTCTTGTTATTTTAGCGATAGTTGTTGGCGTTATTTACATACAACAAGCTGTGCGTAAAATACCGATTCAATATGCAAAAGCTGTTTCAGGAAACAATCAATATCAAGGAGCAAAAAACACTCATTTACCGCTTAAAGTAAATAGTGCTGGTGTAATTCCAGTAATCTTTGCTTCCGCATTTTTAATGACGCCGCGTACAATTGCGCAGCTCTTCCCTGATTCAGGCGTCTCAAAATGGATAGTTGCAAATCTTGATTTTGCACATCCAATTGGAATGACACTTTATGTCGGCCTTATCGTTGCTTTCACATATTTCTATGCATTTATTCAAGTAAATCCTGAACAAATGGCTGAGAATTTGAAAAAGCAAAATGGATATGTACCTGGTATTCGCCCTGGTAAATCAACAGAACAATATGTAACGAAAATTTTATATCGATTAACATTTATCGGTGCAATTTTCTTAGGGGCAATTTCGATCTTACCGCTCGTATTCACGAAAATTGCTACGTTACCACCTTCTGCACAAATTGGTGGTACAAGCTTACTTATCATCGTCGGTGTAGCCCTTGAAACGATGAAGACTTTAGAAAGTCAGCTTGTGAAACGTCATTATAAAGGGTTTATAAAAAAAGTAAATTAAGTAAAAAAACACAGTTGGTTATTTTTCCAACTGTGTTTTTAATTCTACTACCTTCAATTTCCCCACCAATATGTCAACCACTTTCTCCAAGTTCACTATTTTTTCTTCTAAAGCTTGAATTCGTTTATCACTATCGCCTACATCATTGTTTTTAAAATTATTAGTAGAGCCTTTGAACTGCTCCCCTATTTCAGGAATTATATTATCAATAGTAGATTTTGATTTTTCACCATTATCGGTTGCATATGTATTTGCTTTCAATTCAAATTGCAGTTCATATGTATTTCCAGTTAACTCTTTAGCTATTTCTGAAATTAAATTTTTATAAGAATGCTCAACCCATCCCTTTTGGAATTCATTTTCAAAATAAATGATCAATGAATTTTCATTTATTCTGGCTGTCGTTTCTTTAACCCATGTTTCATATGAAGGTCTTGAAATTATTAATTGCATTTTACCTTTTATTTCATTCCAAATTGTATTGGTCTCTTCTTGTATGGAAGTAAGTGGATTATTTCGCACGTGATGAATCTGCGCTATAGAAGTAGTATTTGATTTTATTTCAAACCAAATTTGATATTCTTCATTAGTAATTTTCTGTACGGTACTTGAAATTATATTTTTATACTCACCTTCAAGCAAATCACGATGAAACGCATCCTTACAAAAGATTATTAATGTATTATCTTCTATAGTAGCATTTGTATTTCTAACCCAGGTTATAAATGTTTTCTCTGCTAATTTTGGCCTTAACGCTTTCTTTACTTCATCCCAGCTATTTAGCCTTTTTTTTGGAACATCTTTCAACTTTGATGGTTCGTCATTACATAGATCAAACTGAATTTCAAACGTCGTATTAAACATTTCTCTTAATGTATGAAATACTAATTCTTTGTAGTGAGATTCTAATCAGTCACGAGCAAATTCATTTGGACAGTCAACTCCCCCCACTGAGATGAAACATTTCCGTGGGGGCTTGAGTTAGAACGTTAGGTCTTTTCGTCTATCGCTAGACAGTTGACGCTCTAGCATTCATGCCACCTTACGGTAACACCCCAAGTATGTTTTTGGTTGGTACTGGCAACGAACGATTGTTTTCCCACTTGCACCACCCTTTCGAAAAAGAGCAATTCTTCCTTATGGAAGAAGCCACCACTCAGATGAATCCGGTGTGTGCTACAAGCCCCGACAAGTCGAGTACACATGGATGGTTGACGCACCCACTAAGCTATGCGCGAAACAACAGCCTTACGTTTTTGCACTTCTAATAGAATCGGCGTTTTCACTTTGAGATTGTCATCCAATTCTACAACTCTTGATTTTTGCAATGTATTCAATGCACCATTAATATCAGCATGGATACATGTTCCTGCTTTACTTTGGTACAGACCACGAGTGATTCGTTTGCCACTAAAGCGATACGTCCTATCTTCCTTAGACCAAACTGGAACCGGATCTTTGTCTAGGAAACTGGCTTTTGAAGTATAGCTTTCTTCTTGTTTCAAAAATCGGACGCCTTCTTTTACACATTTATTCTCAATTGCTGCTATCAGTTTATGAAACGGAATTTGAACAAATGTTTGATTATTCTTTTTCCCCATATCAGATTTTTGTTTCCAACCAGCGTTATACCCTACGACAACCGTGTCTATGCCAAATGCTTTCACTTTTTTAAACAACAGGCCTACCGTTTGTGAAATGTAACCATTTATTTGTCTTTCGCGTTTATGCCAAAGTGCAGCCATTTGATTCGTTACAACTCGTTTCGAAAGTCCATTTCCCATATTTTTCAGTTGGAGATTACGTATCATTTTATTGAAGTACTGGTTAATAGATTTCAATTTTTTTCCATCGATTAAGAAGGTATCACCTGTATTTGTCACGCAACTTACTAATCTATCTACACCTAAATCGCAACTCAAAGCGTTACTTGTGGTCGTAGATTGTTTCTTCATTTGAGAAACGTGCACTTCATATGTGTAATGCACCTCAAAGAACCGACCTTCTTGCTTCGGTACAATCTCAATGTAGGAGATTTTTTTATTTCTTAAGTTTTTAGGCATACGTATTTTAATGGAACCGAATTTTTTCCTGAATGCCACATTCATCGGAATCATCCAATATCCGTTATCATCCAATTTTGGAACTTGATAGATTTCAATGATTCGTTTGTCAGTTGGACGAGAATAATTCGGAAATTTAGGACGCCCTGTGAACTTCTCAGGATTTTTCTTCCACTGTTCCAACGCTTTAAAAAAGCTATTCACTTCTGCATATAAGGCTCTACGAATCGCCTGAACAGAGTTTGATTGAATGCCCCAGTAATTCGTATCGGCTTGCATGGCAGTGTCCACTTCTTTTACAGTAGCCATTTTATTATGGATCAAATAACTTTGTTTAATGGTATACAATCCAACATTTCGCAATGCTTTTGAACTATGTGACATACGCTGAAGTAAGCGAAATTCTTTAGCTGTGAGGCAAGCTCGTCCGATATTTTGTTTCTGCGTAAATCGTTGCATGGTTTCTTTTTTCTTTTGTTTACGTAATACTTTCACGGCTTTCTTTCTAGCCATTGTTTTCACCACCTTTCTTAGAGCGTTCATTAAAATTATTCATTACTTTTGACAAAGCAATATTTGGAACAAAATATGAACATGTTCTTCATCGTAATTCCTTTTGGCTCAAGTAATAAAATGATTATTACTATCCAATTTCGTTGTCTTACGATATATTCCTTCCTTATCTACGGCAGATTATATCGTAAGACAAAAAACAAATATTCGCTCTCAAAAAATTTTTATATACGAGACAAAAGAGTTCAGTCTTCCTTCTTTTGGAAATTCATCGCCACCTGATTTGTTGAGTTTCACCCGTAACACAAATCAGGTGCGTCTTCTTGCCGAAAGGGATAAAATTAAAGTAGCCCTATTTTATACAGAGCTGCTTCTTTATACAACTACATTTCCTTCTCAAATAATTTCCCTTGTTTGAAATAGCTCCGGAGTGTGGATCGATTAGCTAAAAATACACCAACCAAAATAAAACAAGCACCTATTCCCATTGTAGGGTTTAAAGGTTCTCCTAATATGATATATCCTACTATAATAGCAATTAATGGTGATACATATAACCACGTGGATGGGAATACAGGATTTGTTTTTGATAAGAGCCAATAATATAATCCGTGCCCACCAATTGATCCGATAAAGATAAGATATAAAATAGGCCACTGTACACTCCATGAAGCTAATACAGATATATTCGGTTGTTCTACTATGACGGATACGATTAGTAATAATACCCCTCCGTAAAACATTTGAATACCATTTATGAGAAATGGTGATACACTTTGTAAATCCGAAAGTATTTCTTTTGAGCGAATAGAGCCTATTCCGTAAAATAACTCTCCTATTATTAAAACAAAACAAGCGATACTCCATATGAAACTTAATTCTTGGTGCATTCCTGGTAAAGAAACAAAAACAACACCTATTAGTGCAATAATTAAAGCTAGCAATTGCTCCTTTTGTAATTTTGTCTTATTTCTCTTTGCCTGTAATAACAAAATCATCATCGGTCCCGTTGCAGAAAGCACAGCAGCTAACCCTGAAGAAATATATTTTTCCGCCCAGTACAATGTTGCGAATGTCATAAACGTTAAACAAAATCCAGCATATATAATACGTTTTGAAAATACATATGGCATAATTTCTTTTCGCTTTAACTTAAATATAATCATCAGAATTACGCCCGCTAAAAAGAAACGAATTCCTGCTGAAAATAAAGGGGGTGCTCCTGCTTCAATTCCAATTTTTATCGTTAAAAATGTTGTTCCGAAAATAATACATACTAAAATATAATTGAATATGACCATTTTGCTTCCTCCTTTTTACTCTTACCATGAGTATAGAAGGTATCGTGTATAACAGTGTATCTATGTATATAACAGTTACCTAAAATCATAGTTGATTCTATATATATTTTTCGCTTTAATAAAATAAAAACGAAAAAGGTGAAGCCATGAAGATTGTCCTTCGTAAAGAATCCAACATACCGTATTACAAGCAAATATATATGCAAATCGTTGAAAGAGTACAAAGTGGCATGCTCTCGCATGGTGACTCACTTCCATCTTTACGCTCTATGGCCGAAGATTTGCAGATTAGCCTATTAACTGTTCGTAAGGCATATAAGCAATTAGAAAAGAAAGAATATATACGCATCCAGCAAGGTAAAGGTGCTTATATACATAAACATGTAAAGAAAGATTTCAAACCAATTCCGTATAAATGGCAACAAACAAAAACGATTAATGTTATGCGATCTCAATATGCAATAAATCGGCACCGGAAATATTACGATTTTTCACAAGCGGTTTTATATCCTCGCTTATTACCAAATCCATTCTTGGCAGATGAAATGCATAAAATACTTAATAAAGACCAGATGATCCTAGCAACGTATGGGCCAATTCAAGGTGATTATGAACTGCGAGTTGAAATAGCAAATTACTTACATGAACACCAGAATTTAGTGACCGATCCATCTCAATTATTAATTACAAGCGGCGCACAACAAGGAATTGATTTAATTGCTCAAACATTATTAAAACCTGGTGATATTATATTAGTGGAAAGTCCTTGTTACAGTGCTGCACTTGATATTTTCATCAATAAAGGTGCTAAAATTATACCAGTTTCTCTTGATAATCATGGAGTTCGCTCCGACTTAATCGATGATATTTGTCAAAGTAAAAATCCCGTATTATTGTATACGAATCCAACTTTTCAGAACCCAACAGGTACAGTAATGAGTAAAGCACGGAGAATAGAACTTTTAGAACTAGCAGAGTTATATGAGTTTTTTATAATTGAAGATGATTCTTTCGGAGAAATATATTTTGAGGGTGCTACTATTCCCTCTCCTATCAAAAATTTTGATACGAACGGCCACGTAATATATATAAAAGGATTTAGTAAAACGTTAGCACCAGGATTGCGTATCGCATCTATTATTGCCGATGGGCCTATTTTTGAATGGTTATATGCTGTAAAAGGTTCAATGGATATCGGTAGTCCTTTATTAACGCAAAAAGCACTCCTTCCTTTTTTACGTGCAGAACGTATGAAAAACCATTTAGAAAAATTACGTACTGCTTTACAAATTAGACGTGATATAACGATTGATATGTTATCACCACTTAAAGAATTACGATTTGAAATACCAAATGGTGGCTTTAATTTATGGATTACACTTCCGGATTCGATAGATCCCTTTACCTTATTACAAAAAGCAAATGAAGTAGATGTCTCTTTTTTACCAGGAACAGCTTGTCTATTAAATACCGATATAAATAATAACAAATTACGGATTAGCTATTCAATGTTAAATGAAAAAGATATGTTGATTGGTTTAGAGAAATTACATGATACAATACGAAACTTTATATTATAGAGATAATATTACATGTCCAATAAGAAATACTATCCAAAATGAAAATGTGACTTTTGGGATAGTATTTCTTTCTGAGTTTTTTGTGGTTCAACTTCACTTTCTCTACAAGCCACTATCTTCATTATCCTCTGACTTTCATTACAATTTTACCTCTAACATGTTGACCTTCACTCAAAATATGAGCTTCTCTAACCCCCTCTTCATTAAAAGGCACAACTTTACTTATAATTGGTTTTATTTTTCCGTGTACAATTAATTTTGATAATGCTTCTAATTGCTTTCCATTTGGTTTTAGCCATAAAAATCCTGATTTTATCCCTTTTACTTTTTGAATTGGCTCATGAACAATCGAAACTAACACACCACCAGATTTTATAATTTGAAAGCTTTTTCCTTGTACTTTGCCACCTATTGTATCTAATACAATATCGAAATCTGATAGTAATTCTTCAAATTTATCTTTTTTATAATCAATAACGAGATCTGCTCCTAAAGACTTTAAAAACTCTTCATTCTTACTACTTGCAGTTGTCGCAACAAAAGCCCCAAATGATTTTGCGATTTGGATTGCCAAACTTCCAACTCCACCAGCTCCAGCATGAATGAGTACTCGGTCATGTTCTTTTATTTTTGCGTAATCTACAAGACTTTGCCACGCTGTAAGTCCTGCAAGAGGAATAGAAGCTGCCTCTTCGAAACTTAGATTAGTAGGCATATAAGATACTAAATCCGATTTTACTGTAATGAATTCAGCATAAGATCCCTTCCCTATATTTTCAGGTTTCGTAAATACTTTATCTCCTACTTTGAAGCACTCTACCTCTTCCCCAACTTCTTCAATAACCCCAGCTACATCCAACCCTAAAATAATTGGAAATGAAAATCGCAACTGTTCTTGTAAATCTCCTTTTCTTATTTTCCAATCAACAGGATTAACAGATGTCGCGAGAATACGTATCAATACCTCGTCACCTTTAACAATTGGTTTTAAAACTTCTCTTTCTTTTAATTCTTCAACATTACCATAGTGATCTATAACAATTGCTTTCATTTCCATTCCTCCTTGCTATTTATTTTAATAACATACAAATATTTCTCAAAATTTTTTGCCTTGAATGGCTATATACTTATTTTTAGGGGTTATTGTACTATTAATTCCAAAACGAAACTTACATACACCTTAGAATCACTCAACATTGTATTTTTAATGAAATTCAAACGAAATGGGGAGAACACTATGACTGAAAAGATATTTAAAATAAACGGGATTGATATATGTACAGAAAGCTTTGGGAACCCTAAAAACCCAGCTATTTTATTAATTATGGGGGCTACGTGTTCAATGGTGTATTGGGATGAAGAATTTTGTGAACAGTTGGCTAACACAGGGAAATTTGTTATTCGTTTTGATAACCGTGATGTAGGGCGCTCTGTTGCATACGAGCCTGGTACTTCCAATTATACAGTTACAAATATGGCTGAAGATGCAATTGGGGTACTAGATGCTTATCAAATTGATAAAGCACATCTATTTGGTATGTCTTTAGGTGGTATGATAGCTCAAATTGCTGCTGTAAAATATCCTGAAAGAATATCGTCGTTAACATTACTAGCTACAAGTGTAATAGGCTCTGACGATAACACGCGCGATTTACCTCCGATGGACGAAAGAATTTTAACACATCACGCAAATGGCACGCATTTAGATTGGACAAATGAAAATGCTGTAGCAGAATATTTAGTTTCCGGATCTCGCCTATTATGTGGATCCAAACGAACATTTGATGAAAAAAGAGTCTATACTCAAGTAAAACAAGAAATAGAACGCGCAAACAATCTATTAAGTATGTTTAATCACGCTTTACTCCAAGGTGATGATGCTTATGAAGGTGTGCTTCACTCCATACAAGCACCTACATTAGTTATTCACGGAACAGACGATACAGCGCTCCCTTTTGAACATGGTCTCGCACTTATTAATGAAATTCCTAACTCAGTCCTACTAACCCTTGATGGCGCAGGACATGAAAAGCATCCTGATGACTGGGCAGACATCATTCATGCAGTTACTGAACATACATCTAAAATATAGATAAATAACGAATAGAAGGGGCACACCATAATTTGTGTCCCTTCTATTCGTTACATGTAAAAAAGCCCATCACTGTATCCGTATGTATAGTGATGGGCAATACTTATTTTTTTCTATGTTTAAAAAAACGGACAATCTAATTGATCAACAGATTCCCATGATTTTTTTTTTATATTATCGGTGGATTTATTAGCTTCTAGTGGCACATTTTTAAAGGGATTTACTTCGACCTTTAATAAAGATGATGGCTCCACGTATAATGAGAAAACATGGCTACTTGGTATAGCTTTTGACACATCAATATCTCCTACTTGTTTAAAGAGTTGCTGCGCTGCAAAGAAAAAGAAATTGGTTGGGTTTGATTGTTTATTCAGCCATGCAATCATTTCAGGTGATACTGATTTATGAATATTGATTTTTACTCGATCACCACGTTTATATCGCCTAGATCGCATACTTCCACCAACTAACTTATCGTTAAGTTTGTAAATCCTAACTCTTTTTGCTTATGCTCTCTATATTTTGGCGAACAAGTGTAGACTAATAATCCACGTGCATTTGTAAATAACGGATTATCTACAAAGATTACATTTGTTAGTCGTCCTTTTTGTTTTAAAATCATTTTTAAACTGTTTTTAATAATTACTGCGCCCCCGCCATAAATAAATACGTATGGATCGTCTTTCATGTCATCAATTTTGTTTATGATATCCGTTGCGACACGCGCTGCTAAACCTAATAATGCTGGTTGTGATTCTTCAACTAGTAACGCATTTCTTGGATGCTTTTCATGTAAATAAATTTGGTTAAACTCTGTAATACTATCAATCGTCTTTGTTGGATACTTCCGGTTCCATCTTGTAATAATTTGTAGTAACGTTTCTTTCACACCGTATGATAAGCCCTTACTTAATTGTGGTCTAAAGTTCACACCTAGTGAAACTACTTCTTCTGTCGTCCCTGCACCAATATCAAAAGACAATAAAGTTTTATCAACAAAATCAATTTCTGAAACTTGATTTTGTTCACATTCTATTTTATGTTTCACAACATTTCCTTCTTCATCATATACAATGCCCCACGTACCAGAAGCACCCTCAGGCAGGCATTTACAATATTCGATTGAAATATTAATTGTCACATCACGTCCGTTAGGATAATGGAACACAACCTTATGATTGCCCATATAACGTTTCGCATTTTCCGCAGCTATTTCTTGTGTAATAAGTTGCATAGGAAGAGCCACAGATAAATCATAACGAATATTAATATGACCAGAAGTTGGACTTTGACGCATAGCACTTACCGCTAAACCAGATAGAATTGTAATAACCATTAACTCATCAGTTGACTTATTTGATTTCTTCTCAACCTCAGTACCTTTTAATTGATCTTGAATGACTTTTTCCCCAACAATATAACGCACGTTATTTAACATTAGCGATGGAGAACTAATGGTCACGTCAATGTGATTTTCTAATTCAGATAATGAAACATCACTCTCATCTAACAATCCTGTAGGCTCTCCTATATATAAAGAATATATACTCGGAATAAAAATAGGGTCTTGCCCTTTCACCATTAACTTCAAACCGTTATTTCCTGCATCAGCACCAGCTTTTAATAGAATAGACATAACTACCCCCTAAATTAATCTGACATCCCTTCCAAATATATGCTAGCCCATTCTTTTACATTCAAATGTAATGTAATTTTTTATTAATCGTAAAAACAAAATATCATATTCTTGCACCATTTATGTAAAAAGTATTTGACATAAAACTTTCCCAATTTTATACTGTATTTGTAAAGAGTTTTTTACATTATAGGAGGTGTCATTTCTAAATTGAATCACAAGAAAGTTATTTTTATAATTATCGTATTATCACTAATCGGAGTTCTTATACATGGCACATATAAATATGTAACGGAAGGTTCGATTTTGGGAGGAACAATATTCGCTTTTTCGTTAATACTTGGTAATTTAATGAATCAAATTACTTGGGGAGATCCAAATGGAGTATCGGAAGAAAGCCAAGATGAAATGGGACAGCAAATTACATATAAAAGCTTTAAAATTGCTTATTTTGTACTTATATGTCTTATGTTTTTTATTTTACTATTGTCAGAAGGATTTGCATTCCTAGTACTCGATGAAATAAAGAATCTTCCTCTTTTTATCGCACTTTGTTCTTCATTCTTTATTTATCCTATCGTTGAGTTCGTTGTTGCTAAACAATATAAATAAAAAGATGAGGTTTTCTATAAACAGAAAATCTCATCTTTTTATATTTACATCCCCTCAACTATCGCTTTTAATTTATTCACAGTTCTCCAATTTCTTACTGTAGCTGGTGTATGTAGCTTCTGAAACTGATTCATTAATTTAAAATCTCGAATGCTGTTTTTGAATAACAAATACACAACTTTTTCATGTATATAACAATCTTCAGTTTCATTTGTTTGCATAAGCAGCTGATCCTTTTCTTTTTCAGAAAGTTCATTTGCTAAGAAGGCAACATGTATACTTTCCCCTTCAAGCAATGAATCGACTTCATAAGGACACCTTTTTATAATGTTTATAAATTCAGCATGCGTTCTTAACATGACCGGAACATCAAAACCAAAAACGTTTTTAATTTCAGATTGTATTCGTTCCTTTAGAAATGTTATATTTCCCTCAGATTTGAACACGATATTACCGCTTTGAATATATGTTTTTACTTGTTTTAACCCTATGGATTCAAACATTTCTTTTAAATCGGCCATTTTAATTACCTTATGCCCGCCTACATTGATTCCTCTTAGTAATGCAATATAAATTGTCATATCATTTCTCCTTGTTTAAATGTGTTTCAAAGTTGATGTAAAGTTATTTAATATAACAACCTATAAGAACCTTGCTACATTTTATTGTAGTAAGGTTCTTGGTGTTTTATTTCATTTAACGAAAGCACCTGTTTGTTGAATAAAAAGTGCTTTCGTTATAGAGCCGTTGACTTTTTAAACAAAGGTATGTACCCTCCACTAGGCCCATAAGCAACTCCAATTTCTTTCCATCCATATTTTTCATAATATCCGTTAAGATCCGAAGTAAGATAAAGAAATTTGTATCCTCTTTTTGCTGCTTCTATTAATCCATGATTCAACAATTTTGCTCCTATAGAGTTGCCCCTAAATTTTTCATCTACAAACAAACACGCTAGCCATGGGCTCAAATCTTGACGACTATTTAAATCATTGCGAATTAATGCATACGTTCCGACAATCTTATCATCTACTTTTGCAATGTAAAAACTCGGTATGTCATTTGGATCAGTTAAAGCATTAGTCATACAATCTTCATAAAATGCACGCCCACCTGCCTCCCCCCATTCTTTCCAAAAAACATCTATTGCCTTATTAAATAAGTCATCCTTCTTTAGTAATTGAATAATTTCCATAAAGCTACGCCCCCAAAAAGTATTATTTAATGATTGTAGAACTTACTAAATTTAAAGTTTTTCAAGTATCTTTATTTTTTATGTAACTAGCTATAATTTCTTTACTCTTAAATATAGCCTTTTCATATATATTCTCTTATCGTTCTAAATAAAAAAACTTACTACCTTGTTTTTCAAGAGTAAGTTTTTCTTCTCATTATTTTATGATAGGTAAATGCATTATAATTTGTTGACCAATTGGTCCCATTCTTCTAAAGCCTTTATCTTGGAAGCCGACTTTTTCATATAAATTTTGTGCCGGAATATTTTTTTCATTCACAGCAAGTACAACCTCATTTTTTATCGGGAAATAACATTTTACAAACTCTTGTAATAATGCCAATGATTTTTTAGCATATCCTTTTCTTTGTCTATTTTGATTTACAGAAAACGAAGTTAAAAGTAAAGCATCTTGATTGTTTGTGAACTCCTGTACTCTATCCCCTGTTTGCAATGCAAAAAGACCAACAGGTACCCCGTTGTAATCTAAAATAACAATCACATTTTTTGTTCGATCACTTTTTGCTTTCTCCAATAATTCACCTGGGTCTGATGTAAATCGAACTTGTTCACTTGGTAAAGTAAATGTTTGTATAACTTCTTTATATTTCTCCTTATACGGAACTAATTGAATTTCCCCTGTATGTATGTTCATGCGAAACTCTCCCATTTTTCAACTTATTAACTTAAACCTTGCTGCTCTTTTGAATGCACTTTTCCATCTAAAAAGGTAATTTCAACTAATGCAGTTGGATCGCTTCCTTTCCAAGCAAAAATTTGCTTAATTTGTGTAGAATCTTCTACACCTTCTTCTATAAGTAAATTACCATCAAAACCAATTACATCTTTCACTTCTGTATAAGTCATTCCTTCATTTATATTCGAGAAATGATTTATATTAATAGATTCTTTCTTCTCACTTTCCATCACAGTAGAAGAAGTCGCTGTTTGTTTTTTCACTTCTTTCTTCTGTTCGCACGCTGTCATACTGAAACCTAAGCATAAACTAAAAAATATTAATGCGCTTTTTTTCATCATAACAGTTGTCCCTCCCATCATAATTAAACCATATATTCCTTTGAAAATAAACTGAATATTTAATATTATATTAAAAAACCCTGTACAATTTTGTACAGGGTTAAGGTTAACTTTTTTTATTCAAATGATTATTTGATTGGTCATTCTGTTCTTTTCTCAGTTCTCGTTCTTCATCTTTTGGTAATTGTTTATCATTATCTTTAACTGGATCCGTTTCTCGATTTTCAATCATGTCATTTGGAACTTGTGGCATTACCCGGCCAACAATTGCAGCTAACTCATCAAGTATACCTTCACCTGTTTTTCCTTTTTTAATTTGCTTTCCAATTTGTTTCAGTCGTTCATACGTATCAACATCTGCTACAACGACTGCATTAGCACCCTCCGGATCGTTTTTTAAACTTTCTGCAACAGAGTATTTAATGGACTCCACGCGAGTTCGATCGAGTTTTGCTTTTACATCAATACCTACAATAGCATATTTCCCAACAACTACAGCAGTTGCATCATTCACACCTGGCACACTTGCGGCTAAAGATGCTAAATGGTCCGCTGCTTTTTCATTTGGTTTATTTGGTTTATTCGTATAGTTTACATTTTTCATCAAAACATTTTTTTGCTCTGGTTTTTCGTTTGGATTATCCTTTTTTCCAATACTACATCCAGTTATAAACAAGCAAATCATCAACATGTATATTAGGCTCTTCATTATTCTCACCACTTTACTATTAAAGTTTAATCATAAATTTTTTCAACAGCTTGCATTTTCTTCACTTTTTCCTCTGCGCCGCTATTTGCATTAATGAAAATTTGATACGTATCTTTCCCTAAAGTACCTATAAATTCATAGCAAAGTACTTCGTTATGCAAATCATTCACTACGACAGCTTTACGTTCTTCCATAACTTTAACATCTGGATTGATTTTCTTTCTTGCTTCTGCTGCAGTTAGCTTTGCTGATGGAACTGTTCGTTTTTGATGTGATGCTAAATATTCTTTAGCGGAGAATCCAACGATTGAACCGTCATCTAAAGCGATTTTCATTTGGATTGCCTCTGGATAAATTCGTACGCCATTCTCATTTACTACATACGTAAATACACCAACGTTATCATATTGTGAGCTATCATAAAGCTCCATATTATTAAACTTATGGTCCTTTAAGAATTTCAAACCTTTACTTCCTGCATCGTTTAAACTAATTTTCTGTTCTTTAATTTCTCGATTATTCATTACCCAAATTGGATATCCACCTTTTCCGGTAATATCCATATAAAACTCATTATTCGTTGCTGAATCTTTAATTTTCACACTATAGAAAGATTCTTTCGCACCTTTTCCGCTTTTCTCAACATCGACTTTTTCATTTCCTTTTAAATTCAAAAACGACTTTGCAATTTTCGCTGCTTCATCTTTAGAAATCACTTTTCCTTCAGCTTCAAACCCGCCTTTTTTATTTTTTTGCGCACTTGTAAAGGTTGGTCCGAAGTTTGTAGATGAATACGATGTTACATTTTTTTCTACTGTCTTTAATCCGTCAATAATTGTATTGTCTGCAGGATCACGATTTGATGCGAGTGCCATCTCAACATCCATCCAGCGTAAATTATTTTTCAAAACAAGATGTTGTACTTTTCTTAGCTCATCTTGAATGTTACCTGCGTTTGAATATAACGTTTGCAATGTTTTATATTCTTGATCGTTTAGCGGTTCTTTTTCTAAATCACGTATAGCCGCACGGTAACTAAAATCACCGATATTTGCTAAAAATTCTTCTGTTTTATTAAATGGCATTAATGTTAAAGGAAGTTGTCCTACATCTGAACGAGCTTCCGATGTTAATCTCCATACGTCTGCTAATGCAGGTGATAAAGATGCACGTGAATTCATCGCGAGCGTTGTTCCAATTTTGTCATGCAATAAATCAACCTCATATGCTAAATCATGAAACGCACGTTGATAGCTATTTTCTGCTCGAATTAATACTGCATTCTTCTCTTGATGCTCTTTATAACCCCAATAACCTGTTCCAACTACACCGACTGTTAATAATACAATTATAATACCTCGTAACATAGTTCCACCTCCGCTCTATTTACAGAAAATATGTTTCCCAATCTTTTTAATTTGTGGACGAGTCCAAATCCATTTACTTGTTGCTGTATCTGGATTGAAATAATACAATGCGTTTCCTGTTGGATCCCATCCATTTAGCGCATCTAATACAGCTTTTTTCGCTGTTTCATTTGGCGTTAAATATATTTGTCCATCCGCAACTGCGGTAAAGGCTCTCGGCTCAAATATTACACCTGATACGGTATTTGGGAACGATGCACTTGTAACACGATTTATAATAACCGCAGCTACTGCAACTTGTCCTAGGTACGGTTCACCACGAGATTCTCCATATACTGCGTTTGCCATGAGCTGAATGTCATTTTGAGAATAGCCATTTGGAACATTTGTCCCTTTATTTTGAGGTGGTTTATTTTCTTTTGCAGTACCACCACTATTCCCTTTATTGGCCGTTGACTTGTCATACTTCGTTGCCTTTACGAGCATTTGCTTTGTTTTAGCCCCTGCTAAACCATCAACTGGCAATCCAAATTTTTGTTGGAAATTTCGAAGTGCCCAATATGTACCCCATCCGAAAACACCATCCACTTTTCCCGTATAAAATCCGTTATATTTCAAACGAGATTGCAGTTCAATAACATCTTCGCCAGATGCCCCTCTTTGAATGACTTGGTTAGAAAAGGCTTCTACATTTTTCAGTTGTATACTACTGACCATCAAAGATAGTCCTATGAACGCAAGTAAAACTGCTATTTTAAAAATAGCTTTTTGGCGCATAATTTTCCCTCCTTAATTATGTAAATGATTTCTTGGTTATGTTTTGTAAAAGCCTCGCTTTTATGTAAAGAAGACAAAAAAATCCAAACTCATATCGTCAAAAAAATATGTAAACAATATAAAAAAAGATAAAAGGAGTTAATCATGAAGAAATTGTTAATGCGTGTCGCACTTGTCATTCTTTTCATAACAACAAGTTCAAATATATATACCGGTCCATCAATTGTTCATGCCCAGCCACCCTATGCTAAATGGGGGAAACTTGCTGTAGAAAAGACGAAAGAACAATACCCAAAAGCGGAGATTATTGATTACCTTCATATAGGTAGAAAACCAAAAACCGTTCAAATAACAGTTGAAAAATTTAAATTGTGGCTACGTGAAGATGGAAAAGAATATGGTGTTTTTGTTGATGTTGAGTTTGAAACGAAGACGGATAAATTTATAAAGATGTCGTTTCAGAAGACAAGTCGGTAAAGTAAAACTTTAATGGATATGGATTCTAAATTCCCGCCATCTTTAAGCACTTTTTACCATTTAAATCAAAGAAAACTCTGTCTTTATTTACAGACAGAGGTTTCTTTATATAAAAATTCAAGGAATGCTGGTATTTCATTTTCTTGTATACTAGCTATTTCCCTAAAAGATTTTCCGTTCTCTAATAAAATCCCAACAATCTCCCATCCAGCAAAGTATGCTTCTCTGTAATGATTCGTTGTACCTTTTCCAAAAGTAAACTTCATGGAGTATTCAGGAGAAGACTTATGTAGATAAGGATAAATTCCCGTTAAGATTTCATCCCTTACACTTTGACACGATGAAAACCAGCCTTCATAATGTTCAATATAAGATTCAACTTTATGCCCAGGGACTAAATATTTACTAACTTGAGTCGCTAATCCTTCTTGTAATACTGTAGAACCAATTGAACATTGCCAACTATTTGAAAGGTTTGCTGTTTTAGCGTGAACAATATGTGTCAATTCATGCGCTATCATAATTTGAGATTCAGCTGTACCGTTTTCAATAGGTAAACATAAAGCGACTCCTCCATCATAAGTTGGTGCTACAAAAGGGTTGTCATCAAAAGCACCTACAAAATAAACTACCGTTATACAAATGTTTTCTTTACAATTTAATAATTTCTTTACTTCCTTTAAATATGTCTCAATAATTTGTAGTTTTGGTTCCCAGTTTATTATATACTCCAACTTTTTTTCATATTTTGTCCAAGCATTTCTCAAAAGTTCTCTCGCTAAATTCGTTCCTTCATCTCCAGGTGGAACTGCAGCAAAATTATAATGCTCTTTCCAAAGTTCCCAACGTTTTTCTTCATCTATTTCTCCGTGACTAGCCTTCATATAAAAATCTAAAAACTGTGGTATCATGTTTAAAATTTCAATTTTATCCACTGGCAACCACTCCTTCACTTATTGTTTATTATTTCGTTATTCCTATGATAAACCCTTCCAAAAAGAAATCCCCCTTTAAAAAGGAGGATTTCTTTTTGATACTAAAAATTGATTTCCTAATATTCCTAATTAGGCACAAGACGCTAAATAAGGATATCATTTTCCACTCCTCATACATGCTCTCTTCTTATATGTGATTAGAATGCTCCTGTACATGCTCAATAAACACTTTCAATGGAACAAGTCCACGTTTTGGCATATGACTACTTATTACA
This sequence comes from Bacillus cereus group sp. MYBK79-1, assembly GCF_051915365.1. Lineage (NCBI taxonomy): Bacteria > Bacillati > Bacillota > Bacilli > Caryophanales > Bacillaceae > Bacillus > Bacillus cereus group sp. MYBK79-1. The sequence goes on along the minus strand of NZ_JBQAEO010000001.1, from coordinate 175,063 downwards.
GCAACGAGCTCTAACTGCGGAATGATAACGATGTATTGCCCGCCATATCCCATAGCAAAATATATACAATACGGTATGTGAAATCTTTCGTTATTCAATACCCACCAGTGATATCCATACGCCCCAACATGTTCATACGTTTCAAATAGAGCTGTACTTGATTCTTCTATCCATTTCGATGATACAATTTCATTACCCTGCCAATATCCATTCTGTAAACATAATATTCCGAGTTTTAATAAATCTTTAGATTTCATTTTCATACCGAAACCACCGACATATATTCCTTGGGGATCTTGCTGCCACTCATATTCGGCAATGTCTAGCGGTTCAAATAAATACCTTTTTGCAAATTGTTCTGTCGACATTCCAGTTACTTCTTGAATAATATAGCTGAGCAAATGCGAAGACCCTGAGTTATAATTCATTTTTGTAGCGGGTTCTTCAATTATTGGTTTTTCTACTATGTACTGCACCCAGTTTTCCGATTCTACAAAATCATTTGGAAACACTACTCCATTTCCGAACTCTTTCCAATCCTCACCTGTAGTCATCGTTAATAAATGGTACAGAGTCAAATCCCGCTTTTCCTTAGATACATTTTCAATCCACTCTGTAATCGGTTTATGTATATCATTTATATATCCTTTGTCGATTGCAATACCAATTAATATAGATACAATGCTTTTGGTAATCGAATTTATTTTAAATAGATTATTTTCACACTCTAACGTTTTATAATACTCAGTTGTTAACTCACCTTTTTGATAAACAAGAAATGTATTTACTTTTTTCTTTTCAAATTTATTTTCTAGTTGCTTGAAATCCAAACCTTTACCTCCAATTAAATCATTACTTGATTTATTATATCTTGTTACTTCAATTAAAACATAATTGTGATCAAATAAAAAAGAAACCTGTCAGTAGTGAACTGACAGGTTTCTTTTTTATAATTTCGTACGAACATTCCAAAGCTCTGGGAAGAAACGTTGATCAAGTACTCGTTTTAAATAAGATACACCAGAAGAGCCGCCTGTTCCCATTTTATGTCCAATAATACGTTCTACCGTTTTCATATGACGGAAACGCCATTGTTGTAGCCAATCTTCGATATCAATTAATTTTTCAGCAAGCTGATATAAGTTCCAATATTTTTTCACATCGGCATACACTTCTATCCATGCTGCTTCTACTGTTGCATCTTCTTCATAAGGCTGCGTAATATCACGATTTAACACATCTTTATGAATAGGGAATCCTTCTTTTACAAGTGCTTGAATTGCGACATCATACAAACTTGGTGCGTGTAGCGCCATATGAAGGCGAGCGTGTAATTCTGGATCTTTTTCATAAATTTTTAAAGCGTGTGGTGTTTTATAGCCAAGCGCATACTCAATCATACGATATTGATAAGATTGAAAACCAGAAGCTTGACCGAGTGAGTCACGGAATTCAATGTACTCTGATGGAGTTAATGTCGCAAGAATATCCCAAGATTGAATAATTTGAGACTGAATTTTTGATACACGTGCTAACATTTTAAACGCTGGTTGTAATTTATCTTGTTTAATAGATTCAATTGCTGCGTTTAACTCATGTAAAATAAGCTTCATCCAAAGTTCGCTTGCTTGGTGAATCACGATAAATAACATTTCATCATGATGGTCTGATAATCTCTTTTGAGAAGATAGTAAACTATCTAATTGTAAATACTCCCCGTACGTCATATTCTCTTTAAAGTCCGTATGAATTCCTTTTTCCATAATTACCTTTTCGTTTTCTTTCATATTAGCCAAACGCCCCTTTTATATAATTCTACTTATATTGGCCTAATAACTGCTCGAACTGGACTTCCATCTGCATCTGTTAAGGCAAGTGGTAATGCGATTAATTCATAATCTCCGTCTGCTACATGATCTAGTACGACATTTTCTAAAATGTGTATGCCATGTTTAAACAATTGATGATGCGCTGCTAATTCTTTATCGTCTAATGGATCAACTGATGGTACATCCACCCCGATTAAACGTATACCTTTCTCTGAAAGAAATGGTGCGATATCTGCACGTAAATACGGGATTACATCTGGGAATTCATTCGCTTTTCCGTGTGAAGATGTGCGTAATAGCAAGCGTTTCACGCCTTCTAAATGAAAGCTTTCTAATTCCTTTTTCCCAATGCTTTCAAGATTAGAAACATCAATGATTCGCGTAGGTCCGACATAAACTTGAATATCTAAATCTAACACTTTCTTTCCTTCATTATCAAAATGAAACGGTGCGTCAATATGAGTACCTGTATGAATACTCATCGTTAACTTTCCGACATTTACCGACCCGCTTTCTTCTTTTGACCATGAAACTTCATACGAGAACGGTGTATCCCCTGGCCAAGTCGCAATTTCATTATTTAGCGGTTGTGAAATATCAATCCACTCTGATGATTTCATGTTTATGCCACAACCTCTCGCTTATTTTCAAACTTCTTATATTCTTCATCTTTCATGATTTTCTTTAAAATTTGAACAGAATGCCATACTTCTTCATATGTGTTATATAAAGCAACTGGCGCAAGTCTTACACCATTAGGTGCACGGAAATCAGGGATAACTCCATTTGCTTTTAGCGCTTTACAAATGCGTGCTGCTTCTGCGTGCTCTAAATAAATGTGCCCGCCTCGTTTTTCATCCTCTAATGGATTTCCAATTATAAATCCGAAATCTTTTAATTCGTGATCAATTAAATTCAGCATATATCTTGTAATATGTAGCGATTTTCCGCGTAAACGCTCTATACCAGCATCTTTAAAAATTTCAAGAGAACCAATTAAAGGTGCAGTACTTAATACGTGCGGTGTACCAATTTGATAAGCACCTGCATGATCAGCAGGTGTTAATGTATGTTCCATATCAAACTGCTTATCTTTTCTAGAACTAAACCAACCTGATAATCCTGGAAGTCTATTAAAATGCTCTTTATTTACATATAGCCCCGCAACTCCACCAGGTCCTGCATTTAAATATTTATAATTACACCAAATAGCGAAATCAACATCCCATTCTTTGAAATAATGCGGAATAGAACCGATTGAATGGCATAAATCGAATCCGATATGAATACCACGCTCATGTGCTTCCGCTGTTAAACGTTTCATATCGAGAATTTGGCCGCTTCTATATAGTACAGAAGGCAATAAAATTAACGCGATATCATCTGTCATTGCGTGAATAATATCATCTTCTGAAAGTGTTCTACCATCGCGGCTCTTCACTCGTACTAAATGCTCATCTGGATCTAATCCTTTTAAACGAATTTGACTTTGAAGTGCATATATATCTGACGGGAATGTTAATTCATCCGCAAGAATTTTTGTACGTATTCCTTTTGGCTCATAAAATGTCGCAATTACTTGATGAATATTTGTAGTCGTGGAACCGGTTACAATAGTTTCTTCTGGTAAAGCTCCAATAAGAGGTGCAGTCAACTCACCTAATTTCTCCGAGAGGAAAAACCATGGATGCTCACCCTCTGTCCAGCCGTCAATGCCATACTCTTTCCATGAATCTAGCAAAGTGAGTAACGATTTCTCTGCTCTTTTTGAAAGTAGCCCTAATGAGTTTCCATCTAAATATATCGTTCCTTCTTTTTTATAGAATTCAGTTTGAAAATCTTTCAGTTCATCATGTTTATCACATTCAAGCGCATATTCATAAGTTGGTTGAAATGGTTCTTTATACATGGTGTCACCTTCTTTTAATTTTCTTTTTATTCTAACTAATTGAAATATATCACCTTAGTTGATATAACGTCAATGATATTATGTCAGTTGACTTTATATATGAATTTCTTTTACAATACAGTTATATTTTCAGATATTTCAGTATAAAGAGGTGGTTCTTTGAAAAACAATACTCTTTCATCAAGAAAACACCGCTCCTTAGAAACAAAGAAGAAACTATTACACGCTGGTTACACTATTTTTATACGTAACGGATTTCAAAAAACGACAGTTACACAAATTATTAAACATGCAGAAACCGGTTATGGCACCGCATATGTATACTTTAAAAACAAAGATGATCTTCTCATTGTTTTAATGGAAGATGTCATGAATCAATTTTATGATATTGCCGAGCGCTCCTTTTCGCCTCAAACGAAAGAGGAAGCACATAAAATGATCCAAAATCAAGTTAGAGCATTTCTGCAACTAGCAAAGAAAGAACGAGCTATTTTACAAGTAGTAGAAGAAGCGATCGGATTATCAAAAGAGATACGTCAAAAATGGGACGAGATACGGGAACGCTTTATAAACAATATTATGCAGGATATTACATACTCTCAAGTAAGTGGATTAGCAAAGACTGAATTAAATAAAGACATTGTAGCACGTGCTTGGTTTGCGATGAATGAGATGTTTCTTTGGACGATTGTGAAAAATGATAAAAAATTAGAGTTAGAAGAGATAGTATATACATTGACAGATATGTATACGACGGGGTTATATAAATAGCACACCTTCAATAAATAAGGTGTGCTATTTTACATCTATAAAAATATTTTATCTGGGTATGGTAACGCTAAAACTGGTTTTTACTTATGAAGTCTCAAATAATAGTATTGAAATTACTAGAGATCCAGGTCCAGGAAAAGTTTTACATACAGAGCCAATACATTTATCAAGTATGAAAGAACTCATTACAAAGTCTAATGATTGGCGTACATCTCCTGTATTCAAGAAAATTCAAATTTTCGGTTATATCGATAGCATTCCAACTTCTATTCATGATAATGTTTTAAAACGATATTTCCAAGGTAAGAAAAGAAAAGAGAACATAACCTTACCTCTTCCGAACTTGCTTATTGGATAACAGAAAAATTTCGTATTGATAAAGAAATATATGAAAGAACTATTAAGATTTTCAATGAAAAATCTTCAAATAAGAAAAGCGTTACTCAATCCTTTGAGTAACGCTTTTCCCTTAAGATCTCTTTAATATTAATTTTCTTTATTATAAGCAGTTTCTACACATTCTGCTAGACGCTCCATTTGTTCCATAGTTAAACCTCGTGAAATCCAGCCTGTTAACTTATACATAATTTTATAATAAAGATTACTAGGCTCATATTCTGAAATTAATGTTAATGCTGTACCTTCCTCATCTTCTTCTAGCATATAAGTCATCGCTGAATAACCTTGCTTCATTTCACTACCTAGTGAAATAATATGTGGTGCATCGTATTCAATGATTTCTACTTCTGCCTCAATTATTTTCTTACCGACTTTTTGAACAGATATATATTTATCTCCTACACACGGATTCTCTTTATCCATATTTGAAGGATAACGATTTTCTATTATAAACGTATTCCATTCTTTTATTTTTTCATCCTCTATTATATACTCACATACTACATCAATTGGTGCTTTTATTACTATTTCTAGTGCGAAACTCATTAAACTGCCCCTCTCAAATACCCTATCCAATTCTATTTTAACTAAATCATTATGCCATATTTTATATAGTGAAATACAAGTAGAATTTTCACTTTTATTAAGAGAATGTTTATCGTAATAAGAAAATCATTTTTCAGTAATTTAAATAGGTATTCATATACAATATTTTATAAACGATACAACAATTAAAAATAAAGCCACAAGTAGTAAAGCAATTCCTATACTTCTATTTTCTTTTTCATTATTTTTTAAATTTTGCACTCCCATACTAACTAACATAAACCCTAAAAGCGTTTGTAAAATTAGCACACTCTGTTTCGAAGCATCATTCCAGCTATAAATGACATACCCCATTACAATAATTGCAAGTAAAATCGTTAAGATCCTATTCATACGTAAATCCCTCCTATTCAAAAAGAAGCCGCTAAGTTTCCTTAGCGGCTTTATTAACAATTTATATTTACAAAATTGCTTTTTATGAATTTGATATAAGTTCAAAAAAATTTCTAACCAATATAACTACGTATGTTAGCACACCTTTTCTTTATTTAGTCTACTTACAATCCCAACTAAAAATTTATATTCAATCCTCCTCTTCTTAACCTTTTTAAACCCTTCTTTCGTATCAAAAATAAAACAAGTTTTCCGAAACCACATTCGTACATATAAAGACTCAAAGTAAATTGGTTTTATAATTCCTCGTTCCTCAAATTCAGTTCCATCTTTATTTTCAGTTTCCGTTCGAACGAACCACCTATTTCCGATGCCAATTTCAATATACTTCACATAAGTCCCCCTTCCGGAAATTAATTTCTAACTATTCTATTATTTCCCCGGTAAGCGCACATTCCGACAGAACATGAGCCCACAAAGAAAAAGTAGATTACAAAAATCTACTTTATAGCTTATATTTTTGCATTCGTTTATAAAATGTACTTCGAGGTACATCTAAAAGTTTTGCAGCTAATGAAACATTTCCGTTCGTCTTTTCTAGCGCTTCAATCATGCTATCACGCTGTATTTTTTCACGGAAATTTAATGTATGCTCTGTTTTGTTTTCTTCTTGCAATGCAAGTTGATTTTCATTTCCCATCATTGTTTGTAATAAAAAAGAGATTTGTTTTTCGCATATTTCCCGTCCTTGCGACAAAATGTAAATACGTTCTAATACATTTAATAATTCCCGAATATTTCCGGGCCATGTATGCTGTGAAAATTGATTACAAATACTCGTCGGAAATACAACATTCCAATTCTTTCGTTCACAAAAATCTTGTATGAAGTAGGGAATATCCTCTTTTCTTTCTATTAACGATGGAACATATAACGGATAAACATGTAAACGATAATATAAATCTTGACGGAATTTCCCTTCTTCTACTAATCGTAGTAAATCTTTATGTGTCGCAGTAATAATACGAATATTTACCGGTACCTCTTTTGAACTGCCAATTGGGGTTACTGTTCGTTCTTGTAAAACACGTAACAATGCTACTTGCATCTCTGGCGGTACTTCACCAATTTCATCTAAAAATATTGTCCCTCCGTCTGCTTGTTCGAATTTCCCTTTATATCCTTGGCGCCGTGCACCTGTAAACGCTCCTTCAGCATAACCGAACAATTCACTTTCCATTAATTCTTTCGGCAATGAACCGCAGTTAACAGCTATAAAAGGACCATTTTTTCTTGGACTATTTTCATGAATCGCTCTCGCTACATATTCTTTCCCTACACCTGTTTCACCACAAACATATACACTAGCATCAGTTGGGGATACTAGCTTAATTTCTTCTAAAGTATGTTGAAAAGCATTGCTTGTCCCAATAACTCCAGGGAAAGTAATTCCGTTTATAAATGGGGAGGTTGAAAATACATTTCCTTGTTTATTTTCCTTTACATAAATACATTTCCCGATCATTCTACCATTACTATATACTGGTACTCCTAATTTAGATTTCAATCCATATTGCATTAAATCTTCAAGTTTCATTCGTGACCAATTAGAAACTCGTTCTCGAACCTTCTTGCTTGCAGAAACGATAACATCACGATGATTACAAATGACAACTTGTTCATCACTGTCAATTACATCTAAAAAACGATGGATTAAATGTAGTTCATTTTGATCCACTCGAATACTACATTCACGTTCAATCGCATGTGCAATTGAAGTTACCATCCCGAGCATATATGGATGTGAAAATTCAATTGGACAGGAGAAATCTAGAACACCAATTAATTTCCCATCATCATTATGAATGGGAGCGGCCGCACAGCTCCAGCTATGAGATGCGACAGAGTAATGCTCTGTACCACTAATCATAATAGCCTCTTCAATCTGTAACGCGGTTCCTATCGCATTTGTACCAACAGCTGCTTCCGTCCATTTCACACCTTCAATGAAATTAATATGTTTCGCTCGTTTCAACGTTTGTTGATTTCCACTTAACGATAGAACGTAACCATCTGGATCGATTAATAATGCCATCATTTGCAGTTCATCAATGGTTTTTCTCATATTTTGTATTTGAGGTATTGCTATATCAAGGAAGATTTCACTCTTTTTCTTTTGATCCTGAAAAATATTAGAAGACAAAATTTTCTGACCTTTATTCATATGAGGATTCACATTTGCTTGTTTACATCGATGCCATGACTCTGAAATTCTTTCATTTATACGATTCGAATCAAGTACCCCTTCATCAACGAACTTTTTCCACGTATGTAAGTAAAACGGTGAAGCTAACATTGTATCATCTCCCTATTCATTGTTTTGGAGATTTGTAAAAACATACTTATATTATAAAACTGAATAAAAGCGTTTTCAATAAAACTAGAAAGACGACACAAATATGTTAATAATTTGAATATCTTATTGCGCTTCTTTATTCTTTTTTAGTAGAACTATATTTTGTATGATGGACGCAAAGAAAATACATAACCAAAACCACTTTTGTGGATTGCCGTTTATAAAGAAAACTGTCACCGCTATTGCAAATAAAATGGTAGATGCTAAACTAAAATATAATTTTGTTTTAATTCTCATTATCCCTCACTCCTCTATCGCTTTACAGTACATACTAACTCTTCATTTTTCAACTCTACTATGTACTTCTGTAAAACATATTCTCTTCCGCCATGTTTTTCATACCAATCATGTATTCTTTTAACATGCTTCTCATCACTTCTAATTTTCGATTCAATTTCTTTATACTGTTTATAACTATCATATTCCCATATGGCGAATATTTCAGTTGTACCATTATTATTATCTTTCATCCAGCGTCCTATTAGCTTGGAGCCATGTTTTAATTGATTAGGTAAGTTCGTGTTATTGAAATGTTCATTAAATATTTCTGTAAATTCATTCTTTACTATATAATACTTTCTTCTGTAGAACATGCCACTACACCTCTTTTATGAAATGTATGAATACACCTTCCCATTACAACCGTATTATAATACTTCCTATTCGACAACCTTTTATCATTTTTTAAAATACCTTCTACTTCAAAACCTAATTTTTTATAAAGTTGAATGGCTTTTTCATTTGTCTCTAACACTTGTAATGATATCTTTTTCACTTCATTTTTATCAGCCCACTGAATAGATTGTTGTAATAGACTCTTACCCATTCCATATCCCCAAAACTCTCTTAAAATACAAACACCAAACTCTACTTTATGGGATAATCTTTTCAAATTTGATCCTTCACATCTTGAAAATCCTACGATTCGGTTGTGCACTTCTGCAACTAAAAAGAGATTTTTCGTTTCTTCACTATCTGTTTTTATTATTTTTTTAAAACCTATCTTATCTATAAATCCCTCTCCAGCTTCTCTATCCATATTTTCAGTTTCGCCATCGATCTGAACTCTAATTTCCGATAACTGCTCAGCATCCGTTTCAGATGCAGAACGAATTGTATAAGTTAATCCATTTATATGAAACTCTTGTCCTTTTATAATCATTTCAAACTCCTTTTAAATGGGGTCAATTGACGCTATTACAATTTCTTTACCTTGTTTCTCAAATTGTTGAATCATTTCTTTACTAGCTTCTTCATCTGTTATAATAAGCTCAATTTCTATTAGTGACTCTCCTTTTATAAAGCAGTCTATTCCGAGTTTAGTATGAGGAGCTAAACAAATATTTCTTCTAGCAATTTTACTTACTGTTTTTCCAAAATAAGCAACTTCTGGCGTTGCAGTACTTATACCATTCAATGAAATGCCGCCACCTGTAGAGAAATACAGATCAATAGATAATCTACTTATCATTTCAGAGGCAAGTGTATCTGTCATATTTCCTGATGGTTTCACTTTTCCACCAATTAAATACGTTTCTACATTCTGATACTCCCGTAACTTACTAGCAATTTCTAAAGAATTCGTAATCACTGTAAATGATGTTTCAGGTAAATACTTTAACATTGCATAATGGATAGAAGCCCCGCCCATAAAAATGGAATCTCCTTCTTGTATGTATGATGCAGCAACTTTCGCAATCGCTTCTTCATCTAGTGAACTATCACGATAACGTTTAGATGGTTCTGCGGCTAAGTTTCTCACTCGCGTAAGTTCAACTGCACCTCCGTGCGTTCTTTTTAATAAACCAGCCTTCTCCATAATAGACAAATCTCTTCTTATTGAATCAATAGACATATCGAAACTTTCCGCAAGATCTTTAGCAATTACCCTTCCGTTTTTCTTAAGTAACCCTAAAATTTTCTCTCTACGCTCTTCAGTAAACATGTACCCACCTCCGTTATTGAAGATTCTGAAATTTAATCTTTGTTTTAATTATATGCATGTCTCTTCCGTTTTACAATATTTTCAATTCTTATTCACTCTGTTTTATTCAGCTTTTTCCCTCTTTCTATTCTATTAACTTGACAACGAAATAAATATATATTTGCATATTCCACAAATATACTTCCATTTACCTTCCTGTTGATGTAAAATTATCCCTATGTTTACTTTTTAACATAGAAAGGAATTATTATGAAATCTATAATTAAAGTAACTTGTACAGCATTATTATTTACAGGACTAATGGCAGGATGTAATGGGAATACTGCACCGAAACAAGAAAAGAGCGCTCTTGAAAAGAATGCAATGCACTATGGAGAAATATATAAAAATGAATACTATAGAGCAACTGTTGAAAATGCTAAATTCGAAAAAATAGACAAAGAGTGGCGTCTCACAGCTCGCGTTACTATAAATAACGCTCGTGTTGACGGACAAACGATAGATCTTTCAGAAATAAAATATTTCATAAAAGATGAAAAAACGGGTGAAAAATACGAAGGTGAAGTTATACAAAATGAAAATGCTAAAAAGGTTCCATCTGAGTTTTCTTTAACTACCGACATTGTATTTAATATGAAAGATTCTCCAAAAGATTTAAATACTATGTATTTATACATAGATAGCAAAGCTGCGCCATTAACAGATACATATTGGAAACTTGATAATTTAGCATCTAAATAAAAAACAGTCCTAAAAGACTGTTTTTTTGTTTGTAAAGTTTACTAGTTACCAATCTCAAGCAACACATCTTTTGCACAAATCGTCACTTCTTCAAATGGGCAATCAAATAAAACACCCAATTCGAAACCTTCATTCGAAAGATCTATTTCATGACATAACCACCAAGCACCTTCAAAATTTTCCGGAATTGAACATTTCGTTACACCTGTAAAAGTTACTTGCAGTTTATCAAATTCACTGAAAGTACCACTGCAATCTAAAGTAATAATTAGCGTGCCTTTTGATCTTCTCTCTACTGATTTGACTACACTGTCATGTAGTGAGTATTCATGTAACTGAATAACATTTGTTGGGAGTTTTTTCTTAATTGAATGGAAGTGCTCTAAATAGAATCGATCTAAATGAGCCCTTCTTTTCTCACACTCCCCTATCCACTCTTTCATAAGTTTTTTCAATTCACTAGAAGGATACTCTGAATTAATTGTGGTGCTATGAATAAATGGATGTATGGATTCAGGAAGGAATTTTAATAAATCTGTTTTCTTTTCCTTTATTTCCTCAATTAAACTTTGTATATCCATTTCTGACCATTCTTTTATAGACTCTATAAAACTTACAAATTCTATAATTTGCATTTCTTTATACCAATCTTTATTGAAATATTTCAACAGCTTTCCTCCTAAAACATTTTAACATCCAACAAAAGCGATATATCTATTTATTATATCATTCCAATAACCATTTTTTCTAAAGAAAAAATGCAAAACTGTAAATATTCCGCCTTTTATTTCTAAAACTTCAGAATATTTACAAAAATATATAATTAGAATACATTTTACTAGTACAAAGATTCACTTGTACAAAAATCTAAACAAAAAGGGATGGTTATATGTTGAAGAAATTAGTAGCAGGGACATTAGTAGCGGGATTTGCATTCACTGGAGGACTAGGTGCAGTAAGTGCTGAAGAAAAAAGTAACACAATTAAATCATTTGATTATTTAAAAGTGGATGAACAAAATGTTAGTTCATTTGCAAAATTAAATGATCAGGATAAGAAAGACATCCAAATTACTATGGTATTACCCGAGCAAAATGAAAATGGAGATTGGTTAGCTTACGGTTTTACTAGTAGAGAAACATTGGATGCTTATGTTGAAAAGGATAAAAAAGCACTTAAAAATCAAATTAATACTTTAGGCAGTGGTGCTGGTAGTACTGATTTTTATGAACATAAAAATAAAGGCGGACAATATATTTACTGGAGCAGCGGTTTTAAAAACTTACCTTCTAGCTGGAACGACAGAATTTCTTCTGTAAGTACAGCTTCACCTTCTGCAAGTTATTCAACGACGCTTTGGGAGCATACTTCAACACAAGGATATGGAAAAGGTGTTCTATTTAAACACGCTGATTGGTATGGTAAAACTGCTAATTTAGCTGCTGATTGGAATGATATTACTTCAGCTATCGAAATTAAAAAATAATTGGATATTTTATTACTAATATAAAATATCCAAACGACTATTCTCTAATCTAGAGAATAGTCGTTTATTTAATTTTCATTTAAACATGCACAGCATGTCCTATCGCTTGCAATAACGCTTCATGAATCGCTTCAGATAAAGTTGGATGCGCTGCAATATAATCTCTCATAATATCGGCAGTAACTTCCGTATGAATCATTACGGTTCCTTGTCCGATTAGTTCAGTTGCACGTGGACCGATAATAGAAATCCCTATAATTTCTTGATATTTAGGTTCCACAATAACTTTTACTTTACCCGTTTGTTCTCCAATAATAAGTGCTTTTCCGTTTGCTGTAAAAGGAAATTCTCCAATTTGTATGTCACCGTACCGCTCTCTTGCATCTTTTTCTGTTAAACCGACGCTAGCAATTTCTGGAGCTGTATAAATGCAGCGAGGCACAGCATGATAGTTTACTTTTACATCTTCTCCGCTCGCATGTAATGCTGCTGTTGTTCCTTCATGAAAAGCAACGTGTGCAAGCTGGATTCCACCAATCACATCACCTGCAGCGTAAATATGTGATACATTTGTTTGCATATGTTCATTCACAGAAATTCCATTATTTGAAAATTGAACACCTGCTTTTTCTACATCTAATCCTTGGACACGTGGTTTTCGACCTACAGAAACGAGAACAAATTCTGGATTAGCTTCTTGGATACTTCCTTCATATTCAAATGAAGCTTGCTTCTTATAATTATTTAATCCTTTTAAAGCTGCTCCTGTAAATATTTCTACGCCATCATTTTCTAGTTTCTCTTTTAATATTTGTGCGATACCTCCATCTTCACCAGGTAATAATTGCGGTGCCATTTCAATAATCGTAACTTTTGTTCCAAGGCGACTATAAATACTTGCAAACTCGCACCCTATTACACCCCCTCCAACAATTAATAATGATTTCGGTATATGTTCTAGGGACATTGCATGGCTACTATTTAAGATCCACTTCCCATCAAACGGAGCAAAAGGTAATGCAGTCGGTTCTGAACCTGCCGCAATAATGAACTGTTCTCCATCTACTATCTCTTCTTTATCACCGTGTGTAACTCGCACACGGTGATCTGTTTCAAATTTTGCTTTACCTTGTATAACCTTTATTTTATTTTTCTTCATTAAATATTGAATTCCTTGGACGAGTTGTGTTACGATTTGTGATTTTCTCGTCTGTATTTGATTCCAATCAATTGATATACTTCCTTGGTTAAGCGTAACTCCATAAGTATTCGCTTTTCTCACAATGTCATGCACTTCCGCACTTTCTAACAATGATTTTGTAGGCATACAACCAACATTTAAACAAGTCCCGCCAAGATTCGCTTCATCTATTAGGGTGACATCTTTTCCATTTTGAGCTGCGGTAATTGCCGCTACATAACCAGCAGGTCCGCCGCCAATAACAACTAATTTATTCATTCTCTCACCTTCTCTTTATAAAAGAATTGTTACAGGTTCTTCTAAATAACGTTTAATTGTACGTAAAAATGCAGCTGCTGGTGCACCATCTAATACACGATGATCGAATGTTAAACTTAAAGGTAACATACTTCCTTTTCTTAATTTTTTCCCTTTATATACCGGAACGTGTTCAATTGCACCTACACCTAAAATACCAGTTTCAGGCGTATTTAATATCGGCGTAAAATATTCAATACCGAAGCTACCTAAATTACTAATTGTAAATGTTGTCCCTTGCATATCATCACTACTTAAACTACCTGCTCGTGCCTTTTGTGCCACATTCTTAATTTCTTTAGATAACTCTACTAAAGATAGATTATTAGCAAAGCAAATAGCCGGAACGACTAATCCTTTTTCTAACGCGACTGCCATACCTAAATGAACATGTCCAAATTGATGAATGGCATCATCTATATAAGCGCTGTTCATTTCTTTATGCTCCCCAAGCGCTAATACAACAGCGCGAGAAACGAGATCCGTAATAGTTAGTTTGTTATCGTATCGTTTTTGTACAACTTCCGCTATGTCTTTATGTAAAGCAACTAAATCTGTAACATCTACTTTCATTGTTAATGTTAATTGCGCACTATTTTGTAAACTTGCATGCATACGGTTCGCAATTGCTTTTCGCATACCAGTAACAGGAACGACTTTACTTTCTTCTTGTTCAAGTACTTCTGGAATTGCTACTCTTTCTTCTAGCGCTTTTAATACGTCTACCTTTGTAATTCTTCCGCCAGGTCCTGTACCAACTAATGCCTTGATATCCAGATTTTCAAACTTTGCAATTTTCTTCGCTACAGGTGAAATTTTGATTCTTTGCTTTGTCACCTCTATCGCATATGGTTCTGGATGTTGGACCTTTTTCGGCTCTAGATTCGGTGTTTTTTCTTCTACAACTCGTGTACTTTCATTTACTTCTACTTTTTCGTTCGGTTTACCGATATAGCAGATTACAGTACCCGGCGGCACTCCCTCATCTTCACTTACAGCTATATCAAGAACAGTTCCATCCGCTGGTGCTTCTATTTCCGTTTCGATTTTTTCCGAGTTAATACTAGCAATTAGTTCACCTTTTGCTACATTATCACCTGTTTTAATATTCCAGCTCGTAATAATACCTTCTTTCATCGCCATACCTAACTTCGGCATTACAACTTCTACAGCCATGCTTCTCTCCCCTTTCTCATCATTTCATTACACATGTAATAAAGATTGGTCTCCGATCATTTCTGATACAGTTTCAATTACTTTCTCCGGCGTTGGTAAATATAACTTTTCAAGTGGTGGAGAGAACGGAACTGGTGTATGTGGTGCTGTAATTCGTTTAATAGGTGCATCTAACAAATCGAATCCTTTATCTGCTACAATTGCCGCAATATCTGTTGCGATACTACATCTTGGGTTCGCTTCGTCAATAATAATTAAGCGATTCGTTTTTTCAACAGATGCTAAAATTGTATCTTCATCAAGCGGTGATAAAGAACGTGGATCGATTACTTCTACTTCAAGTCCTTTTTTCGATAATTGCTCAGCAGCTGCAAGCGCTGTATGAACTTGCTTTCCGATGGCGACAATTGTTAAATCAGAACCTTCCCGTTTAATATCTGCTTTTCCTAATGGAATTGTATAGTATCCTTCTGGCACTTCACCTTTCATATTGTAAAGTGTTTTATCTTCAAAGAAGATTACTGGGTCATCATCTTCAATTGCCGCTAATAATAAGCCTTTTGCGTCATATGGAGTGGAAGGAACGACAACTTTAATACCTGGAATGCTCGTAAATAATGCGTATAAACTTTGCGAATGCTGAGCTGCTGCGCTAAAACCAGCACCATGCATCGTACGTACTGTAACTGGTACTTTCGCTTTACCACCGAACATATAGCGGAATTTTGCACCTTGGTTTAATACTTGATCAAGACAACTGCCGATAAAATCATTAAACATTAATTCAGCAATCGGACGTAATCCTGTTGCCGCAGCTGCCATCGCCGCTCCCATATAACCCGCTTCAGAAATTGGTGTATCTAAAATACGATTTCGGCCAAATTCTTGTACAAGTCCTTTTGTAACACCGAGTACACCGCCCCATGCTTCATCATCTTGCAGGTGATCAACTTGTGCACCACCTGCAACGTCTTCACCTATTAAAATTACATTTTCATCACGACGCATTGAGATTTTCATCGCTTCATTAATTGCAGTTGACATACTTACTGTTCTAGTCATAATTTTTCACCCTCCTCTTATTTGTAAGAAACGTATACATCTTTTAATAATTCTTCATCCTCTGGGTATGGACTATTTTCACTAAATTCAATGGATCTTTGTACTGCATCATCTACTGCTTTTTCCATATCAACAAGTTCAGATTCCGTTAATAAACCTTCATGAATTAAATGCTTACGGAAATTCACAATTGCATCTTTTTCATTTAAATGTTCTTCTTTTTCTTCTGTTGTTTTATATGTTTGCGCTTCCCCTTCGAAATGACCATAATTACGATATGTCATACATTCAATCATTGTTGGACCATCACCATTACGCGCACGTTCCACTGCTTCTGCAGCAGCTTTATATACAGCGAGAAGATCTTTTCCATCTACTTGAACACCTGGAATATTATAAGCTTTTGCACGATCGGCAATAGAATCACAACTTGAAGCATATTCAAATGTAGTTGCTTCACCATAACCATTATTTTCTGCGATAAAAATAACCGGTAACTTCCAAATCGCCGCTAAATTAACCCCTTCATGAAATGTCCCTTCATTATTTGCTCCGTCACCGAAGAAGCAAACACTTACATCCTTTGTTCCTTTATATTTAGCTGTTAATGCTGAACCGCAAGCAAGTGGGAAACCGCCACCTACAATGCCATTTGCACCAAGCATTCCTTTATCTAAATCGGCAATATGCATGGAACCGCCTTTACCTTTACATAACCCTGTCGCTTTCCCAAAAAGTTCAGCCATCATACCATTTAAATCACAGCCTTTTGCGATACAATGTCCATGTCCCCTATGCGTACTTGTAATACTGTCACTATCCGTTAAGTGGGCACATACACCAACTGCTACCGCTTCTTCACCTGCGTATAAATGAACGAAACCTGGCAGAACACCTTGCGCGAATAATTCATGTACCTTATCTTCAAACTTACGAATCTCTAACATTTTTTCATACATCCAACGAGCTTGTTCTTTCGTAATTTCATTCCCTTTACTTTCAGTTGTTTTTAACATGTCCAGCCCTCCCATTTTCTTGTTCATCTTTTATATTGCAAATACTGTGCCAAATTCTAATCCTTGATTTCATAGGTTTTCTCTATTCTTTCAAAATAAAAAAGTGGACAAAATGAGACACTTGTCTCGTTTTGTCCACTTTTGTTCACCTAATTTGAGAATTATAATCTTATTCATTATCAAAACTCTTCTGTAACTTCCGGATGTAAATAATTTGACCAATATGATAAGCATTATGAGTTGTTACATTTGCTAATACTTCCCACCACTTTGCAGAAACAGGAAATCCAACTACATCACTTTCAACCTTTTCTTCATTTATAAGCTTTTGCCATTGTAATAGTTTCTCTAGTAGTTTTTCTCTTAACTCATCGAAAGATTGATTATCTGAAAGCATAAAACTTTTGTTATTATCACCAATAGCGGGCACGGCATTCACATTCGATTCTTTGTACCTAGTTTGCCACGTTGAGTTCCAATACAATAAATGTTGTACAATTTCAGCTATACTATTACTCTCTTCATTCGGTTTCCAGAAAGCTTCTCTCTCAGGTAGATCTTTCACTGCATCTGAAAATGGAATATACCAACTAGGATCGTTTGCATTCGCCAACAATTGATCTGCTAATACATCTTTCACATGGGCCATTTTTATTCCCTCATTTCATTAACGTATTCATACTCACTTCTTTATATACGATAAGTCCGTATAATTCCCTCTTTTCAAAACCCCATAGACTATAGAATTAACATGAATTGCTCTCAAAGAAAGTGTAAGAATAATAGATTTTCTTATCATAACTCGTTATGATAAAAGAAAAAGAAAGCTGGCAGAAAATGAATAAAAAAATCGCAATTATTACAGGAGCCTCAAGCGGATTTGGACTATTAACTACACTTGAACTCGCAAAAAAAGAGTATTTAGTTATCGCTACAATGAGGAACCTTGAAAAACAAGGAAACTTAATATCTCAAGCTACTCAACTCAACTTGCAGCAGAACATAACAGTTCAACAATTAGATGTAACCGATCAAAACTCTATACGTAACTTTCAATTATATATAAAAGAAATAAACAGAGTAGACCTACTTATTAATAACGCAGGATATGCAACTGGGGGCTTTGTAGAAGAAATTCCAGTCGAGGAATACCGTAAACAATTTGAAACGAACCTTTTTGGAGCTATATCAATTACTCAACTTGTATTACCTTATATGAGAGAACAAAAAAGTGGAAAAATCATTAATATAAGCAGCATTAGTGGTCAAGTTGGATTCCCTGGTCTATCCCCTTACGTTTCTTCAAAATATGCATTAGAAGGCTGGAGTGAATCCCTTCGTTTAGAAGTACAACCGTTCGGAATAGATGTTGCTTTAATTGAACCTGGTTCTTATAACACGAATATATGGGAAGTTGGTAAACAACTAGCTACAAACCAATCTGATACATCTTCTCCTTACAAAGAATATATGGGTAAAATACAAAAACATATTAATAGCGGCAGTGATACATTTGGTAATCCGATAGATGTGGCTAATAAAATCGTAAAAATCGCTGAATCTAAGCGTACGAATTTACGATATCCGATTGGAAAAGGTGTAAAATTTATGATCTTTGCGAAGAAGATTCTTCCTTGGAGATTGTGGGAATACCTTGTATTGAGAACCTTTAAGAAAATGTAATAGACTTTTTGAAATCCATTTTGAAAGAGGTGCGAATTAAATGTTAGGTTTACCATATGGAAAAGTATTTTTAGTTCCATGGACTGAACAATGGCAAATTGAATTTATGAAAGAGAAACAATTCATTGAAGAACAAATTGGAAAACATATTTTAGCGATACACCATATTGGTAGTACCTCTATTCCACATTTAAGTGCAAAACCAATTATTGATATTGCAATCGAATTAGAAGATTATAAGGACGGTATAAAATGTATTAAAAAGTTAGAACTACTAAATTATAAGTACAGAAAAGATGTACTGCCTGAGCGATACTATTTTAATAAAGGAGAGCCAAGAACTCATCAAATTCATATGTATGAGCGAGGGAATACATATTTAATAGAACAATTACAGTTCAGAGATTACTTAATAAACAACAAAAGTTCTCGTATACAGTATGAACAGTTAAAGATTCAACTTTCACAAGCTAATCCTAATGATAAACATCAATATGCAGAGGATAAAACAAATTTCGTTACATCCATATTAGCCAAAATAAAGTGAAACTTTAATTAGTGGGGATTTTCTTCATCCCCACTGATTATTAGTTGAACCAATCGGACTTTAATGGGCAGTTGATCCCCCACCTAAATTCTTTGCTTTCGCTGAATTTTGAGGTGGGGATCTTACTGCCCATTAAAGTGGGATAAATGATGAATTTAAATAAGAAACCATTTAGTAGTAAATGGTTTCTTATTTAATAGTTATTTCATTATTTGTACCATCAATAATAAAATCTGCATATTCATGTGGCTTATGACTTTCTACATACATATCTTCAGCAACCATCCAATTGTTTTCCCACATATCGCGCGCTGCTTCCCCGTCTCTAGCAATCCCTCTTTTTATACGTGTTTCACGAGGACAATTCACCCATATTTTCAAATCGTACATTTCCGCCAGTTCCTGACGTGTTGCATATACACCTTCTATAATAACAATACCGTTTGCAGGGACCGTATGAGATTCTTCTAAAGAATCCGTTTCCCAATCATAACGTTTATAACATCCTTCAATGCCATTACTAATCGGATCTAAAACTCCTTGTAAAAGGCGTTTCCAATCAAAATCTGCACCTATCGATTTATTCGTAGGATGTTCATTTACAATTTGTGCAGATGGTAAATAAAAATCATCCATATGAACAATTGTTACAGTTGAAAACTTATTTTTTATATTATTAGCTAACGTACTTTTTCCTGCTCCGCCACAACCATCAACACCTATTATTAGTAGTGATTGCTCTACAAATTTCACTTGAATTCGTTCTAATATGTTATTTAACTCCAAACTTTTTCATCCCCTCGTTTTATTTATTTCTATAGACTTGCTTTTACGCTGATAACGGATCGAAGTAAAGTAGCAATGAAATCATAACTACAAATGCAAGTAAACCGATTGTTGAAAGGATGTATTCTTTCGATTCTCTATCAAATTTCCACTCCATCAAAATTTGTAACACCTGTGACATTCCAAAGAAAGTGAAAAGTACATAAGCTACATTTGCATTTTCATAACTATTAACATAAATGATACCACTTACAAAATAAATAAAAAACAAGCCTATTTTCAATTTTACATGCAGGCTATTTACATGCTTATATCTAAAGAGACCCCTTTTCTCCATATTCAACTTTCTTCTTAAAAACTGCTCTAAAAAATATCCGCCTATAGCAATTCCTATAATTATTATCCAAACAGAAGAATTCCACATGTTCAATCCCCTCCTATTACTACGTTGCATTATTTAAAATAAAGTGGATTACATGACAGTTATCCTTTTGTAAATAACTTACATTCCTTTCAAGTCATTTCATTATTTATACCACCAACAATCATTTTTTTATGCGGCAGATGGAAAGAAGTAAAAAAGCATCGAAGTCATAAAAGCAAATGTAAATACTCCGATCATCGAAAATATATATTCTTTCGAGTCTCTATCAAATTTCCATTCCATCCATGCTCTTAATACTAACGTTCCGCCTAAATAAGTAAAAATGACATAAGCAATATTAACGCTTTCGAATTTAACGAGAAAAATAAAACTAGTTATTAAATAAATAAACAATAATCCTATTTCTAATTTTTTATGTAAACTATTTACATGTTTTTTATATCCCCAAAAACCTTTATTCGGCATATTCAATTTTTTTCTTAAAAACTTATCAAAAAAATAGACAGCTATACAAAAAATAATACTTATAATCCAAAAAGTAGAAGTTCCCATTACTCCACCTCCTATTACTTTATTAATTTTTAGAAATAAAGTGGACTATATTACGGTTATCCTCTTCTAAATAACTTAAAATCCCTTCAGGGTATGTTGGCTTCGGTTTTAATTTTTCTATAATTTTTCATATTAATATAATATTCGGATGTTCTTTATGTCTTTTTTCATTGGTAATTATCTCTTCAACAGTTCCCCAATGTATCAATGTGCAATGATGTCCTTTTCCGTTGTTCCACTCAAAAATATCCTCATTTACAACAGCTAACTCTTGAACGTCAATCTTCAAATCGTATTCTTCCATTAATTCTCGCATGATTGCTTCTGTTGCTGATTCACCAAATTCAATAGAACCGCCTGGAAAACGATAAAATATTTCACTTAAATCACATTGTACAAGTACTTTAGAATGATCTTCATTTAAAATCATTACTTCAGTGCGTAATTTAGGTCTCCCCTTGCATTCCACATAGGATTAAATCTAATAGCTATAAAAGAAAAGATTAAGCATAATTCCTGTTATTATTAATAATGGAACCGTTCCTAAAGAAATGACATATTCCCTAGATTCTTTATCAAATTTCCATTCCATATACGATTGAAAGCAATATAAAGTTATTAAAAATAAAATGGGTAAATTACTAATATAAATAGGATTTAAAGTGGCACATATCATCGTTACTATTATATAAGAAATGATAAGAGCCCTAATGCCCCATTTATGAGCGTTGTTTACATATTTACTATTCCAGTCAGTTTGTTTCGGTATATTTAATTTTTTTCTCACTACTTTTTCCAAAATAACTAATAATATGATCCATAATACTAATAAAATCCCTTTAACTAAAAGCAGTGATGTCTCCTCCTTTACCTTTTATCCGGTTGATCACTCGGATATGTAGCATTCTCTTTGTTTTCAACGTCCCAACTAATAATTGTCGCACTATCTCGTCCGAATTGATGATGAACGTGCTCTAATACATGATGAACACTTTCTTCAAGTTCTATATTATTTCTATTCATATCATTATACAGATTCAATGGTGTTTCATAATGACATTCCCCGCATTCTAATACCCCATCTGTAACCATTACAATTCGATTCTTTCCAGCACGTAATTCACGAATTCCTGTTGAATAGCAAGGTACAGATAAATCAAAAGTATTTACATTTCCAATCCATTCATAAAAATGACGTTGATTTAATGCATATTGTCCTAACTTATGTAACTCTTCATGAAATACATAAACTAAACAATCGCCAATAGATAACCACCATATGTAGTTTTCTTTTCTTACACATATTAAGCACGCTGTTTCACCTTTTACTCTTTTGCACTTTTCTTTAAATGAGGGGGATTGCAAGATTGTAAGTAGCTGATTTTCAACAGATCGAAATACTGTATCAATTGATTCATTCATCATTACTTTTATATTTTCATATTCTTTTTGGATTGTATTTACTACTAAATCCACACTTTCCGCACTATTATGTCCATCTAAAATAGCTGCAAATTCCCAATCACCATTTGACCAAACTAACGCACCATCTTCGTTCTTTTTTGCTCCGGCGCTTATATTCCCGCCGTATTTTCCAAGTACAATGTCACCATATTGTTTAACTGAAATTTCTCCTAAACACATTTCTGTATTTCCAACCCATGAATAATGTCTATTATTTGTTGTATGCATATTCACTCACCATATACTTTCGTATTCTTTCGCATAGTTTTTTGATTTTTTCTGCGTCACCATAAGGCGCACCGGTCCATTTCGCTACTTCAGTCGGTGACCAAAACTCTTTTGGTGTATTTGCATAACGCGGTATGATGTGCATATGCATATGTGGTACACCATTTCCTGAAACAAAAGTGTAAATATGTTCCGCATCTTCACTTTCTTTTAGCGCTTTACTTACTCTACTTGTTATAAGTCCGAACGCTTTCGCTTCTTCATCTGTTAGTTCAGCAAGGCCAGGTACATGCCTTTTTATATCTATCATTACATAACCCAAGTATGTTTCTTCTCTATCCCAATGGACATGTCCAACCTATATAAGATCATCTTCATAAATAGCGCCACCTGGAACTATAATATTTCCTTTATGTTTTTCACAAATAAAGCACTTTTGTTCTACTTGATCGTTTGTTGACATATCCATCACCAACCTTTTCATATATAATATCATAAAAAAAGGAAAAACAGGGTTTGTATTCCGAATTTTCATTCTTTTAATACAACAATTTTTGAAATAAATTTACACCTCATTATTTCTTCAAAAACGCAATCCCAATTACAATTCCTATAACAATTCCGATTACTAAATTATTAGTAAAAAAACCTTGAAACACACCGATTACAACCCCTATACCGATACCTATTGCCAAGGCATCATTTCTTTTGTTATTTCTAGCCAAAATTGCATCTCCTCCCATCTTTTTTCCCTAAATAACATACATCTACTTGAATGTATTACTATATTCACTATCTCACTTGAATATTTCCAAAAAATGTACTTTAGCTTCACTTATAATATTTTCCATTTTCTGTACATACTCCTTTTATCATAATAAAATTTCAAGTAACCATTAATTATACATAGGCATTTACTATAAGAAAGCTTCGTAATTTATTGAAGGAGGAACGATTTAAATGCATCCTCACTGGAATCCAAATATAAATCAACAATATGTGTATTCCCCCCATCCCGTAAGGAATACATTGCATCATGATTCTCAATATATGATGCAGCGTATCGCAAGTCTTGAAAGCCAATTAGCGAAATTAATCTCATTAATCGAAGAAAATAATCATTTAATTAAATCAATGGAACAAAAACAAAACCTGGTTTGTGCACCAGCTGGTGGTTCTGTTATTGTTCGTATGTAATCTTTTCAAAGAAAAAACACACTTTGTATAATAAAGTGTGTTTTTTCTTTATCTTCTTTTTTGATGAAAACCTTGTGTAATACGGTCTAATATAATCGCAATGACAACAATAGCTAGTCCGGCTTCAAATCCCATTCCGATATTTACTTGTGTTACAGAGCGGTATACATCAACCCCAAGACCGGGTGCTCCTACAAGAGATGCTGTTACTACCATTGATAAAGAAAGCATAATACTTTGGTTCACACCAGCCATGATTGTTCCAGTTGCGAGTGGTAATTGTACTTTAAATAATTTTTGTGATGCTGTAGAGCCAAACGCATTCGCTGCTTCTATTAAATCTTCTGGAACTTGTCTAATTCCTAAGTCAGTAAAACGAATTGTCGGCGGCATTGCAAAGATTACTGATGCAATAATCCCAGGTACTACACCTACTCCGAAAAATGTAATCGCAGGGATAAGATATACGAATGCCGGCATTGTTTGCATAAAATCTAATGTCGGTTTTAAAATTTTTGAGAAACGTTCATTTTGAGATGCTAAAATACCAATTGGAATCCCGACAATAATTGAAATAATAACAGACGTAAGTACAAGTGCTAATGTTTGCATCGTTTGTGCCCAGTAGTTAATATTCAAAATAAATAATAAACCGATCAATGTAAAAATAACTAAAGATACTTTTCTCGTTGTGTACCAAATAAGGAAACAAAGGATAATAATCATCAATATAGCTGGTATTATTATTAAAAAATTAGTGAGTAAATCAACGAATCCGCCGATAATATAAGAGAACCCTCGGAATAAGCCTTCAAAGTTCTCATATAAACTTGCAACAAATGAGTCGACCCATTCCCCTAAAGGAATACGTGGTATATTATTCATCGTCTTTCACCTCTTCCTCAATGTTACCTGCAAGAGCTTGAATGACACTTTCACGTTTAATAATTCCTCTCAGCCTTTTCTTCTCATCAATTACTGGTAACGGATATTTCATCTCTGCCATTTTTGCATACGTTTCTTCAAGTAAAGTGTCTACATACACGTGCGGGATATCGGTAAGTAATAAATCGGCAATTGGCCACTGTTTTTGAACGGCTTTACTTGCATCATCCGCAGTTAATATACCTAAAAACTCATACTTTTTGTTAACAACATATACAGTTGAAACGCCGGCGTTCCTCATAATTTGAAGTGCTACACGTGGTCCACGATCAATTAATAAAGTCTCCGGTCGTTTTAATATAGATTCCGCCGTAATTACTTTTCCTAAATTCACATCCGCCACGAACTTCTCTACAAATTCATTGGCAGGACTCATCATAATTTCTTCCGGCGTTCCAATTTGGACAACTTCTCCATCTTTCATTAGAGCAATTCGATCACCAATCCGAAGAGCTTCATCTAAATCATGCGTAATAAAAATAATTGTTTTTTCCATTTTATCTTGTAACTCTAACAGCTCATCTTGCATTTCTTTTCGAATCAGTGGATCTAATGCACTAAATGACTCATCCATAAGTAAAACATCTGGATCATTCGTAAGCGCTCTCGCAATGCCGACACGCTGCTGCATACCACCACTAAGTTGACTTGGATAATTATCTTTATGATGGTCTAATCCAACTAATTTCAAAGACTCTAACGCTTTTCTCTCTCGTTCCTCTACTGGAACTCCTTGTATTTCTAATCCATATGCAACATTTTGCAAAACAGTACGATGCGGGAATAGAGCGAATTTCTGAAAGACCATGCTCATCTTCGTTCTTCTCACTCTTCGTAGCTCTTCTTTTCCCATCGTTGCGATGTCTTCACCATCTATGTATATATGCCCGGCTGTTGGTCTAATTAATTGATTTAACATACGAACTAACGTAGATTTCCCACTACCAGACAAACCCATAATAACGAAAATCTCTCCAGTGTATACTTCAAATGTTGCCTTTTTTACACCAACATTCATTCCTGTCTCTTTCAAAATTTCCGATTTGCTTTTTCCTTCTTTTAATAAGGTAAGCGCTCTTTGCGGATGTTTCCCAAATACTTTTGTTACGTTTTCAACACGCACCTTTGTATTATCCATGTCACTACTCCTTTTCTACCCATCTATTCACTTAGTGTTGCGATTTTGCAAAGAAATATTACATAAAAATTACATTCATAAGCTTTCTTTAAAATTCTCGTTTCCGTTCATAATAAGAATGCTTACTTATACATTTATTTAAAGAGGCAAATGCTTCTTAGGAGGTTTTCGATGCGAAAGAAAATTTGGTTTATATGCCTTGCATTATTTATTACTATGATTTTCACTTCATGTAATGCAACAAATGCAAATTCGAAAGGAAAAATTAAACTTGGTGTAACAAGCTGGAAAGAAAATATTGCAACGGCAAACATGTGGAAAGTTCTATTAGAACAAAAAGGCTACAAAGTTGAGCTCATGTATTTAGAAAAAGCTGCGATTTGGACTGGCGTTGCTCGCGGTGATGTTGATGCTAATTTAGAAGTGTGGCTACCCGTTACGGATAAACCACTAAACAATCGTTATAAAGATGATATTGTCTTAAAATCAAAATGGTATGAAGGTACTGGACTTGGCCTAGTCGTCCCCTCTTATGTGAAAAACATAAACAGTATCGAAGATTTAAATGCCCATAAAGATGAACTGGACAATAAAATTGTCGGTATCGAACCCGGTAGTAGTCTTATGAATTTAACGAATAAAGCAATGAAGGAATATGATATTAAACTAAAACTTGTCCAATCTTCTGAGGCTGCGATGATGAGTGAATTAAAGAAAGCATATACGAAAAAGAAACCAATCGCTGTTACGCTTTGGAATCCGCATTGGGGCTTTTCAGAATTTGACTTAAAATATTTAAAAGACCCTAAGAAAGTATATGGTGAAAAAGATGACATTTATTACTCTGTTCGTAAAGGTTTCGAAAAAGATCATCCGGATATCATAAAATACTTTGATAAATGGAAAATGAACGATGAACAGCTTGGTACATTAATGGTCGAGTTAAATAAAACGAAAGATCCCGAAGAAGCCTCGCGAAAATGGATTAAAAAGAATCAAGCGCTAGTTGATGAATGGGTAAATGATTAATAAAACAGGCTAGAGGATTAACATATCCACTAGCCTGTTTATCTTATTTTTTCGTAACAACATCATCTACTATCCCATATTCTTTCGCTTCTGCTGCAGTCATAAAATAATCTCTTTCTGTATCATGTGCTACTCTGTCAATTGATTGCCCCGTTTTTTCTGCAATCATTTTATTAATATCATGCTTTAACTTCAATATCCTTTTGGCTGTTATTTCAATTTCCGTCGCCTGCCCCTTTGCACCACCAAGCGGTTGATGAATCATAATTTCACTGTTAGGGAGTGCAAACCGTTTTCCTTTTGCACCTGATAATAATAACAATGCACCAAATGATGCTGCAAATCCCATGCATAGCGTTTGTACATCTGGTTTAATGAGATTCATCGTATCTAATATGGCAAAACCTGCTGTCGTTGATCCGCCTGGGCTATTAATGTATAAAAATATATCTTTCTCTGCATCTTCCGCTTCTAAAAATAATAATTGAGCTACGACACTACTCGCTACTTGATCATTAATTTCTGAACCGATAATAATTATGCGGTCTTTTAATAACCGTGAATATATATCATAGGAACGTTCTCCTAATTTCGTTTGTTCTACTACATATGGAATTGCGGTCATTTTATACCCCTCCAATAATTGTTATGCAACGCAAAGCATACAACTGTAGGAAGAAGGATTTTTTGCATTAAATAATAAGACTGGCTGTGTAGATGGTAACTTAGTAAAATCTATTGTCGGAAGAAGCTTTCTTAACAATTCTGGCTTTTCCTCACGTATAGACGTTACTACAACTTCAATATCATCTGTGAATTCGACTATCTCAATCCCTTCTTCACTTACAGCTTTTAGCCTATTTCTACTTCGAAATAAAGAAGCTTTCACTGCACCTTCCGATACGGAACATACTTTAGCAATATCAGCGATACTATATTGAAAAACATCCTTTAATAACAAAATTGTGGACTGCTGTACATTTAGTGACGATAATACTTTCCCTACCATTTCATGCAAATCTGCAATGTTCTCTTGTGGTTCTTCAAAAGTAATTTGTCCCTTTATTTTTTCATGAACTGATTTTAATTTCATCTGATCTATCCAACGATTTCGAGCTATTTTATATACAAGCGTCATACAAATATCTTTATTACTATATTTTTGAAGAACTTTACAAACTGTTTCTTGGGCAAGATCTTCGCCGTCCCATTTGTTTTTCGTTAAAAATGTACAGTACCTTTTCAATTCTCCATATTGCTCAATTAAAAAGTTTATATTTGAATGATTCATATCGATATGATTCTTGAAAATATGAGTTACTTTTGTGCACAAAATAACCACTCCTTTTCAGCGCTTACTTAATTAACGATTCAACAAACAAAAAAGTTACGGGGCATATAAAAAAATTATGTTTATGTTCAATAATTCGCGGTCATAAATATGTTATGTACAATTTTACTTGAGGAGGAACAAATTTGCCAAAATTAACAATTGAAGGTGCGGGAACTTTTGATGTAAAAGAAGGCACAAAGTTAGTATTAGCGATTGAAGATAACGGTGTACACATTCTCCATCGCTGCGGCGGGAAAGCCCGCTGCACAACTTGTAGAGTTGAAATAATCGCAGGTGAGTTTTGTGAAGCAAATTCTAATGAAAGAAATGCGATTACGGAAAAAGGAATTGAAGATCACTTACGTTTATCATGCCAAATGCACGTACATAAAGATATAGTCGTTCGTCCTATACTTACAGTAGAAAATTCAGGTCTTGATGCAGGCCCACGTCCAGCAGAATAATATGCTAAATTTAAAACAGCTCGCAGGTGAATATGCTGCTAACTTTGTAACAGATGGAATGACGGTTGGATTAGGCACAGGCTCTACTGTATATTGGACGATACAAAAATTAGGTGAGCGTGTAAAAGAAGGATTATCATTTCAAGCTGTACCAACGTCAAAAGAAACGGAAACTTTAGCTAAACAACTATCTATTCCATTAATCTCCTTAAATGAAATTGATATACTCGATCTTACAATCGATGGTGCAGATGAAATTGATTCAAATTTACAATTAATAAAAGGTGGTGGTGGCGCATTACTTCGCGAAAAAATCGTTGCCTCCTCCTCTAAAGAACTAATTATCATTGCTGATGCATCGAAACTCGTAACGCATTTAGGTACATTCCCATTACCAGTTGAAATTACACCTTTTTCATGGAAACAAACCGAAAAGAAAATTCAATCTTTAGGTTGTCAAACAAAGTTACGTTTAAAAAATAATGAAATCTTTATGACCGATAACAATAACGTGATTATCGATTGTGTATTCCCTCAATACATAACGAAACCCGCCAATTTACACACGCAATTAAAAATGATTACAGGCGTAGTTGAAACAGGGTTGTTTATTAATATGACTAATAAGACGATTATTGGAACAAAAAATGGGATAATGGAATTACAATGAAGGCTGACTCTTACAGTCAGCTTTTTATATTTTCTCTTTATTGTGTATCATTATGATATACTATGAAAACAAAAGCATATCACACTAGAAAGGGCTGAACAATTTGCACTCCAAACTCATAATAGAACTTACAGATTTAGAAACTGCCTTTCATATTCGAAAAGAAGTATTTGTAAAAGAACAAAATGTCCCTCTTGAAGATGAATTTGATACATTCGATGTAATCGGTGAGGAATGTAAACATATTTTAGTTTATTATAATGAGCTTCCTGTAGGTACAGGTCGTATACGATTTGTTGACGGTGCAGGAAAATTAGAACGCATCTGTATTTTAAAAGACTATCGTAAATACGGATTAGGAAAAGTAATAATCAAGGCGTTAGAAGAAATTGCTCGTGACAAAGAAGCTACAAAAGTAAAACTACACGGTCAAACACAAGCTGAAGGATTTTATACAAAACTAGGTTATCAAACTTCTTCAGATGTATTTATGGAAGATGGCATTCCGCACGTTCTTATGACGAAAGTATTATCATAATAAAAAGGGTAGTATATGAATTCATATACTACCCTTTTTATTAATAGAAAAGTGAATTCTCAAGATTTCCTTTTGCATCAAAGCCCATCATCTCTTAGTTCATACCTAGGTAAAGCTTACACTGTTTTCCATAATGATAAGGCATAGATCCAGTTTGGATCCCCATTTCCTTTATAACTCTGGACTGCTTCATATACTTTTCCCTCGTGTAGAACTCTATCTCCCTTTTCATATGCTTTCATTGCATCCCACTCTTCATATGAAGCGCTTTCAGTTTTTGTAGTAATTTTGAATATATCACTTTGTACAGATTCATTTCCAGCTATATCAACAGCTTTCACTACATATTTATAAGTAGTATTAGGCAATAAATTTTTATCCATATAAGAAGTCGTATTGGATGTTGCAATCTTTTTCATTGATCCTTCTGTTTCTCTATAAATATCGTAATGGTCTACACCAATATTATCATCAGATGGACTCCACATTAAATCTAAACTTGACGCTGTCGTTCCCATACTATGTAATCCTTTTGGTTGTGTTGGTGCTTCTGTATCAGGAGCCTCAACTGTTGTTTTTACTGTAAGCGCTGCACTTTCTTTCGAAACATTTCCAGCGGCGTCAATTGCTTTTACAGTATATGAATAGTCTGTACTTGGTTTTAATTTTTTATCAATAAAATGAGTTCCTGGTACTGTGTCAATCATCTCTCCGTTACGGAAGATTTGATATCCTTTTACCCCTATATTATCCGTAGAAGGGTTCCATGTTAGTTCTATACTATTCGCTGTTACTTTTTGTGCCTGAATTCCATTTGGACTACTTGGCGCTTCTATATCTGGTTTCACATCATTGATAAGATTAACATCAATTACATTATAGAATGCATTTGCTGTATCAGCTACATCCCATACTGCTAAAATCACATGGTATCCACTTCTATCAGTAGGTACATTAACTTTGTGAGTTAAATGATTTGAGGCTGCAGAACCATCATGTTGTACAGTTCCAATTGGTTCAAAATCCGCTCTTGTAAGCGTTTTATTTGAGTTCCATCCTTTTTTGGTAATATAATAATGCCATTTACTCGTTAAGTGAGGCGCTGTATATTTCCAAGTAAAACTATTTTCTCCGCCTGTGATTGTATTTTTAAACCAACGATTTTCAGTTTGTTGATCTAAAATACCACCAAATTTTCCGCCTGCAGAAGCGATTTGTCCATCAACTGGGCCACCTTGCGGGAATCCTTTTGGTGCTTCTAAGCTTTGCGGTTCATACATAACACTTCCGCAGTTTACATTTAGTGCGCCATAAGTTTGACTACATAAAGCAGATCGGCTGCCAGGCTTTTCAACAAAACCGTGCGCGTATGCATTTTGAGGAATAAGTGTCGAACCAATAATTCCGGCTGTTAATGCAACAGCTCCTAGACTTTTTTTGTTCATTTTCATGTTTTGTAGTTGTTTTAATAATCGATTATTCATATTCCTGTCCCCTTCTTGTTATACTTTGTAGTGCAATGTGGGCTTCGATGTAAAAGAATAACAAGAGACAATCTTGTATCGATGTATGTGTTAATTATGCATACATCGCAGTGAAAATATATTTCATTTCTTGTGAAATATTTCACTTGATGAATATATCATGACATAGAAACCATTAAAGTATGTGCAGAAGTTGTGCAGAAATGATGAAGACATTAGTAACACGTAAAACTATAGTCCGAATTTATAAAACAGAATATTTAACATTTCAAAACAATGAATTCTCCGCTTCATATAAAAGAAGAGTGTCTATATCATTTCATATAGACACTCTTCTCATGTATAATCTTCCATTTATTACTGACCTATAAATATAAAATTTTCATCATAATAGAATTAACCGGGTCAATGAATCTATTCAATTCTATCCCCCATGTTATTTCTTTTTATAATCTAACTATTTATAGTATCGTACTTCTCTAAAAATAGTCTTACTTCATTTGAAGATTTTAAAATAATAACATCTTTATCTTTACTCAATTGATTTAACCGCTTTAAAATTGAAGGTCGTTTCGTTTTAGGGTATTCCCATATCCATTTAAAAAATTGCAAATCAAACCTTTCTTTACATCCAGCACCCATATCCGGTCTTGTTTTATTCCGATATTGTACAATCCTTTTAAAAGCACGATAAACACATATTGTTCTATGAATATCAAGAAAGATAATTGTATCCGCTGCGTTAATTCTTATATCCATTGTCCCGCCATAATTCCCATCAATAATCCACTCATCCTCTTTAACTAATTCATTTTGAACCTTTCTTTGCTCTTCTTTCGGTACACCTTCCCAATTCGGTTTCCAAAATAACGCATCAAGATGATGCACTTTAATATTTAATTTATTACCTAACTGCCTTGCTAATGTAGATTTTCCTGAACCACCAGAACCTATTAATATTATTTTTTTCATTTTCGTACGATCCTTTCTATTGATTCTTCAATAGCTTCTTTATTTACAAAAATCCAGAAGAACATCTCTTCATTTAACTTTAATAAATCTTTTAACTGAACAAAATAAGTAATAAAGATAATTTGAATTGAAAGCATAACATACCAAATCGCTTGTAGTTCTTCTCTCGTTAAAATGCTTTACTTATTACTCGTTTTAACTAGTCTTTGTACTTTAATTCCTTTTTCATCAAGTTGTTCTAATACATTTAGTTCAACTAAAAGCTGTTCTATCGATCCCTTTTCCAAATCTCTTCTTTCTTCCGTAAAAGAAACTCAAAAAGAAATCCTACTCCAACACCGATTGTATAAGCAACTAAATCACTCCACAAAAATCCGTAACCGAATACAAGTCCACCTAAAGTCGTTGCACGAATGCTATCAATCCAATCAGCATGATACAATTGGCTCACTTCAATCCCGTAGCAAAATAACAAACTAATAAAAGCGACACTCTTCGTTTCTATTTTAGGAAATAAAAATCCGAATCCTGTAAAAATCATGAGTGCCCATAAAGCATCGCCTAAGTACTCATTTAGTAAATGAGGTAAAGCAAATGCAAATTTTCTAGAACAAAGACCTAACATAATTATAACTACAGTAAATAGCGCATATAATAATCTATTTCGTTTCGTTTTCATTACAAGATCTCCTAATTTGTAATTTGAAATTGTAAATAAGTAGTAAAATTTAATTATTTTACTACCTATTTTTTAATGGCTTTTATAATTAGAAAATGTGGATTTGTATTTAGATAATGATATGATTTTTCGTTTACTTCTCTCATCTTTTCAACTGGCCTCGGTTCCACCATTTTTTCTATCAAAAAACAATTTGTTGTTTCATTAATTACGTCTTGGAGTGACCTTCTAAAAAAGCTAACTTCTATTGTAATATTTGGTTTAACCCAAGTATCTACCAATAATTGCTTTTCGAAATAATTTTCACTAGTAAACTTTGTAAAATCCATAAAAGGATGATGTATGGAGTATATAAATTCACCACCTGGTTTCAATACTCGATGAAACTCTTGAAATACTTTATTCCAATTCTCTAAATAATGCAGCGTTAATGAACTTACAATAACATCAAAAGTATTATCTTCAAATGGTAATACTTCTTGCAAATCATGACAAAGAAACGTTGCTTTATTGCCCGTACTTTCCTTTGCATATTTCACCATTTCAGAACTTACATCAATTGCAGTAACATTCGCTCCTCTTCCTACAAATTGAGATGTATACCACCCAGCTGCACATCCAGCATCTAATATACTCTTCCCTTCTAAATTCTTTTGAATCATTTCCATCATCGCTGGTCTTTCGTAATAGCTGTTATATGGATTGGCCACATCTAAATTTTCTTTGTATGTACTCGCTAATTTATCATATGTAACTTTGATTGTGTCTTTCAATACATCCACCCCTTTTACATACTAATCTAATAACTCTTGCTGCTTTTTCTTTGAAAATGATTGTAGAACTAAATCATATGACCAATCAATCATCTTATTAAGTTGCTCCTGCTCTACATCTTTATGTATATACACTGTATTCCAATGTTTTTTATTCATATGATACCCCGGAATGATTGTATCTGAATACTCTTCTCTTAATCTAAGTGCAAGTTCTGGATCACATTTTAATGTAATCGCAGCTTTTTCTCCTTCTTCATGGTTTATTATCGCAAATATTTTATTATTAAGCCTCATACATGTTGCATTCCAACCATCAGGAGAATCTTCAGTCGCTTTTCTTTTTGATAAACAATATGTTTTAGTTGCATTCATTTTAATTGGCACCTCTTATTCTTTCACGATTTGATTACGATGCATTACAATTTGCTTTGTTGCTTGAAATTGCTGTTCGCCGTAAAACTTTATTAATTTCTCTCCGCAAAATAGACTAACAATATGAACATGAGATATTTCTTGAAATAATATTGTTAGCATTTTCTCTCCGATGCCTTTATTTCTTACACTTTCATGTACAACAACATCTTCTATGTACGCTCGAAAAACACCGTCAGAAACAACTCTAGCAAATCCAATTAATTCATTTTCTTCCCATACGCCAATCGCTATACTATTCTTTAACATTTTTTGAATATCAATTTCTTTTCTTTCTGACCACCAACCGACAGAGTCGTAAAGCTTTTTTATTTTTTCTACGCAGATTGGTTGTTCATGTTGCAATTTATACGTGTACATTTTCTTTCTCCCATCAAATTGCTCATTATATTTATTTTGTCTTGTTTTACTTCTTTCAATATAAAAACTATAGAATTCAACCTGTTATTAAAACCTTCATAAGATTAATTTATAATATCAATTTTACAATTGCAATCGTTACTCCTCCCATTCACATTCCTCATATTAAATATACAGAATAAAAGAAAACTAGTGAATATAATACCAAAAACATTTCTCATATACTATTTAACTATGAAAACTTGAATTTCTTTCAAGAACTGGTAAAGTTAATTAGGTAAAAAATACACAAAGTGAGGCAATCTTTTGAAAAAGTTTAGTTTATTACTAACAGCATTTGTCATAATCTTATCGTTATGCATCCCTAATTTTACAAGTGCTAAAGCTTTTCCTGATGTCCAATCTAATCATTGGGCAATTAAAGAAATTAACTATTTATCGGATAAAGGTATTATTAATGGTACGCCAGAAGGATATTTTAAGCCAAGTGATAATGTAACGCGTGGGCAAATGGCCTTAATGCTAGATTTATCCTTAAGATTAGAAAAGCCATCTAGTTATAATCATATTTTTTCTGATGTAACTAAAGGTATCTATTATTACGATTCTGTACATAAGTTAGCACACAACAACATTGTACAACGTGAAACAAACTACTTCCCGGATCGCTCATTATCACAGCCATTTTTAGATGCAGTGAAACCAAGTATCGCTGTGATCAGTGCTGGTGCAGGTAACCGCTATGGTCATCCTACACAGGAAACTTTAGCAAAGTTAAATGCAATGTCTGTTAATGTATATAGAACCGATTTAAATGGAACTGTAGTTATTAATAGTGACGGTTCAAACATTTCTGTAAGAACGGAGAGATAATTATGAAAAAAGGTATTATTGACCGTTTTGAAGGTGAACTAGCAGTTATTGAAATAAATAACGTAACAATTGATGTACCTAAATCCAAACTACCCTCTACTGCAAAAGAAGGTGATGTTCTTATAATCGAGGATGATACGTATACAATTGATAAGAACGAAACGGATAAAAGAAGACGTGAAATTCAAGATTTAATGAATAAGCTATTTGAATAGAAAAAAGAGCCCTCCTGTTGGATGGCTCTTTTTTTGCATACATAAGCTAGTTATTTTTTATTATTTAACTTCATACCACCAGCCTTTCCGATCAAGCCAACCTTTCATACCGTTTAATTGTGCATCGCTAGTTGGATCGGAAATAAAATACGTTAAGCCATCTGATTGTAAAATGAAAGTAGCAGTCATTTTTAAAGAAGTTAACGCCCCCATAACATCTGGAGTTTCATAAGGTGAAAAGGCTCCAGTTTGAATGATATTTTGTTTAGAAACTTGCGCTTGTATATTTTCTTGTTTTGGTACCGATTCAGTAAACCAAGAAAGTGGCTTATTTCCTATCAATTGGTTTAAATCACATTTACCGATCCCTGGTACATTACCTGTCTCAGTGTATTGC
Organism: Bacillus cereus group sp. MYBK79-1; assembly: GCF_051915365.1. Lineage (NCBI taxonomy): Bacteria > Bacillati > Bacillota > Bacilli > Caryophanales > Bacillaceae > Bacillus > Bacillus cereus group sp. MYBK79-1. The sequence goes on along the minus strand of NZ_JBQAEO010000001.1, from coordinate 138,729 downwards.
CAAATATCACAAGGATATGCTGGTCTATTACCGCCATATCTAGGAATCCATACAAAATCACTTTTTACGTTTGCCATACCGAAAGGTCCATACATATGATGGCCTACATATAATCCAACTTTTTTAGCACCTAGTCGGTGTAATTCATCGATAAATGCTTGTGTACCAGCTTTCATATCATCCATTGTTTTCACTTCTACATCAGCAACCCAAACTGTAGCTCTCTTATCACCACGATTCCAGAAATCTTGTGCTTCCTTCTTCGCATCAGCAATTGAAATAAAGCGGCAAAATGCATAGTTACCGAAAGGAATATTTCTAGTTTTCATTGCTTGGGCGTAATCTTTATATAAAGGGTCTACATAATTTGAACCATCCTGTACTCTAGCGATTACGAAATCTAGTTGTGGAGCTGCTACATCCCAATTAATGTTACCGTTCCATTTCGAAATATCTACAATATAACCCATTGCATAACACCTCCTTTATCATTATTATATTCAGAGCTCGTCTTCTTGCTCTTCCCCTTCTAAAAATTCAACAGTTATTGTTAGTTCATATAGTAATTACGACAATTGTCATCTACAAAGACAGTAACTCATTTCCATAAAAAAAGAAAATCATTGTTATACGAATCGTACTTTTCATTCCCAACATTGCATCAAAATGATTAGTTACCATAAACTAAAAAAGCATCACCTTGTTGGTGATGCTTTTAAAACCCACTTTTCTTGTAGAACAAAAAGACGATTCCTATAATCTTTTCTCTAAAAAGTGTTGACTATGTCCTTTAGGATGATCTTCAACAACACCATATTCTCGGTAGCCGTGCTTTTTATAAAAATCTGGCGCTTGAAAACTAAATGAATCTAATAATATTAATCTACATCCTTTTTCTTTCGCGATGTCTTCGATTTTATGTAACAGTTGACTACCATAACCATCATGACGAACTGTTTCATCAACCCATAAAAAATCTATATGAAGATGATAAAAATACATCGTTCCTGTTACCCCACCAAATATTTTTCCATCCTCATCTTTTAATACGAAATTTACTTGCTCCATCGGCTGTTTTGCTTCATCTCTTAAAATCGACATGTTATATTGAATTACTTTATTTTTTATGTATTCTCCTTCAGCGCGGGTACCATTCTCTATTTGTTTCATATATTTCTTCCTTTCAACTTAGTAAGCTATCTTTTTTAATAAACTAATAAATACGAAACCACCACAAGTAACAAAGCATGAAAAGCCAATGTTTCAATCACTCACTCCTTACATGCTTTTACTATATTCTTCATATATGTATTTTAATGCTACTGCAAAAACTTCATCTATTTCTTTATTTTCACTTCGATTCGGTAAATCTTCCCCCGCAATAACATAAAGAAGTGGAAATTCATTAAATACTCCTAGTATACCAATATTTATTATAGCTTTTGGCAATCCACCTGTCATATGGGCTAAATGCTTGTGCGGTATCCCCTCATATTCTCCTTGCTGCCTTACCATTCCATTTATTATTGGTTCCCATAATTCTGGCTCAGTTTTATACCCTCGAAAAATTCGCACTAAAAGGGAATGTATTTCATTTAACTCTCCAACATTTTGTTCATCTCTAGGGTTTTCTTGAACATATATGTTAGGGAAGTACATTGAAACATACTTTCTAATAGCATCCCATCCTCCGCAGTGCAATACAATCGCCTTTGCAATATAACTATCATGACACGCTATCATCACTTCAACAGCTTTACTAACTGATAATGTATCTCTCCCTTGCAAATGTGGGTATAATTGTGCGCTATCTTCTTTCGGATTAAAAGTAATTTGATGAAGTATATGATCCCAACTAATTTGTTTTTCTTTTACCATGTTTGCAACTGCAAATCCAATTACCACTTTTGCTGCTGATGCTAAAGGGACATAAAGGTCATTATTATAGGAGGCAATTATATTATCATATTTTGTTGAGGACACAACTAATCCAACTTGACCAGATTGTATTTCTTTTATTTTTTCAATGACAGTCTGCATATTCGCACCTCTTTTTATATTGTTTTATCACATTCTTAAATTTCGATTTCGAATATAAAAAACCTTTTTTATTACATGATATTTATGCATACAATAAAAAAGGTAGCATGAAATTTCCCCATGCTACCTTTCTAAAATAAATAATACACATAACGCAAACATCTACTCTTCCGTAGGTGTTTTAGGACCATTAAGCTCCAATTGATAAAAAGCTAAATCTAACCACCTATTAAACTTATAACCAGCCTTTTTGATTGTCCCTGCATGAATAAATCCATAGTTTTCATGTAAGGCAATACTTTTCTCATTATGTGCATCAATTCCAGCAATTAAAGTCATATATTCCCTTTCTTTTGCCACTTCAATCAATGCTTTCATTAAAGAAGTTCCTATCCCATTCTTTCTATATTCCTTGTGAACGTACACAGAATGCTCAATTGAATATTTATAGGCAGGCCAAGCTCTAAACGGACCAAATGTCGCAAATCCTACTACTTTATTATCTAGTTCATATACTAAAATTGGATAACCTTCAGTCTTTTTTTGTTCATACCAGTTTATTCTATTTTCAAGGGTTACAGGTTTATACGTATATACGGCCGTTGTATACAATATAGCATCATTATAAATATCTAAAATGTATGTTACATCTTGTTTCCTTGCTTCCCTTATCATCGCTTTCTTCCTTTCCTCTAATTTCACTCCTATATACGAATACGAGCTTTTCGGAAACCATCAAATATATTTAACGCAGCAGACAAAATGTAAATGATAATACCTCCACTAATTAACCAATTTTTAAATTCCTCTGAAGAAGTAGTAAACACATTTGCCACATACGTAATAAATCCTTCATTAAATAAATGCGGATTTACTACGATTACAATGAATACTATTGTTCCAACTATTTGAAGGATAGCATTCCCGATTGCCAACTTTTTCGTCCATTGTCCTTGTACTAACTTATAAAGAGATATACCTATTTCAAACACAATCATAATTACAACAATTGGCCAATACTGAAGTAACACATCTTGATTAAAAGTTGGCGCGACAAACTTCAATCCGCTTTCTGTACCATGATATACACCTACAAGATGGTTCGCATAAAAATAAAGTGTTGCCCATATTGCCGTCCACATTAACCCGCCAAATACTTCGAACTTTGAGATCGACTTTTTCTTTGGAACATACGAAGTATTTTTCAAATCATCAGGCGTCCATTTTTTTAAACTTGTCGTCAACGGTTGAGTACCTTTGTCTTTATCAGTTCTTTCTAAAATTGCAAATACAAGTGTCAACCAGAAAAATACATGGAGGCCTACTTCGATAATTTCCCCAATTCCTTTACCTATCACATTTAAAATAACATTTAATACCGCTTGCTCACCATAATATCCAACAAAATTTTCTGCAACCATTGCAATGAGTGCGATAACAGCTGCAATCGGTATAATCATTTTTAATAATGTCGTATATACATCAAAATAACGTGGTCCAATTAAATGCATCGGCCTATCCAAGTATCCATTTGCCAATGAAACTGGACTTCCCAATTTTTCAAGAACTCTTTTTTCATCATTTTCATTATAATCATCAGGTAACATATCCTCGATTGTCGACCGTAATTCAAGAATAATATCTTCACGATTTTTTTCAGGTAATCTCTTTGCTACTTCCTCGACATAAATATCAATCAAATTCATTCTTATCCTCCTCCTTTAATAAGTTATAAAGTTCCTTAGAATCTTTTATCCATTCCTTTTTCAACTGCAAAAATATCTCTAATCCGTATTCACTTAAAACATAATACTTACGTGGTCTGCTCTCTGTTTTATCCCAACTACTCGTCACTAGCTCCTGCTTTTCTAATCGGCGAAGTAGTGGATATAAAGTGCTTTGATCGATTGTAATCCCTGATTGTTCCAATAATTGGACAAGTGAATACCCATACTGCGGCGCTCTTAACTGGCTTAAAACTGCTAATGTTAAGGTTCCTCTTCTTAGTTCAGTAATTAACGAATTTAATAAAGCATCCATTCACTCACCTCATTTTCATTACTATATGTCATACAGTATGTATTTTATACTATGTATCATACAGTATTAATGTGATAAAAACAATAAACATTTACCAAAAAATAGATAATAAAAAAAGCACAAACTATATAATTCGTGCTTTTTAGCTAACTTAATGTCTACAATAATCTTAACTTTAACCTTCTTGTAAAATAAATTCTCCATTTATCTTTTAGATTTCCCAATTTCTATTAGATCGTTAATTCATATACCTTTTACTTATAATAAAGAGGATTTTCATGAAATATGAGAAAATCCTCTTTTAATGCTATTTTAATTTCTTTATTAAAGGTGATGCTTCTCCGCTATGGAAAATCCATAAATCATGAAGCGACCTTGTACATCCGACGTACAATAACTTCGCATCATGTTTTGTATTTTTGTAATGTTCTTCATCAACGTCAATTAGTAGAACCGCATCAAATTCTAGCCCTTTCGCCAAGTATACAGGTACTACTGAAATACCACCTTCATATTTACTTTGATCTGCTTCTATGACGTTTACAGCCAGTCCTGTATTTGTTAATTTCTCATATATATCGCGGCATTCATCGTCTGTTCTTCCTATTACCGCAATTGTTTTCACATCTTCATTTTGTAGATGCTTTAACGTCTTCATTATTTCATTAAATTGATCTTCTGTTTGGATTACTTTAACATCTTCACCACTACGAAAAACTGGTGTTGCGAGCCCAACTGGAATTTCTGCATTTTTAATAATCTCGTTCGCAAATTCAATAATTTCTTTTGTAGAGCGATAACTTCTCGTCAGTTCATAATAACCTGTTTCTTGGAATACTTCCTTAAAAGCCCCCCACTCTTCAATCCCTTGATAATCATAAATTGCTTGAGATAAATCACCTAATATAGTGAAAGAGTTACCTAGTGTAATTTCTTTTAATACATAAACTTGGAATGGCGAGAAATCTTGCGCTTCATCAATAACGACGTGATGGAATTTCTGTCCGATTTCAATACCTGTTATGTGGTGATGTATGTAAATTAAAGCTGGTAAATCTTCTACATACACTTCTTTTTTACGACAATTCTTTTCAGTTTCTTTCACAAGTTCTTCAGGCAATACTTCGAATATTTCTTTACTTTTCAATATTGAACTATAAATGGAAAGTGAGCTCATTTTCGGCCAAAACTTCATATAAGTGTTCAATCTCTTTGTCGCTTCTTTTTTTAGTAATTTCTTCTCGTTTGTTTCTCCATACTTTTTTAGTTCAATTTCAATCCAGCGCTTCATTCGGCCGACTAATCTTTCTCTTCTTTTCTTTAATGGATAATGTTTATATTCCACTTGCATCCATTTTTTTATGTCTTTCACTGGAATAATAGCTTTGTCCCATGCCTCAAAATCACTTGTTGGTACTAATTCTTTTTCAAATTGAACCATTCTCTCTTCAATAAAGGACTTAAATTCCAGCGTGCCTTTCAATTTACCGAGCATAACCTTTTCTTCATCACGATTAATAGAAAATGCTTCTTTCAATTTTTCTTTTGTCTGCTTTAGTTTCACCGAATCATCTAACGTTCGTAATGCCCAATCTGAAAATGTTGTTTGACTAATATTCCCTACACCTAATTCAGGAAGTACACTCGAAATATAATCTAAAAACAGACTATTTGGAGCGAATACAATCATTCTCTCAGCTTCTAGCTGCTCACGGTATTCATAAATTAAAAAAGCAAGGCGATGTAAAGCGATTGTTGTTTTTCCGCTCCCTGCAACCCCTTGAATAAGTAGTGGTAAGTTTCTTTCCGCACGAATAATATCATTTTGCTCCGATTGTATAGTCGAAACAATATCCTTTAGTTTATTATCTTTATTCTCACCTAATCGATATAGAAGAAAATCATCGGCATGTGAGACATCTTCATTTCCTTTTACATATGTATTAACAACACGTTCTAGTTCTCTTTTTCGAATAGAGATGTTTCGCTTTAAATAAACATCACCTTCTACTAATCCGTCTGGTGATTGATAAAACGCTAATTCATCTCCACCGGTAAATGAATAAAACATACTTGCGACAGGTGCTCGCCAATCAATTACAATTGGTTTCATTGTGTCTTTATGTGAAACACCTACTTTACCGATGTAGATCGGCATAACATCCTCCTTACCGTCCTCTTGAAAATCTAATCTTCCAAAGTACGGTTCTTGTACACCGATACGTAAATTTTGCCTATTAGATTCTCTCATACTTTCTAGAATTTGTTCTTTAAAATCATCTCCATAATAAACCGGAATGTTTTCGAGCTGTTCTAATTGATCATCCATCGTACGTAATGTATCTTTCATCCTTTGTAACTCTTCTTCAAAAATGTTGTTCATTTGATGATTCCCTCCTGTCCGTTCTAATTTTTCAGTCGAAATACAATTGTATTAAAAATCCATTTACAAAGTCAATAGTTTCAATTTAAATTTTCCGAAAAAACTCACTTTTCATCTTTCTAATTTTGAAATCTTATCGTTATTTTTACATTATAAGAATATAAAACATCTAAATTACAACACTTTACATATAATAAAATAATGCATATAAATGCTATTACTTTCTATTTATAATAACGATTTATTCACTAACTTACTAAACTCTCATCTACCTTTCTATCGATTCCCCCCTTTCACTCGTAAAATAATGAGAAGTGTCAATAGGTAAATACCAAAAATAAAAAAGGAGTTTATTCGAAATGACTACAACCAATAGAAAGCATGTAAAGTTACATTTAATTATTTTTGTGTTAATTGTGCTAGCAAGTGGTTGGATCGGTGTATTTCTTGATTCTCTTCTAACAGATCAGCCTGAAGGAAATTCTTTAGGCATGGGCTTATGGCTTATACTTCCTTTCTTCGTCAGCATATTACTTAGAGTTCTTAGCCGAGATTGGCATGATTTTGGTATTAAACCAAATTTAAAAGGAAGCTTTAAATGGTATTTCGTAGCGATACTTATTTATCCATTCGTTACACTAATAACTATAAGCTTAGCTCTATTTTTCAGAGTCGTTAACATATCTAACTTTGAGATTTCCTCATTATGTTCACTCATACTCATGTCTACTATAGGTAATTTTATTAAAAATATTTTCGAAGAGTTCACTTGGCGCGGTTATTTAACCCCAAAGCTTATTGAATTAAAGTTAAACGATTGGCTAATTTATTTAGTTTCTGGTTTAATTTGGGCTCTTTGGCACGCTGCTTATTATATAGTCTTTTTACCAAATGAGTATTTTGAATCCATTTCAAGATTAAATATCCTTTTATCAGGCTGTATACTTATGGTTTGTTGGTCTATTATGTATGTCGAAATATATAGACTTACAAAATCAGTGTGGCCATGCGTAATCATGCATGTAATTGAAGATGCCGTTCCTACCGTTTTAGTTACAATAACAGGTATTATTACACTTACCCACAACAGTGATTTTTGGTTAAACCCTATTAGCGGAGTTGTTGCTACTATTATATTTCTTGGAATTGGGATCGTACTGAGATCCATAAGAATTAAAAGAGAACGACAATTATATACGAGAGATAGTCAATTATTCACACTATAAAAGTAAAAAAGAGTAAGGAATTAATCCCTACTCTTTTTTACTTTTATACGATATGATAAACATTCATTTAATGACGCTTGCTCTTTATATTTTCTCTCTTCAAAGTCATACGCCCCTCCTGGGAAAATCCCAACTATACTGAAACGAGCCTCTGCACATAAATTATTAATCTCATCTATAGTATAGCAACGTAAAGATTGTGTCACAATATCATTTGAAGACTCGGTTTCCCACCAATGGTCCAGCATTCTAGCATTTTCACTATCATATTCATATTTTCGCATTGCAGAATATATCGGCATTTCTTGTCCATTTGCTTTTTCCCAATATAAAGGTTGATAAATATCAATAAGTGCACACCCATCATCTTTCAACCAACTATGGATGCGTTTTAATAAAAATAATTGTTCTGCATCCGTTCCTACACCAAATCCGTCCAAATAAGTAACGACATCAAACTTTTCTTCAAAATTAATTTTATAAAAGTCAGCACAGTGAATAACAATATCATTAGTAGAGTGTTCTTTCGCAAACATAACTAACTCTCGTACTAGCTCAACTGTAGTCATCTGTACATTCAAATTAGACATCGCTCTTGCAAATCCACCATTTCCTGCTCCTAGTTCTAACATAGACTGAAATGTATATCCAACTTGTTCTTGTACTTCTTTAGCAACTTCCTGTAACCAATTTTCATTATTTACATCATAGCTTAGTAGTTCAAATTGTTTTTTATAAAATTCTTTTACATTTAATTCGTTCATTAATATTCTCCTCCTGTATATTATTTTTCTGCTACAGGTGAGAAACTAAATTTCTGATACCCATGAAAAATCCTCCTTTTGATTTTCCTTTATTTACATTTTATCTAAATAATAAGAATTTTTAAAGTGCTAAAATAAAAAACAGATAATGGATGATTCCACTATCTGCTCTACGGCTGCCTTTATTCTCCTTGTTGATACTTCACCCAATCACCAGAAATGATAACTTTCTTTAGCATCTCTTTATCTTGAGCAACATACACAAATGCACGTATGTCTCTATCGGCTAAATAAATGGTTTCGGTAATTCGGTCATATAAATCACTCTCTGCATTACCTGCATATTCTTCAAGCTCATCTAATTTTTGCAGAACATCATCATTCACTTCGTAAACTTCTCCATATACTTTATCCTTATTTGAACAAATCATCGCTGGATACCCTTCGTTTGTATCAAATAATTTACCATACGTCCATGCTCCGTCTGCGATGCATATTGCACCTTGCATAAAATGAGCATTCGTTTGCTCTTTTCTTAACGTGCCATACACGAAAACGTGATACATATATCCCTATCCCCTTTATATGTCTCTACTTTCTAATTTGTAAATAAGCACGAATCATAAAGTAACTCACTTCATTTGGAAGTTGTTCCTTAATCGATTTCAGACCACCCTCTGCATTTTGAACGGCAGTTTCAATCAATGATTCATATTCTGCAGGAACAAAACTGTTCCAGTCTACTTCCATTCCATCTTCAAAACAACGAATTAAATGGTTTTCAATCGTTTGTCTTGATAAGCCACGTTCTTTCGCAATTTCATTTAGATCAATAGCTTGTTTATACATTTCATACGTTTCCAAATGAGAATTTGCTGAAGCTTTCCCTGACTTTTTCCGCTCTGTCACGACTTCTGTCTTAACTGTTTCAGCATAATTTGGATTTTCCTCAATAAAGTGCTGAACTGCTTGTAAGAAGTGAGAACCATACTTCACAAGTTTATGTTCGCCAATCCCTTTTACAGTTAAAAGTTCAGAGTCACTTTGCGGCATTTTCACACACATATCTTTCAACGTTTGGTCAGAGAAAATAACGAATGGAGGTACACCCTCTCCTTGAGCAATTTCTTTACGTACTTCGCGAAGCACTTCAAATAAAGGATGATCTTGAACAATTTGTCTCGTCTCTACTCGTTCTTTACGTAAAACATTCTCTTTACCAAGTAACACTTCTTTCCCTTTTTCCGTTACTTTTAATGTCGGATACGTACCATGTTCAACTGCGATTAACTCATCTGAAATTAAAAACTCAATAAATTCACTAACTTCTTTTACACTACGATTTGATAGTAAGCCGTATGTTGGTAAAGTATGAAAATTAAATTCAACAACTTTCTTATTTTTCGAACCAGTTAACACTTGGGCAATCATTTGTTTTCCAAATCGTTGGTTCGTCCTAATCATACAAGATAGAACCATTTGTGATTCTCTCGTCACATCGATACTTTCGCGGTCGTCCGTACAATTACCGCAGCGGCCACAATCTTCCTTCGGCTCTTCTCCAAAGTATTGCAAAATAAATGATTGTAAACATTGTTCTGTATGACAGTAGTCAGTCATATTTTGCAGTTTTTCAAGTTCATTTGAAAAACGAGATTCTCCTGTCGATTGGTCAATTAAAAAGCGCTGTACTTGCACATCTTGAGAAGAATATAGCAATATACATGCACTATCTAATCCGTCACGTCCAGCACGTCCTGCTTCTTGGTAATAACTTTCCATGTTTTTTGGCAGTTGATAATGGATAACATAACGAATATTTGATTTATCAATCCCCATCCCGAATGCAGATGTCGCTACCATTACACTCACTTCATCACGTAAAAAGAGTTCTTGCTGCTCATTTCGATCGTTATCACTCATACCTGCATGGTATTTTGATACAGAAACTCCTGCTTTCATTAAATCCTCATACAATTGATCAACTACTTTTCTAGTAGCCGCATATATAATCCCAGATTCTTTTCGATTTTGACGAATATAATCCGCCAAATATGCATGACGATCTTGTCCTTTAATAACAGAAAATGATAAGTTCTCACGCTCAAACGTTGTCATAATCGTGTTCTCTTGATTAATTCCAAGTGTGTTGCAAATATCATCACGAACTTGTGGTGTAGCCGTCGCAGTTAAAGCTAATACGAGCGGCTTTTCTGGAAGATAATCTAATATGCGATGTATATGTAAATAACTTGGACGGAAATCATGTCCCCACTGCGAAATACAGTGCGCCTCATCAATTGCAATCATCGGGATTTTCATATCGATAAGTTGGTCAACAAACTCCATTGAATCAAGTCGCTCAGGCGCTACATAAAGTAACTTATAATGGCCTTGTTTCGCTAATTGAATTCGTTGATTCGCTTCTGTAATAGAAATAGAACTATTAATATAAGTAGCTGAAATACCGTTTTGTACTAATGTATCTACTTGGTCTTTCATAAGTGATATTAATGGCGATATAACTAACGTCGTTCCTTCAAATACTAATGCGGGAATTTGATAACAAATTGACTTACCACCACCCGTAGGCATAATACAAACCGTATCTTTCCCATCTAATACATTTTTAATCGTTTCATCTTGTCCCCTTCGAAATGACGAATAACCGAAATAAGACGCTAAAAGTTCTTGTGCTTTTGTAAACAAAAAAGAGTCACCTGCTTTTCTTTATCTTTCATCTACTCCTATTATATCATCACTTATGTGACTTGAAAGTAATCAATACATGACTAACAGCTTGCTTTTTCATTATTTTATGCTTCTTTACGTTTTAAAAGTTGATAGCCATTAAAACGAATTTCAAAATAAATACACATTTTATTCAATCTCCTTGAATACTACTAATCTTATACATATGAATTCAGGAGGTTATTATATGAAACAGCAGAATATTAGTTCCATCCAGCAGAAAACAATACCGAATCAACTCCAATTCTCAAATAATGATGCGTGGAAATATGAATCATATTATAAATACCAGCCATTATTTTCTTATAGAAAACTTTTTCATTTTCTTTCTCGACTTTTTAAACGTTAATTCGTGTGCCAAATATATCATTCACAAAAATTTTCTCAATATATCCCTTATAGACTTACTACAATAAAGTTGATATATCATATGAAATATTCTGTTGGATAAACCCCTTAAGTTGACCTGCTTATTTCAGCAGGTCTTTTTTGATTATTATATATCAGTACACTTTTATAAATGCTTACATGTCTTTTCTACATTTTATAACCATACTCCACTCTCAACAAATGATGATAATAACAAGAAGTAAAATATAATTTCTTTACATCCAATGACGTAATTCTTTTTTTCTCAATACACAAACCGAATTTCACTTGTTACTATATAAGTACTCCAGATGAGTTTTTGCTCATCAACATTATCTAGTCAAAGGGATCTGCCGCGGGAAGCAGCTTCCTTTGACTCTATTAAAGTCCCACTTTATTTGGACACATTTACCAGGTTTTTTTAAGCGAATTTTATGATAATATTACTTAGTCGAGTCCGACATCTCGGCAATACCCTTTGAGGCTCTGCAACTTCCCTTGCAGAGCCTCTTTTACTTTATATTCACTTTATTTATATATACCACAATGAAATTCTTCATCATCTTCCACATCAATTTCTGAAATTAATCTAGGACACGTAACTAAAAATAAATTCCCAACATACTTTGAGTTATACATGTTCAAAGGAGTGTTACCGTTTATGTATTCTTATTGGCAATCGTATTACTCCCCCTATCATAACCCTTATGTACACTTTGATACATCTGTACGTAATTACCGAATTAGTAAAAACGAGAACTTTTTAAAAGGTTATATGCGTTCTTTATGGGAACAACATGTTGCTTGGACGAGATTAGCTATTATAAGTATTGTCTTTAATTTACCAGACGTTAACGTTACAGTTGGGCGGCTTCTTCAAAACGCAACACATATGGGACTATCACTTGAACCATTCTATGGTGAGGATGCTGTAAAAAAATATAGTGCTTTAATTAAAGACCACTTAGTCATTGCAGCGGATCTTGTTAAAGCCGCAAAAGCTGGTGATCAAAATGCAGCAGCTGCTATAGAGAAAAAATGGTACGCTAACGGTGATGAAATTGTGGCATTTCTTACTAGCATCAACCCCTATATAGAAAAAGAAGAATTTAGAAAAATGTTTTATGAACATTTAGCATTAACAAAAGCAGAAGCGCTGGCCTTCCTAAATAAAGATTTTGAAGCAAGCGTAAAACTATACGATAAAATTGAAAAAGAAGCATTAGAAATGTCCGACATGATAACAAACGCAATCGTAAAACAATTCCCGCAAGTGTTTCAATAATAATAAGCCGATTTGAAAAAACAAATCGGCTTATTAAACTTTGTATCAATGAAATTTCACCTCTCCTCTTTACATTTAACGTATATCGATATATTTTATTAATATCCGTTTTTTATAGGAGGAAATCTTTTGATTAACGCCATTGGTCTCGTATTTATACTCACAAATAAACACGAGAAAAAGAAGAAAGTTTATCTAAATGAAAAATTCGCATTAATAGACATTATTGATTCTAAGGAAGTAATTGATGATGAAGGGAACTCATTAGTAGAACTAACATGTAAATACAGTATTTATCTAGATGAAAAATATTATTGTAAATCTCTCGATGATTATACTGGACAAGTATTTCCGTTCTTGAGCGCTAAAATAGGAAAAGGTCTGCTCAGAAACTTAAATTACTATTTCTCTTACGTTGATGCCTATGATAAAAAACCACCCGTTAAAGAAATTAGACCACTTATGAAACAAGTAACGAACAGATAGTGAAAAATACGCAAAAAAGAAAGCATCTAACTTTGGATGCTTTCTTTTTTGAATCTAGAACTCGTTAAGTTCTATCCTTCTTCTAAAAGTATGTATTTAGGCATACTTTAAAGTGAACTACTCGCCACTTAGCAAAACTTGTAGTGGGAGCTTCTCAGTTCCACGACGAAAGTAACCTTTCGTCTCCCTGAGTGTTACTTCAGGCGTTCCACCCCTAGATGACTAACGCTTGGATGCTCTCTTGGTACGGTTGATATTATACGCAGGAACCGAATCGCTTGGTTTTCGCAAACTATTTTCTTCCTGCAACCTCATATATCAAGTTATCAAAGAGCTTCATACAGCTAATTTATCGAAATCTTTTAACTACTGTCAAACCGAAATTCATTAAAAACATTGGAGGATTAAACTGAATGAAATACTCAGAATCGATTGTTAGTAAACGGCTTCGAACACTTAAAATATTTAGTATGTTTATCATGCTAGTTTTAATTGCCTGGCTTGGATATACAAATATTCTAGTTTTATAAGTATAATTATAAATGTTATACTTTTCTATTAGTTGTATCTTATATATTTAAAGGGACTAGTACAAAGAAAAAAGCCCTATATTTAGGCTTTAAATTTATATGTATTTTCTTTCTTCTCCCTCACAATATATATAACTGAAAAGATCACGCAACAAGTTGGCTATAGTTCCTTCCCTTCCCCCACAGCCCCTTTCAACCTCTGCAACATATACCCAATCCCTTTACACCCTTCTAACGGATACATAATAATTTCTTCTGGATACAATTGTGTCACTACTTTCTTATGCTTCTTCCCTGCAAGTAAAACTACTTCATCAAACTGAAGCAACTCTTTTTCAATCATCTGTTGTTTTAATCGTTCCATGCTAATAATTTCATCGTTCTTTGAATCAAAGGCAAGATCATAGTTTTCTAGTACCATATCACTCGGCCTTAAAAACCCATGCTTCGCCGATAAAATAACCCAATTCTCGAAAAACAGAGTTGCATACGCCTGACAGGCTTTTCCGAACGGGCTAATATATACATCTTTTGCCTCCATCGGTCCGGAATCCGGATACTTATCCCAAATTTTCTTTTTTCCACATGGAATTATGCATAACTTTTTCATTTATATTTCTTACCTCTTCTCCCGCATAAATAAAATAAATTATTTTATACATTTTTCAATCAATATGCTATATAATGATTTTAAAAATAAAAAATTACATCTTTTACCACTTAAACAGCATTTTTCACTTATAATTTACTTTTTTAAGATTTGAATTCCCATTCCCCTATTTAAACATAGTACACTCCTTGTAAATATTATAATACTACGAAAAGAATAGTACTTTTACTTTTTAACACGGAAAATAAAAATTACAATATATAAATAAAGTGTTTTCAAAAGGAGGTGCACAAGTGAAAAATATAATCCCTGCACTAGTACTCTATATTATTGTTTGCATAATCGCTATGTTTGCTCCAGCATCTCCAGGCTATAATCATGTTGGCTGGAAGTTGTTTGTTGGGCAAGCGTATGCTATACCTATTTTTCTCATTACAGCTATTATTACATTTTATATAAACAAGAAAAAATCTACGAACAAACAGTTATAAGGATAGCTAATGCTATCCTTATAACTGTTTGTTAAAGATAAAAAAGGACAAGTAGCCAATCCGACTACTTGTCCTTACTGTTTATCTGTACGCAATAAAATTAAGCTTGGAATGCTTCTGTTAATACTGGTACGATTTGTTTTTTACGAGATACAACACCTTTTAAAGTAGCAGTGTTGTTTTCTAGAGATACGTTGTATGCTTTCTCAACAACGTTTGCTGCTTTACCGATCGCAAGACCGACAGAATCGTTAGTTAAGATATCAGTTACAACGAATAAGAATAGGTCTAAACCTTTTTCTTCTACTACTGCAGAGATAACTTTTTCAAGTTCCGCTTGGTGTACAAGAACGTCGTTTGTATCAACAGCGTTTACTTGTGCGATTTCAACTTTCGCATTACCCATTTGGAATTCTTTAGCGTCAAGAGAGATTAATTGCTCCATTGTTTTTCCGCTTAAGTCAGCACCAGCTTTTAACATATCTAAGCCGTAGCTATCAGCATCTACACCAGCGATTTCCGCTAATTCACGAGCTGCCGCTACGTCTTGCTCTGTGCAAGTTGGAGATTTGAATAGTAAAGAATCTGAAATGATTGCAGATAACATTAAACCTGCAACTTCTTTACGAATTGTAACGCCGTTTTCTTTGTACATTTTGTTTAAGATTGTAGCTGTACAACCAACTGGCTCACAACGGTAGTAAATAGGATCACTTGTTTCAAAGTTAGCAATACGGTGATGGTCAATAACTTCTAACACACGAACAGATTCGATATCGTTAGCACTTTGTTGACGCTCGTTATGATCAACTAAAATTACGTTGTCCACTTCGCTTGCTACTGTCTCAACAAAACGCGGTCCTTCTACTTTAAAATAGTCTAACGCAAATTGAGTTTCACCGCTGATTTCGCCTAAACGTACAGGCTCAGCATTCATTCCTAATTCTTTTTTCAATTCTGCATAAGCAATTGCAGAACAAATTGCATCTGTATCTGGGTTTTTATGCCCGAAAACTAGTACTTTTTCCATGTTTTCCACCTCTTCATGAAAAGGATATCTTAAAGAAGCAAATATGACAATATTTAAAGCCCAATTTTTTATAAATAATTGCACTTTCTTCTATATTTTTCATCGTTTTTCGTAAAAAAGATCATCTAAAATGAATTAGATGATCAAAATGTATATTTTATTTAAAATAGTGTAGGAACTTGCACTACATGATTTAGCTCGAAATTCGATGCCAAACCATTATTTACCAGGTTAACATCTATCACTTGATAAAATGCATTCCCAGTATCTGCAATTTCCCATACAGCTAAAATAAGGTGATATCCATTTCTATCAGTAGGTACATTTGCTTCATGTATTACAGAAGTTCCTGGTTTAGCCCCTCCGTCATTTTTCACATAAAATGGTACTAAATCTAAATCAGATCTTGTTAAAGGCTTATTTGGATTCCAATCTTTTTTCGTAATATAGTATTTCCATTCTTTCGTACTATGAGGTGCGGTTAGTTTCCACTTAAATGTATTCGTCCCGCCGTTTAACGTAACTTTCTTCCACCTATCAACTGTTTGAACGTCTAAAGCAGGAAAATGGCCAGCTCCTGCAATTTGTCCATCAGAAGGTCCTAATTGCGGGAATCCACCTATTCCTTCTACACTTTGCGGCTCGTATTGAATTGGCCCGCAATTTACATTTACCCCTTGTTTACATAAATAAGAACGGCTCGCTGGTGATTCAACATACCCATGAGCTGAAGCTTTTTCTGAAAAACCGAAAGTTAACAATCCCGTAAGTAATATACCACCACTTAATATAACTTTCTTCACCTTCTGTAAACCTTTCGTTTTCATCCCGTCATCCCCTTTCCCATAATAAAGCGAAAATAACTATAGTTGGCTAGTCATCTTCTCTACATTCATTATAAGTTGGAAGACCATACAAACAGAACCCCCTAAAAACTTTCTCAAATTCATTTAGTTCATTAAATAAATTTTATTGATAAATTCATATAACACCGCCAGAGAAATATAGACGGTGTTATAATAGTTGCTTATTATTCATTCACTTACAATTAGTCATTATAACCGTTTCACTACAGTTTAAATAATTTTATAATATATAACCGTTGCATCTAAATTACCATTTGGAGATATTGCGTATTCTGGTATTTTTCCAGCTTCTTGATAGTTTAATGATTTATATAATCTATTGGAAGGGTCTCCTTCTCTCGTATCTAGCACTAAAAGGGACCTTTTCTCTTGTTTTGCTCGCTCCTCTGCTTTTTGCATAAGTAAACGTCCAATCCCATTACGTCTAAAGTTTGGATGAGTCATTAATTTACAAATTTCAGCTCTATGAATCCCATTAGGCTTTGTAACTAAATGTAATTGAATACTCCCTACCACTTCATTATTTATTTTAGCAACATACAAGATCACTTCTGGTGCTAATACAGTTTCCCAATACTTCGCTGATTCTTTTTGTTCCAGTGGAGGTAAAAAACCAATTGACGCCCCCTCATCTACAACCGTTTTCAAAAGTGTAGAAAGCTCCTCCACATCATCTTTTATTTGCTTAATCTCTTCAATTACTACATTTTGCATTACTAATCCCCCTTTTGTTTCATTGTACCAATTTTAAACGAAGGAACAATGAAATACTAAGATGAAATTATTAGAATCTATAATTGGTAAGAGCATATACAAAATTCTTTCTGATGTAGAGAAATCAATTTATAAAGACATAGAATATTAAAGTGAATACAAATTTAATTTCACATAAAAAACGTTTTAAACATAAAGTTTAAAACGTTCTTTTCTATTCAATGATTTTGATTTTTCAGTTCTGTTAAACATTCCTGTACTAAAGTTACCGCTTGACTCATTGCAGCTCCACCAGCAAATGCTGCTGATACACCACATGCTTCCAGAATTTCTTTATCTGAGCATCCTTGATCAAGGCAACCCTTTGTATGATAAATGGTACAATATTCATCTTGCGTTGCTAAACTAATTCCTAATGCGATAAGTTGTTTTTCCCTTTTTGTTAAAGCGCCCTCTTGAAAACAAGCTTGCGTGAATGCATTATATGTTTCAGCAATTTCAGGAATTTGGTTTGTAAAACTACCGATACCTTCTTTATAATGATGTAGAACGTCATTTACTGAACTATGTTGTTCTTGTTCCATCTTATTATTACCCCCATTCCAATTATGTGTACCTATTGTAGTATGTGATGAAAAGAAGGCAATATACCCCTTTAAATAAAAAGAATATTCAGTTTATTTAATTTACAATTTTAGGCTGTCATCTACTACTGATTGTTCTTTATAGTTTTTCCTTTCAATCTCTTTACTTCTTTCTTCCCAAAATGTTAAACCTTCAATTCCTACATTTTTAGGATCAAATACCGGATCTTTCCCTTCTTTTTTCTGTGCTTCATAATCTTTTAACACTTTTAATGCGATTTTACTTAATAGTAGAATCGCGATTAAGTTTAACCATGCCATACTACCAATTCCTAAATCTCCAAGATTCCATAAAAGCGAAGCTGATTCTACACTACCGACGTAAACCATAATTAAAAATCCAATTTTTAAAACTGGTTTTAACCATCTATGTTTAAGATCACGATCTAAATAAGTAAGTGTCGTCTCAGCGATATAGTAGTATGCGAGTAATGTTGTAAATGCGAAGAAGAAGATTGCGATTGAAATGAATAATGGACCAAACCCTGTCATAACAGTTTCAACTGCTTGTTGTGTATAGATTGGACCAGCATCAACATTCCCTATATTCTTTACAATAGCGCTTTTTCCTTCAGGTATAACATTATACATGCCTGTTATTAAAATCATAAGAGCTGTCGCTGTACATACAACAATTGTATCGATATATACAGAAAACGCTTGCACTAACCCTTGTTTTGCAGGATGGGATACTTCAGCGGCAGCGGAGCTATACGTCGCTTCTCCAACACCAGCAACATTTGAAAATACAGCGCGCTTTACCCCCCATGCAATTGCTGCACCGACGATTCCGCCAAACATTTCATTTACACCAAAAGCACTAGAGAAAATTAAAGAGAACATACTTGGAATTTCTGTTACATTCGCAATTAATACGATACATGTAACAATTACATAACCAATTGCCATAAATGGAACAAGCATTTGGGAAACGCCAGCAATTCTCTTTACGCCGCCAAAAATGATTGCTGCTAATAATACGACTAACAATATACCAGTTATATATTTACTAATACCGTTAGAGTTTTCAAATCCAACTGCGATACTACTAGATTGAATACCTGGTAATAAAACGCCATATGAAAGTGTTACAACGACCGCTACAATAACTGCAAACCATTTCATTTTTAAGCCTTTTTCAATGAAGTATGGTGTACCACCGCGATATTCATTTCCCACTTTACTTTTATACACTTGAGATAATGTTGATTCAACAAATGCACTAGCTGCTCCTAAAAGAGCCATTACCCACATCCAAAATACCGCTCCAGGTCCGCCAAAAGCGATAGCTGTCGCGACCCCTGCAATATTACCTATTCCAACCCTACCAGATAACGCTAAACAAAATGCTTGAAAGGATGAAATTCCCGTCTCCGAGCTCTTCCCTTCAAATAATAATTTAATCATCTCTTTAAAATAACGGATTTGTAGAAAACGAGTTGCGATTGTGAAATACACGCCTGCCCCTAATGCAAAAACAACTAACCCAATACTCCATACTTGCCCTACTAACCACTCTACTAATTGCTCCATCCAAATCCCCCTTATCATTCTTTTGAAAGCTATTTTATATATAAGAAAACGGACAACTATTATAAAATCTTCCAGTTGTCCGCATCTCTTATTATTTCATCCCTCTATTTATTAATAGTTAGATTCTCTATTACTTTATATTCACCCAAACACTTTTCACTTCTGTATAGTTATCAAGCGCATATGAACCTAACTCACGACCGATACCAGATTGTTTAAACCCACCAAATGGTGCAGCTGCATTTTCTAAGTTATAATCATTAATCCATACTGTTCCTGCCTTTAGTTTATTGGCAACTTGATGTCCTGTTTTAATATTTTGAGTCCATACGCCGGCAGCGAGTCCGTAAGAAGAGCGATTTGCTCTTTCGATTACCTCTTCCGTTGAATCAAATGGAAGTACAACGACAACTGGCCCGAATATTTCTTCCTTAACTATCGTCATATCGTCGGTAACATCTGTGAATACCGTTGGCTGTACAAAATAACCTTTTTCAAATGCACGTTCACCACCAGCAGCAACAGTAGCCCCTTCAGCTTTCCCTTGTTCAATGTAATGTAGCACACGCTCTTGTTGCTTTTTAGATACGAGTGGACCCATTTCCGTCTCCTTCTCCATACCTGCTCCAAGTTTCACGTTATTCGCCATTTTTACTAGTTCATTTACGACTGTTTCGTAATGTTTTCGGTGAACGAATACGCGAGAGCCGGCACTACAATTTTGACCGTGATTATACATAATGCCTTGGAATGCGCCGTTAATCGCTTCTTCTAAATCAGCGTCTTCTAAAATGATATTTGGTGATTTACCTCCAAGTTCTAACGTTACATGTTTAATTGTTTCTGCAGATTGACGCATAATATATTTCCCTGTAACAGTTGAACCTGTGAAGGCTACCTTATCAATATCATGATGGTTTACGATAGCAGCTCCTGCTACAGGACCAAAACCTGGAACAAAGTTTACTACACCATCTGGAAAACCTGCTTCTTTAAAAAGTTTCGCTGTATATAATAATGATAAAGGCGTTTGTTCTGCTGGCTTTAATACGATTGTACAACCTGTTGCGAGTGCAGCTCCCATTTTCCAAGAAGACATAACGAGCGGAAAATTCCAAGGAATTATTTGACCTACAACGCCAACAGGTTCATGGCGTGTGTAATTTAAGTAATCTTTTGAAATTGGGATTGTTTGCCCGATTATTTTTGTAGCCCATCCCGCGTAATAGCGATAATTTTCTACTGTTGCTGCAATATCATCATCTAGTGCTACTTGATATGGTTTCCCGTTATCCAATGCTTCTAACTGCGCTAATTCTTCTCCATGCTCTTCAATTAAGTCTGCTAATTTATAAATAAGATGCGCTCTTTCAGCGGTAGTCATTTCTGCCCAAGGTCCTGATTCAAATGCAGATCTTGCCGCTTTTACTGCTGCATCAACATCCTCTTCTTGCGCTTCGCATACGACAGCTAGAACATCTTCTGTTGCTGGATTGTATGTCTCAAATGTCTTCCCGCTAATGGAAGGAACAAATTCACCATTAATAAACATTTTAATTTCTTCATTTAAAAACGCTTTCACTTTTGGCCTCAGCTCAAAATTTGTCGTTAACATATATGATCTCCTCCTTAGTTAAACAGCTGCATGAGCTGCGATTTTTGAAATAAGCATTTGAAGTTTTTGATCTTCTTCTTCAGTTAATCCAAGTCTCGGATAACGAGAAGGCCCCCCGGCTTGCCCGTGCAATTCCATGGAGCGTTTAACGATTTGTACATACTTTCCTGATCCTTCCAGAAACTCGCAAAGTGGTAAAATCGCATCGTTAATTTCCCAAGCTTTTTCTAATTCACCATTTTGGAAATGCTCATACATTTTCGTAACAAGTCCCGGTACGATATTTCCGGCTACAGAAACCCACCCTGTTGCACCAACTAAATATGATTCCATAACTAAATCTTCAGATCCGCAGAATACTTGAAAAGCACCTTCGCCTTGTCTTACTAAATCTCTTGCTTTTCGAATATCCCCGCTAGATTCTTTAATATGTGTAACATTTTCACATTCTTTTCCAATACGTAGCATGAGCTCTGTACTTATATCAACACCAGATGTAAACGGATTATTGTATAACATAATTGGTATATTTACAGCGTTTGAGATTTCTTTAAAATGAAAATAAATTTCCTCTTCTTTCGGTTTACAATAGTACGAGTTAATAATTAATGCGCAATCCGCTCCATGCGCTTCTGCATGTTTCGTATATTCAATCGTCTCTTTCGTCGTTTCTGCTGCAGTTCCAACAATAACTGGAATACGTCCATCAACTTCTTTTAATACTGTTTCTACCATTTTAAATCGTTCTTCTTTTGATAAACTAACAAATTCCCCTGTACTTCCATTAATAATAATGCCAGCTACTCTTTGCTCAATAAAATAGTTTACGTTTTGTTTTACACCGTTCCAATTAATTTCTTGCAACTCATCCATCGGTGTGATTAATACCGGAAATGCCCCTTTAATTTTTTTCATATTTATCTCTCCCTTTACCATTTTATTTTAATAAAAATCCTGTCGGAAACGGATCTGTAGGGTCTAATAGAAACGTCTGCATCCCTGTAATATACCCTCTACTTTCAAAACGGAAAATGTAACCCGTTTCTTCCTTCTTCACTTTTTCAACAGTTATAAAGCTATTAAAGATACTTTCATTTATAAAAGGTTTATCCGCTATATAATCATTTTTAAATAATGTATGAACAAAAGACACAATAGTAGAGACAAACCCCGGCGAACGTACGATAAAGTTATCTTCATGAAATGTAATCGACTTTATATGGTTCTTTTCTTTTTGCGTGGAATCTACTAAAATAAGTCTTTTTATAAGTGACTGTTTTTGTATAGCTTGAAGTGTAGCTTCTCCCCATTTTTTCAATTCTGAAATGCTTTCAATACGAATTTCTGGCGAATACGCACCTTTTTCTACAACTGCGTATACTTTATCTGCCTGTATGAGAGAGTAACTTATATTACCAACTTGTAAATTTTTCTCAATCATATAACATAGTTTACTTTCAAACGAAACAGATACAACTTCATCATTCTCTACATACGCATAGACTGAAAATATGCCAGATAACGTTTCGATTTTGTATTGATTCGTATCTCTCTTTTTTAAATAACCACTTTCTAGTAACATCGTTATTACTGCGACAATACCTCCATAATGAAGAGGAATGGATCCTTCATGATTAAAAAATAATACAGCTGCATCGACTTCCGTATGAATAGAAGGAACGACAATACATCCATTTAAACCGATAAAACCACGCGGTTCATTTAATAAAAGCTGCATTTCTTCTGCTAATTCACCCGAAAATTGTTCATTTAATTGATCTAAACTGCAGTAGTATTTACAAGGTACATCTTTCATTACACGAAATGCTTCACCATTTACATGTACGTCTACTGTTGTATACATTTTTTGAATGTTCATTTTACATCCTCCGTTTCATGTTCCATCGGCGGAATTAGCAAAAAGCCTTCTTTAAGTGGATCCATTTCATTGTAAAAAAATCTATGCATTCCCATAAGCCAAGCTGAACCTGTAATTTTTGTTACGACAGCTTCAATATTTTCAACATTTGTCGTATTTATGACGTACCCTTTAAATAGAGAGCCAACGATACTCTCGTGAATAAACCCTTCATTCATCTCGATTTTTTGATTAGCGTATAATACCGCTAATTTCGCTGATGTTCCTGTACCACATGGAGAACGATCAATTCCCCCTGGTGGAACAACAACTGTATTTTTCACATGCGCACTTTCATGAGTAGGACTTGTATAAAATTCAACATGGGTTAATCCTCTAATAAACGAATGCTCTGGATGAATGATTTCAAATTTTTCATTTATAATATTTCTAATATGAATAGCCTTATCGATGATTGTAGATGCATTTTCCGGTACTAACTCTAAACCTACTGACTTCGCATCAATAATGGCATAGAAATTTCCTCCATATGCAATATCTGCTTCAACAATTCCAATTCCTTCGACTTGTACAGTAATATGTTTCAGTAAAAAAGCCGGTATGTTACAGAAGGAGACTTCTTTTGCTTTTCCATCTTGAACAAAGATATCCACTTCAACTAAGCCGGCTGGCGTGTCTAACTTTAACGAAGTAATCGGTTCAACTACCGGAATTAAACCTGATTCAATTAAAGCTGTACATACACCAATTGTATCGTGACCACACATCGGTAAATATCCACCTGTTTCTATGTAAATAACACCAATATCTGCTTCAGGATGACATGGATCTGTTAATAGTGCTCCTGACATTACATCATGACCACGCGGTTCATTCATTAACAATTTGCGAATCCAGTCATACTCCTTTTTCATATGTAACATCTTCTCTGCCATCGTCTCTCCAATTAACTTTGGAAGTCCGCTTATCAATGTTCTCGTTGGATTCCCGCCCGTATGTGTATCGATTGTCGTAAAGACTCTTTGTGACCTCATCCGTTTAACACCCTTTCTGTAAAACGACTCAAACGAAGTGGTTCAATTGGAATGATTGTTTCTTTTTCATTTAATAACTCTTCAATCACTTTTCCAGTAACTGCTGCAAGGCTAATGCCATCCCCTTCATGCCCCGCTGCTATAAAGTAGGTCGGAATATGTTCCACGCGTGAAATAATTGGCAAATGATCTTCTGTCCATGGGCGTAATCCAGCGTATGAACGAATCACCATCATATCCGCCATTTTCGGATAAAAGCGAATTGCTCTGTTCGCAATACATTTAATAACCTCGTTATTTATCCTCGTATGAAATCCTACAAACTCTCTACTACTACCAATTAAAAAATTTTGGCTTTCTGTCGGCTCAAATACAAGAGCTACCCCATATTTTTCAGTTAAAGCATCCACTTTTCGTTTCCCACCAAATTTAGAAATTAAATAACCAAATTCCATTACTTTACGGCAACCAACGTGTTGTTGCCTTGAAGCTACAATAATATGGCCTTTTCTTGGTTCAATTGGGATATTTACATCCAACATTTCTCCGATTTTCGGAGCCCACACACCAGCTGCGTTCACCACTTGCTTCGCAGTAAACGTACCGTTAGTCGTTTCTACAATAAAGGAACCGTCTATACCTCTTTTCATTTCTTTTACTTCCGTATGATTAAAAGCTTTCGTACCAAATTTCTTCGATTCTGCAAGAAGTGAAAAAGCAAGAAGATATGGATTTACAGTTGAATCCGTTGCGCATTCTAAACCACCTAATAAATCGTCCGCAAAAAATGGCGATTCCGCTCTTATATCTTGCCTATCAAGCATTCGGAACGGTAAACCGGCTTCTTTTTGACGATTCACCCATTGCTCCGCTGCTTCCATTTCTTCGTCTGACTCACATACGAGAATACTTCCTGGCGCCCTATATTCAAATGAGTGCTCTAACTCTTCACTTAAATCAGTAACTAATTTTTGACTTACTAACGACATTTGACTATCAAACCCCGGATCTTTATCGATAGCCAAAATATTTCCGTCACACCGTGAAGACGTCCCACTGACAAATTCTCCTTTTTCAATGATTGTTACGTCTCTTCCGTATTTTGAAGTGTAATAAGCGATAGAACACCCTATAATACCACCGCCTATTATTAAAACGTCACAGTGCCTCACGTAGCACCCCTCCCTTCTTTTTCATCTCTCACTTTCTTTTATGCAATTGACGTGCCAACTGTACATATATACAATTTTTATTAATATTATTTTTATTTGTAAAAATATTTTAAATTTATCGTAAATAGGTGTATTATTTTTTTATCACTGTCAAAATTTTTATACATAACAGGAGGACAATATGGCATTCTCATTTCCCACAATAAAAGAATTTCTAAAAACTTTATCAATTGATCATACAAACAGCATGCAACATATTGAGCAAGTTAACGAAAAGTATTATTACCGCTCTTCTACTACAGAAGAATATAACTGTGCAGTAATAAATGAAAATGACTCATTCATCGCTTTAATTGACGCATTCTCCAATGAAATAGTCGTTATCATAATGAACGAAAATAAAGAGCCTATATACTGTATAACGACTCAGCAAATCATTCCGTTTCTAGTTAAGTCCTACAATGAACTACAATCTTTCTATAACACCGTAATTCAAACTACGGATTCTTCCGTTACAGTCATCGATGATAAAGAATGTGTTCGAACTTGGACAGATGGCGCCGAAAAGATTTTTTCAGTCAATCATAATGAAATTATTGGACAACCTATCACTCGCTTTTTTGACTATAAAGATTTGGAGATCCTACAATCATTACATGACGGAAAAAGCATAATCGCTCAGTTCCATCAACCTCGTCCAGATTTGTTCGTATTAATAAATTCAAACCCAGTTTATTGTAACGATGAAATTATTGGAGCAGTCGTTTCAGAAACAGATGTTACAAATCAAGTCGCACTTAATGAAAAACTATTTAATATGTCTCATGAAATGCACCGTTTAGAACAAGAGGTTGCAAAGTACAAAGAGGAATCAGATCCTTTCCTTGCCATGAATGGAAAGAGCCCTGTTATACAAAGAACGATTCAATTAGCTAGAAAGGTTTGTTCGGTGAAATCAACTGTTTTAATTCTCGGCGAAAGTGGTGTTGGGAAAGAAGTATTTGCGAAAGCGATTCATGAAGCAAGCGAGGCGGCTAAAGCACCTTTCATTTCAATTAACTGCGGCGCCATTCCAGAAGCGTTATTTGAAAGTGAATTATTCGGGTATGAGCGCGGGGCGTTTTCTGGTGCAAATAGTAAAGGTAAGAAAGGTAAAATAGAGCTCGCGCAAGGTGGCACACTATTCCTTGATGAAATAGGAGAAATGCCACTCGATATGCAAGTAAAGCTATTGCGTGTATTACAAGAACGAAAATATTACCGAGTTGGTGGAGAAAAAGAGATTCATATTAATTTCCGCATTATCGCTGCTACAAATCGTGATTTACAAGAGGAAATGAGAAAAGGCACGTTCCGAGAAGATTTATACTATCGCTTAAATGTAGTTAGCTTGCATATTCCACCGCTGCGCGAAAGACGCGAGGATATTATTGAATTAACCTATTCTTTCTTAAACGATTTTTCAATCAACTACAACAGACCAATTCGTGACTTACCTTCCAGCATTATGCATGAGCTACTTCATTACAATTGGCCAGGTAATATTCGCGAGCTTCGTAACGTTGTTGAAAGACTTGTCGTATTTGCGACTGACGGTATTATAAAACAAGAATATTTACCATTTCATACAACCGAAACGTTAGACAATCCTACGGCACATTCCCTATTACTCAGCAACAATCATACGATTCTCTCTTTGCAAGAAGAGATGGATGAGCATGAGAAGAAAGTCATTGAGAGGGCTTTACGCATATTAAATGGAAATAAATTAGAGTGCGCGAAACAACTCGGTGTAACGAGAGCCACTTTATATAACCGTTTAAAAAAGCTTGGATTACAATAACCGTCTCTCTCCTCTATATTGGCATAGTTTTTGCATAATAATTTGTGCAAACCGAACTAGAGGAGGAATACATATGACGAATAAAGATCACTTAATTGTTTGTCGATGTGAAGAAGTTACATACGGTCAACTTCAATCGACAATTGCTGAATATAAATGCTCGGCAAGAGAATTAAAACTAAGAACACGTGCTGGCATGGGATTTTGCGGTGGTCGCACATGTAGAATGATGATAGATCGAATGATTGAAAGTGCAAATCCTGACGTAACTACTAATGAAATTCCATTAAAATATCAACCACCTGTGCGCGCAGTCACCTTTGGAACGGTAGGTGAAAATCAATGAATAGAATTACCCATCACCCTATTTTAGGGAGTTTAAATAATAGTAAGCGCATCACTTTCCAATTTAACGGGCAACAATATGAAGCCTATGAATATGAAACGATTGCGGCCGCTTTACTCGCAAACGGAATACGAACATTAAGAGTGCATGAAGATAGCGGAACACCGCGAGGTATTTACTGTAATATTGGGCATTGTTCTGAATGCCGCGTCACAGTAAACAATCAAACGAACGTACGCGCATGCTTAACCGTTGTAGAAGACAACATGGTTGTTGATAGTGGTAAACAGCATCCAAATATCGTGAGAGAGATGGTGAAAAAGCGATGAACGATGTCATTATTATCGGAGCTGGACCAGCAGGTTTATCTGCCTCCATCTCTTGCGCTCGATTTGGACTGAATGTACTTGTTATAGATGAATTTATGAAACCTGGCGGAAGGTTGCTCGGACAATTACATCAAGAACCTACTGGAGAATGGTGGAACGGAATAGAGGAATCAAAACGACTTCATGAAGAAGCAAAATCACTTTCAGTTAATATTCGATGCGGTATTTCCGTCTATAATTTAGATAAAGATGAAAGTTCTTGGTTCGTACATACGAATATCGGTACGTTAGAAGCACCGTTCGTTTTACTTGCTACTGGCGCCGCTGAGTACTCTATCCCTCTTCCTGGTTGGACACTTCCAGGAGTCATGTCAATTGGGGCAGCCCAAGTTATGACAAATGTACATCGCGTTCAAGTTGGGCAAAAAGGAGTAATTATTGGTGCTAACATTTTGTCATTCGCTATTTTAAATGAATTACAATTAGCGGGAATTAAAGTGGAACATATCGTACTTCCTGAAAAAAGCGAATTAAGTCAAAAGGCTGGTGAACCAGAAGAAGTTTTAAATTCTCTCTTACATGCTTCCCACCTTGCCCCGTCACCATTATTACGTATAGGTAGTCGATTGATGAAATATAATTGGGCGAAACAAGCTGGATTAAACTTCTATCCAAATAACGGTATGAAAATAAATGGCACACCTCTTCACCTCCGAAAAGCAGCTCTTGAAATTATCGGTACAGATCAAGTTGAAGGTGTACGTGTTGCTAATATTGATACGAAAGGAAACATCATAACTGGAACGGAACAAATATATGAGGCAGACTTCGTTTGTATTGCCGGCGGCTTATACCCTCTTGCTGAGTTAGCCGCTGTAGCTGGTTGTCCTTTCCGTTACATTCCGGAATTAGGCGGGCACGTACCTCTCCATTCCGAAACAATGGAAACCCCTCTTACCGGTTTATTTGTAGCGGGTAATATAACTGGCATTGAAAGCGGGAAAATCGCAATGGCACAAGGAACTGTTGCTGGTTATTCAATCGTAAAACAAGCAAATAAAAAAGCTCATTCGGTTGAACAACACTTGCGACAAGCAATTCAAAATGTCCACACTGTGCGTCAACAAGCTGCCATTCAGTTTAACCCGATGGTTGATGTTGGTAGACGGAAGATAAATGAGATCTGGCGTGATTTTCATTCTAAAAAGGATACTTCATATAAACAACAAGAAATTATTTAATATACTTTCTATAACAAAAGGCTCCCCTTATCACCAATAATAAGGGGAGCTTTTCAAATTATTTCACTTCAATTGTCCAATCACCATCTGCTTGAATAGTGAAAATATGTATGCCATTTTCTTTTACAGGCATTTTTTTCGTTGTATCAGCTGCACCAATTTCATTAAATACTATACTATCATTTAATTCAACAATAAAATTACTTTCACCGTTCATATGTACACCATGTAACTCTTTCAAGCCTTTTTCAAGTTTTACAAAAACAGCATCAGATCCATGGCCACTAATTGTTCCCGGAGTTGTTATTACTTTATCCATTGGAATAGACTGTGACATATTGACTTTCCAATGACCATCCGCTGTAGGATTGATGAAATATTTACCGCTCTTTTTTACGAGAACTAACCTTTTTTCTTTTCCATTACCAATAAAATTTGAAAGTGAACCAGCGTCATTACCTTGTTCGTCTTTCAACTCAAGAATCGCATTACTTTCTCCTGTATGTTCTACCTCAGCAATGACAAATCCAGATTTTAATTCAAAAAAGTCAGAAGAATTCTCACCATCACCTTCTAATGAAACATTATTATCTTGAGATAATCTTTCTACTGTACTTTTCTCTGTAATTTCTTTAGCTTTTGGGCTAGTAGTTGCAGTTTGTTGTTCCACATTCTTATCTTTCTTTTCGTTCGTTTGTACATCTTTTGTTTGTTCTGTTGAATTACAAGCAGTTAAAGATAAACAAACCGCAGCTAATGCTACTAATAATTTCTTTTTCATTATATCCTCCTATTAACATAAAATATTCCTGCTTATAATAACATGTTTTTACCAATTCATTAGTTTATTAATAATTGGATTTTATCCCAAAAAAGGAAACATACTAATAATATTAATCAAAATAAAAAACTGTTAGAGCATAAGGCTCTAACAGTTTTATTGTTCATCATTATTAAATTTCGCTAATGCGTAAATGCCTTCTTCATCGTCTAATTCAAGTTGTAATCTTGCTGCAAATGAATTGACATTATATTCTCTGTCAAGCAATAAGCGTAGTGCTTCGATTAAATTCGCTTGAATTAAAATTTGTTTGCGACCATTTACCTCTACTTCAGCAGAGAAACCATAGTCATCATCATACATTAGTTCAACTAAAACTTCTTCTGGACCGACTTGTCTTTTTTCAGCGATATATACGCAAAGCGAATTGATAAGTTCTTGTTCAGAAATTTTTATTGTTTCCATGCTACTTCATCTTCCTTTTTCTTACGTTGATCTTTGAAGTATTTAAATGCACGAACTGCTAACATTACGATACCAGCCATTACTAACATATTTACCATAAACGCTAATACAGAACCAAGAGCTCCCATATTTGCAAATAAGCTACCCATTAGTAAACCACCAAGACCACCTAGTAATAAACCTTTCATAAAGCTTCCTTTATTACTTTTTGGTGCTGTGTTTGTTGCTTTTGTTTTTGAGTCTGTTGTCGTTTTTTGTGAATTCACGTTATTATCTTTTTTGTTCAAATCAACTTTTGACTTTTGACCAGAACTTGGTGTGTAAGATTTTTTACCAGATTTGTAACTCTTCGCTGCTGCGTGATCTACAAACATGAAGCTACTAGCTCCAAAGATAACCATGAATGCTGTCATGACTGCTACAAGTTTTTTCAACATATTATATCCATTCTCCTTTTATATAGATATATGTGAAATCTATCTTTCTCGTAAATGTAGAATGATAGATTTATTTTAAAAACATTTTAAAGGTTCTTATGAACTTATTATATGAACTTTTGTCGAAATATGCAAGTATTATTTACTTCCGACAGTTTTATGACATAAGGAAAAATTAAGCAAAACAGAATTGACTTTAAATGAAACAAAACATATTATAGGTTCATAAGAACTTTTATTATTTATGGAGGTGAAAAGATGGAAACATTTCATCTCACACGAAACGAAATGGCTACCCTTCTTCTATCACTAAGAGGATGGAATACGAAAAAGCCTCTCGGTATTTTACAAGAAGCGTGGGCGAAGTCACATAAAAAAGATATTGAAAGCGGACAAAGCGTTACTGCTTTTATTACTACCGCACTTTCACCTATTTTTGAAAAACTAATTAAAATTGACGATACAGACGTTGGTTTTTCATTAAATGAAATAGTTGCGCTTGGAAATCAGATTGAAAATACAAGTTTCTCAGTAACAGCTATGCAAAACTGGGTGAAACGAGATATAAAAGAAATGATTGGCTCTCCACAAAAAGGGAAAAAATATTCAATTGAACAAGCAGCCTTACTATTCATTGTAGAAGATTTAAAAACAGCACTTGATTTTGAATCTATTCGTAAGCTATTACGCCTTATCGTAAATGACCCAGCTGATCGAAGTGATGACTTAATCAATCCTGTTCATTTATATGGAGCATACTCTTCTCTATTTGAAGAACTCAATCAAGGGAACTGCTTACAACTAAATGCAACAGATACAGTTCATACAATTGAAAACATCGTAAAAGAAAAAGCAGATAAAATCGCAAGCAAGTTCGATCAAATTAATAACGAGCAACGTGAAGCGATTCGTAACGCAATTATTATCGCCACACTTTCTGTACATACTGCATATGTACAAATGTTAGCGAAACGTTACGTAACTGCAACGTTATTTTTACAGAACTTAGATGTGAAGCCGTAAAAAATAGGAGCAGAAATGCTTCTATTTTTTTATAACGAAAACAAGCATCTACCTGTTATATATTTAGAACAGGTAGATGCTTGTTTTTCTAGGTATTAATTTTGAAAAATTATCAGCGCCTATTATTAATTCAAAAATGATTATTTCATTCTATTAAATTTCGAACAGGTTTTCTCAATAAATTTAATCCATTCATCTTTGTAACTCTTTATAAATTTCGAATTGAGCTTTTGAACTATTAGCGAAATTTAACCAATCCTGTCTTACATTACTTATGTTTTCAGTTACCACAAGTTCAACAATATCTAGATGTGAAACATTCGTTGTTATCGGTTTATTTATACCATTAACTTTAGCACCTGACATATATTTAGCAATCTCAGGATTTAATGCGAAAGCAAAATCAATTACAGTAGAACCTTGCGGTAAGTTCACGGAATCTAACTTAGGAGTAAATGCTACAATGTTATCTTGGAATAGTTCATATGATACTAAATCATAAAATTCAATCACATCTTGAGTTACTAGATCATTTGTCTTAATAAAATGATCCATCAATTTATGAATTATATTTTGCATATCCTTATCAGTCATACTTTTTGTAAGTACATGAAATACTCCTTTATCTCGTATCTCCTGATTTATTTTTGTTTCAATACATATCACTATTTCATGGTTATTGATCACCACTTTAGTCTTTAAGTATCTGTTTAATACATCACTTTCAACTGCTATATTATCTTCAAATTGATATGGAATTGGTTGGTATAGTTGATGTATAACTCCCAATATTTTATAACAGTCTAAATTATTTGAGGCCGTGATAACTATTTTGGACACTGCTGTAATGTCTTGAATATCTTGGAGACGAGAATAAGCTGTATAAATAGGGCTTACTTCATAGTTAACTTCAAATATTAAAGATGGATTTAAAAAATTATTTATATCTTGCATGATATTTTGAGATAAACCCTCTAATAACTTAACATAATTTTGTAAAAGAATTTTCATTCCCTTATATTTAGAATGGTTAAGATAATAAAAACCTAAATCTTCTAACTCGTGTTGAATATGTGATAGCCCTAGTCTTTTACATATCGGAGCGAAAATTTTGAGTGTTTCATTTGCATAAGGAACTTGTTTCTTTACAGCTTTCACCTGTAAAGTTCTCATGTTATGTAGACGATCTATCACTTTTATAATAGCTACTCTTATATCTCCTTGCGTAGCTAACAATAATTTCTTTAAATTTGTTGCTTCATACTCTTCTTTATTACGGATTTGTTTTTTATCAATTTTAGTTAATCCTTCTACAATATCAGCCACTTTTTTACCGAATATATCACGTATATACTCAATTGTATAATCTGTATCCTCCACCACATCATGTAATAATGCTGCAACTAAAGTTATAATATCTGCCTTACAACCTAACAAAATTTCTGTAACTGCAAATGGATGAGTAATATACGGCTCACCTGAAACGCGAAATTGTCCTTCATGAGCTTTGTCGGAAACTAATATAGCTTTATGTAATTGTTCTAATTCTGCTTTATGTAGATATGAGGCCTTTTCTAATAATTCCTTTTTCATATTTTCACCTTCATAATGTTAATTTTCTACAAAAATTTTATTAACATTATAATTCGTTATTTGAAAGTGAATTACCTGTCTAAGTGATAAGAGAATATTTATTATCTCTTCATGAAAACTGGGCTTATATCCTTTACTAAACTACTAATGCAAGACATAAAAGAATTGAAATAGCAATCCCCTATACAAATAAGGTATAATCTACACATAGTGAATCTTTTATGTTATTAAGTATTAGGTTCACCTATTCAAAAATACATAAACTAGAAGGTGCAACAATGGTAAGTAGTTTTATTCACTCAGTATTAACATTTTTCGAAGGGTTAGGTTATTGGGGCATTATGCTTGGACTTATGATTGAGATTATTCCGAGCGAGATCGTCCTTGCTTATGCAGGTTATTTAGTATTCAATGGTAGTATCTCATTTGTAGGCGCAGTTATATTTGGTACAATTGGCGGTGTTATTGCCCAAATCTTTATTTATTGGCTTGGACGATACGGTGGACGCCCTTTATTAGAACGTTACGGAAAATATATTTTCATTCATAAAAAACATATAGATGCAGCTGAAGATTGGTTTAATCGGTACGGGACTGGTGTAATTTTCACTGCACGCTTTATTCCAGTAGTACGTCATGCGATTTCAATTCCTGCTGGTATTACAAAAATGCCATTACTACGCTTCACTACATTAACAGCACTTGCAATCATTCCTTGGTCTATCATTTTCATTTATTTAGGTGAAAAACTAGGTCAAAATTGGGAGAATATAAACGATATTGCGGGACCATATGTGAAGTCTTTCGCAATTGGCGGCGTCATACTTATCCTACTATACTTCATCCTTAAAAAATGGACAAAAAAACGTAAAAATCTTGCTTAAGATAATATAAAAACCGCTAAAATTCGTAATGAATGTATAGCGGTTTTTATATTAGACTTTATTATGTATTAAAAATTGGATTATTTCTTCTTTGTGCTTTAAGTCATGCTGAATGAGTGATGAAAAATAATGATTCAGCAT
The DNA here is from genome assembly GCF_051915365.1 of Bacillus cereus group sp. MYBK79-1. Taxonomy (NCBI): domain Bacteria; kingdom Bacillati; phylum Bacillota; class Bacilli; order Caryophanales; family Bacillaceae; genus Bacillus; species Bacillus cereus group sp. MYBK79-1. The sequence continues at coordinate 104,184 of NZ_JBQAEO010000001.1, read as the reverse complement.
GACTTTTTTAGTACCAATTTGAAAGTCATTATAAAAATTATCAGCAGGAATCCGCTCAATTTCGTCTACTAATTGTTTACGAGTATAGATAAACTGATTGATAAGCTTTTCTCTTGGAATACCTGATCTTGCATATATAATTGCACTCTTATTCATTTCCTCTACATCTGTTGGAAAATGGGGTACTGATTGAGTACTAACAAAATAAGGCATTCGATACTTCATTACAAAATCATCCCAAATAATAAAATGTGAAATCACATCTGCCATTCCCCACGAACTATTTTTAAATGATTGAAACCATATATCATCAGGTACTTCCTTCAACGTTTGACACCATTCTATTATATTTAACTTTTCTTCTAAAAATTTTTTTCTTCATTATGCATTCCTTTCTCGCACTTGTAATTCATTCATATTAATATCTTCTAGGAATTATATAAAAAGCCTCCATAATTATGTGGATAAGCAACAATTCACTCGTCCATTTCGTATAGTATCCAAAAAGGAGTGATTCCCCTATGCATTGGCAACAAAAAATACAATACTTAATTGGACGCCCTATCGGTATTTCCTTCATAAACGGGCAAGGAACTTCTGGTGTATTATGTTCAGCACATGATGGTCAATTATATGTGTATGAATACCTTTATCAAGCGCAGTTCGCAATGAAGCATTATGATTTTAGACAAATCCAAGATATACATGCCTTTCCGAATTGCCCACATCAAAATCCTCTATACTAAAAAAGGAACAGCTTATAGCCGTTCCTTTTTCTCCACACTTATTTCTCAGTATAAAAGTTTTGCACTGCTTCATCAAAATAAATCCAGCCTTTCCAGCCTAAATGAATTGTATCTTTTAAGAAATACTTATCATATTCATGGCCAGAGAAATCAACTACTGGGTATCCTGCTTTTTCAACTTGTTCCCGAACTTTTTTATAATACACTTCACGGCGCTCTTTAGGGAAACCAGCGTAATCATACCACGGTCCGTTTACAGGTACAGAAATAAAGAGTGGCTTTACATTTTTCTCTTTAAAAATATTTAAAACAATTTGTAAGTCATCATATTCAGGTGATTCTTCATATGATTCATTTGCTCTAAAGTTTTTTAAACCTTTTAATTTTTTCTTTAAATTATGTTTATAGTAATACGGATTTTCAATTCCGAATGTGTTTGTAGTAGATTCCGCTTTTCCTTCTTCCTCCGCATGTTTACGTGCATCTACCCAAGAAATCGAACGTAGTCCCACATTTGTTTTTTCTTTCATCGGTTCAATCCTAAATAAAGAGTTAAATAAATCTCTATGATCTAAAATATTTCGATGCATATAAGCAAGTGGTTTGACTAAACCTGCTTTTATGTTATGTTTCGTATCATTATACACAATACCTTCTAATGAATTTTTTAATATATCATCTTTTTGAACAACTTTATAGTCTAATAGTCGTTTCGCAATTTGCTTCTTCATTTCAACATTTATTTCATCATTAAAAATAAAATGATATGCTTGTTGTTTGGAGAAATTGTTCGTGAAATCCCCTTGTGATACACCAGTTTTAGTAAACCATTGTGGTGATAAAACAAAGACTACTTTTTTACCTTCTAACTCATCCATTGTAGACGTCATATTTAATATATGAGCTAAACTTTGTGTACCGCCAATCCCGATTAAATATGGCGTAAACCCTGAGGGATTTACTTTGAAGTAATTAGACGGATGATATGCATCCATTCGTAAAAATTCAGATGAACCATACATCGGTAAATACTGCGAATTCTCTAACATTTTTTGCTGTAAGAAAACGCTTTGTAGTTTTTCTTTTTGTAAAGAAGTCGCCGCATCTTCTACCTTCTTATCACTAATAAGTGATACTAAACTTTTCGATGGGATGAGTATGATAATGAAAAAAAGTACACATGCTAAAATTATGGGTCCAAAAGCATGCTTCATTTTCATCGTCTCTTCCTCTTTCTCTCGCTATTAAATTGTAACCCTTGTTTTTGACACGTCATTTTTTTCTCCTTTTTCTCTATACATGTTCCATTCTATTTATCTATTATATACATGTATGTATTTCTTTCCTTGTCCTATTAAGTCCCATAGAAATAGCACAAGAAAATGTTTCCATAGAAACACGTTAATTATACAAGATTCTACATAAATTTCACACTGGAATTTTAGCAATAATTTTATTTTTCAAAGATAAAAAAACATAAAAAAGTCTTTAAATTAATATTAAGAAATAAAATTATATAATCCTACATACGCATAACCCCGTTTTAAACTAGAACAGGGTTAAAAATAATAAAGTTTAATAGTTCAACAATTATCTCTTTTAATGAAGGTTAATCACCTACAATATACAAAATGTATACATCATTAAATCTATTACTATTCCATTTCTACTTGCTCCGTATAATATTCCATCGCTCGATTAAGCCATTTTTGTTCATCTTCTGTGAAGGGGGAAGGTATCATATTTTCAAACTCTTGAATATCCAGTTCTTCCACACTAGTATTAGCTAGCTTTTGTATCAAATCTTCACCGAGAAACGAAAAAGACGCTTCTAAATATTCCTTAATCATCTCTTGTACTTTCGAATCCTCTACTGGTTTACCATATAATTGTTTCACTTTTTTAGACAATTGAATAAACGTTTTATCTAAGTTAATTTTATCTTCTTCTGATTTCTTTGATAATTCTTCCATAATATCCGGTAATCTATGACGCTCCATCCATTCTTTATGCGTATGTTCTGTATTCATACCGTAAATAAGACTAAACAATACTTTACTATCTACTTCTCCTTCCTCCTTGACCAACTTAATTATTCTTTTAATTGCTTGCATTGAAAGCTCAATTTGTTCTTTTTCTCTCTCTAAAACTTGTAAATGGAGAGACAAACTGTCATTCAGTTCAACATTAAAGCTTGATTCATGTAACAAATTAGCGATTTTATCTAGATTATAGCCTAGAAATTTTAGACTTAGAATTTTTTGTACAGTTATAATATCTTGATACTTATAAATGCGGTGCCCTGAAAAAGGATTCTTTTCTGGTCGTAACAACCCGATTTCATCGTAGTAATGCAAAGTAGGAATTGGTATCCCCGTTTTTCCTGAAAATTCCCCTATAGAAAACTTTTTATCCTTTTCCATCAAAATCCCCCCAATAAAAGTATAAGTTCATTATAAAACCTCAAGTAACTAGAGGTTCAAGAGGTAATTCAAGAAAATCCAAAAATATTTAAGTGTATGTAATCAATATTTATTGCACTGTCTCTTTTCATTCCATAAGCCTCATTCTTGTTACTTAACAGAAGTTATAAAAAAACAGACTATCACACATGTGTAGTCTGTTTCCCCATACCTTTATTTTTGTACATCTGCCCATTTTAAACTTGTAGCTGGACCGAATTGATGTACATATAAATCTTTCACATATGGCTTTTGTAAGTACGATAATCCTCGCTGGAATACTGGTGCAATTACTGCGTCATCAAGTAACATTTTTTCAGCATCTTGCATTGCTTTCCAACGAGCTTTTTCATCATTACCTAATTCTGTTTTAATCTTCTTAATTAACGCATCATATTCTGGGTTTGCATATTCTGTATTGTTCACACTACTTCCAGAAAGGAATACTTCTAAGTAAGTCATTGGATCTGGATAATCCGGTAACCAGCGTGAAAGTGACATTTCATATTCTTTTTTCTTCTCTAATGCTAGTTTTTGCGTATGTGGTTGTAATTTTACATTTACCTTTAAGCCTGGTAAATTTTTCTCTAGCTGCTCTTTAATGTATTCTCCTACTTTTTTGAAGTTTTCTAAGTCATAGTTTAATAACTCAAGCGTTACTTCATTTGTACCTGTTTCTTGCTTCGCCTTTTCCCAATATTCTTTCGCCTGTTTTACATCAGTCTTATTAAACTCACCTGCCGTACTTCTAAAGTCTTTTTTATCTGGACCTTTTAAAAATCCTTTTGGTACGTAATAGTTTGCAGCAACCGAACCATCATTTAAAAATGAAGTCGCAAGTCCTTTCTTATCAAACACTGTACTTAGCGCAAGCCTTGCATTTTTATTTTTTAGAATCGGTACATTTTCATTGAATCGGAAGAAGTACATAACCGGATCTGTATATTGTTTAAGCTCTTTATTATTTTTATATTTATCTACAAATTCTGTTGAAATGACTGCTCTATCAACTTTATCTGTTTCATATAAATTTACCGCAGTTGAAATTTCTTTTACAATTTGATAGTTTATTTCATCTAGCTTCACTTCTTTTTTATCCCAATACTTATCGTTTTTCTTCATTGTAAAACTCGCTTCATGCTTCCACTCCGATAATGTAAACGGCCCATTATATACCGCTTTATTTGCTTCTAATCCGTATTTATCACCTTGTTCTTTTGCATATTTTTCGTTAATTGGATAGAAGGACGGTAAAATAAGTAGTTTCGTAAAATACGGTACTGGATGTTCTAACTCTACAACGAACGTTTTATCATCCTTCGCTTTTACTCCTAATTCCTCTAACCCTACTTGTTTCTTATTTATTTTCTCCGCATTTTTTACATCGTACGCAATGTATGCATATTGAGAAGCAGTATCTGGATTAATAAGCTGCTTCCAAGCGTATACGTAATCTTGTGCTGTTACTGGATCTCCGTTAGACCATTTCGCATCACGCAAGTGGAATGTATATGTTTTCCCGTCCTTACTCACTTCATATTTTTGTGCTCCAGCCTCAATCACTTCATCATTTTTCGATAAGCGGAATAGTCCTTCCATTACATTATTCAATACGTTAAACGATACCGCATCTGTTACTTTCCCTGAATGTAACGACGGAATTTCACCCGTTTCTAGTAACTGTAATACTTTCTTCTCATCTTTTGGCTTTGTCGTTGTTTTTTCTTTTGCGCAGCCAACTAAGAATGAAGAAACTAATAAAGTACTAACTAATGAGTAGCGAACAACTTTTTTCATTTGAAACCCCCCTCTATTTTTTAAGGTAAGTAACGACGAGCACCAGCGTATTCTTCTATATATCCTGGTGTATTTAGCGGTATAATCTCTACCGATCTTTCAGCTCTTGGCGAGTGAATCATATTTCCATCACCAATATACATCCCCACATGATGAACACTGCCTTTCCCCTGATCATGTGCAAAGAAGATTAAATCTCCTTTTTGTAAATGCTCTTTATCGATTGCAACTCCATTTCTCGATTGCGGACCGGAATCTCGCGGAATTGTAATACCGTGTGATTTATAAATCGTATGTGTAAATCCAGAGCAATCAAATCCGAAACCACTTGTACCAGCCCATATATACGGTAATCCTAAAAACATTTTCCCTGTGTTTATTAAATCATCGGCCGCCGGAGTTGGAATATCATTTTGAGAACGGTAAACCGTTCCATCATTTTTTCGTAGCCAAGCTTTCTGTCCGTTTGGTAACAACACGCGATATGAAATCGTATCTTCACTAAGTAGCGGCAGTCGCGTATTATAGCTCACTTCAAGTGATTTATGTTTTTCAGAAGGATTTATATATATAATGGCTGTCGGTTTCGTTACTAATACGAAAGGTTCATTTGTTTTATCTGCAAATTCTTGATTATATGTTAACTGTTTTTCAGGCATCCATCCTGGGTAGCCCTCTTCATTTCGAGGTGTTGGCTGACCATGGACTAACACTTTGACCCAGTCCCCTTTTTTATCCACAACTGTTACTTCTTGACCTAATAGCGCTTGTGTTTCTAATTTATTTGCATTTGTTAACCAAAGTTTCTCATCAAGCGTCATTGATTTCGTCCACTTCCACAAATCAACTGGATTTGTGGCACTCGGTGCATCAATTGGCCGTAATGAATTAGGCGTGGTCCAAAGTGTTGCGGCAGATACATCGATAAACGCTTTACTCTCTTTCTTCTCTTCAGCATTTGCTAATGTAAACGATGAAAATATAAATAAAGTTGTTAAAAATGCAGTTCCTACTTTTTTCATACATATCCCCCTTAAAAGATAGTTTACTAGTCTTTTCTCCTAATATTTACTATTCACTGTCGATTGAAGGTTTACCTTTGATCCAGAATAAGTCATTCCTTCTAGTTTTTCCATTAACCAAAGTGGTGCATCGAGATCGAAGTAATGAATATTAGGATGGGCAGCTGCTAAATGGGCTACAGCACTAACAGAAAGTGAAGATTCCATCATACTTCCGACCATACATTTTACACCAGCTGTTTCTGCGATATCGGCAATACGCCACGCTTCACGTATACCACCACATTTCATTAATTTAATATTAATTAAGTCTGCATATCCTCCTTGAACGATTTTCAATGCATCACTCGCTGAAAATATGCTTTCATCTGCCATAATGGGCGTTTGTACATGATCTTTGACGTACTTTAATCCATTCCAATCTTTCGCATGAACAGGCTGTTCAATAAATTCAATATTTAAATTGCGGTTTTCCATTTCTTTAATGATAGAAACTGCTTCTTTTGGAGTCCACCCTTGATTTGCGTCTAATCGTAACGTCGTATTTTTGGGTACGCTATTTCGAATCGCTTCAATACGTTCTAAGTCTAAAGGAGCAGCTTTCCCCACTTTAATTTTTAAAGTTTGAAATCCTTTTTCTACATGTTTCTTTGCCTCTTTCGCCATAATGATAGGCTCATCTACACTAACAGTAATATCTGTATGAATTTCTTTCTTCCCGCCTAATAATGCGTAAAGTGGAACGTTTTGATATTGACAATACACATCATATAAAGCGATATCTACCGCCGCTTTCGCACTTGGATTCCCAATACAACTCATTTGAATGTGCTGTAGTAACCTCTGAAATTGAATGATATCTTGACCAATTAAACAGGACCGCATCGGCCCTAAAATTGCCTCTTCAATCCCGTTAGCGAAATCACCTGTAATAACGGGTGTTGCAGCTGCAGCCCCCTTGCCAACAATTCCTTCATCAGTATGAATATATACATCTATACTTTCTATTTCAGTTACGGTACGAAGCGCTGTTTTAAACGGTGTGTGAAGATTAACACGTCTACGATTTACTTTTACATCAGTGATTTTCATATTGTTCATCCTTTCATGGTCTGACAAAGTGGAACCTTAATCCACAAAAATAAATTAGGTTTTTACGGGCAATTAATCACTTACTTTTCATGTAAGAAAGTTACTGCCCATAAATGTGAAATAAAAAAATCCAGCCATAAGAAGATTCTTATGGCTGGATTTTGTCTAGGAATAGGTAGACAAAGCAGCGATTTGATTATATTTTTTCTGTGCATCTTTTAATGCTACAAGTAGTGCTTTTTGAGACGAGCCGAAGTATCTTTTTTTTATTTCTGTTACTAATAATGGATCGTTAATATTTTTATGTAGAAACAAATATTTAACAAATTGTGATGTTAATTCAATTGTCGCTGAGCAATCTGCATCTACAATTTCCCCAGTCTCCTTAACAAGTACAAACGCTACAAAATAACTTTTAAACTTTTCAGTAATGGGATTATTTTGAGGTGCTTTCGCATCTCCTACGACATAAATTGTATTTGAAGCGTACACAGCTATCTTCCTTTCTAATACGGGATAACGGTTTTCTTAATAGTCGTATGAGTGATAAACTCAACCTTGATTAAAAAATGTATCCGCTTACCTTGTATTATAATACAATTGACAGAATTTTAACAACATTTATTTCGGTATATATTCCATTATGAAAACAGCTCAAACTCTTCATTTTTACAATATGTGATTGTTTCTTGTACCATGCCATTCATACATGAAAAAACAGTTAGCTATCACTAACTGTTCTACTACACTACTTCGGCAACACAAATATAGTTTCATTTGACTTAGAAAACTGATATTCTTTTCTCGCAAACTTCAAAATTTCTTCCTCATCATCTGTTAAATTTTCTATGTTAGTCTTTAAAGAAGCCTGATTTTTCTTTAAAGAAACCAATTGTTTTTGTTGATTCGTTATTGTATCTTTTTTTTCCAAGATTATTTCTTGTTGTTTCGTTAAAATAAATTGAACGTACAAAGTACCCGCCGCAATAAATATAAACATGAATATAAATCGCCTTAGTTTTTTCTTATTAATTGCTCGATTCTCATTAGACTGTGATAGTTGTTCTTGTATATTAGGAACATTTATTCGCTTGAGTTTCCTCATTATGAAATCCCCCTAACACATATATTTTCACTACCATCGGCATAATCTCTTACTAACTTTAATTCTATTCTTATAAAATAAGCTCCTTCACAAAAATATCTCACAAATTAACCAATTAAAGATAGCATTCGACGACATTTCCATATTTACATTGAATTTTTTTATGTATGCTGCCATAAAATAGTAGTTTCTGTTATTCTTTTTCTACTATTGTAGAAGAGTTTTTTTACATACGAAATTTCTCCTTGTAATAACATGCTTATAAGGAGAAAAAAGATAAATTGTCGTATATTCGCTAAAACTAAAATTACTGTTTCTGAACTAAATTTTTGAGCATAGATCACCTGTTAAGAAACTTTGCTAAATAAAAAAGCCCAAATTGGGCTTTTTTATTTTACAAATCAATATCATATTCCATACTTTTGGCTGTTTCCGCAGCAATCTCCACACCTAACAAATTTTTCACAATATGAAATGACATGTTAATACCAGCTGAAATACCTGCCGATGTAATAATGTGTCCTTCATCTACAAATTTCACATTCTCCATTACTTCTACATTCGGAAAATCTTTTTTGAAAGTTTGAATACTAGCCCAATGCGTTGTTGCTTTTAAATTTTCCAGTAAACCAGCTTTCGCAAGTAATAGCGCTCCAGTACAAACTGAAGTCATTAGCTTTACTTCTTTCATTTGCTGACGAACCCAATTTATTATAATATCATTTTTCATTTCACTTTCCCTAACACCTTTACCACCTGGAATGATTAAAATATCAACTGGTGGTAAATCTTCAATACTATAATCCGGCTGTACCTTTAATCCGTTTCTTGCTGTAATCATTTCTCCATTTTGGCTAACTGTATACACAGTAAATGGTTTTTCTTCATACGCTTCGGTTACAGAAAAAACTTCAAATGGCCCTGCGAAGTCTAAAACCTCTACCTCATTAAATAAAAATATGCCTACACTCCACTTATTTATCATACATTCACTTCCTGTTTTAAATGTTGTAAAAGGTGCTCGTATCCTTTTTCTAATGCAATATCATACGCTGTTTTTCCATCATTTTTCTTAATCATCTTACTAGCTCCATTTTCAAGGAGTAACATAACTATTTCTTCACTTCCTAATAATGCTGCTTCATGTAACCCTGTCCAACCTCCACTTTGTTTAACATTTACATCTGATCCTTTTTCAATTAAGAAAGCAACAAACTCACTTTGCTTATTCGCAATGGCAGCTTGCAAAGGTGTATTTTCACTTTTGTTTTTTGCTCTACTATGTATATCTGCTCCACTTTCTAAAAGAAAACTCGCTAACTCTTTTTGTCCAAAATAAGCCGCTAAATGAAGTAGAGTCCAGCCATCGTCACTAAATTCGTTAACAGCACTTGGATTCGTCTTTATAAACTCTACCACTTCTTCCTTATTACCACTTATAACAACTTGTACTATTGATTGTAAAATTCCCATAATAATCTCCCATCTTTCAAATATGTAAGCATACTCTTCTATATGTTCTATTGATTATTATATTTTCCTTTTCATACAACAGTTTACATAATAATATTATCGTTCTAATTTCTATCTTTTGTTTTAAAATATTAAAATTTTCTGTTAAAATAAAAATAATCATGTTTAATACGGAGGAGAAACTATGTTACAAGTAATGCCTTTAAATAGTGAAGACTATGATTTAATTACAGCTGCTGAAAAAGTAATCGAAAAAAACTATAGATATGGCCGTCATCATATCGGTTCAGCAGTAAGAACTACAACAGGTAATATTTATGCAGCAGTGCATGTTGAAGCGAACGTTGGAAGAATAACAGTGTGTGGTGAAGCTATGGCGATTGGAAAATCTATTTCAGAAAGCGATCATGAATTTGATACCATTGTAGCAGTTGCTCACCCACACCCTCATGAAGATATACAAAAATGTTGGGTTGTTGCTCCCTGCGGTATGTGTCGAGAATTAATAAGTGATTACGGAAAAAATACGAACGTTATACTTTCTTATAATGGTGAACTTGTAAAATGTAATGTGATGGAATTATTACCTGAAAAGTATACAAGCGAAGTAGAATAATCATTCATACTTTCAACATATCAAATAATATTATTCCAATAAAAAACAATCCATTTTTAAAACGGATTGTTTTTTTATTTCTTTTTTATGCAGTTTATTTTATTTTTCTATTTTTAATATTGATAGAATTATCATTAACTAAAATGAATCCCAAATAATTAAGCGCGCATCTCGGCGTATTTTTCATTTGAAAATAAAAATAGGTTTTCGCCTTCCGTTTGAAAAATATCAGTATAAATTCTCTAAAATCAGCAGTCTTATCATACCAATCTATAACAATTCTGTCTTCTTCCCTTACCTGTTTCCTTTAACACATATGATTTTAAAACAAGCGCCGTTAATGAATCTGTTAATGTTTTATATGATAAATTAGATAATGCTAATAGATCGTTCGTATATAACATTCTATGCTTTTCTAATAATAGTAGTACTAATCTTTCAGACGGTTTTAATGCCTCATCACTTTCTAGTATAAAGTCTATATTTTTCATTTCTCTAATTATTACTCCTTATATAAAAAAATAATTAAACAACTAATTTAATATAAAAATAATACACAACAAAATTTAAAATGTATTAAAATAACATCGTTTTAAAACACTATTATACTATAACATAGAAAAAGCATTTCCCGAAATAGGAAGTGCTTTTTTAAATTGCTTATATGTTTCATCCAAACTTACATTATATTTCGAATTCTTATCCATACAATTTCCTGATCATCCCGATATATTTGTAATAAATCAAGTACTTCTAAAATGATATAAACAAATAAAAAACGGTTAGTTCTACATGCTCTAAACATGAATGACTAACCGTTTTCCAGCTTCTTCTCAAATACATGTTCTACCTTAAATATTTCTTGCAATATGAGGCTTACTGTAATGACTTGTTCCACCACCGCCTACTACTACTTTACCGCCTTTTTCAAAAATTAATAATTTACTTGAACCATCTGCAAGAAGTACTATTACTTCAGCATTGTTACTTGTTGCTACATAAATTACATACCCACTTTTTGATATACAGGTTTCCCAATTCGCATCAAATTCTGATCTTAATACCCGATTTGAATACACTTGATTTTCAATTCTATCTTGTGCTTTGTTCTCCAAATTTATCCCCCTACTTCTCTAAAATATCATTTATAGAAAAATAACAGTTCTATTTAAATAAATGACTGCCTTTAATATAAATAGTATATGTATTTAGTAGAAGAATGCTTGGACAATGAAAACGTAATAACATGTAAGTAATATACAATTGAAATAAGGCAATCGATACTATATCGATTGCCTTATTTTCATAAATAGTTCTTTATTTTTCGTTTCGCATAGCTTCAAAAGTAAACATTTGATTTGCATTTGACGGTTCTTTTTCATAAACATAGTCAGCAGAGCAAGTAATATTAGAAAAACCTATACTTTCTAACAGAAGTTTAAACTCTTCTATTCCATACCAGCGCAGCGCGAAGCGTTGCAGTTCTGTTTGTACTAACTGCCCTTTACTCCATTTTTCATATTTTAAATATGATAGAGTAACTTGGTTCATCCAATCTATTTCAATTGATTTATTTTCTAATGTAATTCCGTCACCGCTCGGCAAAGAAAAAGTCGATGTATGAATCTCACCAGTCTTCCAGTCATGTGGAAGCATAATATCTACGATTAACCGACCACCTCGTTCAAGTTGTTCATAAAAACATTTCAATGCGTTTATAGAATCTGTACGATTTTCAATTAAACAAAAAGATCCAGTAGGAATGATAATTGCCTCATATTTATGTGGCAGTGAAAATTGTTGTACGCTTCCTTCATATAAATTAGGATGTAATCCTCTCTCTTTACATCGTATACGGCAAGAATCTAGCATTTCAGGTGAATAATCTATCCCATCTACTGTAAAACCAGCTTCAAGAAGTGGGATGATGACGCGCCCTGATCCTACTGCCGCTTCGAGAATTCTTCCTCTACAATTTTTTAAACGTTCTTGGTAATACTCAATATCACCATTTAAAGAATAACCGACAGGCTTAGTGAAATCATAAAGTTCCGTGCAAAGTGTACTATAAAAACTAAACATTTATTTACTCCTCCGTTTTTTACGTACGGAAGATTTTCTTTCAATTAATCTTCCTGTACCTTTATTTTTAATGAAAATTCGAAAGAGCTGACTGTCATAATATATCACTCGCTTTCCATAGAATATAATCATATTGTATAATATTCCCTTCGAAATGAAAATATAGAAAATGAAAATTCAGATTTTTCACTTCTACTGAAAGGAGGATATGATGAATTCATTAATTGGATTTGTTTTTCTTCTTATTTCTTTTAATATACTGATTTTCTTTATAGCAAAGAAATATGAACAAATATGGAAAATAGCCAGTGGTATTTTCATTCTTTCTTCCCCCATTGTTTTCTTCGCCGCTTTGCACGTAATTGGTGAAAAAGTAGGAGATGGATTTGCTGGAGGTTTTGCTGGGCTTACCTTTAGTGGCCTATTGATGATAAATGCCATTTTTTTATTTATTGTAAGCATTTTTGTATCTACCAATAAAGATTCACATTAAACTCCCCATTTCAAAAGGTAAAGAGCTTACTATACAGTAAGCTCCTTATCCATAACTATTTATTTCACAATTGGCAATGTCACTTCACTTAATTTCACTGTAAGCTTCGTGCCAGCTTTCGGTCTAATCGTATAATCATAGTCACTAGCGAGTAAAACAACTCCTATTTGATGCCCCGCTTTAAACACATAATCATCTGGCTGCATGTCCCATGTAAATGTATAATCTTTACCTGGTTGAATCGCTGTTGAATTTTCTATACTCGTTAAGTTTTGTGGATCCATCCAGCCTCTCGTTACGATTTCCGGCTTCGTTCCTCCATAATCAACAAGTAAAGCAGTTAAATTTGATACAGGGCGATCAATATTTCCTGTAATTGAAATCTTTGGTGTACCGCTTATACGCGTATCTTTTTGCAGTACAGGCATTGTATACACTAATCGATTAGCTACTTCTAATTCTGGGTTTGCTACTAATTGGTTTGATTTCATTTTTGCATCATCTACGAATGAGAAAACTTTATTTACAGAGCCCATACTTAATGGTAAATTAACTGCTTTGTTACTTAAATACATACGAACTTTTGACAGCACAGCTGATGGATCCGGCCAGTTTTTTAATTTTTCCCAAGTTTTATTTTCACGTTGCACATCAACCATTGGTTCATTCATAATTCCATTTTCAATTCCATACAACCAATAATCGAGCCATTTATTTTGTGTTCTTTGCCAGTCATTCGTTGATGTTCCACCATGTCCACCTTGATGTAACCACATTTTACGAGGAACATCATTTTCTCCAAGCGCATCCCACCATTGCGCGAACTGCTTCGTCTTAACATTCCAATCATTTAAACCATGCACCACAAATACGCTTGCTTTAACGTTTTTAGCATCTTTTACATAATTACGTTTATCCCAAAAATCATTATAATTACCAGTTTTTCGGTCCTGTCCAGCTGTTAGCTCTTTTATTACTTGTCCGCAAACTTCAGGATTTTCCCTTGTTAGTACTGCTTCAGCCATATTGTCTGTATCTTCTCCTTGGTATCCACCTGGCGCGATGACTGCACCGTTTGCACGATAATAATCATACCAACTACTAATCGCTGCGATTGGAATAATTGTTTTTAATCCTTCAACACCAGTCGTCGCAACAGCATTCGGTAACGTACCATTATAAGAAGCGCCAGTCATCCCTACATTTCCTGTAGACCAATCAGCCTTAACTTCCTCACCATTTTCTGTGTATGCTTTCGCACGTCCATTCACCCAATCAATAACAGATTTCGTTCCTAGTACTTCTTGTTCATCTCCAGTAGTCGGACATCCATCTGATTTTCCAGTTCCAATACTTTCGCCTAAAATAACTGCATAACCTCTCGGCACATAATAATTTCCGTATGAACCAAGATTAACAGCTCCATACGGTTTCCCTTCATACGCATACAATTCTTCATCTACATTATATACAGGAACATCTTTTAAGCCAGCTCGATATGGACTCATTTCATAAATAACGGGAACTTTCACATTCGAATCAGTTTTTGGACGCATAACTTTTACTGATACACGATCCTTTTTTCCATCTCGATCACTATCAACTTCCGTCTCTACAAATAGATTTTCGATAATTGCTTCATCAAGCGAGTAAATTGGTTTTGTCATCCCATTTTCTAATTCGATCTTCGTATTTGATTGTACCCCTTCTGAAACTTTCCCATTTAACTTCACATCATTCTCATTTATGTAGTTTGTTTCTTTATTGTCTGCATACGCAGTCATACTAGAAACTCCCGATGTAACTGATAAAGATAAAATTGTTGATAATGTAATTGCTATTTTCTTTTTCCCCATACTCTTTCCTCCCCATATATGTCTCCTTTTACTATACAATAAAATTACTGAAAATTCAGTTTATAATTTATACAAAAACTTGAGAAATTTATAGAACACTCTTCCAACGAGCGTTCAAGATTATATATCCTGATTTACCACTCTCTTATAATCAATAAAAAACATCGCCTAATAATAGACGATGCTCCTAATAGTATTAAATTAAACATTCTTCATATTAATATAAAATCGTATTTCTCCCTCTATAGTAGATACTCCATAGTCAAAACCATGTCTCTCTAAAATACTTTTCACTATCGCTAAGCCTAATCCTGTACCTGAATGGTCTTTACTGCGAGAAGATTCTAAGACGTAAAAAGGTTCCCAAATTTTATCGATATCTTTCATCTGTTCCGCATTCATACCATTTTGAATTTGAAAATATGCACTTTCATTTCGTTCTTCTAAAGTAATTTTTATATTTTGATTTGCTGTATATTTTATCGCATTAGATATTAAATTTTGAAACACCATTCTCATTTTATTTACATCTGCATAAACAACCGCATCACCAACATTATAGTTCACATGCAAATCTATTTCTTTCGACTCTAACTCAATCTTATGCTTATCTAATATACTTTGGACTAGTGATTTAATAGAGAATTCTTCTTTTTGTAAAACATCTCTTTCTAGTTTAGAAAATCGTAATAACTCTTCAATTAAGTTCGAAATTTGATCAGTTTGTTTAATAATAGTATCTATGTATGTACCATCATCTAAACCATCTTTTATTCCCATAGAATATGCTTTCACTAATGCGATCGGAGTTTTTAATTCATGCGTCACATCACCCATAAATCGTTTTAAATGTTCATTTCGATCTGTTAAATTTTGATGCGCTTCATGTAGTTTATCACTCATGATATTAATACTATTAGCTAAGTCTCCAATTTCATCATTTGTTTTCACTTTCGCTCGTTCAAATTTCAAATTTGAAATATCTTCTGCAACATCACTTAATTCTTTCAATGGTCTCGTAATTGTTTTTGAAAGTATCCATACAAGTACGACAATAAGAAAAATCGTAACACCTAATATGTACAAATAAAATGAGTTTAAAGTTTTTATCACTTCATTTGAATGTGCGATAGAAACTCCTACTAAAATCAGCAAATTGTCTTTCGCAATATATTTCACAAAAAAACTAGATTTCATCTTCTCTTGATCATATATTTTATTCGAATGCCCGAAGTTCTTTACTTTCATTATTTCTTCTTTTGTAATCCAAAGTTTATTAAGGGCAACTCTTTTCTTTGTAAGTTGCATACGTAACTCTTCATTAATATGATCTTCTGAATCGTTTATCGATGTATACGTAATCGTAACATTCCCCTCATTTTCAATGCTAGTAATTGCTTCATCCAGTTGATTGCTCGGTATGGATTGTATTTGTGCTGTTATACCTTCTAAACTTTCTCGCGTTTTGTAAATATTATATTTCGGTAAAAGATAGTTAATTAATAATAAAGATATCGTAAAAATAAGAACCACAGTTAAAGAAATACTGAGAAATAGCTTTTTTCCAAGTTTATTCACTTTGTTCCTCCAAACTATATCCTAGCCCGCGGTGCGTCTTTATAATATTTCCTCCTACTTTTTTACGTAATCTTCTTACATGTGTATCAACAGTTCGCTCTTCACCAAAATAGTCAAATCCCCATACGATATCTAACAATTTTTTACGAGTTAAAATCATGCCTTTATGATTTAAAAAACACTTTATTAATTCTAGCTCTGTTTTTGTAATATCTAACTCTTTGTCATTTTTATAAACTTTATTTTTAGTGAAATCTATTTTCAAATCTTGAACTTGAATGACATCATCATGTTGTATTAGCTTTTTCGCCCGAGTAATAAGTACACCTGGATGAAATGGTTTTTTTACGTACTCATCTGCACCACTTTGAAGCGCCGCTAATTCATCTTCGCTTTCACTTTTCGCTGTAAGCATTAATACTTTAACGCTTGAGTTCTTTTTTATTTCCTGACAAACAGTAATACCACTATGTTTCGGCATCATCCAGTCTAAAATAGCTAAATCAATTTTTTCATCATAAAATATTTGAAGTGCTTCCTCTCCATCTTTCGCTAATAAAACTTCGAAGCCTTCTTTCTCGAAATAAGCCTTTAAAATCCTTAACATATCTTGTTCATCATCTGCTATTAATACTCTCATACATGATCCTCCATTGCTTTTAAACAAAAACCAATTGTATTATACAACTTCTTTGTTACATAAATGTGACAGAAAAATATTTGAACCTTTTAAGGGTATAGTAAAGACGAGGTGTTGTATTATGATTAAAAAAATCGGGGTAATTACTCTTCTTTGTTTCTTATTATCAACAAATGCGCTTGCAAATAGTAATCAACAAATTGAAGTGTTTGATTGTCAAAAAGAAATGGTCGTTCAAAAACAATCTTTAGATCCAGCTATTCAAAAAGAAGCTGTTCAATATGCTAAATCCATTACTAGCCCGTTCAAAAACTTAAATGTCGTTCCAAAAGATGGTCACATGATAAAAATCCCATTATCTAAACCAGTTTCTATTACAAATCAATGGTTACATACAACAATTGATGAAGTACTAATTCTTCTACCACTTAATCAAAAACCTTATATTATGCTTTATGATGATGAAAATAATCCGCATTTTTATTATGTAAAAGGTGATCCGAAGGGATTGTTGAAAGAAATGAATGTTAAATTATAATGTAAGAAAGATCCCATAAATATCATTTGTGGGATCTTTCTTTATCAGTTAGCAACTACATTTTCATTTTAAAAATGAATAACCTGTCTTTTATGATGGTTATCATGATCTATAAATTCTTTAATAATATATATAAGAGAATACGGCGTTCCAGTATGAGGACAGTGTGATACTCCATTGGCTGTTACAGGTTTAAGATAAATTATAATTTATTAATTGATATGTTTGTATAACCACTGCTCAAATATCTTTAACTGTTCGGCAGTATGAAAATAATGTTCACCCGTCTCCATGATTTCTAATTCACAACGATGTTTTTTTCTAAAATCGTTAATAGTTTCAAATTCGCACAGTTCATCCTTGGCCCCGTACATAATATATGTATCCGTATCCCATGTATTAATAGGATGTTCTTTTACATAACATAAATAATCCCAATATAACTTTTGACCAATCGGTGTCTCTATAGTCATTTCTTTTTGCAAAATTTCTGGTGTTACATTAAACCATTTCATCATATTTTTGATAATTCGTTCCATATTAACTACTGGTGATAAAAATAATGCCTTTTCTATCACATCATTTTGATAGGCTACAAGGCTAAAATAAGCTCCGATACTACATGCAAACACGCTTACTTCTTTCCAATGTTCTTTTGCGTAATTCATAATTATAGATAATTCACTAACACAAACCTGTACTTTGCAAGGTGTATTATCATTTTTCCTTTCTCCATGCTCAGGTAAATCAAAGCTTAATACTTGATAACCTTTTTGATTGGCTGCTTCAGCTAATATTTGAATAATTGCATCTTCCTTATTTGACATATTTCCATGTACTGCAATAAAAATTTTTTCACTTTTATCTCCCCATAAAACCGTAGGAATATTACCAATTTTAAAATTATCTTTAAGCATATTTTACTCCTTGGAATACGACATATAGGAATTGGCAAAACTGCACACTTTATAATCCTCTACTCAGTTTTAAAACAAATCAAACTATTACTGATCTATCACAAATGAATTCTACTCCGTTAGTGAAAGAAGGCTTTTTATACAATTATATAATTTTTTAGAATGAATTATTTTCTCTGCACAATAGGCAATATCCCCTTCAACTCCAATAAATCATCTATTACTATATCAGCCTGAGCAAGTTCATCTTCTTGCGCAAAATCAAAATTGCATCCAATAGCAATCAAGCCATTATCTTTCGCTGCATTTATATCAGATAAACGGTCGCCAACTACTGCTGCTTCTTTTATATCATACTTGCTCAAAATACTTTTTACTAAGTCGCTTTTATTAAGTGAGTTTATTTGTTCAATACTAAACGTTTCAGTAACCCATTGGTCTAAATCATAATAAGATACAATTGCTCGTAAATATTCAGTTAGACCATTACTAGCAATATAAATTGAACAATTATTTTCTTTTATATATGTAAAAATTTCTTTTACGTTCGGATATAAAGCACCTTTTCCGCTTTTAATGTTTTCAATTAATCTTTCTACAAAATATGCATCCGTTTGTTCTCTTATTTCAAGAGAATGATCCGGTAATAAAGCTTCCCACACTTTCGGCAGAGGCACACCCATGATTTCACGGTACTTATCAATTGGTGTTACCGTATCCCATAATTGTAGTGATCTTAAGTGGTCAAATGTATCGTCTAATGATAATTCTAAAATTTTATCTGTTTGAAATAACGTTCCGTCCATATCAAAAATTAATGCTTGTAACATGTCATTCTCTCCTTTTGAACTATAAGTATTACTTGATTTATTTTTCAGCATCTCAACTATAATTTCTGAACAATAATTTGCGGCTGTTTTCGCGAAATCATCATAGGAAACTTGAGCTTCATCGTCTGCACTGTCAGAAATACATCTTATAACGAGAAATGGTACGTCATTTATATAAGCAACATGTCCTATTGCTGCGCCTTCCATCTCTGTACAATGCGGTGCATATTCGTCTATTAATTTCGCTTTTAGTTTTGAATCTTCAACAAAACATTCACCGCTAACAATTCTTCCTTCATGAAACTCCATATGTAAACTACTACTATTACATGCAATACGTGCTAACTCTATTAATTCCTTATTTGCATTAAACTCTTCTTGGAACGGGAATAAGTTTTTCATTTGAGTTTTACTTACATCATGGTGGGTAACATTCGTTGAAATAACGATATCACCAACTGTTACATCCGGATGTAACCCTCCAGCAACACCCGTATTGATAATAGCATCTACATTAAATTTATGAATTAATGTTTGCGTACATGCGGCTGCATTTACTTTCCCTACACCACATCTTGAAACAATCACTTCGGTTCCCATAAATTCTCCAACGTAAAAAGGCATTCCCGCAATTGTCTGTTCCTCTTGTATTGCTAGTTTTTCTAAAAGTAAGTCTATTTCAATTTGCATTGCTCCGATAATGCCGATTCTGTTCATGTATGTCGTCCCCTTTTTTACTTATAAGTCTGCCAATATATTATGTAAAGCACCGTAATTTTCAGCTATCCAATTCATTTCATCCGCAAAGCGTGAAGGTGGTACACTATGCTGATCCATGTTGACATGAATCCACCATGTACTCTCCATATACCAAAGCATTTGAATTGCCCGAACAATACTCCCAACTGGAAAGTCTAATTTATTTCGGTATCCCGCTAAAAATGATGCAACTAGACTTTTATTTAATACTCCATCATGTAAGGCACAAGATATAACTGCACGCCCAATATCCAACTCTACATAATCATAATCCATACGATCAAAATCTAGAATTGCTGAGACTTCATCGTTATGGAATAAGAAATTATCTACCCATAGATCACGGTGCACCCATCCTTTATTACTACTATAAAATTGATCTATATTTACTAATTGTGTTGCTTCTTGCTGTAATTTTATACGGGAGAGAATATGTTCTTTTCCTAGCTGTTCTGCTTCTCTCCTTTTATCTTCCCAATGTTTCAACCTTTCTTCTTTAGTAGGCGGAACAAATTTAGGTTTTTTTCCTTCTATTAAAGATCCATCATTTAACAATTTATGCATATGACCTATTGTCTTACCAAGAGAGTAGATTTCCTTTTCATTCAATTTTCCTGGTAAAATTAGATTACCTTCTTTATGTTCTAAAACTATAAATCTTTCATTATTTTTTGATGTATGCATTACATTATTTTTATAAGTTAGGAGCTTTGGACAACTTACACCATTATTATGTAGTCTTTGCTGTTGTTGTAATGCTTGTATTAAAAGTTCTGGGTTATACATTTTGTACCGTTCTTTATTATATTGCTTTAATACAAAAAATCCTGCATTCGTTTCGAGTTTCCACTTTAAATTTAGCCAACCACGATGAATAGGTATTGCATTTCGAATTTTAAACTTAAATAAAGACTCACACTCCACTTTCAGCTCTTGAAAAATCATTGCAGCTTTTTTATTACATAATGGCTCAATCATCTTACTTATCCTTTCTTAACTTGGCGTTCTTTACATCAGTTGCAAATATTCATCAACATCTTTCGAAATTTGTCTAAAAGCTTTATCCCAGAATGCATAGCTTGTTATATCAATTGCAAGATGTTTTTTCATAAGCTCTTCCACTGGAGCTTTTCCTGTTTCTCGTAAAAACTCTTTATATTTCGAATGAAAAGTACTTTTACTTTCTTGAGCTATTTCTATTAAACTAAAACTAGCTAAATACCCAAATGTGTATGGATAATTATAAAATGGAACATCTGCTATATAAAACTGAACATATTTCATCCAAACAAACGGCTGGTATTCTAATAATGCATGCCCGTATGCTTTTTCTTGTGATGCTATAGATAATTTCTCGATTTCATCAGCACTTAAAGGACCTTCTTTACACTTTTCATAAAAGTTCTTCTCAAATTCAAATGATGCTCTTATCGCCATTACATAATTAAAACTGTTTCTTATTTTCCAACTAAGCAATGACTTTTTTATATCTATACTATCTGTTGTTTGAATTAGATAGTTTATAAGCACGATTTCAAAGAATATAGACGCAGATTCTGCTGTACTCATTGGCAAATAATCATCTAAAAAAGAAGTAGATTGTTCAAAGCTCATACTATAAAAATGCCAAGCATGTCCTAGTTCATGCGCCAGTACTCTTACACTATCTATACTTCCGTCATAACGCATTGAAATTCGCGATTCTTTCTCACTGAAGAAAGGAGCGCAAAACCCGCCTGATGCTTTATTATCTCTTGGCTCCGCATCTACCCATCCACTCTCTATTGCGTTACGTGCAAATTCTGCTAATTCTTTATCAATATCTTGTAATGCATCATATATGTTCTGTACTGCAACTGAAAAAGGTATAAAAGTCTCATTATGTTCTTTTACTGTCATAAGTTCATGCCATGTGATCGAAGCTTCCCCCTTCTTAAACACGTTTAAAACACTTACTAATTTATCAAGATTTTCTTCTGTCGCATTCCACATTTTTAATAATACAGTTTCAGTAATACCATTCGCATGTAAAGATTGCGTTAAAATATCTCTGTCTCCTAATTCATTACTCTTTGTATTACGTAATCTCCCTATTTGATTCAATACAGTAGCAAAGATTTCTTTTTCCTTATGTAGGGCATTCGTTAATAACTCGAATACTTCTACTCTTTCCTTTTCATTATTACTATTCATTGCAATATTATTTGCTTGACCAAATGATATTTGTTTATTATTGTGCTCTATTTCTATCTTATTTCTTAATTGTATGTACATATTTTCCCATGCATGTAGTTCTTCTTTTATTAAATTAGTATTAATATTATTAGAAGTTTCCATTGCACTTTGCTGTATTACTTGCTGTACTTCCCTTTTCAGATTTTTTACTGCCGTAGTCAATATAGTAAGGTCAGATGAAACACTTTCTTCAGCCGATCGGCAATACAAATAATATTCAGCCTTTTCAATAGCTTGTATAAGTTTTGAAAGGATCCCTACATCATTTGTCGCATAATATTGTTCTTTCAACCCCAATATCGGAGTTAGAATATCTTCAATCAAATACAATCGATCTAAATTCCACCTAGCAATTTCATGCAATTTTTAGCCGCCTCCTATTTTTACAAATAGTTACAGTTGTTTCTCCCTACACAATTATATATGAAACAAGAAAATTTTAATATCTTTAAATATTTAGATTTCCACAAACGCATTCTTATTAATACTCCTTTCTTCTGCTACTGAAACGTACATAACATAAACAGATAAACGATACAGATACTGGAATCAGTATTACTCCTCCAATAAAAGGATAAATAACTACACAACATGTAAAAGCTACTATAGAAAAAATTTTACCTAACCTATTCTTTATTAATTTCATTCCAGCCGCAGTACCCACTATATATGTAACAATTCCTAACGAATTCGGTATTAATACAATTTTATCTATACTAATATGGAAAACGAAACTTATTAACAAACCTATTATTGCAGTGCAACCTACAACTTTTACTGCATTTGTTGGGGTTTCTCTTTTTTTATTTATATGTGCTAAATAACGTGGTGCAACTTCAGCTTTTCCTAATGAATAACCTAAGCGACCCATACTTGCGATAAATGCATTTGTCGTCCCTAAACAAATTATAAAAGCTACAAATCCAATTATCCATGCAAATTGCTCGCCTAATGTTTGTTTCATTACAAGCACGAGAGCCGTAGTATTATCAGCATTTATATAATAGGATTTCGTTCCAATTACCGATAACGCAATACCTATATATAAAACTCCAATAATAACAATCGCAAATCCCGTAGATAAAATAATATTTCTTTTTCTAGGTGTTTTAAATTCTGGAGCTAAACTTGCAATAGCTTCCCAGCCGAAAAAAGACCAAAAAATTAATAATGATGCCTCTAAAATTGGATTTATTTCATGCATAGAAATATGTACATTTATATTTTTCATTTCAATATAAGGTAGTGAGCTAATAATCGTTACAATTAAAATAAAGAAAGTTAATACACCAATACATACTTGAAACCAACCACTCATTTTTAACCCGTATAAATTAAAACCAATTGAAATACTTAAAATAATAAGCGCTATAACGTAAGAGAAATATGGTGATAAAGCAAACACTCTCACTATATACATTCCACCAGTCATTGAGACTACGATTTGACCAACGCTACCCGCAATAAAAAAACACCATCCTATAATAGCACCTATATTTTTACCGAAAGCTTTTTCTGCAAACGTGGCAATTCCACCTGCACTTGAGTACTCAATCGATAAAAAAGCGAACGTAAATGCAAGTGGAATACTAAATAATATCATAACAAGCCAAGAGACAATCGCATTCCCTTCTGCTATACTCGCTGTCATACCAGGTAATATAAGGATTCCCGATCCTAAAACTGCTCCGACATATAAGGCTGTTCCCCTTTTAATAGAAATTGTTTCGTCAAAATGATTAGACATTACAAGCACCTCCATTTATATTTTAATTATAGAAAGTTATCAGTCTATTCAATATACAAAAGTGTATGTATTTTTACATAAGGCTTTATATTATGTATTTGTTTAAGAAATTTACTTTCAATTTTGCAAAGGAGCATAATTCATGGATGAAATTGATAAGAAAATAACGCTATTACTACAAGAAGATGCCAGAATGACAATTACAGAAATGACCGAACACTTACACCTCAGCCGCCCTAGTGTTACCGAAAGACTAAAGAGATTACAAGATACTGGAATAATCGAAAAATATACCGCACGGATATCATTAGATGCAGTTGGAAAATCAATTCAATCATTTTTAAGAATTGAAAATCTAAAGATTCCTTGTAAAAAATTTGAGGAGAAAATCTACGAAGAATATAGAATACTCGAATGTCATCGAGTAACAGGTGAAAGTAGCTATTACTTAAAAGTTGCGGTTCACTCTATGAAGGAATTAGAGGAATTAATTGATTTCGTTATACCATTTGGAACAGTCAAAACTTCGATGATTTTATCTTCACCAATACCATATCGACCGATTATTACTGATTAATAAGAAAAAAGGATTGATCAAAAGATCAATCCTTTACTCTACCCCATTTAAGAAGAACAATGTTAACGCACCAGGTCCTGTATGAGCTCCGATTGCCGCTCCAATTGTATTTACGATAAATACTTCACAGCCAAATCTTTCTGTAATTAATGCTTTTAAAGCTTCAGCTGTTTCTAAGTCATCGCCATGAGTCATAGCGATTGTTTGACCTTTAAGGTCTTTTCCGCGCTCTTCCATAATATCTACAATTCGGCTTAGTACTTTCTTTTTTCCTCTTACCTTTTCAAGTGGTACAAGTTTTCCTTCTTCCACGTTTAAGATCGGCTTAATGTTTAGTAAACCACCGATAAAACCAGCTACTTTACTTAAGCGCCCACCTCTCACTAAGTACTGTAAGTCAGCTACTGTGAAGATATGTTCTATATGGTTCATTAGAAAATCAACACGTTTTAAAATATCTTCTTTTGATGCACCGTCTTTTGCCATTTTAGCAGCTTCTAATACAACAAGCCCTTGACCAAGCGAAGCACATTTCGTATCGATAATTTCTAAATCTAAATCAGCATATGTTTCTTTTACTTCTTCTTTAATAACTACTGACGATTGATATGTACCAGACAGTTCAGATGAAAAAGCTAAATATATACAAGGATTACCTTCTTTTGCATAAGAAACAAATTTTTCTTGGAAAGTTTCAAGTGAAGGCAAAGACGTTCTATAAACAGCGCCTTCTCTCATATTTTGCAATAATGTAACTGACTCTAATGTAACTCCATCTAAATACTCTGTTTCTGCTTCATCATAAACACGGAGTGGAATTAAATCAATATCATATGCTTGCAGCAATTCTACCGGTAAATCCGCCGCACTATCCGTAATGATTTTAACACCCATTTTTAAACCTCTATTCTGTTATAAATATAAAAAATATAAAATAAAAATAGTACTTTTAAATTATATACGTAAAACTTAAATGAAGAAAGGAAAAGACTTTATATTGTATGCACTATTCTTCAAAACTTGAACTGTTATTAAAATCATCTAAATTTAACCGCTTTACATTCTGTATAATAAAAATATATCGAATTTTCCAAAGGAGTGATACAAATGAGTATTCAACTAGCCACCTCTAATGATTTAGAATGGGTTAATAAACAATATAACGCTATAGGATTTGTACGAAGTGATTTAAATCGAGATATGGTGGCAATCATTACATACGAGAATGCTTATGCAGGTGTTGGTCGATTAGTCCAAATAGATGAAGATACAATAGAGATGGGCGGGATTTTTATTCTACCTAAATTTAGAGGTTTACAATTAGCTGGGGAGCTTGTTTCATTTTTAGTAGAAACTACGAAGAAATTACAAGTACAACATGTATATTGTCTTCCTTTTGAGGAATTAGAAAACTTTTATAAAAAATATGGCTATACAGAGGTCGATACTACGAAAGAAGCGGTTCATCCAATTATTCTAAAAAAATATAATTGGTGCTTAGATCATTATGAAAAGCATGTTTTATTATGTAAGCTGTAAGTGCGCCTAAAGAGAGGTATATCAAAATATAATTTATTTCCCCCACCCAAATAAAAACCTTACTTTATTTGGTCACCATCAGCTTCTACAAGAGATACAATTACTACATATATTTCCTTTTTCTCCCAGAATTACTTTTTTGTAATTGGTTAATTTGTTTAAAATTACCTTAAATCGTATTCCAACAAACTAATCAGAAGGCAAATTCCTATATAATACAATAAAGTAATTAAAAGGAGCGTTATTCATACTAGATGTAGTAAGACTTTTTATCTTTATTGCTGTTGCAATTGGTGCCATTATTAACATTTACCTAGAATTTAATAAACCTAAAAAAAGTATATTTTCAATCGTTTTTCTATCAGTACTCTTAATCGGAGCCTCAGGATTAATTAAAGATATTTTTTCTAAATTATTATAGTTTCTTGATTAAAAATCACTGTTCCGTTAATAATGTAAATAACATGAATGTATTTCTCCATTCCCCCTTGGAGAAGAGCAGTTAGCTTTTGCTAGCTGCTCTTTTATTTAAAAATAATTTCATCTATTATCCACAAAATAAGTATCATACGCCTTATCAAAAACATATCCTAGCTTTTCAGCTAGTTTAGCAGATGTAGTATTTGCTGCATCCCAGTTTGGGTATATCCCTTTGTCTAGACAGTCCAAAATTAAAGCCGCGCTAACTAAAGTTGCCAATCCTTTTCTTCTATGATTTTGATCAGTCGCCACTTCAATTTCAATCCCATTATCATAAATGCTATATGATGATGCACCGCATACAACTTCTCCGTTGTACAAAATACTATAACCTATACCTCGGTTTAAATAATCTTCTACTGATTGAAATTGACTTATAAAATCTTCAGAGACCTTATGTAGTGTAGGGATATTTACGATATGTTCATCTATTCTTCGTAACTCGTATCCTTTTGGAAGCGCTGATATAAAAGATTGCAATTTTGAACGATTAAAAACTTCCGCAATCCGTTTGAATTTATAGCGTAAAAACTTATCTATTTTTCTTTCGTAACATGTTTCTAAACGCTTTTTCCACTCTTCACTATTTACGATTACTAACATTCTATCAGGAATGTTACGCACTAATTCTTCAGTTTCTTTCGCATTCGAATCACCAGCGTAAAATGTAAAGATCCCTACCGTAACTTGCGCTACTGTTGGATTTTCAAGATCATTTACCCAAGCAGTACCCATATGTCCTTGTAAATAAGAAAGTAAAACAACGTTATTGAAATCTTCGAACATTGTAACTAATTTTTCTCTTGTATGTATATTCGCTTCATATATCATTCACATTCCTTCTTTCGTTAGAATCAATGTACTTCTACTTTTTTCTACATATAAGCAAATGTATACTAAACTCCATATACTTTTATATTATTCATAAATATAAAAGTATTATAACATCTAATGAATAGTAACAGATTATTATCTTCTATTATGTAGTACCCCTCAATACTCGTTTGAGGGCTCATTTAAAGAAATAAGTAATAACTCATTCTTATAAACAAATGATTCCGTTCCTCCGTTTTTATATACTTTAGTCACTTGAACAACTGATGTGTACGTATTATCGTCATTCAATATCATCTTTTTCATCTCTTCTATCTCAGTATTACCAGCTCCACTCTCGATTTTCAAACAGTTCGAGATGTTGAGGTATCCACTCGATGTGAAAAACTTGGATAATATAACTTTAACGTATGAATATAGTACCTACTCAGCACATTAAAAATGAGTAATAACACATAAATTCCCCTATAAACTCATATAACAATTTCATCTTTCATGAAAAAAACGTTATAATGAAGTGTAGCCTCTACGATTACGTTATAAAGGAGATTAAAACAATGGCTAAAATTAAAGTATACCAAGCAACAGAAGAAAATATGGAAACAGTAAAAAACATTATTGATGTTGAAGAACAAAACCCAACTGCTGAAAACTTACAAAATCTATACGCATGTGTATTAGATACGGAAGATATGGCATTGCCTGAATCATACATTGAAGAAGATATCTTAATTGATTCTATTGAAGTGATGGTTAACGTTTCTCAAAGCAAAGTAAGAGACTTAGGTGCTTACGATGTAATCGAAGTACAAAACAAAGGTAAGAAAACACAAATTTTATTATTAGCAGACGAAGAATACGAAATCATCGAAGGCTAATCTAAATCCGTACATACGAAAAAGCTCCCTTCCAATTGGAAAGGAGCTTTTTCATTACGCTTTTGATGTTTCGCTCTTTTTATTTGTTTGTTGTTTCTTAATTACCATGCGCTCATTTCCCATAAAGAAAATAAATATGAATGCTAAACCAGCTGGTACCAATGCCCACATAAATGTTTGGACAATTGAGCTAGAAAGAGCGTCAATAATTTTATCTAATATTTGCGGCGGGATTTGAGTTCTTGCCGATTCTGATAGAATAGCTCTTGAATCTCCTAAAGCGTTTGTATTCATTCCCCCGCTCATACCTTTAAACGCTTCTTCTAATTGATCTTGGAAACCTGTTCTTTGGATCATTCCGAAGATTGTAATACCTAGTGTCATTCCTAACGAACGAACGAATGAAGTTACTTGTTGAAGTCGCAGAACCTCGCTGTTCCATACCGAAGTTGTGAATAGCTGCCATACTTAGTACAGAAAATGAGAATCCAACTCCAAATCCGATAATAATCATATACACTGTTAATAATGCACGACTTGTTTCTGGCGTTAATGTACTTAATAAGAATAGTCCAATTAGCATAATAACCGCAGAAATAATCATAATGTTTCGGTAGCTAAGCTTCGTAGTTAAAAATCCGCCTAACTGCGCTGTTACGACTGATCCTAACATCATCGGTAAAAGTAATAATCCTGAGTTTGTTGCAGTGCCGCCGTATACACCTTGAATGAATAACGGTATGTACACAGTTGCCGACATAAACGCAGCACCGTAACATAAAGCAATAATAGTACTCATTCCGAATAAACGTTGTTTAAACATTTCAAATGAAATAATCGGTTCCTCTACTTTACGTTCAATACATATAAATGCAATAATTAAAATAGCGAATCCACCAAATAAACTTAAAATAAAACTAGAATCCCAATCATACTTTTGTCCACCAAGCTCTAAAGCAAACATTAAAGAAACTACTGCACCAACTAAAGTAATTGCACCAAACCAGTCAATTTTTTGCTTTCTATGAACTCGTGACTCTTTATAAAAGAATGTAATAAAAATAAGTGCTAAAACGCCAAGGGGTAAGTTAATATAAAATACCCAATGCCAGCTAATGTAATCTGTAATATACGCACCAAGCAATGGACCAAAAATACTTGATAAACCAAATACCGCTCCGAATAATCCACCCATTTTTCCGCGCTTTTCTGGAGGGAAAATATCAAAAACGATAGTAAACGCGATCGGCACTAATGCCCCGCCGCCAATACCTTGAATGGCACGATAAATACCTAACTGTGTAATATTTTCAGCAGTACCACAAAGTGCCGAACCAATCATAAAGACGATTAAACCGAAAATAAAGAATCTCTTTCTACCATACATATCTGATAGTTTACCGAATATCGGCATACCTGCCATTTCTGCGACCATATAGGCAGAAACGACCCAAACAAAGTTTTCAAGGCCTCCTAAGTCACCAACGATTGTTCCCATCGCTGTTACGACAATGGTATTATCCATTGATGCCATTAAAATACCTAGCAATAAGCCCGCCACAACAAAGCCGAGCTTATTATTCTTCTCAACCATAACCTTGCTCTCCCTCGTACTACTTATATTTGTTTATGTTCTTTTACGACTGCATTACCTTTTTGGTTAAAACTAGTATGATATTCTACAACACTAATTTCACAACCTGGACCAATGGTAACGTTGTTTCCTCTTACTACTTCAGCGATAGTATGCTCTAAATAAATCTCATCTCCTTCAATGATAGACGTTTGGAGGCTTCCAGCATGACTTGAAAATGGAATAAATCTCGCTTTTTTATGAACGGTAATCTTCTTACCACCAATCTCTCTCACTTTACTTCCTTCATAACGAAGTGAAATATCAATATTTTCAGCATTAAGTAATCCATCACTTTCAAGGCCACCAGTTAGTGATAGTTCTTCAACTTCAATATCTCCTTTCACATTTAAGGCGCCTTTCACATCTACGAAATCACCAGTAAACTTCCCTTTAACTTCTATCATACCTCTTACTTTCGTTTTTTCAATATGGGCATCACTATTCATTTGTGTATTTCCGTATACTTTTACATATTCCGCAGTTACATTTCCTTGTACTTCACTATCTCCATACACGACATAATTTTTCACTTTCATATTACCGCGTACTTCACTCGTTCCGTACGTTTTAAATTCATTACAGCTCATATCATTAGAAATCGTTCCTTCACCACGAATCTTCACTTTGTTATAATCCCCGCCTGCTGAACTACCAGAACCATTGACAGTAAGACTATGTGAATGTTCCATATTACTTACTCCCTCCCATTAAACCTGCTTAATTTCCTTTACATTTGCACTTTTATCAACAGTCAGAACACCGGTATATTCAATGAGTTCAATTTCACAATTCGGCCCTACTGTAACATTGCTTCCTCTTACCGTTCTTATATGAGCATAATCAATTTCGATATTGTCACCTTCTAACAGTTCAGCTTCTAATTGTAAACCAAATACTGATTTAAACAATCTACTAAAAGTACCCATCCTATGTTTTACTTTAATCGTTTGACCACCAATTTCTTTCGCTCGACATGTACCGTGAATATTAATATTTATTTCATCGGCACTTAATAATCCACCAATTGTAAATTGTCCTTCTGAAGAAAAAGTATCCACTTCACAATTCCCATCAATCGTTGCTTGACCATTGACTTTAAATTCTTCACCAGTGACATTTCCACCTATTGTACCTTTTCCTGCAATTTTCAAACTGTTTGCCTTTACATCTTGCGTAATTGTTGCTTTCCCATCAATTCGCATCGTTTCCGCATGTACTGTGCCTTCGACTTTACCAGATCCACTAATTCTTGCATTGCCGCTTTTCAAATTCCCAGTAACGGCACCGTAACCGTTACATTCAAATTGGTCACATTCAACATTTCCAGTAACAGTCCCTTTTCCGTTTAATTGCACTTTATGAAACTCGCCGCCATTCGATGAACCGTAACCATTTATAATCAAATTATCTGTACGCATACTTTTTCCTCCACTACAACAGTTTAGTTTTTAATGCTTCGGTATATTTCATAATCGCTTCGCGTAAAACAATTTTGGTGCCTTTTTCAAAAATTAAATCGTCTACGTTTGAAACTAAGAAACAAGTAGAAATCCCTAACTTTCGGACGATGATTAAATCACAAGTTTTATGCTTAATCGCTTCATAATTTTCACGTAAAACTTGTAAGACCATTTTTCCTTCTTCTAAACTAATCTCTCCTGATTGTAGTAATTCTTCAAGCATATACACATAAAGAATATCTACAAATTGAAACTCTGTTGTTTTATTCGTTTGTTCTATGAAGAATTGTAAAACTGGCTCTGATGCAATCTCTTTACGTAAAAGGTCTTCCTTTGTTAAAAGGATTTCTCTTACACTCGGTGAAAACATATTTGCTAGTTCATCAAGTGATAAATCCTCTTTCATCGTTTGGATTTTATCAATACGCTCTAATATCTTTTCTTTCGGAAAAAATGTCTCTTGACCCGTGAATGTTGACTTTCGTACAAACCAATCTTCCGGTATTAAATTTTTTCTTTTCCACCTATATAACTGTCCGTATGAAATACCAGTTAGTTCTAATAAATCTTTTTTTGAAATTAAATCTGTACTCAACTGTATAACACTCCTTCCTAACAACAATGTAACATAACACTGTTACGTTGTAAATGGACTTTTATCATAAGAAGCGTAACAATGTGCAAAACAACCTCGTTTCACACAAAAAAATAGGGTTCTCACGCATCCTATAAAATGCGTAAGAACCCTTATATATCAACATGTAAACCATATTTCATAAAAATCAATCCATCCTTGTGAATTAATCATTATATTTTGTACTTTTTCGTGAGAAGTTACTTGTTGTTTGTTACGGTATAAAGGAATAATATGAATGTGACGTAACAAAGTGTCCTCAATATCGCGTAACAATGTAACTCTTTTCTCTAATTGTTCTTGTTTAAAATAAGGGGACAACTTTTTATGAAAGTCCATGCTGCTTTGCCCATGAATAAAACTGTTTTTTGTCAGAAACATATATAGCAGACTATCTTCTATTCGCTCGCTAATTGTTGCACTATCATGCATCATATCAGCCTTTTGTATCGTACTCATTTCCAATAACTCTTCTATCTCAAGAAAATTAGTTTCTACACGAATCCCGTACTTCGCACACTCTTTTTGTATCCATTGTGCATCTTCAACGTGATCTTGTCCTGTAAATGTATAGAGTTGTAACACTTCATTATGATACGTACTCCTTTTCATTAAACAAGCTATATCTTCCTCAATCTCTACTATGCTTTCATTTACTAATATTAGTTTCTTTGCCACTTCTCCACGTTCTCCGCCGAGTTCTTGAACAATTTTATCGCCATGAATAATTTGATATAGTGCCTTTCGAAATAGCTCATCTTGCATCGGCCCTTCTTTTACAAGATTGCACGTTACGTATGTTACGTTCGATTCAAGCCGAGATAACTCTTTATTAGGCTTTTCTTTATCTTTATACTGCGCCTTGACTAACACGTCATACGTATTTACATTTTGCTCTACATTCATTAGTTCAATTCGGTCAAGAAAAGGTCTTTCACGATAATATAAATCATGTACTTCTAGTACAAATAAATGTGCATTCTTCTCTCGTAATATAAATGGGCCTGTACCAATGAAGTTTCCTGCCTCATCTTCATTTACGATAGAACACTGTTCTGCGCTAAGCATATGTAAAAACATCATATTTTCAGTATGTAATCGAATTTCAACAACATATTCATCCACTGCACGGACACTTTCAACATGTTGTAACATCCATGCGTGTGGGTTGTTTTCAGCTTTCATAAATCGATTCAATGACTGTATAACATGTTGTGCAGTAAGTCGTCTTCCATTATGAAGATAAACGCCTTTTCTTAAATAAAATGCCCAAACCTTATCAGCATCACTATATTCCCAGTGAAAAGCAAGCCTTGGTTCTATAGAATTTGTTTCCTCATTTACATATACGAGTGTATCAAAAATATGTTTAACCATATGACATTCTGATCGCATCGTAGCGTAAACCGGATCTAAAGCGATGTCTAGATTCATTCGTACTTGCAAACGAAGGACATCTTTTCTTCCTTCGGGCGTCCTTTCTATTTGATGGCCAAATAATGAATCTATCCAAGCTTCATACTCTTTCTTTACTAAAGGAAATTGTGAGCTGTAGCGTTCCACAAATGAGATTCCACTTTTCACATCTCCTTTTTTCGTTAGTTCTTTTCCTCTCTCTAAAATTAATGTCATTGGTTGCTTTTGAAATATTAATTTAGAACGATTCCCTCTCCCGCGCCCTGGAAACCAAGTGATCCAATGTAACTCTTCTAATTTTTTTATAATTAATTTACTATTACGCTCCGTACAAAATAATGTTTCTGCTATCATTTGTACGGTTACTTCTAATTGTTCTCCTTCTCGTCTCCCTTTACCATAGATACACCATAGTTCAATATATTGATCTAAAATAAACATCATAATCCCCCTAAAAGGTGAAAAATAACCCCTTTTGTTTCTACCCTTTTTCCATTTCTCCTTTCATCTTATCATTTCAATATAGAAAGGAGGAATTAATATTGAACAATCTCTTAATACGTTATAACAAACCAATTATTATAAGACTGTGCGGCGAATTATTAACCCGAACAACTGAATCTATGTTAGCTCTCATAATGATTATTTACGTTAATAAAATGTTAAACGGTAATATAATAATAACCATGCTTATTTTCGGTCTACAACCTCTTTCAGACATCGTATTTACACTTATTGCTGGGGGAGTGACTGATAAATATGGGCGAAAGAAAATTATGTTACTCGGCTTATTGCTACAAGGCGTTGCAATTGGCAGCTTCATCTTTGCTCAATCTGTTTTTATATTTGCATTGTTATACGTCATAAATGGGGTGGGCCGTTCCTTATATATTCCCGCTCAACGTGCACAAATTGCTGATTTAACAAAACAAAAACAACAAGCAGAAATTTTTGCTCTTTTGCATACGATGGCTGCAATTGGTTCCGTAATTGGTCCAATAATTGGCGCTATCTTTTATCGTACTCACCCTGAATATTTATTTATAATGCAAAGCATTACACTTATTGTATATGCAGTAGTTGTATGGACACAGCTTCCAGAAACCGCTCCAGTACTTACAAAGCCTAAGCAAAAACTTGAAGTACCATCTCCAAAACAATTTGTACACAAACATTACGCTGTTTTGGGACTTATGATTACTACACTTCCTATTAGCTTTTTCTATGCACAAACTGAAACAAATTATCGTATTTTCGCTAAAGATATATTTCCAGATTTCGTATTCATACTCGCTTTTATTTCAACATGCAAAGCTATTATGGAAATCATTCTGCAAATTTTTCTCGTGAAATGGTCTGAACGATTTTCCATGACGAAAATTATACTTATTTCTTACATCTGCTTTACAATAGCTGCAATTGGCTATGGGTTTTCAGCAACAATCTCGTCACTATTTTTCACATTACTCTTTTTAGTCATTGGAGAAAGTATTGCTTTAAACCATTTACTTCGATTCGTTTCAGAAATCGCTCCTACAGATAAGCGTGGATTGTATTTTTCAATTTACGGGTTACATTGGGATATATCTCGAACGTGTGGCCCTGTAATTGGTGCAGTTTTATTAAATCAACTAGATGGTAGTATGCTATTTTATATTTGTGCTTGTTTCTTAATAGTCGGAGGCATTATTCAAGCACTGTTTATTCATAGTGTAGAACGTAATAAAATAAATAAAGACGTTTCAGAGCATACTCCTCATATTTTATAGGATGCTTTCTTTATAAAAAGAAGGATGTCACAAAATCTCGAGACTATTGTGACATCCTTTTTTACCCTGCCATGTTATTAATACTATCTTCTGGCGAAAATACCGAAATATGATTTACCTTACCAGTCGATTTTGGAATAATGAATTTTAACTCAAACTGATTGTTTACTTTATATACATATATTTTGTCTTCCCCATTTACTTTAACTGAAGCTGCTCTTCCTAATGCTTTCTCTATTTCTTGTAATGTAATTGATTTTAGCTCTGCATGATAGGAGCGTACATCAAAAACTTGTGAGCCTTTATTAAAACCGAAGCTAACATTTTTATTTGTAAAGGTAGCGTACATTCCGTTACCTGCTTGTTCCGTTTTATCTGCTTTCCCCCACGCTTTTTCTATTTCTTCAATATCTCCTGTATGTGCTGCAAACGGAGCGTTAGGTACTTTTCCTTCTTTCGCTAGTTCGAACAAATCTTTAATGTGGTTAATTGATTTTTGATTTATTACTGTATCTTTCGTGCTTGAATCTGTCTTTGGTTTTGTTGATCCTTCATTATTTGATTCTGCTTCAGGCTCCTTCTTGTCTTCAGAAGAATTATTCTGTTCGTTTTTACTATTTTCTGATGTTTGGTTTGTTTCCTTCTTTTCATCTGTCCCTTTACATGCTGCTAATGAAAATAGGCATGTAAAAGAGAGTAATAATATAACTACCTTTACATACACTTTCATACATTTCAGCCCCCTATCATAATCTTATTCATCTTGATAACCAATCCATTACACTACTTTTCAAATCGTGTTTGTTCCAAAAAGTAAATGCTTCACTCTCTCCTAATGCTTGCACAACATATTCTACATAAGCTGTTCCTAAAAAATAACCAAGTCGGTTGTATCCAAAATATTGCCCGCCAGATAACCGGAACCACTCTTTCTCTTTTTCTAACGTCCATCCTTCTATATAATCTTCCAAAAAACGTTTCTTTATATGTTCTTCATTTTCTATATAGCATTGTAACCAACGTTCACCATCATCGTTATATGAGTAATACACTGATTCATTTAAACCTTTCATAATTTGTTTTGATAAATATGTTGCAACACCTTCACGATACAAACTAACTGCCGCGTCAGTCCACTCGGCTTTACTCCAATCCATTCCATCATTTTGTAACTTAACATTATGATATATATGTCCTATTTCGTGAGCAACAATTACACGAAGATGATTCAAATCTGGAGATAATTTTTCTACCGCAAAAAATATGTCTCCAATGATTTCCCTTTCCACAAATGCATTTGAACCAAACCCTCCAACAAATAAATGAAATTTCATATTTAAATCAAAGTTATATTTATAATGATATTCATTCGTTATCTCTTGAATAATGGTCGGTAATGTTTCTGCAATGATACGAATATCTTCTATTTTTGCAGGATATTGTTTAATGGCATTCGAAAGACGTTCGCTCGTATGTGGACAATGATACTTAAAGTATTCTTCAAATATCTCTGTATTCGAAGTAAAGTATTGATTGAGGACTTCTAATTCTAAATCGTCACTTTCCCATAATTTTAAAAAACTTGGAATTGTATTATTTATCATTTTTCTCATCTCCTTATATATCCCTTCTCGTCATTTACACAGCAATCCTTCCTTAAACGTAGAAAAAGCAACAAAGAAAGATGAGCCTTCTTTGTTGCTTTTTCTGTTTAATCAAACCATTTATCACCATCAGAAATCCATTTACCATTATGCAAATCGTAACATTCATCATAATCATGAAAACTAAAGTACGATGGTAATGTAACATTCATGCCACCAGCTTTATTCCAGCAAGTCGCAAACCATTCTACTATAACTTTCATTTCAATTTCAGATAACTTTTCATCATTTTTTTCGTAAAAATCCCAAAATTCATCAGATTCTTCACCACTGAACGTATAATATGTAACATCGTCCATTACATTATAGCTACCAGAAAAAATCCCTTTACCAGTTCCTTCATAAAAAACTTCATTCGCTTCCCCATCCATTGAAAACATAACGATAGACAGTTCAAATGACTGAACAAAAGCAGTAAAATCTAATAAATCTATTCCTTTATAATAATTATGCTCTGTTGTTACCTTTAACTTTTCAATCAAATCAGAGGATTTTGCTTCGAGTCCATTTATTATCGAATTTTTATAGCTCTCAATCGTAAACAAATACTTCACTTCCTATTCATTTCATATATTTATCGAGATATATAAAATTATAGCAAAAGTTTTATATATTTTGCTTTAGAAAATGAAAAAAGCTGTCCAAAAAGGACAGCTTTACATATGTATTTTTACACTTCGATTGACTTACCATCTTCAACAATATGATAAAGTAAATGAGCTAAATGATGAATTGGACCATACTCTTCCTCTTCTTCGTCTGTTTCACCTTGGAACTCAAGATCATTTAAGTATAGTGCTAAAAATTGATAGTAAAGTTTTAAATCAAATCCGTAGCACGCAGTTGGCTCTTCATGATCGCCTTCGTATTGTAACATTAAGTATTGATCGTTTCCTTCTGCATCTTCTGCATCAAAGAATACGAAGAAGCCAACGTTTGTATCTAAATCAAATAGATGACGAGTGCCTTTTTCTGTTGCTTTGTTGAAATCCTCTTCACTTAATTTATGTACTGTTGTCGCTTTAGCATTATCTTCTTGATGGAAATTTACTGTAAATGTTTTCAATGCTGACACCTCCTGATTGTATAATACTAGCATAACATATAAAAAGGACTGCTTACAAATGTAAACAGTCCTTGCATTCATTTCCGCATTGCTCGTAATAAGAAACTTACAATGAAAATTAAAATAATCGCTCCAATTAAAGCTGGAATAATTGCAAATCCGCCAATTACTGGGCCAAAACTCCCAAGTAATTTCGTACCAATCCAAGAACCGATAATACCAGCAATAATATTGCCAATTACACCACCAGGTACGTCCTTTCCAGTAATTAAGCTTGCAAACCATCCTAATATACCACCGACGATTAAAGACCAAATCATATGATAACCTCCTTTATATTTCACAAATCAAATTATAATTAGAAACAATTGCTTACCATTAGTTATGTTACATTTTTCATTAGTTATTCATACCGCTCAATCATTAAGTTCTTTCAGAAAAATGAATGATCTTTTTAGAACTAAAAATTTATACTGATCCACATATTAAGGACAATCTGGCTTTAATATCGTTCGCATAAATTCTTCTTTAAAAGCCGGATAGTTAAAACCAACCGCAATTTTTTGAATAGGCCTATTATCAAACGTTGTCGGCTCAGCTATTTTTCTAAAGTCTGCCACACTTTGTCCTCTTGTTACATCATTTGTCGTACTAATCCAAACTGCAGATTTTTTATATTCGAAAATATCATCATTTATAAAAGAAATGAACGGAAGTAAATCGTGAATCGGACTTCCAGCAATACCCGGGTATTCTTTTTTATAAAAGTTCTCATAATAAAAATCAATCATCGGTTTAATCAGTTTCGCCTGCCCGGTTCCTTCTTTATTAATAATATCCACCATTTCAGGAGTAATTAGTGCTTCTTGCGTTACATTTAGCGGATAAATAGTCGCATTCTTTGCATACTTCATTACAATGTTTGCGGCAATTGGATCTCCGTAAAAATTTGCTTCTGATACAGGAGTAACGTTACCAGGAAATAAAAAAGCACCTCCCATAATATAATACGCACATACTTTATCCATTACATTTGGATATAATAAAAATAACGTTGCCAAAGTTGTTAATCGTCCTGTCGCTACGATAATAATATCTTCTGGACAAGGCTCAATTAATTTAATTAATTCACAAAAATTTTCCCGTTTACAAA
The DNA here is from genome assembly GCF_051915365.1 of Bacillus cereus group sp. MYBK79-1. Classification (NCBI taxonomy): domain Bacteria; kingdom Bacillati; phylum Bacillota; class Bacilli; order Caryophanales; family Bacillaceae; genus Bacillus; species Bacillus cereus group sp. MYBK79-1. The sequence continues at coordinate 65,090 of NZ_JBQAEO010000001.1, read as the reverse complement.
TCCTCATATCAGGTGGAATAATTGGTCCTAAACCGTGATCCCCATGAATTTCAGGAAAAAACAAAGGTTCTTCAGCTGTCATCGGTCTTGCTGCACCCTCAATGATTTTTACTTCTGTAGCATAGTATCTTTCTAAAAAATACACATTTTCCGTTACAATATCTCGCGATACATTCCCATATTCAGCAACAATACCTATAATATCTAATTTACATGTTTTATTTGCATATATTAAAGCCACCGCATCGTCAATACCAAAGTCTCCAAAAAAGATGATTTTCTTATTAACTATCCTCACCCCTCTTCAGCATAATCTACTATTATTATTATGTGAAAAAGACAAGGCTGTGAAACGGTGCAAACTAAAAAGCCGCCTATTTATTGGCGACTTCAATCTTTTTATAAGATAAATATGCTAATACATTTTTACTTGAATCGTATTTTGGATTATTTCCTTTTCTCGGTTCCCTCATGTGTGTTTTCTCAAAACCAGGAATATCCGGCATTTTCTCCATAAATTCAAGCATCTCTTCTTCAGTTCCTTCAATACGTACGCGAATCATTATTACTTTTCCTCAATTCTCATTTTCTTTGTACTAAGTATAACGCACTTTGAAAAGACTGCAAGAAATTTATCTTTTTAATGTCGAACTTTTTTTACATATAAACAATGCCATTTCAATATAAAACGATTTAATTTTATTATTTTCATATTGAATGTCAAAGAATTCTTGCATCTCAACTGATGTTTTCATCATACATTCTGTTAACTTCATACGTTTCTGCGAAGGTACATTCATCATATCGCACCACCAGTCAAAATCAAATTTTTTATCAAAAGTAAGACATGTCTGCATTTGCAAACCGTTCTTTTCTAACAAGGCAATCCATTCTGTTTTTTTCAACGCACGTTCATGACTCGGGTCCCGCTTTTTTTCTATAAAATTATAAAATGTATCGCATTCATTATTTTCCGGTGAAATATTATCTATTAAAATAAACAACCCATTATCTTCTAACGTACGATTTACTTCATAAATAAACTGTGCTGGATTCGTAAAATGATGCGCTGCAATCCGGCATGTTATCGTATCAAAAGAATGATCAGCAAACGGTAAACTTTCAGCGTTTCCAGCGACAAAAGATACATTTTCATGTCCATTACTTATAATGAAATTTTTCGCATTCTCTAACATTTTTTCTGTTAAGTCTAAAGCAACTACTTCTTGAAACAATGGAGCTAATACATTCGCAACATGTCCTCCACCAGTAGCAATATCAAGAAGACGTTTATTATGACGAGACTCAACTTGTTGAACTACATATTGTAAATCCGGTCCTTTAGCATGAATTTTACTTTTCACATACTTTTCCGCATTATTACCAAACTGTTGTTTTACAAGCTCTTCTTTACCCATTTCATCATCTTCTCTCTATTGTTATTTGTACACGATTCAGATAACTAATAAGTTCTATTTCATATTTTCAATTCCTCTTTTAAACATTTGACATTTAGTACTTTGAAAAAATAATAAAAAACTGTAAGAATGTATCTCACAGTTTTCTCAGTATGCCAAAATCTGTTTTTAAATCTTACTATATAGTTTCTTTTCCCTTTTTTCATTTTCTGAAGTTATGCTACCAATAGCATCCGCCGTTACTTCAACTACAAATTCACAAATACCTGCTACTACTTCTCCAATTACTTCATCCACCTTTTTCCCCCCTTATTTTATGTAACTTATTTGTAGTATAGAAGAGAGTAATTGTTTTTAACTATCGGAAACCGTGACAACAACATTACATTTTTGTAAGCTTTTTCAATTTATTTAGCTTCTATTTCCAAATATGATTGACTAGCATATAGGCCATCATAAAATTCGATAAGTAACAATGCTCATTGATCAGACGTGTAACATTAATTAAAGGTCTATCGTTCTATTCTTTTCAATTTCATTTCTAAATGTCTGAAGAAAAAGAAAGTGTTTCCGAGAAGATTTATAATTACTTACAGCATAATGTTTTTTGAACTACGTATAGAGGATTACTCTTCTTAATTTACTAATAATAAAAAGGTCAATCTCCTCTTACATGAGAGGAGATTGACCTTTTTCGTTCCCTATATCAATGTTGATATTTTGCTTTATATATTTATATATTTCTAATTCTAACTTCGTTGCTTTCCTTCTATTTAATCCGAATTCATTCACATTAATCCATAACCAACCTTCAAACAACTCTTTTCTTAATTGATTAGTTAGAATAATCCCTGATTTAATAGCCTTGTCTTCATGTAATAACACATATTCCATTTCATTTACTACTATACATAGGCTTTCTCCCACTAATTCATTTTTACGAAGAAGAAATGTATAAACTTCACCTTGGACTGGAGTTTTAATTATAAACACATTAGATGGATTTACCTCATATAAATGGATTTCTACTATACTCACCTCCGTTCACTATTTATAATTATAACATTCAAATATAAAGATTTATATTAAAGATATGTAAAATACATATTATTTGATTAGGATAAACTATCGGAGACCACAATAATTACATTACAGTTTTGTAAAACTTTATAATTTATTTAGCGTCTCTTCTTCTATCCTTTGAAACTTCAAGTATGATTCACAAGCATATAGGCCATCATAACATTAGGTAAATACCAATTATGCGAGAGGAGGCGTGTAAAATATACTACGTAAAACTAATTAAAGGTCAATCATTCTATGCTTTTGATCATCGCTTCTTAATGTCTGAAGAAGAAGAGGTTTCCGAGAAAGTTTATAATTACTTACGTCGTAACGAATTTTTCGAAGTACGTAAAGAAGAATTTTCGGCCTAAAGTATAAAAAGCATCAAGAAAAATATCATTTACTCGGGATATTTTCTTGATGCTTTTATTTTATTTATCCTCACTTTCAATGAATATCTAATCAGAAGTTTTTTACATTTTGATTTACTTATTTCATGTATTAACACATTGAATATTTGACAAATCAAAAAGATTGAAATCCACTCATGAAACACGTAATATAGACTCTGACTCTAAAAAAGTTCGTTAATAATAATACATAAAATAAGGAGGTTTTATATACGAGTTTTTCATTTTAAAAGACGGAGAGGTTTTATATTATGTGGCGCAATAAAAATGTTTGGATTGTGTTAATTGGGGAGTTTATTGCTGGTCTAGGCTTATGGCTTGGTATTCTTGGCAACCTTGAATTTATGCAAAAATATGTCCCTTCTGATTTCATGAAATCCGTTATATTATTTATCGGATTATTAGCAGGAGTTCTAGTCGGTCCTATGGCTGGTCGCATTATTGATCAGTATGAAAAGAAAAAAGTTCTTCTATACGCTGGGTTCGGCCGCGTTATTAGTGTTATTTTTATGTTTTTCGCTATCCAATTTGAAAGCATTGCCTTTATGATTGCATTTATGGTTGCTCTTCAAATTTCAGCAGCATTTTACTTCCCTGCATTACAATCTGTAATTCCACTTATCGTACGTGAGCATGAATTATTACAGATGAACGGTGTACATATGAATGTCGGTACAATCGCTCGTATTGCAGGTACTTCACTAGGTGGAATTCTTTTAGTTGTAATGAGTTTACAGTATATGTATGCCTTCTCAATGGCAGCATACGCTTTGTTATTCCTCTCAACTTTCTTCCTACAATTCGAGGATAAGAAAGCAACAACACCAAGTAAACAAGCTGCAAAAGATAATAGCTTTATGGAGGTATTTCGTATATTAAAAGGAATTCCTATTGCTTTTACAGCACTTATATTAAGTATTATCCCTCTATTATTTATAGCTGGATTTAATTTAATGGTAATTAATATTAGTGAAATGCAACATGATCCAACGATTAAAGGCTTTATATATACCATTGAAGGTATCGCATTTATGTTAGGGGCCTTCGTTATTAAACGTTTATCTGACCATTTCAAACCTGAAAAGTTACTATATTTCTTCGCTGTTTGTACCGCTTTTGCACACTTATCATTGTTCTTTAGCGATATAAAATGGATGTCTCTTACATCATTTGGTTTGTTTGGCTTTAGTGTCGGTTGCTTCTTCCCTGTTATGTCGACAATCTTCCAAACGAAAGTGGAAAAAAACTATCACGGCCGTCTCTTCTCATTCCGTAATATGTTTGAGAGAGTTATGTTCCAAATTGTCTTACTTGGTACAGGTTTCTTCTTAGATACGATTGGACTGCAATATATGGTTCTTATCTTCGGAGTTATTTCATTATTAATTATTTTCATATCGCTATCTAAACAGAAACAATATGAAAAACAACCTTCGCAATCTGCGAATTTATAACATAATTAAAGAAGCATGGATCATTAGATTAATCCATGCTTCTTTATTATATAAAATCTTATTTATTACGCTTATTAAAATTATTTAAAGGAGTACCCCATTTTGCTTTCGAATATAATATATAAATATGGTATATAGAAGGTGCAAAATGGCTGATGGCATCCAGTTATTTATTATCCTTTTTGTTGTATTCGTTATGTTTAGCATCATAAACTTTTTAGCAATTTCCCTATCCCAACATAACTTTAAAAGAAGAATTGTGGCAGGCTTCCTATTTTTACTGCTAACGCCTATTATTTTTTTGACAACCACGACACTCACTTCTTTATTCGATAACGCTGGTTTTGGAGTAATTAACCTAACCTCTTCTATTGTAAATATGTATATTTTAAACGGCATTGTCATTCTTCTTTCCGCTTCATTTATCCTCAAAAAACAAAATGTAAAATAGCGTACTAGGCATGAATCTGATGTAATACAGATTCATGCCTTTTTATTTTAAAAACCTTACCTTTCCCAATTTTTATATGAAATTAAATAATTCTTTATAAAAATTTAAACTTTATTTATTATACTAGTCCTATCGTATTCGCACGTTTATTGAAAATGAAAAGAAAGGAGTACAAAATGAAAAAGGTTTTATTAATTATCCCCATATTCATCGTTCTACTTAGCGGATGTAGCAATAATGATATATACGGTTCTTGGGAAGTCGTTGACAACAAAAATGGGCTTTGCCCTGCCTCTTATAAATTTGAAACAATTGTAAAAGAAGAAAAGAAAGAAAAAATTGTTCAAAACTTAGTGGAAATGCAAACAACAAAGAAAAAAGAAGATTTATACAAAGGTTCATTTGTCAAAAATTCTAATGTATATCACATTGATTATGGTAACTCGTTTACATCGGATCAAACTTTAAATGTTGTTGATGGCAACTTAAATGTATACTTTTATGCAGTGGAAAAATTATGTACATACAAAAAGATATGATTACACTTCATATAAAACGCAGAAAATATTTTCTGCGTTATTTTAATTTACAATGCTTTCTCAAAAATATTTCCCTCTTTTAAATCTTTTAATTTGAATGTAATATTAAATAATAACAATATTTTTACTGTGAGGTGTTTTTTTGAGAAGTTTAAGTTCATTAATTGTATCAACAATCTGTTCTATTATTCTAATCCTTTGGAATGCACTTTCATTTTATGAAAAATTTACGAAAGGGAATTCATACTATTGGCTTAGTGGTATATTAGGCCTCGTTTTCGTGTTCTTTTTCATCCAAAATATACGGGATATACTTAACAAAAACTATAAAACATCCTAAACCGTATAGACAGTTCAGTTAACCGATCTACCTTATTTACAGCGCCTCTTTCAAAATAAACTAATCCTCCCTCCAAATTTGTCAATCGTTTTAATTTTCATAAAAAAATGATAAAATGTAAATATGTGTTTTCAGAATAATTAAATACGCAGAAAGAAAACACTGTTTTTAGGAGGGGTTTTGATGACTTACACGTTAGCAACTAGAATGAAAGCATTCCAATCTTCTATATTTAGTGAATTAGGGGCTTATAAAAAAGAAAAAATTGCAGCAGGTCACAAAATGATTGATTTAAGTATCGGGAATCCTGATATGCCACCTGCTGACTTCGTAAGAGAAGAAATGGTATATACAGCAAGTGAAAAAGAAAGCTACGGATACACATTAAGTGGTATTCAAGAATTTCACGAAGCTGTAACTGAATATTACAACAACACTCATAACGTTACATTACATGCCGATAAAGAAGTTTTATTATTACTGGGTTCACAAGACGGACTCGTTCATTTACCTATGGTTTATGCAAATCCGGGAGATATTATATTAGTTCCTGATCCTGGATATACAGCTTATGAAACTGGAATTCAAATGGCTGGTGCAACCTCGTATTACATGCCTTTAAAGAAAGAAAATGAATTCTTACCTAACTTAGCAGCTATCCCCGAAGATATTGCTAATCAAGCGAAGATGATGATTTTAAACTTCCCAGGAAATCCAGTTCCAGCAATGGCTCATGAAGATTTCTTTAAAGAGGTAATCGCATTCGCGAAAAAGCATAATATTATTGTTGTCCATGATTTTGCTTATGCTGAATTTTATTTTGATGGTAATAAACCAATTAGCTTCCTCTCTGTACCTGGGGCTAAAGAAGTTGGCGTAGAAATTAACTCTTTGTCAAAAAGTTATAGTTTGGCAGGTAGCCGTATTGGATATATGATTGGAAACGAAGAAATTGTTCGTGCGCTTACTCAGTTTAAATCTAATACTGATTATGGTGTGTTTTTACCAATTCAAAAAGCGGCATCAGCTGCACTAAGAAATGGTGCTTCGTTTTGCGAGAAAAATCGCGGTATTTATCAAGAACGTAGAGACACTTTAGTTGATGGATTCCGCACATTTGGCTGGAATGTCGATAAGCCAACTGGTAGTATGTTCGTCTGGGCCGAAATTCCGAAAGACTGGACTTCTATAGATTTCGCTTATGCGTTAATGGATCGTGCGAATGTCGTTGTTACACCAGGTCATGCATTTGGACCTCACGGAGAAGGGTTTGTACGTATTGCACTGGTTCAAGATAAAGAAGTGTTACAACAAGTTGTTGAAAACATTAGAAATAGTGGCATTTTTTCTCTTGAAAAAGTAAATGAATTAGTTAAAAATTAATGGTAACTCCCCTGCTTAACTGTAGCAGGGGTATTATTCATTGGAGGTACTTTCATATGCATATTAAAGACACACTTCCCCATCGTTTTCCATTTTTAATGATTGATAAAGTAACCAATGTAAAACATGGTGAGTCCGTTACGGGATATAAACTCATTACAAATAATGAGTGGTTTATAAATGATAATCAAAAACATATGCCTCATATGTTAATTGTAGAGTCACTTGCACAGCTTAGTGCATTTGTGCATACAAGTGACTCTGAAGGTTTAGGCTTCCTCTCCTCATTAGATGGGGTTGAATTTCACGCAAAAGCATACCCTGGTGATAAACTTGATTTACATTATGAGCTAACTCGTAATCGCCGAGGTTTTATTCTCGGTAAAGGTACTGCAACTGTTAATAATCAGCCGATTGTAACTGTGGACAAGCTATTAATATATCAAGCGGAATAAAGATAATTTAATCCGCTGGGCTATCTATTTCCTACAAATTCGTCTCATCATTATGAACAAAATAAACAAATTACATAGTTAGGAGCAGGAAAATGGAAAGTACTATCGGTATTGATGCTGGAGGAACATTAACGAAAATTGCTTATTTGAACGAGCAAAAACAATTAGCTTTTGAAAAATTTTATTCAAATGAACAAGATAAAATAATAGACTGGCTTAAGAAAAACACTCGTATAAAACAAATATGTATAACTGGTGGTAAAGCAAAACAATTACAGCAACTACTTTCGGATTCATATAATATAGTAGAACTAAACGAATTTGAAGCTACTCTTGCAGGTGTCCGGTATATATTAAAAGAAGAAAAACATGCTATAAATAATTTTATTTTAACAAATATCGGTACAGGTACTTCCATCCACTACGTTTATAATGACCAATATATTCGAGCTGGTGGAACTGGTGTTGGTGGTGGTACTATTATGGGACTTTCAAAATTATTAACAAATATAGATCATTTTGAAGATGTGATTCCTTTAACAAAAATAGGCTCTAGAAAAGAACTAGATATTACGGTTGGAGATATTTATGGTGGAATTCTCTCACCTATTGATAATAGCTTAACTGCAAGTAATTTTGGTAAAGCTACTAATACAGAATCAAATTATAATAGCTCAGATATACTTGCTACTGTACAAGGACTCGTCGGTGAAGTTGTTACTGCATTAAGCCTTCAATTCGCTGAAACCAAAAACATTGATCATATTATTTATATTGGTTCGACTCTATGTAATAACGTACACCTTCAAAATATTATTAGTAGCTACACAAAATATCAAAATAAAACACCAATCTTTATACAAGACGGTGGTAATAGCGGTGCCATTGGTGCTTTACTTTATGTTACGAATAAAAAAAGCTGACTTTTGTCAGCTTTTTTGCAACGGTACTTCAAATTCAATAATTGATTCCCCGTTTTCTCCAATTCGCTCTACACTAATTCTATCAATTACACATTGTAATTTTTCAGGGAAACTCTGAATTTCCTTAGCTACTTGAGCAGCTAACTCAGTACTTTCTTTTCTCCCGACTGTTACATGCGGTATGTACGGAATATCTTCTTTCAAAAATTGTAATAAAGCGCCTGTATACAGCATATTATGAAGTTCTTCTATTTGTTTTTGCCCCTTTTCAACTCGTAAAAATAAATATTCTCTTTCACTCGTAAGTTGATTCGCAAATTCAATTTCTATCTCCTGTATCCCTTTTGATAATTTTAAGATATGTAATTTCAGCTCATCATTTGAAGTCGAGCTTTCAAATGGGAATACAATTGTAATATGCGGTGGGATTAAACCGAATAAAGGATCATGTTGTTTCCTAATATCCTCTATTTCATTAATAGACATGTCGTTTAGAAAAAGTAAAATTGTACGCATTTTTATATCCCCTACTTTCTCTTTTTTATATTCATCATATTGTATGGTAGCTTGCACTTCAACAAATGATTTCAATTACATATAAAAAGAAAAAACTTCTCAAAAGAAAAGTTTTTTCTTATAAAGCATGATTACTATTTTCCCGCCAAACTTTCTTAAACTTTATATAACTAGCTATTCTCCACGGAATAATATACGATACTGCTACTACGTAAAATAATAAACCAATCGTTTGTTGATCTAAGTCAACAATATATTGTCTTGAACCATATCTTAAAACGACAAGTCCAATAAAAGTAATTAAAAAGGCTGCACTTTTTTTCGTATAAATATTCCCATCATCTCTTCGTTCATAATTTGTTAAAACTATAAGTGGTACAGCGAGAAGAATTCCAATTAATACCGCTATAACTACTTGTAATATAGCTGGATGTACGGGACCAAAAAACCATAAAACACCAGGTGTTAAAAATAGTAATGGCCACAAAATACGTATCCCACTGCCCTTTATTGGCTTATACATAGAACGATAACGACGCCAGAGTATTAGTAGTGCAATGCATAAAAAGACTGTAATGAGTGAATATGTGTCTCCCATTTGCTATCCTTCTCTCTATAGTAATCTAATACTATTTCAAATCGTTTTTTCGAATGATACTTTACGAATAAATATACTACTAGTTATGATATAAAGAACAGTTAATCCAATTGAAATAACAGTAAAATACGGTATATCTACTAAAGATCCATCACTCGTAAATAATAAACCGGTTACCCCCGCTTCCCCATAAAGCACACTATTTGTTGATAAGAAAAGGGATCCACCAATCATAAGACCAATCCATTGAAATCGTTGTTTAAAAACTACTACCACTTGGAAAAAACATGCTGTTGTAACATAAAATAAAAATTGCAAAATAAATTGTTGTACCGATTGCTCCCCAAAACTAACATTTACTAAATTATATTTTATATCTTGCAAAAGCATTACTTGAAGAAACGAAAACATTGCGGATTGCAATACGATATAACAAATGGCTCCGATAAAATATTGGATTCTCGTTACACCGAATGAAACAGCTAAACGAAATAGATCATCTTGTATGATGAAAACACTCCCTACTATAAATAACATAATTGCTATTGAAGGATTATTTATAATTTCGGGTAAATAACCAATGTTCGCTCCATTTAAATGAGCAGCATTTAAAGCCCCTTTTATTAATAAAGCTACAATCCAAAATATTATAATTGCTTTATAATGAAAATTTATATGTAACTTCAACTGCTTCATTAACATCTTCATTTCACTTCACCACCAGTTATGTGTATAAATAGTTTTTGTAATGTAATTCTATCAATTACTAAACCTTCTTTTTCAAGAGAGTAATAATCTTCATTAGAAAGTTCTTCCCCTATAACATTAATGCCTTTATTCCCATAGACTTCTCGATTTATTACTTTCTTATTTATCGAAAATTCATCCACTTTATCTTTTTTCCCTGAAATAATATGACCCTGTTGTAATAAATCTTCCACTGATGATTGAACAACTAACCTTCCTTCTTTTATAATGATTACATCTTCAATTACATGGGTTACTTCTTCTACTAAATGTGTTGATAATATAATTGTTCGTGGATACTCACCGTAATCTTCTAATAGTACACTATAAAACAACTCTCGATGTGCTGCGTCCAAACCGGTAGTCGGTTCATCAAAAATGGTAATTGGCGCCCTACTTGCTAACCCTTGAATAATTCCGACGACTGTTTGCATGCCGTGTGATAGTTTATGATATTTCACTGTCATATTAAGCTGAAATTTATCAGCGAGTTCTTCAGCATACTGTCCATCCCAATTTTTATAAAACATGCTGCACATCTTAAAAATTTCTTTTACTTTATAACTTAAATGTGCTTCCTCTTTCACTCTAACAAAACAAATATTTTGCATTGCTTTACTATTTTCAAAAACACTTTCACCAAATATTGATACTCTTCCACTACTTGAAGTAATTTGGCCTGCAAGTAAATTTAATAGTGTCGTTTTGCCTGCTCCGTTTCTACCGAGCAAACCATATATTTTATGCTCTTCCAATGAAATCGTTATTTCGTTTACTGCTACTTTCTTTTTATATTTTTTCGTTACATCTTTCGTTTCAAGTGCAATCATCCCTATTTCCCCTCCTTCGTAATTTTTTGAATCATATCCATCAATTCGTCTTTTGATATTTCTAGTACTTTTGCTTCTTCCCATACTTTAGGTAAATATTCGGTCATAAAAGTATTTTGTCTTTTTTTAAGCACGACTTCTTTCGCTCCCTTTGCAACAAACATTCCGATCCCTCTCTTTTTATATAGAATCCCTTCATCCACTAGTACATTTACCCCTTTAGCTGCAGTAGCTGGATTTATTTGTAACATCTTCGCAAATTGATTTGTTGATGGAACTTGTTCTTCTTCCAGTAATATGTCTTTTAAAATATCAGATTCAATCGTTTCTGCAATTTGTAAGTATATTAATTTATTTTGCTCCAGAGTAGGTTTCACAATTTCACCACCTTAGGTTCACAGGTTCATTACTTATGTAATTAACCATACCACATAAAAATACTTATTTCCATAAATTTCTTTTATAAAAAAAGAGAGTCATTCGTTTAAGAATGACTCTCTTTCTAAAAGTTCGAAGTTTCAACTCTTGTTCTCAAATTCTTTTCATTTATACCATTTTGACAAAAATTAAATTGTTGTCCCATTATAGACTTTGTACGATCTACTACTTGCCCTAAATGATAACTTGTATGCTCCACTAAATGTAATAAACTATGAAGATCAATATGTCTTTTTTCTTCCCATGCTTGTATATATGCTGTTCCCCATTCATCAAATACTTCTACAACGTACTGTAGCAAAACTTCAGTACGTTGTAGTTTTACTGGAAAATACTCCTCGATTCCCTTTTCAAAAACTATATTGGGATTTTTATAACGACTAGCATTTCTCTGTATATGTTCACAAATATGCAGTACGATTCCACCAATTGAATTAACAGAATCCCCTTGTTTCCACAAATCTTCTTCACTAACGAGGCTAATTGTCTGTAATAACTTAGATAAATAATGATCTTGCATTCTATGATAAGTAATTTTGTATACTAATTCCACCTTTTCTCCTCCTATCATTTCAACTACTGCACTGGATATTTAACAAATAAAGATTTCCGAAAATCTTTATCATTTATAAGCATTGTAATTTTTTCGTTATTATCGTTAAGGATCTTTACCACTTTCCTTTTACCCCATATATCATCTTCTTTTGGAAAATCATTAAATTTTTCATATAGGATTGATAATAGTTCTCCCCTTTTTATGGTAAACTTTTTATTTTCTACTTGTAACTCGTAACTCTTCGCATTTGGTACTAAAATTGATAGATAAATTACGTTAAAAAGAAAATTTTTCTCCAACGTGTCCTTACCATCAAACCAATACGTCTCAACCATGTCTTTTGACAGAGTTCCATTTCCATTTGCACCATAGTTCACCTTTATACTTTCATTCTCCAAACTAATACTTTGAAATGTATCACCACCAGGTAAATTTTTTACAATAGCAACCACATCTGAGTTATTACCAACGTATGTCCCAGCATATTCCTTAAAATCACCAGGTTCAACATCAGATATTTCTCTTATTCTTTCTCCGTTAGAACAAGCAGAAATAAATAAAAAAATTGTTAGCATAACAATTATATTACGATGCATATATTTCATTTAGCATCCCCCATTTTTATCGATATTTCGTTAATTACAATACATCTTCTCAAAACCCTTTGAAATATACGCATTTTAATCAAAATTAAAAATTTTCAATTTTCCTGTTTACAATTATCCATTAATTGTATATACTTACTAACGTAAGAAAAAATTCTAAAAGGAGGTCGAAGGAAATGATGAAATTACAATTACATGCTTTAACTTTAGCGTTAACTGCACCTGTGTTTTCTGGACAATTAAATATGAATTCGACCACCCTAATGGAGAATTGAAAATCGCACACTATTTCTTTTAATTCATAAATTCGCCACAGGAGGTCGTATACTTTCCTGTGGCTTTTTCACGCCCAGCCATAGGAGAACTGTATCTTCCTGTGGTTTTTTTGTGCGATTTTTTAGTCTCTTACATTATTTTTTTAAGAAAGGAGCAACATTCGATGACTATTAACGTATTGTTTTTAAGTATTACGATTCAAAGAAATACAATTTCCAAAGATGAATTACTTCATAATGGGCAAATCGAAAAAGCTATGAATGACGTTAAGGAGCGCCAAGCGCTTTATTGTGATCACCTGTAATTCCTTTTCGAAAGGAGGAATTCATTTATGACTTTTCATATTTTCTTTTTTACGACTGTACTTCAGAAAAACACTTTATCTGAAGATGAAATCATTCGTAAACAACAATTTAAACAACTGACTGATAAAATGACCGACATTAAAAGTTCATACTATACGCAAATGTATTAAAAATATATTTTTAAGGAGAAATACCTTCATGAAATTTAAAGCATTCTTTTTAACAATTACCATTCAAAAACGTAAGCTTTCTCAAAACGAAATTTTGCGTGAGCAACACATTCAAACCATTATGGACGAAGTAAAAGAGCGTCAAGCTTCTTTTTACAGCCGTCTTTTCTAAATAACTTATAAAGGGGCAATATGTAATGAAATTTAAAGTATTATTTTTAACGATAACAATTCAAAAAACTAAGTTCTCAGACAGTGAAAGATTGCATGACCATCAAATTAATAAAGCTATGGACGATGTAAAGGAACGTCAAAGTCACTACTGTAGCCATCTATAATTCCTTTCGAAAGGAGGAATGCATAATGAAGTTTCACCTTTTCTTCTTAACGATTACAATTCAGAAAGAAACCCTTTCTGAAACTGAATTAAAACAAGAACAACAATATAAACAAATTATTGATGACATTCGTGACCGTAGAAGCAAATACTATACTCACCTATAATTGTTAAATATATAAAATTGAAAGGAGTCGATTAAGATGTTGATAGCACGCTGTAAGGAAATGATTTGGATAGTTCAGAGGGATTCCACATAGTTTTAGCTTATATCACACAAGTTTACTGCTGAATTTGATATATAAAAAACATATAATAAAATTACATTAATACACTTTTTAATATTCTTTAACAAAGAAAGATACACCACTTAAAAAAGCGGTGTATCTTTCTCAACTTATACTATTTTCGATTACTTCGTTTCGTCTTAAACAATCTCACTAAATTCGATACAACTGTTTTTGTTACTGCATAAACTGGCACTGCTAAAATCATTCCGATAATTCCCGCAAAGTTCCCTACCCCTAAAATTAAAATAATAATCGTTAACGGGTGGATATTTAATTTTGAACTCATAATACGCGGTGAAATGATGTTACTTTCAAACTGTTGTACAATTGTTACGATAATAATTACGTACAACGCTTGCATCGGAGATACGAACAGACCTACAATAACAGCTGGTGCTGCACCGATAAATGGCCCTAAGTTAGGAATGATATTTGTAAATGCTGCTATAATTCCTAAAACGAAAGCGTAAGGTAAATCGATAATTAAATAACCGATAAAAGTAAACGCACCTACAAATATACAAACGAGCGCTTGCCCTTGAATATATGCAGATAATGTTTCATTCGTTTCCTTAATGATACGAAGTCCTTCTTCACGGTAAGACTCAGGTAATAGGCTTACTGCTTTACCTGGAAAGGCATGTCCATCTTTAAACATATAAAATAAAATGAATGGTACTGTGAAGATCACTAATGCGACGTTCGTTATAATACCAAATAAAGCCGTTGCACTCGACGTAATAGTGTTTGGTATATCCTTTAAGTATTCAATCGCATTTTTTTCAATTGTTTCAATGGAAACATAATTTTGTGTAGATAACCATTCAAATAGTCTGTGGTGGGATAAATCTTGTATGTATAGTTTTCCCTCTTTAATATAACCTGGCATATTTTTTACTAAATCCATTAGCTGTTGTGAGATTGTTGGAACAACTACCCCAACTCCAACCGCAGTTAATGTTATGATAAAAAGATATAACAGTAAAATCGCTAAACCTCTAGGTACTTTTTTGTTCTCCAAAAAGACTAACAATGGGTTAAATATGAAGTATAAAAATAATGCGATTAAGATTGGGAAAAACAACGTTGATACGAAGATACCAATCGGTTGAAATAGAAACGATATTTTTGTGCAAATAAATATGATTCCTACAACCATTAGCACTTCTAATGTCCAAAAGTGCACTTTCGATTTCAAAAAAACTTCCTCCTTTAAACTAGCACTTCTCTTCATTGTACCAAAATAAGCAAGAATTTCACATAATATTTTCCTTTACAATATTCCAAAATGCCAATAAATACACTACAATGAGATTACATACAAATTTGTAGGTAAAGGTGATAAAAATGACACAATGCATCATTTGCAGAAAAGATACGAAAGAACTTAGTGAACAATATGTCATCCCCGAAATATTATGTGGATATTATTTCACAAACTCAATTTGTGATACTTGTCATGAACAAATGATAACAAATATCGATCGTCCCTTAATTCGGCATAAATTAAGTCAATTTAAGATTGAGCAGATGAAAAAACAAATTGATTCCCCGCTCTATACGAATGAACATGGTGAGGAACTTGCGGCTGCTGAGACAGATGTTGTTGAAGTAAGTGATGAAATACTTTATTCCAATGCATTAATTATGAAACTATGTAAAAAGCACGATATTTCACTACATAATGAAATTTGGAAAGAAGAACGTGTAACGAAAGTAGCTAGCTCTATTCAACGTGAATTACTTTTAGATAACCGTAAATACAAAATGAGTGTATTAAAAATGGCTTATACTTTCGCTGTACAAGCTGTTGATGGCTATTTTGAAGATCCAGATGCGATTGATATTTCTAACATTCTAGCAAACGCCGATTTCATGGAATTAAAAGAAAAGAATATTGTTCGCGATTTAAGCAAAAGTTCTTTATGGAATACATTAAATACAAATAGTGAAAACCATTACTTTATTTTATTAAGCGATAAAGATGGCCTGTTCTGTTTCATTCGTCTATTTGATATCTTTGATGTTGTCGTTCATTTATCAGAAAAAAGGTATGAACTTCCATCACCAATTGTCGGCGTAAATAATGTAAGTAAGCAGGAATTTTATGTCCAAACTTTAAAACAGTATATGGATGGGCTATTTAAAGAAAAAACCCCTTCTATTTAATCGAAATCAGAACATACGGTCTCCTTTCTTGATGAAAAGACACTGTGTTATAATAAGTATGAAAAGAACAATACAATCACATAAACTAATTATTAATTGTATATAAATAAAAAAGACTAGTGTGCGGCTACACACTAGTCCACGTAACTTAGCAGATTGGATTGTTCATTTATCCTATTTGTTTCTTACAAACAAAACAACCCACATTCTATTGGCATAGGTGGGTTGTTATTTTTTGAGCTTGTCTATTAAAACGACGACGAACGTTAACAATGCAACGAGAAACAGTCCACCCTGCAGTAGCAACGCTATTTCACTCATGTATTATCACCCCCCTCCTATTCGGAGAAGTGATAATTGAACAACCAACCGTACCTTAAGTTACTTTTTAATTTTACCATATTTTCTAATAGTTTACGATGAAAACCCGCAAGTGAAATACTTGCGAGTTTTTTTATCCCGTATTAACAGGCAGTAAACAAAATGAAGCAAAACATAGGTGAAACTGCCTGTAAATGCCCGATTGGTTCAACTAATAATCCTTTGGGACAATTCACCCAAAGGATTAAAGTTTCACTTTATTTCTCACTACTTTTTTAATGCATACGCATCAGCTATCATTTCACCAACAATTTTATTTTCTTGTTTCTTATCTTCTTTCAATAAAGGAAATAACAGTTCTGCCACTTCATATGCTTCTTCTAAATGAGGATATCCTGATAAAACAAACGTATCAATTCCTAACGCTTCATATTCTTTTATTCTATCTGCTACTGTATGCGGATCTCCTACAAGCGCAGTACCTGCACCACCTCTTACAAGCCCAATACCTGCCCACAAGTTAGGACTTATCTCTAACGACTCTCTCGTACCTTTATTTAAATGTGTCATCCGTTTTTGACCGACTGAATCATATCTTGCAAATGTTTTTTGAGCGAGCTCAATTGTTTCATTATCTACATATTGAATTAACCTTTCAGCCTCTTCCCATGCTTCTTCTTCTGTCTCTCTTACAATTACGTGTAGTCTAATACCAAATCGTACGTTACGCCCCTTCTCTTCCGCAAGTTTTTTTACTTCATCTATTTTCTCTTTTACTTGCTCTGGTGGCTCTCCCCACGTTAAATACACATCACTATGCTCCGCTGCAACTTCTTTACCTGCAGCGGAAGATCCGCCAAAATAAATTGGTGGATACGGCGTTTGAACCGGTGGAAATACAACTTTACTATCCGTAACTTTAATATGTTTTCCTTCTAAAGAAATACTTTCACCTTGCAAGGTCGATTTCCAAACTTTTAAAAATTCATCTGCTGCTTCATACCTTTCATCATGTTCAAGATATAATCCATCTCCTTGCAATTCAACAGGATCCCCTCCAGCTACTACATTAATAAGTAACCTTCCTTCTGAAATTCTATCAAATGTCGATGCCATCCTCGCTGCTACTGTTGGTGACATTAGTCCTGGTCTAACTGCTACTAAAAATTTTAATTTCTCTGTCTCAGCTGCAAGTGCCGATGCCAATACCCATGGATCTTCACATCCTTGACCAGTTGGGAGTAACACACCTGTATATCCTAAATAATCAGCTGCCTGTGCGACTTGTTTATAATAACCATATTCAGCTGCTCTTCCTCGTTTTGTTGTTCCTAAATATCGACCATCTCCATAAGCCGGAATAAACCATAACAATTCCATAACTTTATACACCCCTTTTTTATTGTAAAACGTATACTAAAATGCTCTATATAAATTACCCCTAATAATTTACCCCGCATTAACGGGCAGTAAGATCCCCACCTCAAAATTCAGCGAAATCAAAGAAATTAGGTGGGGGATCAACTGCCCGTTAATGCCCGATTGGTTCAACTAATAATCAGTGTGGGATGCCCCCACTGATTAAAGTTTCACTTTATATGTTAATTCCCTGTCTCACCTTTAAAATTATCTCGCCACCTTAAAAACTTCACTTCAAGTAAACGTACGAGTGAATCAGAAAACTTCCCAACGAATGCAAAGATAATAATACCGACAAATACAATATCTGTATTTGAAAATTGCCTTGCGTCCATAATCATATAGCCAATACCTTCTGTAGATCCCATCAGTTCTGCTACTACTAAACTTACCCATGCAACTCCTAAAGATAATCTTGCTCCAAGTAATAGGTTCGGCAATGCGGCAGGTAAAATCAATTTCGTAATTAATTTTCTTTTACTAAACTCTAACACTCTCGCAACATCAAAAAGCTTTGAATCTACACCCCGTATCCCTAAAAACGCGTTTACATATAAAGGAAAAAATGCACCGTCCGCAATTAATAATACTTTCGATGTTTCTCCAAAACCGAACCATAATACGAAAAGCGGTGCAACTGCTAAATGAGGTACAGTTCTTAACATCTGTACAGACGGATCTAAATATTGCTCACTTCTCGTTGAAAATCCAACAATCGTTCCTAAAATAATTCCTAAACTCCCGCCGATAAAGAAGCCAGCCGCAGCCCTGAATACACTAATACTTAAATGGCCGAATAACTCTCCTGTTTTTATAAGCTCTTGAAAAGCTAGAAATATATCCAATGGCGTTGGTAATACTGTTTTAGAAACTAGATTGAATACGCCCGCTAACTGCCAAATAATTAATACGATAATCGGTATCGTAATCGCTCTTACTATCACTTTCACATTCGTCTTTCGCACTTTCTTTACATTGTTTTTGCCAATCGTTATACTCGCTCTTTTCATAACAGCTTTCGTATTCTCCAATTTACAAAACCTCTTTTCATTTCGCCTTTACTGCTTTTTCTACGAAAGAATTATCTACAACTTTATCTGTCTTGATTTCTTTCTTTATAGAACCGAGTTTATATTGAAAATCCGCTGTCTTTTGCTGTTCCTCTATTATTTCTTTCGTTACTGGAACTAAAATTGGTTTGTCATGATTAAACACTTCTTTTACAATGTCAGCATCTATTTTCTTTGCAGAAGTATATATTTTTATTGCTTCATCAATGTTTGACTCTTGCCATACACGTGCTTTTTCATAAACTTCAAGGAATTTCTCAACTAATTCTGGATGTTCTTTCGCAAACTTTGTTCTCGCAATTAAAAATTCTGGAGAAGATACATTTAATATTTCACCATCTACAATAACCTTCGCTCCTTTATTTAACGTATGTAATGAAATGAACGGGTCCCAAATGGCCCATGCATCTACTGATCCTGATTCAAATGCAGGTTGCGCTTCATCTGGTTGCAATTGAATGACATTTACATCTTTCGCATTGATACCTTCTTTTTCTAATGCTCGATACAATAAATTAAATGCGCTACTTCCTTTTGCTACTGCGATTTTTTTACCTTTTAAATCTTTTACACTCGTAATTTTGCTATCTTTTTGTACAAGAATGCCTGTTCCTTTTCTCGCATAACTTGTATTAGCAATTTCGGTAAATTCAATACCAGCTGCTTGCGCTGAAATAACCGGGGAGTTTCCAACTTCGCCAAAGTCTAATCGATTTGATGCGATCGCTTCAAAATAGGGAGGTCCGCTTTGAAACTCTGTCCATTTCACTTTAACTCCTTCTTTTTTAAACTCCTCTTCAAACCATCCTTTTTTCTGTGCTAATAATAGCGGGCTTAACCCTTGCTGTATACCAATTTGAATTGTTACATCTTCTTTCTTGCTACTTGCTGTGTTTTTTTCACACCCTAATAAAAATATAGATATAGCTAATGCAAAAGAAAGAACTTTACCTTTTTTATACATATATAATCCACCCTTTTCCTATATACTCGTTTGAATCAGTCCCCCATGTTCAAACTGCTGTAATACTTTCGTACGAATTTCTTGGAATAATTCCGAAGTTTTACTACGTGGATAAGGTAAATTATTTTCAATCACTTTATGTATTTTTCCAGGCTTTGCACTCATGATAATAATTTGGTTTGAAAGATATATCGCTTCGTCTATATCATGAGTAACAAATATCATTGTCGTTTTCTTCTGTTCCCAAATATTTAAAAGCACTTCTTGCAAATGACTTCTAGTAAAAGCATCAAGTGCTCCGAATGGTTCATCAAGTAGTAATACATTCGGATCTCTTAATAAAGCTCTCGCAATCGCAACACGTTGCGACATACCGCCTGAAATTTCTTTCGGATAAGATTTTTCAAAACCGTCTAATCGAACGATTTCAACCCATTCCTTTACCTTATCTTTTACATACTTATCTTTTAGTGACAAATCTGCAGCAATATTTTCTTCAACTGTTAACCACGGAAATAAGCGATGTTCTTGAAAAATAAAACCTTGTTTCTTACTCGGTTTTACGATTTTCTCCCCATCGATGATAACTTCACCTTCAAATTCGTTATCTAATCCCGCAACAATTTTCAACAGCGTACTTTTCCCGCAACCACTCGGTCCGATTACAGTGACAAAATCGCCTCTCTCTAATTGGAAATTAATATCTTCTAGCACTTGAACCGTACCAGTTTGTTTCGAAAAATATTTTGATACCCCATCAATTGAAACAGTCACTTCTTCCCCTCCTTGGAATGATTCATTTAAATGAATAGATACAACATTTGTACAATAAAAAAACCAAAGGCATTTCATCTTGTAATGAAATGCCTTTGGTTTCTCCAATCAGCTATACGTTATAGAATTAACTACATACTATACAAATATTTCCGATAAGTCAACTAGGTTTTAAAGAACATTATTTATTTTTAAAAATAGTAGCAGTTTCTGAAATAATATTTGGAAGCGATTCTTGAATTGTATTTTTGACTGTATGAAGAGCTTTTTCTACATATCCGTCTTCAAATTGTTCTAACGGCTCGGTTAATTCATCCTCATCCAAAATAAAAAATTCTCCACTTGGAAGTACCATAATATCAACGATTAAATCTTCGAAAGACACCATTTGGTCCGTTATATATGTATGCTTTACAATATTAAAATAAGAACCTAGATAACCTCCATCCTGATCTCTCCAAACGTATAAATTATATGGACGATTCCTCCAGTAATATGCAACTGTATAACTTCCTTTCGGGATCGTTAACTTCTTATCATTCGCTTCCATTGTAAAAGAGTACTGTACTTCATGGTATAAAACAATTTCTTCCTGCTGCGCTTCTATTAGTAAACAAGCATGATCTACAGTTGTACCATCATAGCGTATTTTCCTTTCAATAATTTCAATTCCTGACGTATGTAAACAACTCAATTTTAAAATTCCCCCATTTATTTTAGTTCTTTCATTATATCCCTTTATATTTCCACTTAGAAAGCGTTCAGCCAATTCGTTACTTGTTTTTAAAGATATAAATTCATTTTCTACTTCACAAAAAAGCCCCTTCTAAATTAGAAAGGGCTTAAATAACATTATTATTTTATAACCCATGATTTATAAACCTTTACTTCTAAATGAAACTTAGATTCTGTTAACCAATCCACAGCACTACATACAAGAGGAGATGAATTATCTTCAGTAATACTTTTTATTGGAATCCATCTAGCTCCTATTGAATCTTGTCCTTCAAATTGTTCCGGTACTTTGAATTCACCTTCGCACCTTTCAACAAAGTAAAAAACTGCGATATGATGAACATGTGTGTACTCCTTGAATTTTGATGGAAATTGAAAATCAACTGTACCTATTTGTTTTACTACTGTTACCTTTAGACCAGTCTCTTCTTTAATCTCTCTATGAAGTCGAGCTAATAATGATTCCCCATCTTCTAGACTACCACCAGGTAAATCATACCGATTTCTATATGGACCTTTCATTTTATCAATTACTAATAAGTTATTGTTTTCGATACAAATGCCATACACACCAAACGCATGATGAAAATTAGTAACATTATTCATGTTTCAAATTCTCCATCACCGCATCATAAAACTTCCGTTCCTCATCAACATTTAAGTGAACACGACTTACTGTTTTAGAAAATCCATATAACAATTGTGCTTTCATTGGCTCTTTAAGTATTATTTCAAATGTTGGAGGTTCCTTTATAAATTCCATCACCGTTGCATCAAGAACCTCTTTCTCTTTCTTTAAAAGTTCTCCTTTATAAAACGTAATTTTATCAATTTGTTTAAATGGTATAATAATTTTCTTTCCTAATCCAATTTGAATGATAATCTTTTCTTCCGCAACAATAATTGGATTTTTTCGCATTGCTTGTATTTCAGCTAAAAAATAAAACATTGCATACACGTTTAAAATAAGTAAAATCCATGCTATTACTGGATTCCATTGATGAAGCAAATAATGAAAACCGATACTTTCTATTAAGGTTGCATGGATGATCATGATATATACACCTATTGCACCAGTCTTTTTATGGTATGAGTATACACCTTCACCTTCTGGCACTTTTTCACGCCACGATAAAAATGCATAATAAATTAACTTACACTCTGTTACAATGATATCTATTAATTTATTTCTTTTCATAGTGTCGTCAAACGCAGCATCAATTGCATAAGAAAATGAAGAATACTCCCTTTTATATTCTTTATATTTTTTTATTATGTTAGGAAGCTTTCTAACAATTTTATATAGAAGGAATAACTCTAAACATACAAAAGCAATTTCTCCTGCAACTATAATATAAGAAACGTATGAAAAAGCTTGTAAATAGTCGCTTGGAATAATAAATCTTGCAAATATATAACCAGCTATTACGACAGGGAGTATATATGTTAACGAGTATCTTTTTCGAATAATAAAGAAATACGTAATGATTGGAATTACAAACATACAATCTAATAATGATCCAAGCACTACTTCTTTCGGAGCAGCTGGTACAATCGGAAGAGCATATAATAAATAGTTTGATAACAAGATGAAAGATATTAGTCCAAACCAAATACCTTTTCGCCTTCGTGATAATGCAAAATTCATACATTCACCCTCTTATTTAAAAACCTCGTTTAAATGGTCTTTATAAAATGAAATGGCACGTTCAAATTCTTTTACTTCCTCTGCTTTTACGACTGTTTCAAGTAATAATTTCATTGCAGTTTCATGTTCGTTTACGTTATATTTTGCTAAAGAGAGAAACACCTTCATCACGTCATTATCCGGAAACTGCTGCAAACCCGTTTCTAAAACTGTAATTGCTTTGTCATATTCACCTATACAACGATATGTACTGCCAAGACCGATATATGCATCGCAAAGTGACTCACCATCAAGTCCATTTACAATTGCCTGTTCATAATACGGCACTGCCTCTGTTTCAAGTCCCATTACATCATGTATCCAGGCGCATTGAAATAGCACTTCTGCATCCCTCGTAAAGTTTGTTAGCCCAATAAGTATCTCTCTGGATTGCGCATATTTCTTTTCGTTTCTTAGTTTAATAGCTTGCTTTAATAAATGTTCCATAGAATCCACTCCTCACCAATTATGCTATGTATCGATCTTGAATGGTTAATGTTCGTGTAAAAGTTAAATTCCCATAAATTAAAGTTTCACTTACCTATATATATTATGCGGATTCATTCTTATCCAAATACTAAAAATTATAAAACAGTAATGTGATTACAAAGTACTTCTAACCTTTTGACAATTTCTTTCGCTGTTTCATCTTTCCCATTACATAACTTCCCTTTACCGTCATGTCCAATTACGTAGTGCACTGCTCCGCGTGAATATAAAGAATGTGGTGAATTTGCAATCATTACACTCGCCTTCGCTTCCTGCATTCTATTTTTCGCTCTTTCGAACAGTTCTTCTTCATTTAGATCACTTTCAAGCTTAAAGCCAACAAGTACCGTTTCTGGATCCCACTGTTTTATTTGCTTTAATACTTTCGGTGCCTTTTGAAAATGTATAATTGGCGCTATATCACTTGAGATTTTTCCATTCATATCAAGAACATTGCCCTCTTGATCACAAATTTTATCTACAATCCAATCTGATCCAGCCGCTGCCATAATGACCGCATCGACTTTTTCATGTGTAATGATACTTTTCATTTTATCCTGCAAATCAACAATTCCTTCAAACGGGTGTAATTCCAACTGATTATTTATATCTTTTGGTTTCTCAGCAAAATAACCGTGTAAATATATAACATGTGCTCCTTTACTTATAAGCTCTTCGGCGATTATTCTACCAATTGTTCCTTTTGCCATATTCGTATGACCACGCACTTGGTCCCATTTTTCTAAACAACCACCACTCGTAATTAATACCTTTTTTCCCTTCATTGTAACCATCCCTTACTGATTTTTCTTAAGAAACCATTCTGTTCCAAAGTCAACGATATCCCGTTGCTTCATAAAACGGCACGTTGCATTTCCTATTTTTCCATTTGTTACAGTTCCTTTTCGCTCAAACTCTACACCGATTTCTACAAACTTATCAGAATCGTAATCCATATCAACAAACTCTTTCCATACTCTTTCACCATTTTCTATAATAGGCGCCCCTACTTTTATTAACTCACATGCACCAGAACGTACTTCAGATAAATGTACAGACGTATTGGAATCATATCCAACACCTATTAATAATATGTATCCGTCTAAATCATATATTTTTCTTAATGGAGACTCTTCTCCTAAACTCATTGATAGTGACTGATTCATCGTTATTTCTTCTGCATATTTTCCCCATGCCGCAAAACTTCCTAATGGATGGTTGCTACGTACTACATTCGGATATGTACGAAAACATTCAACTACCTTACCCATTGCTCTTGTTGGTGTAATATGTGGCTCAAATGCTGGTACGTTATCCCTGATAATTTGCCACCATTCTTCAGGTACAGGTGGCCTTGACCAATGTTTCGGATCAGATAAATCCGAAGATTGTGTTGGCATAATAATTGTTCCCTCTTCCGTAATAACTTTCATTAACGCCTCTACTACCGCAACTGCTCCGCCAGATACCCAGCCAATAGAACTTAGCGAAGAATGCACAATAACCGTCATTCCTTTTTCTAATCCTAATTTTCTTAAATCATTTGTAATTGTTTTGATTGTATTTGGCAATGGTGTACTTGCCACTATGTCATTCATTTTCACAATTGTTCCCCCATTTGTATTAAACTACTACATACATATATTATCATATTTTTCTTAATTTTTAACTTAATCGTTTTTATGAACATAAAAAATGGTAATCCACTCACATAGAGCTTAGTTATATGTTACATCACAAGAAAAAAAATCACTATATATAAACGAAAGAACCCATCAAAAATGATGGGCTCTTTGTTTCATTTATCCTTCAATTGTAACCCCTGTAAACATCGATAAGTTTCCCGTTATTTTCTCACCTACACGTAAAAATATCCCAGCAGCTCTCCCGCTAATGCAGTGTGAACCAATTAATAGTTTTCCAGTATACGGACCATCCCATGTGTCAATTGTGTAGTCAGGCATTTCTATGTATTGCTGATATATTTTCCGCTGTTCAAAGTAATAGGCTGTTTTGTCTTCTGCTAAAAGCTCATCATTTTCGTATATAGATACCCCTCCGCCTTCACGGCCATATAAAGGTTTAGAAACATATGATTCATTTCTTTCTATAAATGGTTTATTTGTAAAATAGGTTGGTAAGAAGTAGTTCTGAATGATTTCTCGCTCCTCTTTTTCAAAGAAAACTTCCTCTTCGAATAGTTGCCAAATTAATGCGAGTACACTTTTATTTTGCATAAGAAAGG
The DNA here is from genome assembly GCF_051915365.1 of Bacillus cereus group sp. MYBK79-1. NCBI lineage: Bacteria > Bacillati > Bacillota > Bacilli > Caryophanales > Bacillaceae > Bacillus > Bacillus cereus group sp. MYBK79-1. The sequence continues at coordinate 39,111 of NZ_JBQAEO010000001.1, read as the reverse complement.
CAGCCGGTGGATTTATGATTTTCACTCTTCCTTGCGCTATATGATTTAAAAACTGGAGACCAATTCTTTTCCCTTTTTTATCAACATCTGAAACTAAATATTCAATTGGATATAGTCTATATAAATAATGAATTCGTTCACCATTTGCCGTATATATACCATCATCTGCAACAACGATATCTTGTATACCTATATAATCCGTTGATTGATCTAAACAATAGTTTCTTATAAATTGAACTGTTTGATGGTCTTCATCGTGCCAATCATAACTAGTAAAATATATTGTCTCTATAGGACTTATATTATAGTCATGTTTAATTTGTTCCCAAGCCTGCACAATATGCTCTTCTATATGATTTGGGTGATTTACATTATGATAACGACATAACACTTCATTTGCGACAGACGGCTCTAAATAACCAGTTGGTGTGTCACAATTTACTTCTATTAACTTTATATCTTCACCATTTACGATAAAGTCAAACCTTGTAAAATATGAAAACAAACCAGTATGTTTCATTCTCGCAATTTCCCACGTTTCAGCTGGAAATCCTAGTTTTTGAAAATCTTCTGTCGTATTGACAATATATTGATACGTTCTATATAACACATACATAATTTCCTCTGTCGCTTTTGAAATAGCAGTATATGTGTTTACTGGCATACGATACATACCCGTTGCCATATATTGATTCCATTCTTCCTTCTCTAAAAGGCTTGGCCATGTAAATCCATTCCTACCAACCTCTTCCGCAAGTGAAAACCATACTTTCATATACTCTTTCTGCTCTTGTTCTGTATACATTATTCCATTATCCTTTCGTATTATGATCCGGCCGGCGCTTTTGCATTCCCAATTCCACTGGAACCAGAATTCACTTTCGGCGTTTGAGTCGTAGATGATTTCGGTGTATTCGTATCTGGCGTCACTTTATTTGATGAATTTGGCTGCTGTTTATTTAAATCCACTTTATTGGAAGAGTTATTATTGTTACTGTTAGTTCCGCCGTAGTATCCGCCTCCACCGCTGCCACCAGTTCTACTTTGGTCTTTTTCACGATATGGAATAATATTATTTGCATACGGTTTCTTCATTATATTTGGTTTTGCTGTATAATTCATATTTGAAGTTCTGCTTGCTAATAAATATCCTGCTACGAATGGAAGTATCGGTAAATGTGAATTTTCATTATACGATGAAAATGACGGATTCATTTCTTTACATAACTCATCATTTTCTACATTTTCATTAGTAGGAGTTTTATCATCACAATTTAATGTTTCTTGTTCATTTCCTTGTTTTCCACCATCTGTTTTAACAGCAGTACTTTCTTGTTGAGCAGTATCTTCTTCATAATCTCCACAGCCAGTTAATAAAAAAGATGATACCCCTATTGAAGTAGCAATTTTTATAAATTTACTTTTATCCATTCTCATGTGTTATACACCTATTTTCTTTTATCTATATTTTTCCAGATACCTTTATTATATAATGTATATGTTAATTTTTTCAAACTAAACCCTATATGCGCATTTGCATATTTTATTCCCAGAATAAAAACGAACTATCATTAGATTATAATTTTATATATAGAATATAAAAAATTGAAAGACACCCTAATATCGGGGTCGTCTTTCAATTTTTTTATTTTTATATACTAAACGTCTCAATAAAATCTCTAATGGTCCATTCAGATTGTTTTTTTCCATTATTGCAGCTAATAGGACAGACAATATCCAAATACTTATTGCTATCAATGCAGCAAGAGCGTTACTTACATGCCCTCCTAAATCAAATGCTACAGGTGATAATAGTATAACAAGCAGTGCCTCATTCAAAACAAAAAATGTTAATGAGCGCTTTCCCAGAGCAATTAATGAAAGGCTAAAGTACCCTGGATTTTTTAATCTACTCCCTATTATTCCGAAACCCGTTGCATATGCTAATCCTCCAGCAATTCCAGTTAAAATATGGATTCCATTTATCATTCCAGCTGTAAATACACTTGGATACCATATAGTCCCTATAAAAGATAGAGGCAAAGCACCTATTAAGGAAATTGCTAATCCTATAATTGTTATAAAATATAATTTTTTCAAATGTTGCTCTGGTTTTATTAATAACTGATATCTAGCAATCCACAAACCAAGAATTACAGAAGGAAGAATCGGGAACATAAAATGGATGAGAACAGGTATAACAGGAAAGAAAAGTAATCGTAACATTGTAGTACTTAGATACGTGTCTTTTGCTGAAACATCTGGTGAAAAACCGTAATCGCCTATTGCTTGCATATTAAATCCCCATATTATTGGAATAAAAATGATATACAATATAGTGATAATCATAAGTGTTCGAATTAATGTTTTCATTTTACACTTTAATAGTGGACTAACAAGAAGCCCAGCTAAACCATAGGCCATTAGAATATCTTGCCCTCCAATTAAGACCGCTAACACAATCCCAAACAGTATTAAATACCAAGAGCGTTTTCTTACTATTTTTACAGCATGATTTTCATTTTTCCCTTTTGATATTTGCCCTTCAAATGCTAGAACCAAACCGTAGCCTAATAATACGGCAAACATTGCTCTTGCACGATTATCAATTATGAATATACCAAAAAGGTTTACAATTTGATCGAAGAAGCTACCGCTTTCCACCCTATGCATAATTCCAGGATCTGCAGCATATAAATAAAGCGGTGCATGAGCAAGTACGATTAATAGTAACATAGTGCCTCTTGCTAAATCTAAAGAGACCGCACGCTTCTTCTCTATTGTTTCATTATTTATTGATTTACTCATATTTTACTTCCTTCCTTATAATCAACTGAATATTCTAGCTTTTTTGCATTTTTGTCAAAAACTAATAACTAGTTGCTATTAAAATTAGAACAGATAAAGTGAAACTTTAATCAGTGGAGGTTTTGTTCATCCCTCACTGATTATTAGCCCGGACCAATCGAGCATTTATGGGCTGCAGGGCTGCCACCTAACTTCCTTACTCCAGCTGTTTTGAGGTGAGCGTTTTATTGCCCGTAAATAGCACCGGAAAAATAAAAAACGAACTATTTCTTCAAATCCTATTCCGGATATTATATTCTAAGATTAATTCAATATGTTTTATTTTTAAAATACAAATGAAACCTTTCAATCCCCGGATATTTTTCTCCTAAACTTTTAACCTGAAAACCAATTTTTTTATAAAATTCTACTGCCTCTTTGTCTGTCTCTGCTTCTACATAAGTCAATTGATGTATTCTTAATACTTCCTTTGTCATTTGCAACGCAATTCCTTTATGACGATCTTGTGGAGCGACTGCTATGTGACATATTCTCGCTTTATTTGCTCCAATTATTTCAATACCTATGCAAGCCTTTTCTTCATATCTGTACAAAATCCCTTTATTACTTCGATAATATAAAACTACTTTCTTTAAGCTAGTTTCACTGGGCCCGACTGCATACTGTAGCACATTTAATATTGGATTTTTCTCAATTTGTTCCACGCGTTGCAAATTCATTTTATCATTCCTTTCAATGAAAAAATTAGCTCTTAATATAAAGAGCTAATCTCATTACGCCGTTATTTTTTCTTCTTTCTTCACAACGATCGCTACATAACTATGTAGTATCATTCCAATAATAACGAGGCTCATACCAATCCAAGATAAAGATGACGGAATTGGCGCTGATAGCAAGATGAGTTCTCCTACTAACGCAAATAAAACTTCACCGGATTGTGTTGCTTCTACTGTTGCTAGTTTTTGTGGATCATCTTTTACAAGATCTGTCGCAAAGAAGAATAATACTGTCGCGATTAAACCAGAACTAACTGCTACAATAAAACATTGGAAAACTTGGTTACTTGAAGGTAAACCGCCTGTTGATACTTCATAACCAGATAATAAAAACCAAAATGGTAAGCTTGCTAACGTCATACCGAGAACTCGCTGGAATACATCTAATTCCCCTTTACAAACTTGCATCATTTTTCGATTTCCAAAAGGATACGCAAACGCTGCAATAAGTACAGGAAATACACATAAAACAGTTTCACGAATTCCTAATGAAGAAGCATGTTCTACTTGCATAAGTACAACACCACATAAAATAATACCCGACATAACTAATTCCTTCATTGGAAGTTTTTTATGTAATGGATCTACTGCAAAAAATGGTGTTAACAAAATACCTGCGACGATCGTAATTTGCCATGTTGATGCAACGAGCCAACCAGGCCCAAAAGCTCCGGCAAAACTAAGTGGTGCATAGAAGAGGCCAAATCCAACGATACTCCACACTAACCATTCTTTCGGATTATTTTTCATATATTGAAAGAGTTGCTTTAAGTTACCTCTATACATGACAATAACTAAAAGCATCGGAACCATAAAGTAGTACCGTAATGATGCACTCCAAATCCAGCTCCCACCTTCTAAGTCCATCGCCCGGTTTAAAACGAAGGTAAAGGCAAAGAAAAATGATGCCAATATCCCTACTACAATAGCTTTCATTATAAAACCCCTTATAATAGTTTTTTATTACATAACTCTCAATCTATTCGGATGCAAAATTTTTTAACACCACATTAACTTATAACAATAATAGTGTTTTCATTTATTATACAATATATTAAAATAAAATCAGAAGGAATCGCTACATCATTCGTTCCATAGATTCCGCTAATCGAGATCTGTATACATTTTATATCTGCTATATACATAATTGTTGGTGCATATCGTACAGATGAAGAGTTTTGGCTTAAGAAATAAATTAGTTATTTGGATGTGATTATATTGAAAACATATAAAATTTCCATAGTATTCACCTTATTGATGTTAGCTGCAGGACTTTCTTTTCTATTCATTTGTATTTTAGCTTTAATAGATGAATTTTTCTTCCTTGGTATTCTAATCTTAATCATCCCAGGCATTTTTATATACTATAGTTTTTATCTTTTGAAAAAAAGAAGAGAGAATACCGGTTTTTATTGGGATGATGAAGGTATTATAATTGATTTAGATGGGAATAAAGTTTATTGGTATGAGATAGAAGATATTGTATATAGCGGTTTCCCAGACACAAAAGCGACTGTAATTTCCACTCACTATACTCATCACGAAAATATAAGAATACGCCATAAAAAATGGCAGCCTACAATTGCGCATATAATTTACTGGTATTTAATGGCGCAACCAAAAGACTACCATAAAAATTTGATTTTAACTTGGGAAGAAAAGAAAAAAAAGCCCATTTAAAATGAACTCCCCCTAATCTATTAATTACGGGGAGTTTCTCACACTTACATTTAGATTATATGTAGTTGATATTCTTTGTACAATTTTCTCAACCGACTAATATGAGCTTGATGGTACCGATTATGATCAGCTATATGCCATATCCCCCACCTTATAGTCGCATTTTCTCCCTTTTCGTAAAAAACTTCTCGTGTTAAATCAGCTTCTGTTAGTTTCATACATTCCTCATAAAACATTTGTTGCACAGCTTCATAATCTTGCATTAATTGTTGCAGCGTATGTTTTCTTAAACTTGGCAGTTCTCCTACTTCATTTAACATAGGTCCATATATATTTTCAAGTGTCAGTGGAACTACTTCTCCTTTTAAGCGGTACACCCAGTGTAAATCGACAACTGCTAAATGTTGAAGTAGTTGTCCGATGTTATTTTCATTATTTTCCGAACTTTTAAAAGACAGTTCTTTCTCATCAATACCTTCTACTAACTTTTGCAATCGTTTAAATGTATCAGTAACCGTCGCATACAAAATCGCAACTTGCGGGTTCATATTTTTTTCTAAATGGAGGTCTTTCATACTAAACTCCCTTCCTTAAAAGAACAACACCATATATTCATCGTCACTATATACACCGTTCATTTTTAAAGCTCTTTTTTCGATTCCATACGTTTTAAAGCCCATTGATTCATACAATTTTTTTGCTGGTTCGTTTGTGGACACAACACCTAATGTCAATTGTTCCAAGTTTATTTCTCTTGCTTTTTCAATTGCCTTACGTATTAGTTCACGTGCAAGGCCACTTCTTCGATTACTTGCATCTACATACATCGCAACGATATGACCTTTATGCTTATACGCCTCTTTTTCTTCTGTTAGTAAAGTAACAACTCCAACTAATTGATGATCCTCATTAAAAGCACCGAGTGTACAACTAGTAGTAGCTGTTAAATTACTTTCCACTCGCTTAATAGGATTTTCCTGACGAATCGCCTCTTCATAAGTTGTTACAAATGCCTCCGGATTTACTTGTAATGCTTGTAAACGTAAGTCCCAATATTGTTTCGCATCTTCTTTCGTAAGTAATCGGATCATATTTCTCCAGCCCCTTTTAGTTAACATAATATTTTTATAAGCTATCATTTAAAAATTCGTATTCTTCTCTTAACATACTATAACGATAACGATGAATGAATTTCCCTTGACGTAATCGATCATTTCTCATTAGTCCTTCACAAACAAAACCAGCCTTTTCATAACTCTTTCTAGCTTGTAAATTATCTTCATCTACACGTAGCCAAACTTTTTCTAATTCAAATTCAAAGAATGCTAGGTGTAACATACTGTATAGGGCTGCTATTCCATACCCTTTACCCCAGTACTCTTTATTACCAATCGCGATTCCCAGTTCTGCATTATTATTTGTTTTATCAAAGTTTTTAAGATCTACCCATCCAATATGTATGCCGTTCTCCGCAGTGATAGCTCTTTGTTCATAACCATTTTTTCGGTTTATACATGCTTCAATCCATTTTTTTGTATCTTCACGAGTGAACGGTGGATATTGATCTGGTACAACTAAATGTTTTGTTACTTCTCGATCTAATGACCATTGATATCGATCTTCTACATCAGCTAGTGTCAATTCTCTTAATTGAACGAATGGCACATTCACTTTGCTATCCCCTTTTTATTTTCCTATAGAAAACCCTTCGAACATTCTTCCTCCATACTGTTCTAGCATTTTTTCTACAAAAGTAATTAATTTTCTTTTCTCTCCCGTTGTATAAAAATGATCAAACGCCGCTACAAATTGATCTGCATATTGTTCATCATATGTTCTAAGTACCCTTATAAACCACTTTGAATTTCCAAGCCACCTACCATTTACTCTTAATACATATTCATGTAATAAATCAGCTAATAAATTCGCAATAAACAATTCTTCTTCTCTTTTTGATGCACCAATAAAATCATCCAAAGTATCTGTAATAAAATACCGTTTCTGTTTCATCATTTCTTCGGTCCATTTAGCTGGTCCTGTATTTAGTAAATCATTTGCTTCTCTTTTTAATTCCTCAACAATTTCATTTTCACCTTTTAATACAATAGCCTCTGAAACTAATTGTGGCAACGAAGGTCTTCCGCGATCACAATCCATTTTAAAAAAGGTTTTATACGTTTCAAAATTATGTACAAACACCTCAACGGGCCATCCATTACTATAAAAAGATTCCCTATAACAAGATGACAAATTACGATCTATAATTACAATGTCCAAATCAGATGTTTTTGTCGCTTCTCCTCGTGCAATACTTCCTCCAAGTAAAGCTACATCACAATTCGGAAATTGTGATGTAATTATACTTTTTGCTACTTCCTTTGCTTTCATAACCGTTCTCCTTTTCTTATTTCACTTTCTTTTTTTCAGCTCTTTCTCTCGCTTTTTTTATATACGGCTCTGCATCTGGTGTTTTGCATGATGTTGCCCCATGATCAACCTGCACTTTTCCAATTTCATGTGCAATTTCAATCGCTTTTCTCTCCAAGTCTTCATTACGAATTCCTATCGCAATTAAAGCACTATTCATCGCTTCTTTTTTTCTATTTTTTTCATTATGTATATTTGTTTTAACCTCTTCTAAATACGGAGAGAAGAAATCATCATGTAACGTTTTATTTTTAATCGCTATATTTGCTAATAAAGACCAGCCTGCTCTTCCAATCCATTCATCATCAGACTTTGTCCATTCTTCCATTCTTTCTATCGCGATTGGCGACGTACAAATAGCCGTCATCAAAACGTCCATTAAACAATAATAATCAACTTCCTGTACCCATTTATTTAACTGTTCTGTCGTAACTTCCTTCGGATCTACAATCATCGTTGCTAAAGTCATTGCATCCATATTTTTTGTTTCCCATAATAAAGTCGCTAAATCATGATCTTTTTTAATCTTCTTTTTTAACAATTTTAAATTGGCAAAACTAACTCCGAATAGTGGCTCTTTCGCTCCGTGGTTTTTATACGTTTTACGATTTTGTTCTGTTCCATATTCCTCTAATTGCTGCATTACTTCTTCAAGTAACATATGCCCACCTCTTTATCTTTTCTGTTGACTTCATATATGTATGTACGATATATTCTACATTACTTTTTGGTTTTCCTATATTTATTTTTTAAATACGGTATGTGAAATTATATAGTTACTACAAATAACTAGAACAAATATGAAAACCTGTACATTGTACATATACAGGTTTTCATTTCATCAAATTCCCATAGTGTAAGAAATAAAATTTGAAAGTACTTTTATTTGTTTGATCCTCTTTTTATTTTTTGTAAGCTCTTTACATCTGACCACTCTTCTATAGAACCTGCGTCTGGAAAAACTGTAACTACATTAAAATCCGCACCTTTTCCTTTTCCAATTTGTTTAGCAGCTAATAAATTCGCCGCTGCAGACGTTCCTATTTTCATACCAGTTTCATTATAAAAACGTGCCATTTCATACAAGGTTTCTTCATATGAATATGTCCATTGTTTTTCTATCAAATTGTCTTCCTGTTCTATGAAATGTTGTTTCCTTCCTAGGCCGAACCCACCTGATCCAGCATATTTCTTTAAATGATTTGGTGGTTGTCCGGAACCATAAGGCAATTCAGCAGGCATTACTAAATGTAGCTCAACTTTTTTTGTATAATTCTTTACTGCTTTATAGACCCCCATTAGAGTTCCACCAGTACCAGCAGATGCTACCCATGCGTGTATTGGTTTTCCATTCATTTGTGTAATAATTTCTCGTCCTGTTCCTTCTATATGACTTAATAGATTTGCATTATTATAATGTTGGAATAAAAAGTATAACTCTGGTTTTTGTTTGCTAATCTCAATTGTCTTTTCAATTACTGCGTAAAAACCCATACATTTATCAACTAAAATCACGTTAGCTCCATAATGTTTAAGTTCATTTAGTAGTGATTTACCAGTTCCAGAACTTAAAACTAACGTGCATTGAACTCCTAAACAATAACAAATATAGCCAATTGATCTCGCTAAGCTTCCACCGCTATACTCTAAAATAGGTTGTTTTTTGTCCGCTTCTTGTAAATATTTATTAATCATTCCAAGTGCGGCTCTATCCTTAATCGATTCTGTAGGGTTATGCCATTCACATTTAGCATAAACAGAAAGATCCTTCGTTTCTTCGCATTCTAATTTAATGAGAGGTGTATTCCCAACATTTTTAGCGAACTCATTAAAATGCTTTAATGTCATACTTCTATTCCTCCTACATAAATCATATTTATTTTTAGCTAAAATACTTTCTACATCTTCATAACTCTCTTAGCTAAATCTTTTTATATAAAAATCCCTACAAATGCTGTAGGGATTTATGACTAAATCATTTTGTTACACTACATTACATACGAAAAGAGCTTCCTTATTCAAATGCGTTCATAAGCACAATTCTCCAGTCATCTGGATCCTCTATTGTGGTCCCTTTCTCTATCCAATACGGATTTTCTGGTTCCACCTCATGATAGCCCATATTACTTAATCGATTCACTATTTTTTCAATTTCTTCTTTATTAGGCATATAAAATACTAGTAAATTATCTTTTGTCGGTGCCGGACATGGACTTCCATTAACGTGCGTTGTAAACTCCAAATGATACTCGGCATCCGGTAATCCAAACATAACCCCATCATATCCTTCATGATTATGAAATTCTCCTATACGCTTTAACCCTAACCCCATCTCATAAAAATTAATAACTTCTTCAAATTTATCCGTTGGTCTTGCAATTCTAAATTGAACCCAATTCTTCATGCAAATTTCCTCCTTTTCATTTTCCAAAGCTTTATAGTAATTATTATAGGTTACATATATTTCCTTTCATATCCCTCATTGGAGTGAGAACTACCTAAGTTGAAAGACCTATTAGTTTATAAATAGTAGGACTTTAGTATTAAATGCATATAAAAGTGGTTATATGAATATTGAGATGAAATAAATAGTTCTTCCTTATATTTTATTACGTATGAAAAAGTTCTCCTTGCAGAGCCTTTATATACCGATCAGCAGATCTTTGTACAGCCTTATTCGCATCTTCCACCACACCATGAAATGCATTATATAGTCGACTAAACTGGACATCTTTTACTTTCTCTGCCATATCTCTAACTTTATTCGCTGGTAATGGGATGAGATTTGGATAACTATACATAAAACTTACCCATTTTTGATCGGAAACTACTTGTATAATATCACCTGATAATAAAATTCCTTTCCCTTCGTTACCTTCTTTCCAATGCATAACAGTCCCGCCCTTAAAATGTCCTCCTAAGCGATGCAATGTAAGTTCTTCCGATAATATCAAATGTTCCCCAGACCAAAATTTAATTTGTTTACTCGGGCGAACCACCCACTCTTTATCATCTTCATGAATATAGATAGGTACATTGAATGTTTCCGCCCATTTTACTTGTGTAGAGTAATAATGTGGATGAGAAAGTGCTATTGCTTGAATACCACCTAAATCATATATACTCTTGATCGTTTTATCATCTAAATAGCTAATGCAATCCCACATAACATGTAGAGTTTTACTTTGTATTAAAAATGCTGTTTGTCCAATTGCAAATTTAGGTTTTGTAGTAATGCTATACAAACCACTTTCTTCTTTTATTATTTCATTTTTGTATAAATTGCTATTTTGCATAGTTTCTAATGTTGTCCATGACTGCCCAATTGGATTCACATATTGCCTTTCCTCATTGCAAATATTACAACGGGAAGGTGCTTCTTCATTTTCGGGATACTGTACTCCACATGTAGTGCAAATATAATTAACCATATTCCCACTCCCTTTTTAAATTTAATTGTTCTTATACCAATATTTTAATAGAAAACAAAAATATTCGAATCAATAATTGGAATGAAAATGAAGTAATACGAAAGTATGATTAGCCCCCTTCCTTTTAACACTTTAGTCTAATTTCTTTAATTTTTTATTTGCTGCTTCCGAGAAAATAGAGTTTTTAATATATTAAAACTTTCTAATATACTTAACTCTTTAATCGTTAAAAGAAAGAGCAAATCTTCATAAAATACATGAAGCAATTGAAAGATTTTGTTACAACTTTATCACTATAATACTTACTAATACACATCAGGGGGATAGTAGATTTAAATTAAGGAGAGAGTATAATAAAAATTGTAATTATACTGTACGAAGTATGTAATACAGAAAGCAGTAGCAACATAAAGTTTGTTGATAAAACTATCGGGTGAATTTAATTTGATGATTGAAGAGTTTGTAAAGATAAATGAATATTGATTTCAAGCTTCATTTTAGGGGAAATAAACATCACAAACTACACGAATTAAAAAGTAGCCTTAAGACAAAATTTATATCCATGAAATATTTAAATGCATATACAATTTTATACAACCACTTTTTTATAAAGTAAGAAAAGTGGTTGTATATTTTAGAAAATATTCTTCGTTACAAAATCACGTTACATATTTCATTAAACTACAACTACTCATTTTCTTTTTTCTTCTTTTGTTCTTCAGAAGGCTCTTCCGTTGGATCTGGCTCTTGTTCATCCTTCTTGTTTAATTCATTATTTTTTTCCATAGAAGGATCTTGTTTTTCATTCTTTTCCTCCTGCCTTTGCTCAGAAGGTTCCTCCGTTGGATCTGGCTCCTGTTCATCCTTTGGAGCTGGATTACACCCAAATAACATTCCTACTGTAAATATGCTCATCATAAATATAGAAAGCATTTTTTTATAATTCAATTAAAGCACCTCCTAAAATTAATTTCCGTTGTAGTGTTCCAATTTAAGATTAAAACTATCCACCTTTTGTTCCATTTCTTTAAAAGTGTCATTCCTTTTAAATCTTGCATAATTTTGGACAAACTTTTTTGCAGTAGTTAAAAAGTTTTTTTGCAATTACCTCCCTATAATTGCTAATATAGTAGAGTAGAACTTTTATAGAGAGAAGGAAAATTATGCACAATGGAATTCGAATGACAACTTTAGTAAAAAGGGCTATGGTGATTTGCGCGGGGGTATTATTTACATACGAAGCCGCTTTAGGATCAGCACATATTGCTCTAGCAAGCACAGAGGATGAAGCAAAATCTGTTCAACTTGTAAGTGAAATTCAATCATCTCTTGCACCGAAAGAAGCTCCAAAACAATATAATGGGCAAGTTAGAAAAGTAGCTTACTTAACATTTGATGATGGTCCTGGAAAATACACAGCTGAGCTTTTAGATATGTTAAAGAAAGAAAATGCAAAAGCAACATTTTTCCTAATTGGTTCAAACGTAAAAGCTTTCCCTGATCTTGTAAAACGTGAAGATGCTGAAGGCCACTATGTTGGGATGCATAGTATGACTCATAACTACAAGAAACTTTATACAGAAGGTCGTTATGTAGATGAAATGAAGGAAGATCAAGGCTTAATCGCTGGTGTTCTAGGTAAATCACCAGTATTAACTCGTCCATCTTACGGCTCAATGCCAGGATTAAATGAAGCTCTTCGTAACAAAGTTGTTGAAAATGGGTTGAAAGTTTGGGATTGGACAATTGATTCTTTAGACTGGACATACAGCAAAATGCCTGTTGATGCTGCATCAGCTAAAATTGTGCAAAACGTTGTAAATGGAGCTAACAAGCCAACAGAAGTAATTCTAATGCACGATATTCATCCACAATCCGTTAAAGCAGTACCAGGAATTATTAAAGGGCTGAAAGAAAAAGGATATGAATTAGAAAGTTATAGTGAGAACGAACACTTCCCATTAAACTTCTGGCACGATAACCGTATGTAATAAGAAAGACTCTATTTCCTCTAGTAGGTTATTGAGTCTTTTTTTATCGTATTGTGCAGTACTTCTCGTAAATTCTATCCCCCCTCCTTCCTTTATATCAATAGAAACAAAAGTGATAACTGGGACAATAGAAGAGAAAATCGTATTAAAAAGATGAATCGGAAATTAAGAAAGAGAAACGAAAAGCAAAAAATATCGCAAGAGCGATTGATTCCAATTTAAAATACATATACATATTAAAATATATCAGGAAATTTAGGATTGAATATACAAATTCAATTCTATTTTTTATATTATCAACACTTTAGCACATATTACTCTTAAGGGGTGATGTGTATATGGATTTTCTTTCAGCCGAATATTTGTCTGCCTTACTTGCCATCATTGTAATTGATTTAGTGTTAGCCGGTGATAATGCCATTGTAATTGGGTTAGCAGCAAGGCGATTACCGAAAGATCAACAAAAGAAAGTTATTATATGGGGAACTATCGGGGCAATCGCAATTAGAGCCCTCGCTACTTTAGTTGTCGTTTGGTTGTTAAAAATACCAGGGCTACTTCTAATTGGTGGTGTACTCCTTATATGGATCGCTTACAAATTAATTGCTGAAGGCAAAGATCATGATATTAAGGCAGAAGAAGGATTTTGGTCTGCTATTAAAACCATTATTATAGCTGATGCGTTAATGGGAATTGATAATGTTCTCGCTGTTGCCGGAGCTGCGCATGGCAATTTTTCTTTAGTCATCATCGGGCTATTAGTGTCCATTCCAGTAGTAGTATGGGGTAGTACATTAATTTTAAAATGGGTTGACCGTTTCCCTGTCATCATTACAATTGGAGCAGCTGTTTTAGCTTATACTGCTGCGAAAATGATTGTAGATGAGAAATGGTTCGCTGCATTTTTCGAAAGTAACCCTTTCATAAAATGGGCATTTATCATTATTATCATTGCTGGTGTAGTATTCTTCGGAAAGGCAAAACAAAAAACAAAAAACGGTTCTACCTAATAATGTTTTTAAATTTACGAACAAAAGGCGCTACTCAAATGAGTAGCGCCTTTTGTTATTTAGTTTCCTCTTCCGGAGCTGTTTTTACCTTCGTTTTGTTTTTATCACGATTGTTATAATTATACTTCGAACGATCTACTGGAGTGAAGCCTTCTGGTGTGTAGAATCGTAATAAGTCACCATTTACGACTTGGTCAGAATATTTTAACGAACTTTGAACCATTTGTTCATTTTGTTTTATTTCATCTGTAAATTCAACTGGTTTTCCAGTCGTTGTATCATAGTATTTGCCATTTAGTGCAGTAACTGTTGGACTTACGTAGTTACCGTTACGGAATGGAACGACTTGTTTATGCTCTGGTGATAGTAAATCAGATCCGAACTGGACATAATTTTTCGTATCTGTACCTAGTAAGTGTAATAACGTTGGAAGAACATCAATTTGTCCGCCGTATTGATGTTGTACGCCGCCCTTCATTCCTGGAACACGAATGATTAATGGTACACGTTGCAGCTGTGCATTTTCAAATGAGTTCATTTCTTTACCCATTACTTGAGACATTGCTGCGCTATGGTTATCTGAAATACCGTAATGGTCACCGTACATAACGATAATTGAGTTATCGTATAAACCAGATTGTTTCAAGTAATCCATAAATCCTTTTACAGACTCATCTAAATAACGTGCTGTTTGGAAATACGTATCTACTGATGAGTCACCTGTTTTAGCTGGTTCAATCGTTGCTTCCGCTTTATCAATCGGATACGGGAAATGGTTCGATAACGTAATGAACTTCGTATAGAACGGTTGTTTCAATGTTTGTAATAACGGAATGGATTCATTAAAGAAAGGTTTATCTTTTAATCCATAGTTTACTACATCTTTTTCATTCATATCATAATAAGACGCATCAAAGAATTTATTGAAACCAAATGATTTATAAATATCGTCACGGTTCCAGAATGTTTTATAGTTACCATGGAATACAGCTGATGAGTATCCTTGTTGTCCTAAAATAGCTGGTGCTGATTGATACGTATTATGAGATTTTGTTGTAAAAACAGATCCTTGTGGTAAACCAAACATTGAATTCTCTAACATAAACTCCGCATCAGATGTTTTCCCTTGTCCTGTTTGATGGAAGAAGTTATCAAAGTAAAGCGTATTCGCATCTTTTGTGAATGAGTTTAAGAACGGTGTTACTTCTTGACTATTTAATTTATAATCGATTAAGAAGTTTTGGAATGACTCTAGATGAATATAGATTACGTTCATTCCTTTTCCTTTACCGAAATACTCAGGATTTGGACTTGCATAAGTTGACGTTAAATAGTTTCTGACTTCTGTCATGTTATCTCCATCAGCTAATGCTCTTTCCGTTGATGCTTTCGCACTTTGAATACCATCATAAATTGTATAGTTATATGCCCCTAAATATTTCACAATATAATTACGATCGAACGTTCTTGTTAATAATTCAGGACGGTCAGATTCTGCAAGTCCTAAGTTAACACTGAATAATAAAATACCTGCTACAAATACTAGCGATACTTTATGTTTCGCAACACGAATTGGTTTTGGATTTGCAAATTTCGTTGCTACTAACACAATTAAAATGATTGTATCTAAGAAATATAGCGGATCATAAGGATGTAGCAACGCAAGAATACTACCACCTAAATCTCCAAAGTTATTCGTTTGTGTTAACGTTGGGAACGTAATAAAGTCACTGAAAAAGCGATAATATACTACGTTTGCGTATAAAAGAATCGACAATAACAAATTAATGATAATTAACCAAATATAAGATCGTTTCCCTTTTGCAAGTAATGCAAGTCCTAAAAATAGAACTGCTGAACTAAGCGGGTTAAAAAACAGCAAGAATTTTTGGATTGTGTTTGAAATTCCTAAATTAAATTCCGTTATATAAGCTGCGTATGTTTTAAACCAAAATAAAATTACGGCAAACAAAAAGAACCCAAAATGATTGCTTAACACACTTTTGCTCTTTAATAAGAACTGTTTCATCTCTCCACCTCTTTTAGTCATCCAAGGCTTATTTTGATATAAGTCTATCTCTCTATTCAATTTTTCATCTTCAAATAGATTTTATCTGTTTAACTATATGAAGAATATTAGTAATTATAATTTGAAGCTTTTATTTATTCAACTATTTCTTTTCAAATTTTTTGACCTTGGTTTCTATTTAACAAAATAATTTTGTAACATTTCTTGTTTTCTCCCGAGGTCCATCCACTAATTATGACACCACATACTATAAACCTTTATTCACTGCTTCGCAAATAAATATGTCTCCAATTCTGGAACATTCATGTAATATAATGAAATTCACAATAGATAGCATTAGTTTTTTTCGGTGTATATTACTTTCATGTATTTCAACTTTATTCATGCTGTAGCCATTTCTCAATATGCAATATCAAAATATCATTTTCATCTCTAAAGCTATCCTTGTATAATTATTCATAACATATAAAATCATTGATTATAAAAAAACCTCGCTCTCATTACGAGAGCGAGGTTTTTCATCATTTATTATTGACCTTTGTACATTGCATCTACTTGTTTTTGAAGTTCTTCATTTTCTAAGAACTCATCGTAAGTAGCCTCTTTATCGATTACACCGTTTGGCGTTACTTCGATAATGCGGTTTGCAATTGTTTGTACGAACTGATGGTCATGAGATGTGAATAACATTGTACCTTTAAATGCGATTAAACCGTTGTTTAATGCAGTGATAGACTCAAGGTCTAAGTGGTTCGTTGGATCATCAAGTGTGATTACGTTCGCACCACTTAACATCATTTTAGATAGCATACAACGAACTTTTTCGCCTCCCGATAATACAGAAACGTTCTTCTTAACTTCTTCACCTGAGAATAACATACGGCCTAAGAAACCACGTAAGAAGCTTTCTGACTCATCTTGTGGAGAGAATTGACGTAACCAATCAACTAAGTTAGAGTCACTGTTCTCAAAGTATTTAGAGTTATCTCTTGGGAAGTAAGATTGAGAAGTTGTAACGCCCCATTTGAATGAACCGCTATCTGGCTCCATTTCACCCATAAGAATTTTAAATAATGTAGTCATCGCAATATCGTTACGACCGATAAATGCAACTTTATCACCTTTATTTAAAGTGAAGTACACATTATCTAACACTTTTTCACCATCAATTGTTTTTGAAAGACCTTCAACAGTTAATAAGTCATTTCCTACTTCACGTTCAGGTGTGAAGCCAACGAATGGGTAACGACGTGATGATGGTCTAATATCATCTAATGTAATTTTATCTAATAATTTTTTACGAGAAGTTGCTTGTTTCGCTTTAGATGCGTTTGAGCTAAAGCGTGCAATGAAGTTTTGTAACTCTTTTACTTTCTCTTCTTTTTTCTTATTAGCATCTTGCGTTAATTTTAAAGCTAATTGGCTTGACTCATACCAGAAGTCATAGTTACCAACATAAAGTTGAATTTTACCGAAATCAAGATCAGCCATGTGCGTACAAACTTTATTTAAGAAGTGACGGTCATGGGATACAACGATTACTGTATTTTCAAAGTTCATTAAGAAGTTTTCTAACCATTGAATCGCTTTTAAGTCCAAGTGGTTGGTAGGCTCATCTAGTAACAGAATGTCTGGTTTACCGAATAAAGCTTGAGCAAGTAATACTTTTACTTTCTCTGCCCCAGTTAATTCTGATAATTTCTTATCATGAACATCTTCACCAATACCTAAACCTTTAAGAAGGATTGCAGCTTCTGATTCTGCTTCCCAACCGTTAAGTTCAGCGAATTCACCTTCAAGTTCAGCAGCACGCATACCATCTTCATCACTAAAGTCTTCTTTCATGTAAATGGCATTTTTCTCTTGCATTACTTTGTAAAGTTGCGTGTGACCCATAATTACTGTTTCTAATACTGCGAACTCTTCATATTCGAAGTGGTTCTGTTTTAATACTGCTAGACGCTCACCTGGCGTAATATGTATGTCACCTGTTGATGGTTCAATTTCTCCAGATAAAATCTTTAGAAATGTCGATTTACCAGCACCGTTTGCTCCGATTAAACCGTAGCAGTTACCTGGCGTGAATTTTATGTTAACATCTTCAAACAATTTGCGATCCGCGAAACGCAAACTAACGTTACTTACTGTAATCATTTGTGTCCTCCTACTAATACCGCTTATTTCAGCGTTTTCTCACCGATTGTCTTAAAAAATCGCATATTACGACTCAATTATTGTAGACTATAGCTATTATATAGTAGAAGATGGATGAATAGCAACGGTTGATTGCTATTCGTCCCTTTTCTATCTTGAATAAAATGTATGTTTTTAACGAATCAATATTATATAGAAGCAAAATTCATAATGTAAGGCGTCATTATTTTGAAGAAAATATTTATTATTGGAGCATTATGTTTATCTCTTACTTCCTTAACTGCATGTAGTAATAACAATGCAAAAACACCTACTGAATCAAAACAAGAGAAAAAAGAAACGAAAGTAACTGTCGATTCAATTATCTCTGAATTTAAAAATGCTGGTCTTCAAGCAGAAAATCCTACCAATCTTCCTCAAAAAGAATTCGGCAATCTTCGAAAAGAAAAAAAAACGTATTATCGTACCTGCTCTTGGTGAAGACAAAGGTGATCGTTTATTCGAAATTACAAAGAAAGAATACCTAGAAAAAGTTAAAAAATATTACGATGAATTAGGAAATTCTGCTCCTATGTTATTCTCTCATACTCACGAAAAAGGCAATTTTCTTTTATAAATGAATGGCGATATGAAAGATGAAGAATTTGCAAAATATAAAGATGTGATGGACAAGTTTATTAAATAAGAAGAATCCCCTTTTAAAAGGGGATTCTTCTTATTTTCTTTTACTTAATTTCTTCGTATAATACTTCATTTTACTCGTTAACCCTATTAAAGCAGGTAATAATATTGGCATTACAATGATTGCTAATAGTAACAGTGCAACACCAACAACGGATGCTACTTGTATAAGCGTCAATACACCTGAAGGGATTAATGCAGCAAATGTACCACCTAAAATAAGCGCGGCTGATAATACAACTCCGCCTATGTGACGAGAGGCATTAACAATTTTCGTTGCTGGGTCTCCCTTTAGCTCATTGTATCGCATCATTACGAAAATGCTATAATCCACACCTAAAGCGACAATCATAATAAAACTAAAGAATGGTACATTCCAGCTTAATGACTCTACATTTAATACGTGTGTACTAATTTGTTCACTTATGCCAAGTGATGCAAAATAGGCTAATATTAAAGATCCAATAATGAAGATTGTATTTAAAAATGACCGTGTAATAACGAGTAATACAATCGCAATTCCAATTAACATTATCGTAGCTGTACGTAAGAAGTCTTGACCTGTTACTTCTTTTAAATCAACGTTTCTAGCTGTTGTACCTCCGATTGCTTTTTTCACCGAATGTAATTCTGTACCATTTAACGTACCGTCTATCGTTTTATTAATTTCTTCAATAATTGGCATCGCTTCTTTTGAATACGGATTTACGTCTAAAATGATTGTCATTTTAGCAGTCTTTCTATCATGTGACATGTACGTATTCAATGCTTTTTGGAAATCTTCTCCCTCTAAAACTTCTTTTGGAATATAAAATTTCTCAGAACTTTTTGATTCATTCAGTTCTCCTAAATATTTCTGAGCATCCCCTAGTCCGTTACTTACCTTTTCGAGCCCTTCTGTACTTTTAGATAATCCTGATTGTAATTGCCCCATCTGTTCTTGCAAGTCTTTCAGCCCTGATAATAGCTGCCCTTGCCCATCGTTTATTTTCGTTAATCCCGTTTGTAACTCAGATGACCTGTTCGCAATTTGTTTTGAACCTGAAGCACCTTCATCTAATCCAGATTTAAGATCAGCCGCTCCTTTTTGCAATTTAGTAACTCCATTGTTCATTTCTTTTAAACCGTTATCCACTTTCAATAACGATTGATTTGCTTCTTTAAATGAGCCCATCGCTGCTTTATGCTGCGTTGCTAATTGATTTAATTCATTTGAAAGCACACCTAATTGCTTTTGAGCCTCTTTAGCAATTCCTATCGTCTGTAGTATGTTCGGATCATTTGCTAATTCTGGTTTCGTTTGAATGAAATTGGTCATTAACATTTCAATTTGTTCGTAACCTTTTTTCGCCCCATCAATCGCTTGAGAAATACTTCTAAAGTATTGATCGTAAGAACTTAATCCTTTTTCTAACTGCGCATAGCCAGCATGAAGTTGTGAAGTTGCATTAGATAATACACTAATATTTTCATTTACTGAAGTTAACCCACTCTCAATTTGCTGCGCACCTTGTGCTCCGTCATTTATACCATTTGAAAGTTGATTTAAAGCTGTTCCTAATGCTGTTACACCATTTTCCGCTTCCGTTGTTCCATCAATTAACTTTTGAACGTTTGCAAGACTATTTGAGTCTTTACTACCCATTTTATCTTTCGCAGTAGTTAACCCATCATTAATTTCCTTAATACCACCATTAGCATCTCCTAAACCTGTATTTAGTTCTCCAGCTTGTTTATTTATATATAGTTCTTTTATCCTTTCACCAGTTGGACGCGTCGGTGAATATACTTCTGAAACACCTTTCACTTTCAAAATCTTATCTGTTAGTTCATCTAAAGTTTGCAGCGAACTCGACTCGTCTAATTTGTTATCCGATTGAATAACTAACGTACTTGGCGAAGAAAAACCAGGTGGGAAATGATCTTCTATTACGTTAATCCCCATTTTGGATTCATATTTATTATCTACTTCAAATAAATCATTGTAATTCAGTGTGTTAGAGTATTTCATTACGAAAGGAATCGATATCACAAATACAATGATTAAAGCGACAAATGGTCTTGCTACTGAGTTTTTCGCAAGAAATCCCCATAAGCGACTATCCTCATGACCTTTAAATGTTTTAACTGGATAAAACATCCCTTTTCCTAAAAGCACCATAAAAAATGGATTTAATGTAGTTAATACAAGTAACAATACTGCGACACCAATTGCTACGGCTGAAGTAGATTGATACAGTTTAAAACTTGCTAAAGCGAGAGATGCAAAACCGATTAGTACTGCTATTCCGCTATATAAAACGGTTTTTCCTGCTGATTTAAACGTTTCTTTCGTAGCCAAAAATGCATTTTCTTGTTTACTTAATTCTTCTTTAAATCTTGTATATAATAAAATGTTATAGTCTGTTCCAACTCCAAACAGGACAACAACTACAAACACTTGTGTAAAGTTGGAAAACGGAAAATTAAATCGATCAACTAAATGGGCGATAATCCCCATTGAAACTAAATAGGATACACCAACTGTAAGAAGAGAAACGATTGGAACAATTGGTGAACGAAATACAATGATTAATACAACTAAAATGAAAATGATAGAAATAACTTCTGTCTTTTTCACTCCCTCTTGAGAGGATGTAAGGAAATCACCCGCTATTAAATCACTTCCTGTTAAGTACGTTTTAACACCCTTCGTTTGCACTTTTTTATGAAGATCATTTGCAACTTTTGATATTTCACCATTTTTTTTATCTACTGAGATTTGCGTTAAAATAGTCGTATTGTCTTTAGATATCAACTGTTTTTCCAAATCTTTATTATCTAAATGTGAAACAACTTCCTTAATTCCTAATTGCTCTTTTTCATTTTGTAAAGCCTTGATTGTTTTTATTATTTCATCTTTTTGTTCAGATGTTAAAGCTGCTTTACTTCCACTATTAAAAACAGCTATAACTTCATATTTTTCTGTCCCGCCTTTATCCATCTCTTTTATCATTTTGTCAGCAATACTACTTTGCTCTGTATTAGGAATCGTAATATGCCCTTTTTCTTTCACTAATTTATCCATATTAGGCATCGTTACGATCATTGTAATAGTAATAACTATCCATAATAGAAAAGATAAACTTCTCCAATTTTTTAGCTTACTCATTTTAATCATCTCCTGTTTTGAAAATTAAAGGGGAATGAATATTCATTCCTATCCCTTTAAAAATACTTTTTAGGAATGAACGTTCATTCCTATCATTCTATTACATTATTTTTTAAACTTTATTAAACTACCTTTTCCGGAATGAATGTTCATTCCTATTGTTACACAAATATCCTCTCCTACTCTCATGTTTTAAATATATTTAGGAATGAATATTCATTCCTATACTTATTAGCTATAGAATCAAATGATTCTAATAGCGTTCCAAGAACTTTCTTCCAATTCTTTTACTAATTCTTTTGAGTATTCTAATTGCCCTGTTGCAATTACCTTCGTTAGTTTTTCTAGCGGTTGATATACAATAATAATTAAAGCAACTGGAGGCAATGGACGAAGAAAACCTTTTGCGATTCCATCTTCAATAATATTCATAAAGAAGCCTATAAAATCGTCAAATATTTTCTTACTCTGTTCGTCAAGAAAATAACTATCGCAGTGAGAATTTGTAAATAAAAAAGCGTCCACATTGTTTCTCGCAAATTCAAATAAACGGTTGTACGTATGACTAAACTGTTCACGAATATTTGCTTCAACAGGAAAATCCGTTTTTATCATTTCAGAAAGCTCTAACATACTTTTTGAAAATAATGAGTTAACAAGCGCCTCTTTATTTTCAAAGTAGCGATAAATAGTACCCGCACCGACCTTTGCTTTTTCAGCGATCATTGGAATTGTCGTACCATCGTAACCACGCTCTGCGAAAAGTTGCATCGCAGCATCAAAAATATCCTCTTGTTTATTTTTAGCCATTTTTTCCACCTCTATTTTCAGGAATGAAAATTCATTCCGTTTTTAATTATAAATTACATCGATTAAAAGTCAAGTGCGTGACCAGTATCGCTTCGGTTTTAATCCCTTGTTTGTAAGAAAATTATATCAGCGATTTTCAAGATAAATCGACTTACCGACAAAAACTGACAGTATAATTTGAAGCCGTCCCAAAATTTTGTTTGGGACGGCCCAATTTCCTATTTAAAACTTAAAAGAAATCATAAATAAATGCTTTACGTACCGGAACTATATTCTCCAACGCTCGTATTTCCTCTTCACTTCCGCTAATTAATTCTATTTCATTAAGTTGTAACGGACGTTTGTATCCAAACATTATTGTAGATAATGCATTTATATCTAGCCTAATTCCTTTATCCTTTATTTCTTCTATAATTATTATTTCATGATTTGCAAGTCTCACTGTTACGTTATTCCATGGTGCAAATGAATCTGTAATATGTAAAATTACTTCTTGCTGTACATTGTTCCAATTCAACTCATATTGTTTTAAGAACTGCTCCACATCTACAATTCTGCCCATAAAATATGGCTTTATTTCTGCCTTCAAGCGTGGCTCTTGCAGTGTATATAATAACGGTTCGTTTTCACTTACAGTCATTTCAAGTTCTTTAATCATAGAATCATGCTGGCAAATAAAGTTCCACAGGCCATTTCGCGCTTCATTATGCAGTGGAACAAATTCTTCTACTGTCATTTTATAGTTTTCTATTTTATATAGCATGTAGCCAGCTGCCGTTTTATTTTTATCGTAATAAATCGCTAATGTTAAATCATCATATACAGCCTGGAACCACCATTTTTCACCGCGAACTAGCATACCGGAAAAACGTTCTGCAAATGTTTCATAAATTTTCTCAACTTCTTCTGGATGATTTTCTTTATTGTAACGTTTCACAGTACCATTCACTTGTTTTTTCATAACTAAATCACTCTTTGTCATATGACATACAAGGAGATTCGCACAAAGTTCCCAGCCGTATTTACGGTAAAATGAAACAGCAAATGGATGTAGCATCGATACTGTATATCCGTCTTTTTTCATCGTTTGAAGTGAATGTTGAAGCAACTCTTTCACGTACCCGCTTCTTCTATACTCTGGATACGTCGCTACCCCTGCAACGCCTCCCATTTTAAATTTCTCTTTGCCTATGTATATATGAAACGGAATAAGATGCAGTTTTGCTGCTAAATCTTCCCCTTCCATAATACCGTATATTTCATGACTTTCTTTCATTTTTGTAAGTTGTTGCTGCAATCGCTCCTCATCAACTTTATATTGAAAAGCGTATTCTGATAGGCGCAATGCTTCTCTAAATTTATCTTCTTTTAATCTTAAAACGTTCATATATTTCTCCTCCATTCCTTGTTTGAATTGTACCATAATTCTCAATTTTACAGTTCGGTGAATGAAATTATATCGACTTAACGACACGAATCCAATATAAAAAAAAGCAGATACATTGATCCCGTATCTGCTTCTCATTACTTTATTTAGCTAACTTTTGAAGTTCTTCGAAGAATGTAGGATATGATACGCCTACTGCTTCTGCGTCTTCAATTGTTGTTTTTCCTTCTGCGATACACCCGGCGATCGCAAGCATCATTCCGATGCGGTGATCACCGTAACTATTTACTGTATTACCTTTTAGTGCTGATTTTCCGTAAATAATCATACCGTCATCAGTTGCTTCTATGCGAGCTCCGAGTTTCGTTAACTCCGCAACAACTGTATCAATACGGTTCGTTTCTTTTACTTTTAACTCGTGTGCGTCTTTAATAACTGTAATCCCTTCTGCTTGCGTTGCCGCTAAGGCGATAACAGGAATTTCATCAATTAATCTTGGGATAATATCTCCGCCAATTTCGATTCCTTTTAATGAAGATGTTTCAATCGTAATGTTTGCAGCTGGTTCTGATGCTCCTTCGTTAATTGGCTCTTCAGTGAACGTAGCACCCATTTTCTCTAAAACATCAATAATACCTGTACGAGTTGGATTCATCCCTACATTTTGTAATACTAGTTTACTATTTGGAATGATTGCACCCGCTACTAGGAAAAATGCAGCTGATGATACGTCACCTGGCACTTGAACGTCTGTTGCTGTTAACTTTTGTCCACCTGCAAGTTTTACTGTTTTTCCCTCGCGAGTTACTTTAACGCCAAATGCTTCAAGCATTCTTTCCGTATGGTCGCGTGAAATATGTGGTTCTGTAATAGCTGTTACACCTTCTGCACGAAGCCCTGCAAGTAAAATAGCTGATTTTACTTGTGCACTTGCTACAGGCGACGTGTATTCAATTGCTTTTAAATCTCCACCACGTATTGTTAGCGGTGTAAACGTTCCTTCTTCGCGGCCATCAATGTTTGCGCCCATCTGTTTTAATGGATTTGTAACACGTTTCATCGGTCTTTTTGCGATAGATGCATCACCTTGTACGCAAGAGAAAAATGGTGTATTTGCCAAAATCCCTGACATTAAACGTATTGTTGTACCAGAATTACCAACATCTAATACAGCTTTCGGTTCCTGTAAGCCTTCTAATCCTTTACCAAGTACAGTGACTTCATCACCGTTTTGCACGATTTCTACTCCCATTTCTTTAAAGCAAGAAATTGTACTTAAACAGTCTGCACCGGGCAAGAAACCTTTAATTGTTGTTTTTCCTTCTGCAATTGCGCCGAACATGACAGCGCGGTGTGAAATGGATTTATCTCCTGGAATTGTAATAATACCATTTAATCCGTTATTAACAGGTTGTATCGTTCTTTCCTTCACGTTTTCACCTTCTCATTTAAATTGTTTCATAAGTTTGGTATTTTTCTTCTCCAAGCGCTAGCTTTGCTTTCATACGATCTTCTTCTCTTTGGAAGCTAATACGTAATACCCCAAGCAATCCTTCACGTGCTTCTAATATTTGCAAGTTCGTAATACTAATTTCTTCTCGCGCCAAAATACTCGTAATATGAGCCAATGCCCCTACTTTATCTAAAACATCGACGTATAAGTCGTGATAGGCAGGAATTGCCCCTCTCTTTCGTACTGGTAAAGAGTCACGATATTCTTTCGCATCTGCAAAATAATTTTGAATCTCGCCTGCATCTCCGGTAGAAACTGTATCATATAAATCTTCCATTTCAGAGATCCACTCTTTTAATAATACCATTAAATGCTCGCGATTTTGCTTAACAATATCACTCCACATTTTTGGACTACTAGATGCAATACGTGTAATGTCTTTAAACCCTCCGGCAGCTAGTTGATGAATAAGCGGATTATCTCCTGCATGTTTCTCTACTTGCTTTACTAATCCAGCTGCGATTAGATGTGGAAAATGACTAACAATCCCTGTTACATAATCATGTTCCTCCGTATTTAAAACGAGAAAATGAGATCCTGTTCCTTGTAACCATACTTTAAGTTCTTCCACATGTTCATTTGGTACATGATTCATCGGCGTTAAAATATAAAATGCATTTTCAAATAAATGTGCTTTTGCACTTTCAACTCCCGTTTTATGAGAACCTGCCATCGGATGTCCACCAATGAAAGAAACTTCCTTTGAAAATAAAGCTTCCGCTTCATTCATAATCGTCCCTTTTGTACTCCCAACATCGGTTACAATCACATCTTCTCGTAAACGAAATGACGCTAATTTGTGTAATAACTTCTTCGTTTCTTCAACTGGAGAAGCAAAAACAATTAAATGCGCCTCTTCACATGCACGCTGTAAATCTACCGCTACTTCGTCTACTACGTGCAACTCTTTTGCACGCTCTACTTGTTCTTGAAATATATCATAACCTGTTATCGTTACATCGTGCTCTTTCTTAATTGCTAATGCAAGAGAGCCTCCTATTAAACCAGTTCCAATTAAAACTACCTTTTTACACATTTGCCTCATCTCGAGACTTTCTTTTTTTATTTTCAAAGTGTTGTTGTAACACTGAAATCACTCCTTCATTTTGCTCCCTTGTTCCGACTGTAATACGGACACCATTTGGGAACGGACGAATAATAAATCCTGCGTGTGCACAAGCTTCATAAATCTCCCCAGCATTCTCAACTGGCAAGAAGATGAAATTGGTTTGCGATGGATAAAATGGAATTTCATTTTCCTTACAAAAGCTCTCGTATTGTTGTAATCCCTCTGTATTCACACGAACTATTTCTTCAATAAACTCATCATCACCAAAAGCAATTGTCGCTGCTTTTTGCGCTAATGAAGATACGTTAAATGGCAAACGTACGACATTTAATTTCTCGATTAGCTCTTCCTGTCCAATCGCATATCCAACGCGGAAAGAAGCTAATCCGTATGCTTTAGAAAACGTTCTAAGTACAAGAATATTTTTATGTTTTTCTAAAAGCGGTAATGTCTCCGGGAAATCTTTTGCTGTTACGTATTCATAGTACGCTTCATCAATGACAATTAACGTATTTTCACTAATACCTTCAATAAATTGAGTCAATTTTTGCTCATTCACATATGTGCCTGTCGGGTTGTTCGGATTACAAATCCATACGATTTTCGTATTATTATTTACCGCTGACGAAATTTCGTCTAAATCGTATACACCGTTATTTAAAGGTATTTCTTTCACTTCACAACCTTCAATAATTGCATGATGACGGTACTGCGGGAATGTTGCACCTGCCGTTACGATGTTATCTCCTGCTTCTAGTACTGCACGACTTATGATTTGAATAACTTCATCTAATCCACTACCGCAAAGTACTTGTTCCATTTGTACATGTAACTTATTTGCAATTGTTTGACGAAGCGTTGTAGCACCTCCGTCAGGATATAAAGCATGTTCCAACCACGTTTTTTGCAACTCATCTAAAACACGTGGGGAACAACCGAATGGATTTTCATTTGATGCTAATTTCACAAATGAATGATCTCCGTACACTTCTTTCATTTGTTCAGGTGATTTACCTGGTTTATATGGTTGTAATGATGATAGTTGATCTTTTACTTGCATGTTAAAACCACCTTTTATTAAAATTCTTTTGCGTATTTGTTATGTTGCGTAATGTTTTGCTGAATTAAATCCATACGATCTTTTCCGAATTGTTCGACTAGTGCATGTGCAAGTTCCCATGCTACAACAGATTCAGCTACTACACCTGCTGCTGGTACTGCACAACTATCAGATCTTTCAATACTCGCTTGGAATGCTTCTTTCGTATCAATGTCAACACTTGCTAACGGTTTGTATAATGTAGGTATTGGTTTCATAACACCTCGTACGACAATTGGCATTCCTGTTGTCATACCGCCTTCTAAACCGCCTGCATTATTCGTTTTTCTCGTGTATCCATTTTCTTCATCCCATAAAATTTCATCGTGCACTTTACTTCCTGGCTGTCTTGCCGCTTCAAAACCAACGCCAATTTCAGCACCTTTAAATGCATTAATACTCATAATCGCACCAGCAAGTTTTGCATCTAATTTACGATCGTAATGAACGTAACTACCAATGCCAATCGGCATGCCTTCTGCAATCACTTCAACAATACCGCCGATTGAATCTCCGCTACTTTTTGCGTTATCAATCGCATCCATCATTTCTTGTTCTACTTCTTTATCTAAACATCGAACTGGTGAGTTTTCAGTAATTGTTTGAATTTCTTCAATTGATAAGTTTGAAATATGTGTTGCTTTTACTCCACCAATTTCGAGTACATGCCCTGCAATTTCCACGCCTAATTCTTTTAAAACTTGTTTTGCAACTGCACCAGCGGCTACACGAACTGTCGTTTCTCTTGCAGATGAGCGCTCTAGTACGTTTCTTATATCACGATGTCCGTATTTAATTGCGCCGTTTAAATCCGCATGTCCTGGGCGTGGTTTTGTAATTGTACGTTTCATATCTTTACTTTCTTTTTCCGAAATTGGCTCTGCACCCATTACTTTCGTCCAATGTTTGAAATCATCATTTTTAACGATTAACGTTATTGGTGAGCCAAGTGTCATCCCATGACGAACACCACTTACAATTTCAACTGTATCCGTTTCTATTTGCATACGTCTTCCGCGTCCGTGCCCTTTTTGTCTTCTTAATAATTCTTTATTAATATGTTCCGCTGTTAATGTTAAACCTGCTGGTACACCTTCTAAAATTACTGTTAACTGCGGTCCATGTGATTCTCCAGCTGTAATGTATCTCATTTCTCTTGCCCCTTTACTATTTTTTTGTACAAAAAAGTCCCTACTGAGCGCTCAGTAGGGACGATATTTATCGCGGTACCACCCTAGTTGTAGACAACTATCGTCTACCTCTCTTCTTCTTTAACGATCGTTAGACCGTCTTCCCTCCAAAAGTTGGCGGAAAAGATGCTCCAAGGCTGTAATTCATGCTTACCTTTGTACTGATTCACACCGACCATCAGCTCTCTTTAACAGGGAGATAAGCACTACTGTTTCCTCTTCAGCGCATATATGATATGGAATTAAGATAATTTATTTTTGAAACCTTTTAACTCATCCATGAATCTATGGAATTCTGGAATATCCATTTGTTGTGCAGAATCTGATAATGCAACAGCTGGGTCTGGATGTACTTCAGCCATTACTGCATCTGCGCCAATTGCAAGTGCTGCTTTCGCTGTTGGTAATAATAAGTCTCTACGTCCAGTTGAATGCGTTACGTCAACGATTACTGGTAAATGTGTTTCTTTCTTTAAAATCGGTACTGCTGAAATGTCTAATGTGTTACGTGTCGCTCTTTCGTATGTGCGGATACCACGCTCACATAGAATAATTTGGTCGTTACCTTGTGCAATGATGTATTCAGCCGCGTTAATGAACTCATCAATTGTTGCTGCTAATCCACGTTTTAGTAATACTGGCTTGTTAACTTTACCTACAGCTCGTAATAAATCGAAGTTTTGCATGTTACGTGCGCCAACTTGAATGACATCAACGTAGTCTAGCGCCATTTCAACATCGTTCGGATTTAAGATTTCACTAATGATCGCTAAGTCGAACTCATCTGCTACTTGGCGTAAAATTTGTAATCCTTCTACTCCTAAACCTTGGAAATCGTATGGAGATGTTCTCGGTTTGAAAGCACCACCGCGCATTAATTTTAGACCTTGGTCTTTCATCGCTTGCCCTACTTGGCGAACTTGCTCTAAGCTTTCTACCGCACAAGGTCCCATGATGAATGTTTGTGTTCCGTTTCCAATCAATTCACCTTTTACATTAACGATTGTGTTTTCTTGTTTCTTTTTACGTGATACTAGTAATGCTTTACGGTTATCATCTTCTTGTAATTCTAAGCTAGCTTTGAAGATTGTTTTGAAAATGTGTTGAACTGTTGACGTTTCGAATGGTCCTTCGTTATGCTCTGCAATCATATCAAGCACTTCACGCTCACGTACTGGATCAAAACGTTTCGTACCTTGTACTTGCTTTTGTTCCCCAATTTTTT
The DNA here is from genome assembly GCF_051915365.1 of Bacillus cereus group sp. MYBK79-1. Classification (NCBI taxonomy): domain Bacteria; kingdom Bacillati; phylum Bacillota; class Bacilli; order Caryophanales; family Bacillaceae; genus Bacillus; species Bacillus cereus group sp. MYBK79-1. Next base: position 8,680 of record NZ_JBQAEO010000001.1, on the reverse strand, counting down.
GAACGATTTCACCGCGTTTATTTAATAAGTGTAATAGTTGTAAGTTAATTTCATCTACCTGTTTACGTAATTGATCTAATTCATGATTTGCCATTTGGAAATCCTCCTCTAATGTTTTAAAAGTATAGTAAGAGAATGAAAGATTCTCTATTTTCTGAACTGATAAATTATACAAATTTTAAGTGGAATCGATACCTCTTCTTATTTTAAACAAATACTTACTATAAGGACACTATCAAAGAAATAAAAACCCACTTTTTTGTACAAAAAATCCCTACTGATTCAATCAGTAGGGACGATATTTATCGCGGTACCACCCTAGTTGTAGACTTCTTTCGTCTACCTCTCTTCATTGTTAACGATCATCTGACCGTCTTTCCCTTCATAAAGACAATACTATCTTTACTACGAAAAAGATGCTCTAGGACTGTAATTCGCTCTTGTTTTTGTACTGGTTCGCACCAACCACCAGCTCTCTGTTACAGGGAAACAACAACTACTGCTTTTCCTTTCAACGCATGTATATTTAATTTTCAAGTTGGGCCACTAAAATACAAAAAGTCCCTACTGAATAAATCAGTAGGGACGATATTTATCGCGGTACCACCCTAGTTGTAGACTAACTTTCCGTCTACCTCTCTTCACTGTTAACGATCAATTGACCGCTTTTTCTTCATAAAGACGAAACTATCTTTACTACGAAAAAGATGCTCCAAGACTGTAATTCATGATTATCCCTGTACTGGTTCACACCAACCACCAGCTCTCTGTTACAGTAAGACTAACCACTACTGTGATCTCTTCATTGCACTTTGTTTATTCAAATGTTTTTGAAATTGAATAAGTATGATTCGTATTATAGAACGCTTTTCAAAACACTGTCAACAACTTTTTATTTATTTTTTAAAATTCCACTTTCGCCCTACATTTCTTCTTGTAAATTCTCCATAACAATTCCGATGCGAATTACCTCATTATCTATTGCATTTAATACATATTTGTCTACTCCATACTGGATTAATATTTCTTTTATTTGAATGATTTCAGTTTCAAGTAAATCGGCTTCCTGAAGCGTTTGTAGTAAGATAAAAAATACATTTGCATACAATTCTTTATACATCTTTATACTTTCTGTCTTTGCAAGTATTTCATTAAACAACTGTTTTAACTCCGTTTGATTCCCTTTCCCACCTACATCCGAAAATGATTTACATATTATCGATAATCCTCTTTCTACTATTTCACCCATAAATAAAATAATACGTATAATCATTACATATTCTCTAGCTGTGATTTCCCCCATTTTCGGTCGTTCTCGCAAAAATATACTGAGCCAAGATGCCCAAAATTTTTGTTGTTCTTTTGCACTTAACGTTTTGACGTAATAGCATAAAAACTGCATAAATTTAATTTTATTTTCTTCATTTTCTTGTATAAGTAACGGGTATAACCAATCTGTTTTTTGCTCCCAATACAGTACACATTTAATAAATACAAAACTAAGCCATTTCAAGAAAGCTTCCCTCGTATGCGGATGTAATACTTCCAAATGTTCTACCGCATACTTAATAAATCGCTTCATCTCTGTAAATAAAGGTAAATTGATTTGCGTGTAACATAAGCCTGCCCATGCATATTTCGTAATCTCATTTTCCTTCTTTAAATCTAAGTACGGTAATAAATATTTTCGGCACCATTGCTTCTCAATATGATAAAGAAATGTAATATCAGCTACTAAACGCGCTAACATAAAATTTGTCCGTTCTGTACTAATTCTTACTTGTTCTTCAAATAAAAATAAATATTCATACACATTACGATCGTATAAATGATCATATGATAACAGTTTTAATAATACAGCTGTCATTTTCCCAACAGGATGCTGGATCGATTCATTGTAAAAATCTTGTTTTCCAAGCTTAAAATTTGTACCGCTTTTCATTACTTGAGGGAATACCGAAAAAGCAAACCGTTTCACATTGCGTATACTATTTTCCTCTAACTCTTCTAATCGATTACTAATTTCATATAGAAAGCTACTAATTAACCAATGAAAATCAGTATTTCTAACAAATTTCTGCAATAGCGGTATAACTTTTTGGATTTGTTCATTTGTCAATCCTCGGTTATTTCGCCACTCTCTAATACAAACAAACCATACTTCATTACTTATTTCATGCATACCAACTAATTGATAGGCAAATGAAATGCTCCATTCTGTATTCAATTTACACGCTTTCGATAACATCTCTAAAAAATGACGTTGTTCAAAAACACCGTCTTGAGAAAATTGGCGAACTTGCTTCATAATTTCATCGTCTTTCAGCTGTAATAATCCATCAGCAGTTACATTACAAGTAATACTTTGTTCTGTGATTTCTTTCTTTTGTACACTGTATCGCTCAGAATGAAAGTGAGGATGCTTTTGCTTCATTAGCTCATAACCTTTTGCTGTAGATGGACTATTTGGATCACAAGTGAATAATAAATCTAATACTAAGCAAACATCAAATGCCCTCTCCTCTGCAAGGTCTTTCAGTACAATTTGAATGACTTCTTCCTTTGTTTTTTCTAAAGAAGATGCGAAATGATTTTTTATAAGTTGAAAAACTTCGTGTTTATACGTGACATCTAAAAGAAGTCCTTCCTGTAACAACCATTTCACTTTGTCATCAGCGCTAAAGAATATATTTTTATTCATCGCATCAATTGCAATTCGATGTTGTAGTATGCTGTTTGCTTCTATCATTTCTGTAATATAATAATTTGCTTTTTTCTCATTGTTTTCACATAAATAAGCTAAACACTCTTTTACAATTTGAATTAAAAATGTAAGATCATTTTGCTGAAACTCTTTTTCTACATTTTCTTTATCCTTTTTTTTCAATGCCGTTTGTCTTAGTGATAACATTCGCATCTTCTCTATTCCCATCATCATAATTGGTACGGCGTAATAGGAAATATGCGGTTTCATCTTCTCATTCCAAATTTGCTCCACATAAGAAAATGTAGACACTGGTAATCGACTCGATTCCTCAAGTTCTATTGATTCTTGCGTATCATTTCCCCATTTTCTCTCCCGCTTCAACTTAAGCTTTCCATCCAAAATAAACGTTAGTAATAATAAAGCAATTTCTTTATGCTCAGGAAAAGAACATTTTTGCAGTAAATAAGAAATTTTTTCAATTGATTTACTATCTTTTTCAGCTGTTTCTAATAAAAGAAGTGTCCATCTTGCAAACAATAACGGGTTCATTTTAATTTTCGTTTCGCTTAGGTAGCTACAAATTGTTCTCCATAATAACGGAGATAGTTTAGAATGATTTTTAAAAATTAATTGAAATAATTCTTTTTGATGACTAAAAAGAAATTGTTCCACTAACCATTCCGCAAGTAGTTCATCTACTTCATTATCGTTTGATGTAACTAAAAATAAATTTTGTAATTTCCCTTCTGCTTCAAGCCATTCCACCCATTCATAATCATGAGCAAATTCAACAAAGTAACGGACTGTTTCAATTTTTTTTATGGATTGTTTTATGTATGATAATTGTTCCTGCTCTACTGACGGCGGAACTGTTACTATGTCACGAATTCGCATTCGTTTTGTAATATAATTATCGCCCATTAATTCCGCCCATCGCTTCACTGCTTTAACGAGAGATTGATGATTATTTCCTTTATTCGGATACACAATCGGTCGTATTCCTAAATGCTCCCAGTGGTACGTATTTTCCCCTTGTGCAACAAAGGCAAAACGCCTTGTACTTGGTGGTAAACCAGTCGCTAAATATTTCATTACCGGGTCATTATGGCTATATCCAACGAATAAAACGGTATAATTCGAGAATAAATCAACTAAAAATCTTCTTGCCCATCCTTCCGTCAAGTAAGCCCTTCCAAAATCACCATCTGTTAAAATTAATGCTTCTTTCTCTTGTTCTATATTGCCATGTATGTAAGCGAGTCCCTTAAACGCTCTACCTGTAGGTAACGCAGGTGCATAATATACGTTTAATTCTCTATTCATTTCTTTCATCGCAGTTGTAAAATGTCGATCAAAATTTGTCGTTACAATGCGGACTTCCGTATCTAAAGGAAACAACCTTGGAATCGCATAATGAAGCGGATTCGGCTTTGACTTTTCAGTATGAACTAAACCTCTTGCAACTTGATGTACATCTTTTGTTTTCGCAATTTTACCAAGATAATAATCATGAGGTTCTGTTATTTCACGCGTTTCTACATATAAGGTTTTCGCAATTTCGTCAACTAGATCATCAAAATTCGGTAAGTTTGATTTCCCTTTCATAGAAACTCCCGCTCCAACAAATAGTACTAACTTTCCTTGTTCAAGATGATCGATTAACTCATCTGGAATTTCTACTTCTGAAGTAATCCACACCTAGGATTCCCCCTTACCTAAAAATGTCATATACTCTCATTTTACTATAACATTTTTTCTTTATTTTTATAATATTTAGACTACAATTTAAACATGAAAAAGTTTTATGTAAATAAATCCGTAATAATGTATGAACTCCTGAATTTATTGCAAAACTATGTATAAATCGGAGGTGTAAATATTGAATGATTTTACTGTAGTACTTATCAAGTTTATATCGTGCGTTATCGCATTTAGTATTGGACTCGCTTTATTTTTCCCTGCAACGTTCGTCCAAATTATTTCATTCAGTCTTTTTGTTACAATCGTATCCTATATGTTCGTTGATAAAATCATATTAAACCGAATAGGCAATACTGGTGCCATTATGTCGGATTTCTTACTAACGTATTTAAGCGTATGGATTTTCGGTAATATTTTATTAGACAATTATATGCAAATTGCATGGGGTAGCATCCTTTCTGCCATTGTCTTTACATTATCTGAAGTAATCGTTCATCGCTTCTCTAACTCACACACAAGGCACAACAATGATAACATTCATATTAATCGCCGATTTGCATATGGTACGGAATTTGCTGAAGAACAAAATATATTGGATAAAGATAAGAAGAAGTAACATTTTGATGTAGGAGCACCCTTTTTAATTATGTGGTGCTCCTTTTTACGCTTTCATTTTGGTACGTGAAATTATATGAACGATTATTTCAAAATATTGATCTACCGACACTATTTCTTATACTAAAAAGCTGCCTCTTATTTAGAGGCAGTCACTTTCAAATTTTTTAACATAACAACATCAGCAAACGCTCCAAACACTACATTATGATGCTTAACAATGTCTTCAGCACGTAACACTTCTGTGTCAAACGTACTATGTGCATCACTTACTAACGTTACTTTATACCCTTCACTAAACGCTCTTCGCGTTGTCGTATCCACACAGTACTCTGTTTGCATTCCTGAAATAATAACGTGTTCAATCCCTTTTTCTTGTAGCACTTCGTTTAAGTTCGTCTTATGGAATGAATCTGGCGTCGTCTTTTCAAAAATGCTGTCCCCTTCTTGCGGAGCAATCGCCTCATGTACTTTCCATCCCTCTGTACCTTTTTCTAACGGATGATCTTTCGGCCCGTTATGTTGTACATAAATAACTGGAATATCATTTGAACGACATTCCCTAATTAGTTCTTGCAATATTTCTAAAAACTTTTCCCCGTTATGTACTGGCATTCCTGCTGTATACATACCTGCTTGCACATCAATTACTATTAATGCTTTTTTCATTTCGCGCAGCTCCCTTTGTTTGTACTCCATCATCCAACAATCTTCTAATTTCCCCTCATGTAGCTCATGTTCTTTTAAAATCTTCACCTTTTTAAATCCGCATTTTTCATAACATTTTAACGCGCGTTCATTATTTACTTTCGGGTCCATTGCGATTGCTTCTGCTCCCGTGTTCTCCATAATATATGTAATTGCTTCCTGAACGAGTTTCGTTCCAATTCCTTTTCCCCAATAATTCGGTTCTCCGATAAATTGATCCATTCCCCATACATGTTGTGATTCTTCATAGCCATATAATGTTTTCCACTCAGAATCAACTGGATACATTTGAATATAACCAATTGGCACGTCATCAAACTCTATTAAGCATCTTTTTTCATGACTATTTGGATTATGTATAAAATGATCCAGTACCATTTCTACAGATTGCGGATTATCTCGCCCTTCGTAATACCGTAAGACTTCTGGGTCAGTTAACCATTTTGAAATGATCTGTGCATCCTCTTCTTTTACGTACCGTACCGATACGTTATCTTTTTGAAATAACATAGAATACCTCTTTTTAATTATTTATATTTTTCCTTGTTGTGAAATCTTTCATTACACCTAATAGCGCGTATGGTAACAATGTAACCGCAAAAAGAGCAGTAAACAAATTAAAATGAGGGATTTCATATGGAGTGAACCATTCCGTGAAAAATTGAGAATGTAAAATTCTATTTAAAAATTCCCCACTAGGCTTAAAGTTTGGTGCCCATCCAGTAACCTCACAAATAATAAACAGCAATTGAACAATTATAAATACTCCTAGATAGCGAAACCATGTCCGTTTCCAAATCGGCTGCACCTTACTTAATTTATGTTCCATCTAACTCCCACCTTTTTATTTCCATCCTATTAATTATACACTTCCCACACTTTATTTGTTAAAATTTTCTATATACTCATTCACACTGGGGGAATACATTATGTCTAATCCTATACTTAAATCAACTTTAATCATTCTTAGAGGAAACTCCGCAAGTGGTAAAACAACAATTGCAAAGCAACTACAAGAACATTTCGGACAAGGTACACTTTTAATTTCACAGGATCTTGTACGTAGAGATATGCTTAGAGTACACGATACGATGGGTAATTTATCGCATGATTTACTATTTGAAATTACAAAGTACGGAAAAGGAAAATGTGAGTTTGTTATTTTAGAAGGTATTTTAAACAGTCGAAGATACGGTGAAATGTTGAAAGAATTAATACATTTTTTTGAAGGAAACGCCTATACATATTACTTTGATTTATCATTAAAAGAAACGATTCGACGACATAATACAAGGGACAAACGACATGAATTTGGTGAGGATTCCCTACAAAAATGGTATAATCCGCACGATACGATTGAAGTTACTAGAGAAACTATTTTTACAGATAACTTCACGCAAAAAGATATATTTGATGCGATTCTTACTAATGTTGCGATCAAAAAATAAGACTAACATAATATGTTAGTCTTATTATGTACTTTGTATTTCAGTTTTTATAATTGAACAATCTTTACATAAATAATAGTATATATTCATTTCCCCAAACTGGAAATCAACTACTGAAATCAGCCCGCGTTCCTCGATATCTTGTGTAATTGTAGCAACATACTTCATCTCTTTAGAACAAGTTGGACACGCCAAATTCTCTGGAAGATCATCATATAATGGTGCCCCTAATAATCTACATACATATTCAGAACCGAATAAGTCGAAAGCTTCCCAGTAACTATCTTCATCAGAAGGTATATCTTCATTTTTCATATTTATAAGCCTTACATTTATTTTTGGGAGGGGAACTGGTAGCTTATATCCCTCTTCCATTATCCATTCTTCTGTATTTTGCTGCTGTATGATTTGAACTGTTTTACCTCCATCACTTAACTGAAAATATTGCGGTTCCCACACCATCGCGCAGTTCAAACATGAAACAAATGGTAAAATATTCATTTCATTACTTTTAAGTTCAGCAAGTCTCCCATCTTTTAAATCAAAACAGAGAATTTGATGCATCTTCTCACTACATAACTTACATACTGGCAAATTGCAATCTTCACCACCAAAGTAATGATTATAGGAATCTTTCCCCTCAATTACTCTATACCCTTTCAACTCATTGCAATGTGCGCCATATAATTCTGTTGTCATATTCTATCCTCGCTTTAAATAAATCTAATCCACTTCATTATAAATAAAACTAACACTAGAATACACCTATACTTTAAACTTAATTACACTATTACGAGTGAAAGTACATAGTCTTTCAATCAATCATATTCACTCAAAAATAAAAGCCAGTCTCAATAAAGAGAACTGACTTATTTCTATATAACTATATTTATTAAAGAATTTTAACTTTAACAGTTTGTCTTCCCCAATTCATAGCTTTACTTTTTGAACCCATTAAAACATCAATACGATTTCCTTTAATAGCACTTCCCGTATCACCAGCGATAGCTTCTCCATAACCTTCTACCCAGACTTTAGATCCTAATGGGATTACTTTCGGATCAACTGCGATAATTCTTATATTCGGATTAGCCGTTAAATCATGCCCCATCGCAGTTAAAACACGTCCACCATAAGTACCATTCTCACTTGGATCCGCTGTATATGCTGTCGCTACTACCGTTAATTCACGTTTAGCAGACTGTATGTTATTTTTAGACTCTTCTTTTACTTTTGCTTCTTCTTTAGCCTTCGCTATTTCTCTTGCTTTGGCCTCTTCCTTAGCCTTTGCTATTTCTCTTGCTTTCTCTTCTTCCTTAGCTTTTGCTATTTCTCTTGCTTTCTCTTCTTCCTTAGCTTTTGCTATTTCTCTTGCTTTCTCTTCTTCTTTAGCCTTTGCTATTTCTCTTGCTTTCTCTTCTTCTTTAGCTTTTGCTATTTCTCTTGCTATCTCTTCTTCTTTAGCTTTTGCTTCTTCTTGGGCTTTCACGTCTTCTTTAGG